>CAZNUA010000039.1:0-14745 GCA_964576115.1 uncultured Gemmatimonadota bacterium
GCTGCCTACGCGGTGAGCTGCCGCCGGCGCGAGTTCGGCATCCGGATCGCCATCGGCGCCCGTTCGGTCGATATCGTCCGGGGCGTTCTGGCCCGCAACATCCCCCTGATTCTGCTCGGCCTGGGGCTCGGTCTGGCCGGTTCCCTCATTACCGCCCGTCTCATCCGGGGCCTGCTCTTCGAGATCGGCCCCTGGAATGCGGTCCCCTATGCCATCGCCCTGCTGGTGGTCCCGGCGGTGCTGCTGATCGCGACGCTGATCCCGGCCCGCCGGGCCACCCGTATCGATCCGGTCGCCTCGATCAGCGAGGGGGTCTAGCCGCTTCCCGATCGGAGCCGGATCCTGCCCGAACAACGAAAACCCCCCGGCAGCCTAAGGGCCGCCGGGGGGTCATTCTGGAGCGAGAGACGGGACTCGAACCCGCGACAATCACGTTGGCAACGTGAGGCTCTACCAGCTGAGCTACTCTCGCCTGATCCGGCCCGAAACACCAGTCCCGGACCGGCACTACATACTGTCGAAATCGGGTCTCTGAATCAACGCCAATTTGACCCGGCGGTGTCGGTCGGGTGAAGTACCATACGGGATGAAGAGAGGTTGCGGATTCGCACCCGAGGAGGTGCGGGTTCTCGGAGTGTACCCGGAGTCCGGAGGGGGGAACTGACCGGAATGCCGAAGCGAAAAGCGGAGGACAGACGGGCACTCTTCCGGCACCTGCCCTCGATCGAGGAGCTCACGGCGAGTCCGGGCAGCGGACCAGGCGCGCGCCTGACGCGGGAGGCGCGGACCCGGTTGGGACGGCGCATCGTCGAGGCTCTGCGCCGGCGGATCGAAGAGGGAGAGTGGACGCCCGGTTCGAAGACCGAAGCGCTGGCTGCGGCCCGGTGCGAGATGCGGGCGGCAGCGGCCCGGATCACGGCCCGCACCCCCCGGCCGGTGATCAATGCCGCCGGAGTCGTCCTGCACACCAACCTGGGCCGGGCTCCCCTGGCCGGCGAAGCCCTGCGGGCGATTCGGGCCGCCGGGCGGGGGTACTGCGATCTGGAATACGACCTCGAGGCGGGCCGGCGGGGGAGCCGGCTCGAGGCGGTCGAGGAACTGCTCTGCGTGCTGAGCGGAGCCGATGCGGCCCTGGCCGTGAACAACAACGCCGGGGCGGTTCTGCTGGCCCTGGACACCCTGGCCTCGGGCCGCGAGGTGATCGTCTCGCGCGGCCATCTGGTGGAGATCGGCGGCAGTTTCCGCATGCCCGAGATCATGGTCAAGAGCGGGGCGACGATCGTCGAGGTGGGAACCACCAACAAGACCCACCGGCGCGACTATGAACGGGCCGTGACCCGCCGCACGGGGCTGATCCTGCACGTGCACCAGAGCAACTTCGCACAGACGGGTTTTGTGAAGCAGGTCCCCCTGGCCGAGTTGGTGGAGGTCGGGGCCGCGCACGGAGTACCGGTTCTCGACGATCAGGGCAGCGGGATCATGGACAAGCCCGGGCGGCTGGGAGCACCCCTGGAACCGACCGTGCGGGCGGGTCTCGAAACAGGGGTCGTGGCCGTTACCTGTTCGGGGGACAAGCTTCTGGGGGGCTCGCAGGCGGGACTCATCTTCGGGCAGGCCGAAGCGGTGGCCGGTATGAAGGCCAATCCCCTGGCCCGGGCCCTGCGCCTGGACAAGCTGCAGCTGGCGGTCCTGCAGGCCACCATCCGGCTCTACCTGACCGGTCGGGCCGACACCGACCTGCCGGTGCGGGCCATGGCCCTGGCTACCCGGGCCGAACTCACAACCCGGGCCAACCAGGTGCGAGATGCCATCCGGGCGGCCCTGGACAGGCAGGCGGAAGCCGGTTCGGAGACGTCCCCGGTGACGGTCACGACCGCCCCGGCGACCTGCGTGCTGGGCGGGGGGAGCAGTCCCGACACCGAACTGCCCGACCGGGCGGTGGTCCTGAGACCGAAAAGCGGCGTCGTCACTGCCGCCGCGCTCGATCGGGCCCTGCGCCGGGGCCGACCGCCGGTCGTGGCGCGAGTGTCGGAGGAACAGGTGATTCTTACTATCCGGACCGTGCTGCCGTCCGAGCAGGAGCAACTCGTGCGCGCCGTGGTGCGCGCCGTCGGTGCGGCCCGGCGAAAGACAAAGACGTAGGCAGGCACCCGGCAGGAGAATGCCGTGCGGCTCTCGACCCTGACGATATACGGATTCAAGTCCTTTGCCGACAAGATCGAGATCGATTTCGGTGACGGCATGACCGCCGTGGTCGGTCCCAACGGCTGCGGCAAAACCAACATCGTGGATGCCCTGAAATGGGTCATGGGGGAGCAGAAACCCACCGCCATCCGCGGCAAGACGATGGAAGACGTGATCTTCAACGGCTCTTCGACCCGCAAGCCGCTGGGATTCGCCGAGGTCGCTCTGACGGTCGACAACTCCGACGAACGACTGCCGATCGAAGCGGCCGAAGTCACCGTCACCCGCCGCCTGTTCCGGAGCGGTGAGAGCGAGTACCTGATCAACAATCAGCAGTGCCGCCTGCGCGACGTGCACGACCTGTTCATGGACAGCGGGATCGGCAACAACGCCTACACCGTGATCCAGCAGGAAATGGTCGACGTCATCATCAGCGACCGGGCCGAGGAGCGCCGGATCGTTTTCGAAGAGGCGGCGGGTATCCAGAAGTACAAGAGCCGCCGGCGGGAAACCCAGAACAAGCTGCGGGGAGTCGAGCAGGATCTGCTGCGGTTGGGCGATGTACTTGCCGAGGTGGAGAAAGCGGTCCGGAGCCTGAAGCGCCAGGTGAACCGGGCCAAGCGCTATCAGAAGTACCGCGACCGGCTGGCGGTGGCCGAAGTGCACCTGGCCTGGAAGCGGGATCGCCGCTACGAGGAAGAGATCCGCCCCCTGCGCGACGAGCTGCGGGTTCTCAAAGAGTCGCGCTCGGGAACCGGCAGCGCTCTGGGGCAGAAGGAGGCGGCTCTGGCCGAGGCCCGGCGCCTGGAACTCGATCTGGAGAAGGTCGTCCAGGGCACCCAGGAGCGGGTCGAGGAAGCCCGCGAGCAGGTCCGGAATATCGAGGCCCGGCTCATCGCCCTGCGCGAGCGAAAGACAGCGGCCGAGGAAGCCGCCCGGCGCGGCCGGCTCGAAGCCGAGGAGATGGAGAAGCGCCGGGTGGCCGAGCTCGAGGAGCGCACGGCCCGGCGGTCAGATCGGGAGCGGGCCGAAGAGGAACTCGGTGGGATCGGTCGCGAGGAGGAGACCACGGGCGAGAAGCTGGCGGGTATCGAGGAGCGCCTGCGCGAAGCCCGCAGCGCCCTGGACGATCTCAAGGCCCGCCACACCCGTGCCAGTGTCTATTACCAGGATGAGGCCCAGCGGGCCGAGTTCCTGAATTACAAGGTGCGGGAACGCCGGGAGCGGATCGAGAGCCTGCGGGCCCAGCAGACCCGAACCGGGGCGGAGATCGACGAGGTCACCCGCGAGCAGGCCCGGCTCTCGACCCGGCTGGTGGAGATGGTGGAAATCCGCAGCGTCCTGCGCGCCGAGAGGGAGCGCCTGGAGCAGGCCGGCGACGTACTGGCCGGGACCATCGACGAGACAGCCGCCCGTCTGGCCGGGATCGAGACCGCCCTGCAGGCCGCCCGCACCGAGCGGGATGTCGTGCGCGGTTTCATCGAGAATCTCGAGGGCGTCGGTGAGGCCACCCGGGCCCTGCGCACGGCCGGCGAGGAGGGCTTCGGGCCCCTGCTGGCCGAGACCCTCGAGGTCGATCCCGACGCCGTGCCGGCTGTCGAAGCCGCCCTCGGACCGGCTCTCGACGGTCTGCTGCTGCTCGACGAGAACGCCCTGCAGCGGGCGCTGACACTGCTGCGGGGGCGCCGCGAGGGCGGCCGGGCGGTCCTGCTCGCCCCCTGGCAGGCGGGTACCGCGGCCGCCGAACTGCCCTCCTGGGCCCAGACCGATCCGGCTGTCGAAGGCTCACCCGCCGCACGGATCGCCGGCCAGGGGCCGGCCCCGAGTCTGGCTCGGGGATTGCTGGCCCGCTACCTGCTCGTCACCGACCTGGAGAGCGCCCTGCGCCTGGCCCCGCGCGCGGCCGCCGAGGGGTGGACCCTGGTGACCCGCGCCGGGGAACTGCTCCTGCCGGGCGGTCTCATCGCGACCGGACCGGGCGAGTCGGGCGCCGCCGAGGCCGGTCTGCTCTCCCGCCGCCGCCGGCTCGAGGACCTGCAGGAGAAGGTCACCCGTATCGCACGGACGCGCGACGAAACCGAGGCCGGACTACAGCACCGCCGCGAAGAGGCGGCCGAACTCAGAGAGCGCGCCGCGGCCGTGAACCGGACGATCGAACAGGTCGAAGAGGACCGACGCGGCATCGACCTGTCGCTCACTACGGCCGGTTCGCGCCAGGAAGGTCTGCAGGAAAAGCTGCAGGATCTCGCCCTCCGGATTGCCGACGAAGAGAGCGAACTGGCCGACGACGAAACCGAATTCGAGAAGCTCAGCCCGCTGCTCTCCAAAGCACTGGAGGAGAGCGGCGAACTCGGTGGGGCGCTCGAGGAACAGCGCCAGAAGGTGCTCGCCATTGCCGGCGAACAGGACGCCGGACGGCACCGCCTGCAGGAACTGCGCCTGAACCGCGCCCGGGTCGAGCAGCGCCTGGAGGGCCTGGGCCGCGAGATCGAGCGGCTGGGCGAAAGCGCCGAGGAACTGGCCGCTTCTGCCACCCGGCGCCGCGAAGAAGCGGCCGAATCGGAGCGCAACTGCGCCGCCCTCGTCGAGACGATCGAGTCCGACGAGAGAGTGCTGGAGGAGCGGCGGGCGGCCCGCAGCGAACTCGAAGAGGAGCTGGCCGCCGGCGAGAAGGAGTACCTCGAACAGCGCAACACCGTCCAGGAACTCGAGGAAGAACTGCGCCGGGAACGTAAGGTGCGCGAAGACCAGCAGGAGCGAGCCCACACCCTAGAACTGCGCCTGTCCGAACTGCAGATGCGGCGTGAAAACCTGGCCGAGCGTGTCCGCGAAGAGTACGACACCGATCTGACGGCAGTGCAGGAGGCCGATCTGCTCGAAGAGGGCGAGGAATCGCCCGAACTCGATGTCCTCGACGAAGAAGTGCGCGACCTGCGCGAGCGGATCGACAAGCTGGGGCCGGTCAATCTGCTGGCGCTCGAGGAGTACGAGGTCGAAGCGGAGCGGCTCGAGTTCCTGACCGGCCAGCGGGACGATCTCGAAGAAGCCCGCGCCGACCTGCAGCAGACGATCCGGAAGATCAACAAGACCGCCCGCCAGCGTTTCAACGAAACCTTCTCGATCATCCGTACCAATTTCCAGCGCACCTACAGCCAGTTTTTCGAAGGGGGTGAGGCCGACGTCTACCTGGCCGACGACGAGGATCCCCTCGAGGCCCGGATCGAGATCGTGGCCCGCCCCCGGGGCAAAATCCTCAAGAGCCTGGCGGCCCTCTCGGGCGGGGAACGGGCCCTGACCGCGGTGGCCCTGCTCTTTGCCATTTATCTGGTCAAACCGAGTCCTTTCTGTATCCTTGATGAGGTCGACGCGCCGCTGGATGAAGCCAACATCGGGCGTTTCCTCCGGGTGCTGGCCAGCTTCCAGAAGTCGACCCAGTTCATCGTGATCACGCACAACAACCGCACCATGGAAGCCTCGGACGCTTTCCTGGGAATCACGATGGAGGAACCGGGCGTCTCGAAGGTGGTCGGGGTCCGGTTCGGGGAGGAAGCAGCGGCGTAACCATCATTTGCGGGGACCGGCCTCACGTCCATGACGACCTTGCGATCACGCCTGGCCCGGGGGCTCACGCGCACCAGGGAACTGCTGCTGACCGATGTGGCCGATCTCTTCGGCCCCGGCTCGCGCCCCGACCGGGCGACCCTCGACCAGCTCGAAGACCGACTGCTCGAAGCCGATCTGGGACCCGAGGCGGCGCTGCGCATCCGCGACCGGCTCGAGGCCGAGCTGGCCGGCCGGCGGGGACTGTCGGTTGAAGAGATCACCCGCCTCATGAGCGATATGATCGCCGATATGCTCACTCCCCACGCGCGTCCCCGCCGCTTCGAGGACGAACTGGCCGGCTCCCCCCACGTGGTTCTCTTCGTCGGCGTCAACGGTTCGGGCAAGACCACCACGATCGGCAAGATGGCTCACGGCTGGCGTCAGACGGGCCGCCGGGTTCTGATTGCAGCGGCCGATACCTGGCGGGCAGCAGCGGTGGAACAACTCGAGGTCTGGGCCCAGCGGGCGGGCGCCGATTTCGTGCGTTCCCAGGAGGGAGCCGATCCCGCAGCGGTGGCCTACGACGCCCTGGAGGCCGCTGTCGCCCGGGGAGCCGACGTCCTGCTGATCGACACCGCCGGCCGGCTGCACACCCGTCACGGCCTGATGGAAGAGCTGGCCAAGATCGCCCGCGTGCTCGACCGCCGTCTCGAGGGAGCACCGCACGAGACCCTGCTCGTTCTCGACGCCACCACGGGGCAGAACGCGATCGTGCAGGCCCGCGAGTTCACCCGGCGGATCGGGGTGACCGGGCTGGTTCTGACCAAACTCGACGGCACCGCCCGAGGCGGAGTCACCGTGGCGGTGGCCGAACAGGTCGGGATCGGGATCGAAATGGTGGGGGTGGGGGAGGACATCGAGGCCCTGCAGCCGTTCGACCCGGCCCTCTTCGCAACCGCCCTGCTGGCGCCGGAGGGGGTGTGATGGGGCAGAGGAACCTGCAAGCTCCGATCGTCTGGACCGCCTTCTTCATTTCCGGCGCCGCCGGACTGGTCTACGAGGTGGTCTGGGCCCGCTATCTCGACCTGGTGCTGGGTGGGACGACGTATGCCCATACCATGGTGCTGGCCGCCTATATGGGGGGCCTGGCCCTGGGGAGCTGGTTCTTCGGCCGGCTGGCCGACCGGATCAAGCGACCGCTGCGTCTCTATGTCCTGCTCGAATGCGGTGTCGCGCTCTGGGGTCTGCTCTTCCCGCTTCTCTTCGCCGCCGGCAGCGCCTTTTATCTCCTGCTGGCCAATGGACTCGGAACGACCGGCCTCGGAGGGGTGGCGAACAAATTCATCAACAGCGCCCTGCTGCTCGGACCCTCGACCTTCCTCATGGGGGGCACGTTGCCCCTGCTGACACGCGTCCTGACCTCTTCGCCCGGTCAGGTCGGGCGGCGGGTGGCAGGACTGTACTTCATCAACTCGATCGGCGCGGTCAGCGGGGCCCTGCTGGCCGGCTTCGCCCTGATACCGGCCGTGGGGGTCACGGCCAGCCTCTGGACCGCGGCGGGTCTGAACCTGCTCGCCGGCGGGGGGGTGTTCGCCGCTCTGCGTTTCCGGCTGGTGGGAGAGGTTCCGGTGGGGGAGGAGACGATCGCAGCGGCCGGTGTGGCCGAAACCTCGGAGAAAACCGGAACAGAAGATGGTGCACCGGTCGGTTCCGGGGGGGACGAAGCGGGGCCGGGTACGGGGCCGGTGCCCGAGTTCGAGGGCGTTCCGGAATCACGCCTGGCGCTCTGGGGCCGGGTCGCGGTCTGGGGTGCGGCGGTGTGCGGACTGGTGGTCATGGTCTTCGAAGTCAGCTGGATCCGCCTGCTCTCGACCATCCTTGGTTCGAGCACATACAGCTTCACCCTGATGCTGGCGGCCTTCATCACCGGGATTGCTTTCGGCTCGCTCATCGCCCGCCGGCTGGCCCGCAAGGGTACGCCGTTCTACCATTTCGGGGCGAGCCTGCTGCGGATCGGCCTGGCCCTGCTCATCACCCTGCCGCTCTACGCCCGTCTGCCGCACATCTTCCTCGACCTGCAGAGCATGCTCCCGCGCACCGACGCCGGATACCGGCTCTACGAACTGGTCAAGTATCTCTTCTGCCTGGCGATCATGCTCCCGCCGACCCTGGCCTCGGGGGCCGCCCTGCCGCTGGCCACAGATGTGGCGGCCCGCCTGCGCCGCGAAGTCGGGGCTCCGGTCGGCCACCTGTGGGCGGTCAACACCTTCGGTACGATCGTCGGCGCCCTCGTCGGCGGACTGATACTGCTGCCCGCCTTCGGAGTGCGGGCCACGATGACTGCCGGGATCGTCGTCACCCTTCTCGTCGGGCTGTACGTTCTCAGTCTGGCTCCGCGCACACAGGGATGCGTCTTTCAGCGCACCGCCGGCACGGTAGCCCTGCTGACCGTTCTCTTTCTGCTTCTGGCCCCCGCCTGGGATAAGGTCGCCCTGGCTTCGGGGGCCTATCACACCCGCGGAGACCGCCGTACGGCGCGCACCCGCTTTCAGACCGAACAGGTCAGCCAGGCGATCGAGTTCTATACCGAGGACATCAACGGCACCGTCGCGGTGATGTCCTTCCGGGACAACTACTCCCTGATCGTGAACGGGAAAACCGACGCCAGTACCTATGCCAACGACCAGACGACCCAGACCCTGATTGCGGCCATTCCGGCCATGATGATCCCCGACGCCCGGCGGGCCCTGGTGATCGGTCTGGGGAGCGGTCAGACCGCCGGCCACCTGCTGCAGTATCCGGTCGGCGGCGTCGAGATCGTCGAAATATCCCCCGGGGTCATCCAGGCCAGTCACTTTTTCGATGAGATCAACCATCGCCCGCTCGACGATCCCCGCACGACCCTGGTGACCCAGGACGCCAAGACCTATCTGCTGACCCGGCCCGACGTGCGATACGATCTGGTTCTCTCGGAACCGAGCAACCCGTGGATCGCCGGGATCGGGGGGCTCTTTTCACTCGAGTACTTCACCACCCTGCGCGATCATCTCGAGCTGCGGGGGGTCGTGGCGCAGTGGATCCACTCCTACCAGCAGACCGAGGAAACCCTCACCAGCGTGATGAAGACCTTCGCGGCGGTCTTCCCCTATACCACCGTCTGGGGACTCTCGAGCGGCGACCTGCTGCTGGTCGGCAGCATGCGGCCGGTGGCGTGGGACTTCGCCCGTTCCCTGGCCGCGCTGGAGCGTCCCGCGGTCAGGGCGGATCTGGACCGGATTCACATTCCCAACCTCTTCACCCTGCTGACACGCCAGCTCATGAGCCCCCTGCGCGTGGCCGAGGCCACGGCCGGACCGGGGCGGCTGAATACCGATGACAGGCCCTTCCTGGAGTACCACGCTCCCCGGGCTTTCTTCCTGAACCAGGGCGCCACCCTGCACAACCGGTTCGACGAGCGGACCCGCTCGTTGATCAATACCCGCCTCACCCTGCGCTCCTGGCTCGCCGGGCGCGATCCAGCCACCGCAGAGCTGGCGGGAGTGATCCGGTACATGCAGAACGCCGGGGTGATCGAACCCCGTCTCTACGTTTCGGCTGCGGCCGTCATGCAGAGGCGCGACCCCGAATCCGAAGCGGTCGAGCAGGCAATCGAGCAGAGCGGTCTGGCCGTCATGCAGGAGATGGTCGAGGAGTCAGCCCGCCGGGCGACGACCGGGCCGGGCTCGGCCCGGACGGTCGGCGATTACGCCCGGCTCCTGCTCGATTACTACCGGCAGATACGCAGCGTTCTGTACTCCGCCGACGCAACCGCCGAGAGGCTCTCCAACGTTCTCGGCTGGGCGATCGAACAGCTTCCGGAAGAAACCCCGTACTGGCTCTACGAATACGGCCGAATCGCGTATGACCGGGGCCAATACGCCGAATCGGAAGACGCCCTGCGCGAGGTCGTGCAGCGCCTCGGGGCGGCCGCGGATCCCGACCGCCTGGGGCAGCTGCTCGCCGACGCCACTACCGAAGAACGGGAGGAGTTCCTCGCCGCCGGGGACGATCGTGTACCGGCCCACGCGGTCCTGGCCTACCTGGGCCGCACCCTGGTGGCCCGGGGCGACTGGGATTCGGCCCGGCAGGTTTTCTCCGATTCGTATCGATTGAACCCGGACAATCCCGTGGTCGCATTCTATCTTGAGGAGTTGAGCGCACCCGATCCCCTGAGCCGATTCCGGCATCCTGAGCGATGACCGGACCGCCGTGCTGAATCCTCCACCGGAACCCGGATCGGAGCCGGATTGATGTCGCGAAGCCGCTGGTTCGTCCCCGCCATCTGGACCGCCTTCTTCATCTCGGGCTCGGCCGGCCTGATCTACGAAGTCGTCTGGGCCCGCTATCTCGATCTGGTGCTCGGCGGCACCGCCTACGCGCACATCATGGTGCTGACCGCCTACATGGGCGGGATGGCCCTGGGAGCGTACGCCTTCGGCCGCCTGGCCGACCGGATCAGCGAACCGTTGGTGCTCTACAGCTACCTCGAGATGGGGATCGGCCTGTACGGGCTCGTCTTCCCGCTCCTCTTCTCGGCCGCGAGCGCCCTGTACCTGCTCCTGGCCGGTCTGCTCGGCACGACCGGAGCGGGGGGGGTGGCGAACAAGTTCCTGATCTCGCTCCTGCTCCTGGTTCCCTCGACTTTCTGTATGGGCGGCACACTGCCGCTGCTGACCCGGACCCTGACCGGTCACCCCGAACGGGTCGGGAAGAGGGTCGCCGGACTCTACTTCATCAACAGCCTGGGGGCCGTGCTCGGAGCCCTTCTGGCCGGATTCCTTTTCATCCCGGGGCTGGGTATGAGCGCCACCCTGACGATCGCGGCGACGCTCAATATCGTGGTAGGGGTCGGCCTGCTGGGGGCCTGGCGGTACGACTGGTTCACCGGCGACCGGACGGCAGAGGCCGGGAACGGCGCCGAGTCCGGGACGGCGAGCGGACAGAAACAGCGCGCCGGAACCCGATGGGAGGGGGGGGAATTCGCCGCACTGGAGCCGGAACGGCTCCGGCTACCGGCCCGGATTGTGCTCTGGGGCGCCGGTCTTTCGGGGCTGACCGTGATGGCGTATGAAGTGGCCTGGATCAGAATGCTCTCGACCATCCTCGGTTCGAGCACCTACAGCTTCACGCTCATGCTGGCGGCCTTCATCACCGGTATCGCTCTCGGTTCGCTCATCGCCCGATGGCTGGCCCGGTTCGCCCGACCTTTTCTGTTCTTCGGCTTGAGCCAGCTGGCGATCGGCGCCTGCCTGCTGCTGACACTGCCGCTTTACGGGCGGCTCCCCTTCCACTTCCTCTGGCTGCAGAGCGTGGTGGCGCCCACCGAGACGGGGTATCCGATCCACGAACTGTTCAAGTACCTCTTCTGCCTGACGATCATGGTGCCGCCGACCCTGGCCTCGGGCGCCGCCCTGCCGCTGGCCACCGATGTAGCGGCCCGCCTGCTCGAGAGGGTAGGGAGCCCGGTAGGACGGATCTATGCGTTCAACACTGTCGGGACCATTGTCGGAGCCCTGCTCGGCGGTCTCGTGCTCCTGCCTCTGCTGGGTGTCAAACTCACCCTCGAGCTCGGGATCGTGATCAATCTGGCGGTCGGTTTCATTGTGCTGGCGCTGCATCCCCGGGTGGGGCGGGTCACCCTGCAGCGGGCCGCGACCACCGCCGGTATCTGCGTCGTGCTGTACCTGGCGCTGGCTCCGGCCTGGGACCTGCGGGCATTCGCCAACGGGGTCTTCCGCGAGCGGCTCGAGGGCGACGTCACGGCCGAGTTCAGACAGAAGATCGAACAGGCCGAAGTGCTCTTCTACGAGGAGGACATCAACGGCACCGTGGCCGTGATCAGCAACGAGGCCGGAACCTCGCTGATCGTGAACGGCAAGGCCGATGCCAGTACCGGTCTGGGAGATCGCACCACCCAGACGATGCTGGCTGCGGTGCCGGCGCTGATGGTCCCGCAGGCCCGCCGGGCTTTCGTCATCGGTCTGGGCAGCGGCCAGACTGTCGGACACCTGCTCCGCTATCCGCTCGAGCGGGTCGAGGTGGTCGAGATTTCACCGGGGGTGGTCCGGGCGAGCCGCTATTTCGACGACATCAGCGGCCGGCCGCTCGAGGACGAGCGAACCGATCTGGTCACCCAGGATGCCAGGACCTACCTGCTCACCCGCCCCGAAGCACACTACGATGTGATCATTTCGGAACCGAGCAATCCCTGGATCGCCGGTATCGGCGGTCTCTTCACGATCGAGTACTTCACTACTCTGCGCGATCGGCTCGAACCGGGCGGGGTGGCGGCGCAGTGGATCCACGTCTACGAACAGAGCGACGAGACCCTGCAGTGCGTCTTTCTGACCTTCGCCCAGGCTTTCCCTTATGTGAGTGTCTGGGGCATGTCGCCCGGCGATCTGCTCCTGATCGGCAGCAACGAACCGCAGCAGTGGAATTTCGATGCCGCGGCCGAACGACTGGCCCGGCCGGGGGTGCGGGCCGACCTGGAAGCGATCGAGATCGCCGATCTCTATACCCTGCTGAGTCGGCAGCTGATGAGTCCGTTGCGCTTCGCCGAGGCCACGAGCCTGGGGGGGCGGATCAACTCCAACACCTTTCCCTTTCTGGAGTACCGGGCTCCCCGGGCCTTCTTCGTCGATGCCCAGACCTCGTGGCATCTGGGTTTCGACGAGCGGGTGCGCACCCTGCCCAACACCGGTCTGTTTCTGCGGGAGTACCTGTCCGGACGCGAACGGCTTGCGAGCGAAGTCGCCGCGGCCGGCCGCTACTTCGCAAAGACCGGCGGTCTGAATCCGCGCCTGCGTCTCATGGCTGCGGCCGCCTGGCTCGAACGTTCTCCCGATGACTCCGAACCGGTCGAAGAAGGCATCGCCAGCGGAGTACTGGCCCGCCAGGCCGCGCTCCGGGCGTCGGTGCGACTCGTCGAAGAATCGCCCGAGGATCCCGAACTCGTCGGGAATCATGTCGAACTGCTGATCGAGTCCTACGCACTGCTGCGGGGAGCGTTCTGGGAGGCCGAATCCCTGGTGCCCGAGATGCGCCGCTGGCTGCCCCGGGCGGCGGTCCTGCTGCCCGACCGGGCTTATTACTATCTGTATCGGCTGGGATTGGTCGAGTACGATCAGGGCGCCTATGAACAGGCCCTCGAGTATCTGGAAGAGACGGTTGCAGAACTGCGCGATCAGACCGTTCCTGCCGGGCAGCAGCGGGTTGCGCCCTCGTTCGTCTTCACCTATCTGGGACGGATTCAGCTGATCCAGGAATCGTACCCGGAAGCGCGCGAGAGCTTCCGGGCCGCCTGGGTGCTCGATTCCGGGAACTCCGCGGCGGCCTTCTGGACCAGGGAACTGAGTCCGCAGACCACTTCGGGCCGGTTCCTGCCGTTGACCGCGATCATGCCCAGGTAAGAGGAGACGACCGTGACCAGGTTCATCGCCGCCAGCGCTGCCATCGTCGTTCTCAGCACCAGCCTCCTCTGCGGATGCAGTTACTACGCCCGGACCGCCGAACCCGATTTCGTCGCTCTGGGCCCCGAACAGGTTCTCCGGCGGGCGGCCGATGCGGCCGGTGACGTGGATGAGCTGCAGACCGTCGGAACCCTTCTGATCCAGACCCTGCAGGGATCCTTCATGACACGCGTGAGCGCACTCTTTGCCGCTCCCGATTCGATACGTCTCGATGTCAGCGTGACGCTGGGAGGGCTGGCTCTGCAGGCGGTGATGTTCGGACCGCAGTTCACGATCTACCTGCCGATGCAGAGCGCGGTGATCGACGGGGTCTTTCTCGGCAGCCGGATCATGGAGATTCAGGGGATCCGGCTCGACGAGTCGGTCGTGCGCGAGCTGGTCCTCGGGCCGGCTCTGGCCTGGGATCCGGCCGAACTTGCCGCCCGGGTCGATCAGTACGACGTGGGACCAGAACAGATCAACCTCGGGATCGAGCGCGAGGACGGGACGCGCCTGCTCCTCTGCCTGGAACGGGATTTTTCTTACTGCCGGACCGTACGTCTGGCTCCTGACGGTTCGATTCTCATGGAGGCCCGGTTCGACGGCTACCGTCGGATCGGTTCGGCCCGCCTGCCGCAGCAGGTCACCCTGCACTATCCCGATGACGGACTCGACCTGATTCTCGAGATCGTCCGCCGCGATCCCGACCCCGACCGTCATCCGGACGATTTCGAGCTCCGTATCCCGCCGCGGGTGCAGCGGATTCCCCCCCGAGGCGCCCCCTCGTGCCACGCGTACCCGACCTGGCCCGGGAGCAGCGATCGATGAGGGCCCTTGTCCAGGGCATTCTCATCACCCGACCGCATAATGTGGCTATCGCCGCCGTGGCGGTAACCGCCGGGGCCCTGACCGGCTCCGCGACGATTCTGCATCCGTCGCAGATCTTCTGGGCGGCGGTTGCCGCCGCGTTGATCACCGCCGGGGGCAATACCCTCAACGATGTCGCCGACCTCGCCGTGGATGCCGTCAACAAACCCAACCGGCCTCTGCCGAGCGGACGGTTGGACCCGAAGGCGGCCCTCGTCCTGGCGATCGTGCTCTTTGCGGCGGGTCTGGCGGCCACCCTGCCGCTGCCGCCCGCCTGCCGGTTGATCGCCGCGGCGAGTGTCGGGCTGATCGTGTTCTACGATCTGTGGGCCAGCGGCAGTACGTTGATCGGCAATCTGGTCGTCAGCCTGCTGACCGGGACGGCCTTTCTCTTCGGAAGCCTGGCCGCGGGGACGGGGGCTTGGGGTTTGATACCCGGGGTATTCGCCTTCTTTTTCGATCTGGGACGCGAGGTCGTCAAGGATCTGGAGGATTGCGAGGCCGACCGCACCGGCGGCTTGACAACCTTGCCGATCACGGCCGGCGAGGGCGTCGCCCGGCGCACCGCCATTGCGGCGCTGCTGATTCTGCTCGCCCTGCTGCCCGTTCCCAGCCTGGCCGGGTGGCTGGCATTTCCCTACCTTCCGATCGTGCTCGCGGG
>CAZNUA010000039.1:14845-33256 GCA_964576115.1 uncultured Gemmatimonadota bacterium
TTCCCAGCCTGGCCGGGTGGCTGGCATTTCCCTACCTTCCGATCGTGCTCGCGGGGGTGGGGATTCCGGTCGCGATCGTCATCGCCGGTCTGCGTCGCCCGCGTGAGGCAGCCGTTTACCGGCGCTTTCAGATCATCATGAAGGTGGATATGATCGTCGGGTTACTGGCGATACTGTCCGGATAGAGATGCCGGAAATGCGGCGACAATCGAATACTGCAATTGTCGCCTGACAGGGCATCAGGGGGGGAGCAACCAGGGTGAGTCACGCGATCCGCATCCTGCCCGATAACGTGGTCGACAAGATTGCCGCGGGCGAAGTGGTCGAACGTCCGGCTTCGGTCGTCAAGGAACTCGTCGAGAACGCCCTTGATGCCGGTGCCCGCACCGTCACGGTGACCGCCCGCACGGGGGGGCGCGATCTGATCGAGGTCGTGGACGACGGTCACGGAATGACCTCGGACGAGGCTCGCCTGGCCCTGCGCCGTCATGCCACCAGCAAGATCGCGACCGTCGACGATCTGGCCGCGCTCGACAGCTACGGTTTTCGCGGCGAAGCTCTGCCCAGCATCGCCGCTGTGAGCCGGCTGGTGCTGGAGAGCGCCGCCGGCGAGGGCGCCGAAGGGGTGCGGATCGTCGTGGAGGGGGGGGAGATCGTCGTCTTCGAACCGTGCGCCCGACGCCGCGGCACCACCGTGCGGGTCGAACACCTCTTCGCCAACGTGCCCGCCCGCCGCAAGTTTCTCAAGTCGGCCCAGACCGAATACCGGCACCTGCTGCGCACCGTGACCGAGGCGGCTCTGGCCGCGCTCGAGACCGCGTTCGTCTTCACCCACGACGATCGAACGACCTTCGAACTGGCCGCCGGGGAGGATCTGCGACGCCGTGCCGCCGCTCTCTTCGGCCGGCAGAGCGTGTCGGGAGCGGTGTTGCTCGCCGCCGAACTCGGCGATATGCGTCTGTCGGGGATCGTGGGAAGCCCGCAGGCCGCCCGGCGCACCGCGAGTGCGCTGCACATCTTCGTCAACGGCCGGCCGGTCTCGCATCGGGGCCTGGCCTGGGCGCTCACCTCGGGCTACGGCGAGTTGCTCGGACAGGGGCGGCATCCTTTCGCCTGTCTCTTTGTCTCGGTGCCTCCCGAGGCGCTCGATGTCAACGTTCATCCGGCCAAACGCGAGGTCAGATTCGCCGACGAGTCCCGGGTCAAGGATTTCGTGCGGGTCGGGGTCAGCGAGGCGCTGGGACGAGAAATCGGTACCGGCACGTTCGGTCCGAGAAGGGGCGAAGGGAGCCGGGGGAACGGCGTGGCCGGGGTCGGCCGGCGTATCGAAGCGGCCGATCTGCCCTGGCATGCGACCGGTCTGTTCACCGGGCTGGTACGCGAGGCGGCCGATGCCGCTGCCACCCTGTTCCAGACCGATTCCGAGCCGGCTCCGGAGGCCTCTGCGGAGGGGGCCGAGGAGAGCGAGCAGGAGCCGGCGGCCGGGGAGGTGACGGCCGTCGATCCCATGATATGGCAGCTTCACGAGCGCTATATCCTGGCGCCGATCAAGGGAGGGCTGCTGGTCGTCGATCAGCATGCGGCCCACGAGCGTATCCTCTATGAAGAGGTTCTCGGTCACCTGACCAGCGAGCCGGCCGTCAGCCAGCAGCTTCTCTTCCCGCACGTGCTCGACCTGAATGCCGAGCAGTTCGCCCTGGTCCAGGAATACGGTCCGATGCTGGATCGGGTCGGATTCACCGTGCGGCCCTTCGGCGGCAATACCGTCACGATCGAAGCCGTGCCGCCCTCCGTCGAGGGGTCGGGCCGCGAAGAAGAGTTTCTGATCGGCCTGCTCGATGATCTGGCTGCCGGTGGTGGAGGGACGGTCGGAGAGCGGCTCGCGGCTTCACTTGCCTGCCGGGCGGCGGTCAAATTCGGATTCCGGCTCGATCCCGAAGAGCGTCGGGCCCTGGTGGACCGGCTTTTCGCCTGCGAGCGGCCCCAGGTCTGTCCGCACGGCCGACCAACCCACCTGGTGCTGACTATCGACGAGCTCGACCGACGCTTCGAGCGCGGCTGAGCGGATCATGGCTGCGGCCTCGCACAGGACCGACACACCGCATTCGTCCGTACCCCGAATACTCATCGTCGCCGGGCCCACCGGGGTGGGCAAGACCGAGGCCGCCCTGCTCGTGGCCGAAGAACTGGCGGCGGAGATCATCTCGGCCGATTCGCGCCAGGTGTACCAGGGGCTCGAGATCGGTACCGCCGCCCCCGGGACCGCGGAACTGGCCCGCGTGCCCCACCATCTGGTCAGCGAGCGCGATCCGCGCCGGGCCTGGTCGGCAGGGGAGTTTGCCCGCCAGGCTGCCGCGGCTGCACGCGATATCCTCGCCCGCGGCCACCTGCCGATGGTGGTCGGCGGGAGTGGTTTCTATCTGCAGGCCCTGCAGGAGGGGATCTTCGCCGAACCGCCGGCCGATCCCGCCCGGCGGGCCGCCCTGCGCCGCGAGCTGCGCCGGCGCTGTTCGACCGAGGGACCCGAACGCCTGCACGCCGAGCTGATGGCGGCCGATCCCGCCTGGGCGGCCGCGATCGAACCGACCGACAGCCAGCGGATCGTGCGCGGTCTCGAAGCGTGGCAACTTTACGGGACGCCGCTCTCCGAACTGCAGGCCGCCGAAGCGGCCGACCCCCCGATCGCAGCCGATTTCTGTACTCTCCTGCTCGAGCGGGACCGGGCCGATCTCTATGCCCGGATCGACCGGCGGGTCACGAAGCAGTTCGAGCGCGGCTGGCTCGAAGAAGCGCGGGCTCTGCAGCAGGCCGGGGTGCCCCCCGATGCACCCGGCCTGAGCGGGCTGGGCTATGAGGCCCTCTTTGCCCACCTGGCGGGGGAGGTTTCGCAGGCCGAGGCGGTGGAGATGATCCGTCGCGAACACCGCCGGTACGCCAAGCGGCAGCTCACCTGGTTCCGCCGCTTTACCGCCGAGAGGATTGCGCTTGTGCCCGAAGACGGAGCCGAAGCGACCGCGGCCAGGATCCTGGCCGCCTGGCGGAGCGACTCTTCGGACTGAGGGACAGAACGGTCCCCGCGCGGGATTTTGAACCCTCTCAGATTGCCTCCATCGTCGAGGGGGGTTTGGTGGCCAGGTTGTAGGTCACACTGACCACGCCCGGTACCTGCTCGAGGATCCGGTCCGAGAGCCGGCGCAGGGTCGGCCAGGGGATCTCGGTGGGGGTGCCGATGCGGGCGTCGACCGAGTCCCAGCAGCGCACTTCGATCTGCAGGCCGAAGTCGCGGGCGCCCTCCCGCATGCCGGTCACCCGGTCTTCATGCAGTATGGCGAGCTTGAGAAAGGCGTCGACTCCGGCCAGTTCCTCTTCGACGATCGCGGTGGCGCCCCGCACCAGTTCGACCCGCTCGGGGGTTACCTTGCCGATCACCCGGGCCGCCAGGGCGGGGCCGGGAAAGGGCATGCGGTCATAAACCGAGGCGGGGAAACCGAGCGCTTCGCCCACCCGGCGCACGCCGTCTTTGCGGATCTGCACCAGCGGTTCGAGGATGGCGTACCCGAAAGCTTCCTCGGGATCGATTCCGAGCTGGGCGAAGACGTTGTGCTGGCGCTTGATCCCGGCCACCGTTTCGTCGATGTCGGTCAGGATCGTGCCCTGCAGCAGGAAGCGGGCGCCGCTCTCGCGCACCAGCCGGCCGAAAACGTCCTTGTAAAAAGTCTGGGTGACCGCTTCCCGCTTTTCCTCGGGATCGGTGAGGCCCTCGAGAGCGGCAAAGAACTCGGCGCGGGCATCCACGAGTTCGACTCCAACCCCCAGATCGGCGAAGAGACCGACCACCTCTTCCGGCTCGCCCTTGCGCATCAGACCGTTCTCGACGAAGTAGGTCTTCAGGCGGTCTCCCAGGGCGCGGTGCCCCAGCAGGGTGACGACCGAAGAGTCGACGCCGCCGGACAGGGCGTTGATGGCGATGCCGTCACCGACCGCCTCGGAGATGGCGGCCGTCTGGTCGGCGATGAAGGCCTCCGGGTCGAGGTCTTCGATTTTGATTTCCTGGGTCATCAGCGGTTCTCCTCGCTTCTCATTCGGGGGTCAGGATGTCGGCGATCCGGGCCCGGGCCTCATCGATGTGCAGGCGGGTGATCCGGTCGCCGGCGCGGGTCCGGGCCCGCTCGAGCAGGGTGTCGAGTTCGGCCAGTTCGCCACGTATCAGCGGTTTCAAATCGTTGTCGGGAGCGTTCTCGCCGTTGAGGCGGGTGTCCATCAGGGTCAGCCAGCCCCGCTGCAGGTTGCGCCGGAAGGGGTCGATGCGGACCGAACGGGCCGTGAGTTCACTCCAGATTCCCGCCCGCACGTCGGCCATCAGCTCCTCGAGCGAGTAGGCCTCGGCACCGAGCAGGGCCTCCTGCTCGATCAGCCGTTCGATCCGGTCGGCCCGGAAGAGGTTGGCCAGAACCCGGTTCTGGCCGGCGGACATGCGGGTCATGGTGCCCGAGGACTCGAAGCGCCTGAGCACCTCGGTATCGAGCATGAAGTCGGGAACGTGGAAGGCGTTGTCGTTCAGGAAGTCCACGGCCGCCTTCTGCCGGGCTTTCTCGACCGGGACGAAGACCGCCCCCTCGGTACCGGCGTGGCGGGAGAAGTGGTGCACCCCGCCCACCAGGGCGACGACGTGATTGAGTTCCTGAACCCGCTGGCCCTCGAGGCGGCCGTACATCTCTTCGAGATCGGCGTAGTCCTCACCGGCTCGGGTCGTGGCATCCATGAGCATGTGAGCGATGGCTTCGATATTGCGCAGCCCCAGCTCGGTGGCTGCGATCGGGTCTGAGGCGAGGTCCTCGGTCTGGGCATTGGGGTCGACCCCGTCGGCGTGACCGAAGCGCAGGAACTCATCCTCCTCCTGCCGGACCGCGATCCGGTTCAGCGCTTCGGATTCCTCGTCGGGGGTGCGGGCACCCGGCACGGGGGTGTACCCCCATTCGATGACGAAGCGGTCGTAGGGACCGATCACGGGTATCAGGCCCACGTCGTCGCCCGGCTGGGCGACATAGTTGAAACGGGCGTAGTCCATGATCGAGGGAGAGTGGCCGTAGCGGGCCACGAACTCAGGATCCCGGATCTGCTCCACGGTGTAGGAACCCGACGCTCGCATGTTGTGCTGCAGCCCCAGGCAGTGACCGACCTCGTGGCAGGCCACGAACCGGATCAGTTCCCCCATCAGTTCGTCGGGCAACGGCAGTGTGGCGGCCCGGGGATCGAGGTTGCCGACCTGCACGAAATACCAGTCGCGCAGCAGGTTCATGACATTGTGATACCACTGCACGTCGGCCTCGAGAACCTCGCCGGTGCGGGGGTCGTGCACGTGCGGTCCCGAGGCGTTCTCGGTGGTCGAGGGCAGATAGCGGACCACCGAGTAGCGGGCGTCCTCGGGATCGAAATCGGGATCGTCGGGGGGATCGAGACAGAAAATGGCGTTACTGAACCCCGCCTGCAGGAAAGCCTCCTGCCAGTCCTCGATGCCGGCCTTGATATAGGGCCGCCACTTTTCGGGCGTGGCCGGGTCGATGTACCACACGATCGGCTGGACCGGATCGGAGACGGTCGCGTCGGAATCCTGCTTCTCGAGCCGCCAGCGGGTGATATAGCGCCGGGTCGAGGCCCGCTGTTCCTCGGTGCCGAAGTCGGTCTGGGTGACGCTGAAGAACCCGAGCCGGTCGTCGTGCAGGCGGGGCATCATCGGCTCGGCGGGCAGCAGGACCATGCTGTGGTGCATGACGACCGAGACCGAGGGATCCCCCTCGGTGGTGGTGAAGGTCATGAGCTGCTCGTACTCGATGTTCTCGGGGAAGCTCTTGATGTACTCGACAAAGGAGCGGTCGCGGTCGAGCGCGCGGGCACCCAGGCGGCGGCGGGGACTGAACTCGGGCACCTCGCCCGATACCAGGTCGGTGGTTTCGATGACGACGGCTTCGCTCACGCCCTCTGCGGTGGTGTCGTGATGCACGGCCTCGATGTCGAAGGCCATGATCACCGCCGGCAGGGTGGCGTTGCGCACCGCCTCGAAGATCGGCCGGGTGGAGTCGGCAACGACCTCGTACAGGATGTCGCGCATCAGGATGCGATCCTCACGCCGCTCCCAGCGCACGACGTGGGTGGCCACCTTCTGGCCGCCGTAGCCCGAACCCGTCGGTGCGGCGCCGATCCGGCTCACCCAGAGGAAGTCCTTGCCCAGCTGGCGGGTCGGGATCTCGTAGTAGACCTTATCGTCGAGGCGGTGCACGACGAAAACGCCGTCATCGCTCTCGGCTTCGGCGGTGATCACCTCGCTGTAGGGCTTGATCTGTTCGGTCGGCGCCTGCCGGCCGGGACGATCGGCCGAGGCCGGTTCCTGATCTCCGGATCCCCGGGCCGAAGCCAGGGCGGCGCAACCCGACAGGGACAGGAGCAGAATGCAGAGGGAGCATACACGTAGACGCATCGCAGGTATTCCCTTCAGTTCAGGCTTGTATTCCGATCGGGGCCCGGTGGCACCTCAGGGGCTCACCGGCCGGGTGAATCCAGGAAGTTGAAGTACTTCTGTCTCCATCTGAGCGGCAGGAGGAACTGGGTCTGCCAGGTCTCGTAGGTGTAGGTGATGGTGCGGCGGAAATCGATGTAGTCGGGAACCTTGATGAAACCGAAGATATAATCGCCGCGGCGAACGGTGCCCATGAACATGCCCTGGACGTCGACCACGTCCATGAAGCCGACCTGGTGGGTTCGCTCCCGGGCGGTGAGCCGGAGCCGGGTGGGATCGAAGCGGGCGTCCCGATAGGGTACCAGCCGCACGGCCAGCAGGGACCAGTTCTTCTGCAGGCGCTCCTTCTCGCGTTCGTAAGCGGCGAACTCCTCGGAGGTCAGAACGGTTTTGGCCACTTCGGTGCCGGCCGAATCGGGATGCAGGTAGATGAAGCGCAGGGAGAGATCACCGGCTGAGAGAACCGAAGAATGATCGGACAGAATTTCGCGGGCGTTGCGCTGAGCCGCGGCATCGGGTGCCAGCCCGATCAACCCCGGCAGGAGCAGGAGCGATAGAGCCAGCAGTCGTGTTTTCATACCAGACCTCGCAGGTCGGAGAATCCGCCTCTCCCGTTCAGTATCCGATTCCCCCGCGGAGCTGTCAAGGCAGGGGCAACCTCCCGATCCGGGAGCAGCTTGGCGCGTGCACACAGGTAGGACGCAGCTCCCCGGTGCCGGGGTTGACACCCGTCGTGCGCTACGGCATCTTTCTTGGTCTGAGAAGCGGGCGTAACTCAGCCGGTAGAGTGGCAGCTTCCCAAGCTGCAAGTCGCGGGTTCGAGCCCCGTCGCCCGCTCCAGTTACTGTCAAGCCCTCCCGATCCGGAGTGCGGCGGTGGCGACTGACGATCAGAATATGATGACGCGTCTGGCTCCGGCTCCCATGCTGGCCGCCATCATGATTCTGGTCGGGCTCTACCTGGCCACCCAGGACGCGGTCGGCCCGTTCATCCTCTATATCGCCCTGCTCCTGATCCTCTACCCGTGGTGGCGCGAGAAGTGGACCCACGGCTTCATCGGGGTGGGAACCCTGTTCTTCCTGATCTGGTTCGTCCAGATGACGGCGGCGGTTCTGCTTCCCTTCGGAATCGCCCTGCTGCTGGCCTATCTGCTGTACCCCTTCATCGATCGGCTCGAATCGAGGCGCGTTCCACGCAGTGCCGCTATCGGCCTGCTGGTTCTGCTGGTCCTGATCATCACCGGTCTGGTGATCCTCACCATCGTTCCCCTGCTGGTGGACCAGATCGGCACCTTCATTCAGGACGTGCCCGATATCACCCAGCAGGTGCGGTCCTGGATCGAGAACACTCTCTTCCCCTGGCTCGAGAGGTTCGGCCTGCACGCCAGTACCGAGACCCTGCCCGACGCTCTGCTGGGGGAGGGGGGAGGCGCCAGCCAGGTGGTGCAGAGACTGCTCAGCGGCGCTCTCGACCTGACCCGCGGCATCTCGGTCTTCCTGACCCAGCTCGCCAATATCCTGCTGATTCCGATCATCACCTTCTACGTCCTGAAGGATTACCACCCGATCTCGGAATGGGTCATGAACTTCGTACCCGAGAAGCAGCGGGAGCGGTTCAGCGGGATCGGGAGTCAGCTCGGATCGGCCCTCGGCAACTACCTGCGGGGCCAGCTGGCGGTGAGTCTGACCATCGCGGTGCTCTACGGCACCGCCTTCGGGATCGCCGGTATCCAGTACGCTTTGCTGCTCGGTCTGGCGGCGGGGATCCTCTGCATCATCCCCTATATCGGCAGTTTCCTGACCATCCTGATCGCAGCCCTCATCGCCCTGCTCGGACCGCAGCCCGGGGGCCATCTGCTGCGGGTCGTGATCATCTTCCTGGTCGTCCAGTTCCTCGACGGCAACTACATCACGCCCAAAATCATGGGTGACCGCTTCGGCATGCACCCTGTGCTGGTGCTCTTCGCGGTGCTTCTCTCTGCCGCCCTCTGGGGATTCGTGGGACTGCTCATCGCGGTGCCGCTCACGGCGGTGCTCAAGGTCGTGGCCGACTACCTGCTCGAGCGGTACTACCGCAGCCGTTTCTTCGAAACACCAGCCACACCGCCCCCCGAACCGTGAAAGTAGCGGCAGTCCGGCCGGGAAGTCCGGCGGCTCTGCAAGGCATCCGACCGGGCGACCGTATCCTGACCATCAACGATCACCCGATCGAAGACACCGTTGATTATTACTATCACGCCGCCGATGAGGCTCTGCAGATGCGGATCGGTCGCGAGGATGACGTCGTGGAACTGCGTCTCAGGCGACCCGAGGGCGAAGACCTCGGGATCACCCTCGAGGCGATGGAACCCCGGTTGTGCGGTGACGACTGTGTCTTCTGCTTCGTGGCTCAGAATCCACCCGGAGTGCGGCCCTCGCTGCTCGTCAGGGACGAGGACTACCGCCACAGCCTTCTGCACGGTTCCTACATCACCCTCGATAACCTGAGCCGGGCCGATTTCGAGCGCATTGAGCGCCTGCGCCTGAGCCCCCTGTATGTCTCGGTGCACACTCTCGATCCCGATCTGCGCCGGCGCATGCTGCGCGGCCGGCGATCGGGCGAGATCGCCGAACGGCTCGAACGACTGCTTGGGAGCGGCATCGCCATCCATGCCCAGATCGTGCTCGTGCCCGATTTCAACGACGGCCCCGAGCTCGAACGCACCGTCAGGGGGCTGGCCGGCCTGGGCCCGGGCGTGCTCTCGGTCGCGGTGGTTCCGGTCGGGCTGACCGATTACCGCGAGGGGCTGGAACGGCTGCGCCGGCCCGACACCGCTGAAATGGTGGAGACCGTGCGTCGCTGCGAAGAGTGGCGACGGGAGTTCCGGGCCGGGCGGGGGAGCAGTTTCGTCTATCCCGCCGACGAGTTCTTCCTGGCGACCGATCTGCCGCTGCCCCCGGTCGAGTATTACGATGACTTCCCGCAGCAGGGAAACGGGGTGGGGCTGGCGTCGGCATTCACCCGCTGCGTGCGCGATCGCCTGCCCGAACTGCAGGCGGCCGGCCGGACCGCCCTGGCCCGGCACTGGCGCACCCGGCGGGTGCTGACCCTGACCGCTCCCCTGGCCGCCCGGCTCTGGGAAGAGGAAATCGGCGCGGATCTTGCCGGTGTGCCCGGTCTGGACCTCGACGTTCTGACCGTTCGCAACACCTTCTTCGGAGCCAATGTGACCGTCACCGGCCTGCTGACATCGCGCTGTGTGCAGGCGGCTCTGGACCGGATCGAGACAGACGCTTTCGACACCATCCTCCTGCCTCCCAACTGCCTGAACGACGAGGCACTCTTTCTTGACGATGTTTCCCTGGAGACATTGCGTAACGTTGTTCGGGCTCCGGTTGCGGTCGGGAGCTACGATCTTGCCGGCGATCTGATCGCTCTGCTCGGGGAAGCTCCCCCGTCATCGCCGGCCGCGGGAACTGCACTGGAGAGCTGGCATGCCTGAGGAACCGCTGGTGGCCATCGTGGGACGCCCGAACGTGGGCAAATCCACGCTCTTCAACCGGATCATCCAGCGTCGCCAGGCGGTGGTGGATGAGCTGCCCGGGGTAACCCGCGACCGGGTCTACGCCCGTACAGAATGGGCGGGGACCGGATTCCGGCTGGTGGATACGGGGGGTCTCGTCCCGGGTTCGAAGGATCCCATGGAGACGGCCATCAGGGCTCAGGCGGCTGTGGCCATCGACGAAGCTGCGGTCATTCTCTTCGTGGCGGATGTCGAAACCGGCGTCACCGACCTGGATTCGGCCGTGGCGACCCGGCTGCGCCGCTCCGATCGGCCCGTCCTGCTGGCCGTGAACAAGGTCGACAACGCAACCCGCGAACTCGAGACCCACGTCTTCAACGCCCTAGGTCTGGGCGAACCCTACCCGGTGTCGGCCATCTCGGGCCGGGGTAGCGGCGATCTGCTCGAAGCCCTGGTGACGCTGATCGGCGACTCTGAAGCGGGCTCCCGGGAGGCGATAGGAGAAACCGGCAGCGGGGAGGACCGGGGGGAAGACGAGCAGGAACCGGCCGCACCCCTGAAGGTTGCCGTGCTCGGCCGACCCAACGTGGGCAAGAGCAGTTTCGTGAACCGGGTTTGCGGCGCCGAGCGGGTGATCGTGACTCCCGAACCGGGGACGACCCGGGATCCCTCCGATATCAACGTAAGCCTCGGTGAGGAACGACTCGTGCTGATCGATACCGCCGGTCTGCGGCGTCGCACCCGGGTGAAGGAGAGCGTCGAATACTACAGCGCCCTGCGGGCTTTGCAGAGTCTGGATCGCTGCGACGTGGCCCTGGTCCTGGTCGATGCCGTCGAGGGCTTCGCGGCCCAGGACGCCCGCATTCTCGAGCGTGTTCTCGATCGGGGCAAGGGGGCCGTGCTGGTGGTGAACAAATGGGACCTGATCGAGAAGGAGACCGGGACGGCCGAAGCTTACGAGCGTGAGGTACGCAAGGCCCTGCCGTTCGCCTCCTTTCTCGAACTCGTCTTCACCAGCGCTCTGACCGGACAGCGGGTCGAGCGGGCGCTCGAACTGGCCGTGCAGGCCGGAGAATCGCGGCGGTCCAGGATCGCTACTGCGGTCTTCAATCGTTTCGTCGAGCGCACCTTCCGCGGCAACGAGGCGATCACGCCGGCGATGGGCGATCTGCGGGTTTCCTATGCCACCCAGGCGGGTATCGAGCCACCCCTGTTCGTCTTCTTCGTCAACGATCCGAAAAGGGTAAAGCCGAACTTCAAACGCTATCTGGAACGCTGTATCAGGGAAGAGTTTATCCTTACAGGTACTCCTCTCAGGCTGGTCTTCCGGTCGAAGGCTTGACACCCCCGGAAGCCGGGGCCTACCATGGCCGCACCCGATCCGCGATGACCCGCTCACCTCCTGTCCGGGGATGGCCTTTCGGTGCAGACGATTCTGGTGGTTCCGGTCCTTTCCTACCTGCTCGGTTCGATCCCGACCTCGATCATCGCCGGCCGGCTGGTCGCCGGAATCGATATCCGCGAGCACGGTTCGGGAAACGCAGGGGCCACCAACGTCTACCGGATTCTCGGTGCCGGACCGGCCATCGTGGTTGGCCTGATCGACGTCGCCAAGGGGGCCGCGGCGGTACTGCTCGTGAGCCGGATCCAGATCAACGGCGGGGTACTGGTCTCCGACACCCTGATGCAGATCATCGCCGGAGGAGCGGCGGTCATCGGTCACGTCTGGACCGTCTTCGCGCAGTTCCGTGGCGGCAAGGGCATGGCCACGGCGATCGGCGCTCTGGCGGGAATCGCACCAGCGGCGCTCGTTACCGGTCTGGTGGTCTGGATCGTCCTGCTCGCCGGGGTGCGGATCATGAGCGTGGCCAGCCTGGGAGCCGCGACGGTGCTGCCCATCGCGGTCTGGATCTGGGAAGGGCGACCCGACGGCAGCCTGAATACAGAACTGTTCTGGTTCACGATCGGTCTCGCCCTGCTGATCTGGTTCACCCATCGAGGCAATGTCCGGCGCCTGCTCAAGGGTGAAGAGAGCGTTCTGGGACGGCGTCAGGCCGGCAAGGTCGAGACACGCGAAACCCCGGAATCGGGGGCGGAGGGGGACCCGGCATGATCGTCACCGTCCTGGGCGCCGGTTCGTGGGGTACCGCCCTGGCGGTCCTGCTGCACGGCAAGGGCAACCAGGTGACGATGTGGGAGTACGATCCCGAGCTGGCCGAGGGGCTGCTGGCTCATCGCGAGAACCGGCCGATGCTGCCCGGGATCGCCATTCCCGAGGAGATCGCCATCACCACCGACCCGGCCGAGGCTCTGGCCGGGGCCGGGATCGTCCTCTTCGTCGTTCCCACCGTGGCGGTCCGGGCGACCGCCCGTACGGTCGCCGGCTTGATCGAGGACGATCCGGTTGTTGTCAACGCCGCCAAGGGAATCGAACAGGGCAGCGGGGCGCGCATCAGCCAGATTCTTGATGCCGAACTGCCGGAACGCTTCGCCGGCCGCACGGTGACCTTCTCGGGCCCCAGCCATGCCGAAGAGGTGAGTCGGCGGCTGCCCACCACCATCGTGGCGGCCAGTCCCGACACCGAAGCGGCCCGCCTGACCCAACAGGCCTTTTCGACCGATTACCTGCGCGTCTACACCAATACCGACCAGACCGGGGTGGAACTGGCGGGTTCGCTCAAGAACATCATCGCCGTCGCGGCCGGGGTTCTCGACGGCCTGGGCTACGGAGACAACACCAAGGGCGCCCTGATGACCCGGGGGCTGGCCGAGATCAGCCGGCTGGGAGTCGCGATGGGCGCCGATCCACTGACCTTTTCCGGGCTTTCGGGTATGGGCGATCTGATCACGACCTGCATCAGCCGCCATTCCCGCAACCGCTACGTGGGCGAGGAGATCGGACGCGGCCGCACCCTGAATGAAGTCCTCGACGGCATGGCGATGGTCGCCGAGGGGGTCAACACCGTCGTCAGCGCCAGCGAACTGGCCCGGAAGATGGACGTGGAGATGCCCATCACCGAAGCCATGCACGCCGTTCTTTTCGAAAACAAGGATCCCAGCGCGGCCGTGCTCGAGCTGATGACGCGCGAGCTCAAACCGGAACTCGAACACCATCGGAACGAATCATGACCAAGCTGAGCAAGGTCTATTACAGTATCTCGGAAGTCGCCGAACTCACCGGCCTCGAGCCGCACGTCCTGCGCTACTGGGAAACGGAGTTCGGCATGCTCAAGCCGCTCAAAAACCGGGGCGGCAACCGGGCCTACCGGGAGAAGGACATCAAGCTGGTTTTTCTGATCAAGAAGCTTCTCTATCACGACCGCTACACCATCGAGGGCGCCCGCCGGCAGATCAGGAATGCCTCCGACGCCTTTCTCGAACAGCTCGAACTCAGCTTCGAAGAAATCCAGGCCCTCGATCTGCTCCGATCGATCCGCGAGGAACTGCGCGAGATCTCGGGCCTGCTCGACGAACTGCCCGGAGAGGTACGGCGTCCCTCTTCGAGGCCGGCCCGGGCCGGCGGCAAGACCGGCGGTACATCCGGCGGCGGGAAGAAGTCGTAGTACCCTGTCGCGGGATATGACACCGGAGTGTATCGAGGTCGTGAGGCAGGCTGTGACCGAGATCGAGAATCCAGCTTGAGGGGAGCGTGCTGCAGTCTATATTAAGGTTTCTGTCGGGGCGTGGCGCAGTCCGGTAGCGCACCTGAATGGGGTTCAGGGGGTCGCTGGTTCAAATCCAGTCGCCCCGACCAGTTTTAACCGCAAGGCCCTCAATGAATTACAGCGTTCGTTGGGGGCCTTCCTGTTGGCTGTCTTGATACAGATACGTCATCCGATTCAGATAAAGCTATGGCTCTGCTGATACGTCCAACAGGAGAGGGTGATGATTTTCACCTTATCCGAGGTTTCCTATGAAGTTCTCCAATGTGGTCCTGCTGGCGGTATTGATTCTTGTCATTCCCCGGAGCTCGGCCGGTCAACATCGAGTCATCCAGTCAGAAGTTGATGGCGTACCTCTTGTCAGAACGGAGGGTGGACCGAAGTACGAGGTGCCCTTGTTCGAGATCCGGGAAGATTTGGTGCTTGGCATTGATTCCGGAGAACCGGAGTGGCAGTTGTTCTATGGGAGTCCATCCCTTCTCGTTGCTCCGGATGGAAAGATGGTGCTGGTCGATATTCCCAAATGTACGGTCCATATCGTTACTCGAGATGGCCGACTGATCAGGAGTCTTGGCGGATCCGGTTCCGGGCCGGGTGAGTTTCGCCATCCCTATATGGAGATGTGGGTCGTTCCTGGTGAGTCGTTCCTCATCAACGATTATGCGTTGAATCGCGCTACGACATTCTCCATGTCGGGAGAGATACTCAGCATTGACAATTACAGCCAGGCCATGGGGGGCAGAGTTATGAGGTTCGAGTCCCTCGGGAACAATCGGTTTCTGGCAAAACGCGGGTTAGGCTTAGGGACGTATGTTACCGGGCAACCTCACGAGAGTGTAACCGAATACTGGTTTCTGAATTCACGATTTGAACCTGTCGGTGATCCGATTGTACTGAAATCAAGGAGTGGTTTTGCGACGACTCCGAGATCAGGGAGTGGCATCCCCTTTATGCGGGCCACGGAGCTCATTCCTTTCCCTGACGGCAGGATCCTGCTTTCCGATCCCGATCGGGGACGATTGACAATCCTGTCAACACATGGAGATCCGCTACTGCATATCGAACGCGAATGGGACAGACCCAGATTATCCGCAGAAGATAAGAGGGAAGGTAGACGACGCTTTCTCGAAAGCGACCAGGCATACATGAGGCGGGTCGCTGATAAAATCCCTTTCCCGAGGCGGTACGCGGCTTTCTCGAAGGCATGCACAGATGATCGTGGGCGCATTTGGGTCGAGTATGTGGAGGGCCCCTCGCGGGTATCAATACGAACTGACCACTACAGGTGCGACGTATTTAGCCCGGATGGAGTATGGTTGGGCGTTCAGGAGTTCGATTTCTATCCCTGGCTCATCAGTGGTGATTTCGTATACCGCAGATTGGGCCTGGAAGGAGAAGGTCCGAGACTCAGACGCTACACGCTGACACCTCTGGTGCCTGAAGCTGCGGGTGGAATTCGTTCATCCCAGGGCAGATGATGAGCGTGGAATATCCTCTCAACACACTGCCTGGCTCAATCGTCATCATCTCAAGTGAGCAGGACATGCGAACAGGGTGATATCTCCTGTGAGAAGCCGATCTCTGGTATGTACCTTCGCCATTTTTCTTCTCGCCGGCACAGCTCCATACCCGCTGCAGTTGCCCCGAAATCTTGATGATCCGCTGCTCCAGGACCTGGAGGTTCTGACAACACGAGCTGAATTTCGGGAATTGCAAAAGGCAGTTGAAGCTGGGCCCCAAGCACTGGACGTATTCCTGGAAGAATTCTGGGCTCGACGGGATCCGACTCCCGGCACGCGTCAGAATGAGTTCAGAGCGCGGTTTGAAGCGCGTTGTGAAGTCGCTGACAATCAGCTTATTCCACCTGAAAGCGAACTCGTTGATTCACGCCGGCAGATCTACCTGCTGTATGGTACGCCATCCAGAATGAGAAACAGACTGATTGGGGCCAGTACGTTCCAGTCTTGGGATTACTTCGCACCAACGATAGCGTCCTTTCAAGAAGCGGCCATGACGCTCTCCGGATCGCGCGATATTCCGGCCCTCCATTACAGTCTGTCATTTCCCTATGTCGAGAATCTTGGCTACCCGCCACGCAGTCACCGCAGGTCACTCCCCAGACCTCTGAATGAAAAGAAGGGCGAGCGTCTCCGGCAGAGACTGGAGGATAGCTCGCTCGATCCGCAGCAGCGTGCCTGGGCGGCCTGGCGGTTGCGGATGGATCCGGGCCCTGAGGCCATGGCCATACTGCTGCAGCATGCCTTTCTGGAGGCACCGCTCCTTGCGGAAGTGATTTCTGATTCATTCTTTCCGCTCGAGATATACCGTTCGGCCGCTGAAGTTCCAGATTCTCTTACGTCAGAGATTCTCTATCGTCCGGCCATCAGCGAACCTCTGCCCGCCGGCGAGCCGGAACCGGCCGGAGAACTCGTCCATGAAACAGTACTGGCGGTTCGCGACAGTACCTATGATCCCCTCCCTCTGCTGACCTCGGACGAGATCACCTATCTGCGGAACGCGCGTTCGGAGCTCACGAGCATGCCTTCCCTGCATGGGTGGTTATCGCACCACGAAGCCGACGCTCTTTTCATCGGTCCCTTACATGCCGCACGCGAACTGATCGATCAGGGCAGGGGGGAAGAGGCCCACGCTCTTCTGACCCCTCTGCTCAGGGACGAAGAAAGCAGAAACGCCGAAGCCTGGCACCTGGATGCGATCGCCCTGATGACCGTCAATACGCCGGCCGCCCGTCAGTGGGCCGAGGAGTCCGTGCGTCAGGCGATGCGTCTGGATCAGGGGAATGTGCGCTACTGGCTGACCCTGGCGAAAATCCAGTTCGCCCGCACGATGAAGTACTACACCGAAGACACGCTCGATCGGGCGCTCCGCGAAGCCCCGGGGCTGGCCGATATCTATGCCCTGAAGGGGCAGTTACGTCTTGAAACCTACTGGGGCCTGGGCTGGCATGCGTCCGGCTGGTGGGTGCGGGCCTTTCACGATCAGGCTCAAACCCCGCAGGAATTCCGGACAGAAGCACTGACCTGTCTCAGTCGGGCGTTGACCTGCGATCCTCGGAATGAGATCGCGACCTGGTATCTGGGCGTTGACCATCTTCTGAACGAGAACTGGATCGAGCTGATCCCCGTCACGAACTATCTGATCGCTCACGACGTGCATGTCCCGGAAGCATTGCTAGGTCGCGGGCTGGCCTACCAGCACCTCGGGTATCTGGAAGAGGCCATGGTCGATTATGCCGCTGCCATACCCCTTCTGTCGGCTGACGCCCGGGCCCTGATCACAGATCCACGCTGGACACTTCAACCCTCTGCCGGTGGTGTTCTGGTGGAAGGCGAGATCCACCCCGCAGCGCAGACAGCCGGTGATTCCCTTGAGACGGACAGGTACTGGCGGGCCAAGGACCAGCTGTTCTCGACCGACGTGAATGAACGGCTCCTGGAACAGTACCGACGCTTCGCGCACGTGACCTGGCATTACGCCCGAACCGACCTCGGCATGATGGGGTGGGATACCGTGCGGGGGCGGATCTATCTGCGCTACGGCGAACCCGAGCGGGTGCAATCGGCCGCCATGACCATGCATCGCAGGATGCAGCGGATTATCAGCGGAGAGGATACGCGGACACCAGCCGAGGATGCCCAGACGAGCATCAACCAGGCGAGTGAGACCTGGCGGTATCGTGACGGAACGACCTTTACGTTCGGGGGCGGATTGGCCTCGGGCAACCTGACCTTGTGGCCGTCGATATCTGATATAGATGCGATTAACAGTGTGGCGGATCTGGAGGAGTACGCCGAAGGGAAGCCGGATGACAGCCGTGTCATCGGGGCTCGGGATGTCGAGACTGTTCAGACCCGCTGGTATTCCTTCAGGAACCTGGAAGACGGCGGCCCGGAATACATCCCGGTACTGCGACTTTCGGAATTGCAGAACTTATCCATGCAGTATCCGGGCCTCCTGGGCAATGAAGAGACGGCGCTGATACTGCTGGATGACTCGTGGCAGGTCCGTGAGAGAGAGCGGATCGTCATCCCCTCCTGGATATGGAATGCGCGTCTGCGGGAGGTCTGGATCGGGCCTGCGGTACGGGTTTCAGACCCGGCTTTGAGCCAGGCCCGGTTTGCAGCACTTGAAATACTTCCTTCTCATCAAACCCTGCCGGCGATTACCGGCCGGGATACTCTGGGACAGTACCGAACCGACGCCCTGTCATTGTCTTCTCCTCTTCTCGCGTCCTCCGTGATCCGGTACGAAGAGGCTGCCGACTGGTCGCCGGGGACATTCCTGAGACGGGGCGACTATGCCATCATCCCCGACGCCGACGGGACCTTCTCTCTGGATGAGCCGGTGTATCTCTATGTGGAACTCTACGGGCTGAGCCGGGATGAATTCGGTGCCAGCTCGTATCAACTGTCGCTGAGTACAACCGCTGAAGAGGAACAACAAGGTCTTCTGCAGCCTGTCGTGCAGGCGATCGGACGTCTCATCGGTCGCGAGACACAGGAAAGCACCGTCACGCTGACATTTCACTACGATGGCATCGATGAGAACACTCAGCAATTCCTGCGGATTGCCTTCCTTGAAGACTCGGAACCCGGGTCATATGGCGTCACAATACGAGTGACAGATCAGATATCAGGTGCTACATCCGAACAGACTATGCCGCTGAGGATTCTACGATAATGCTCACGGGATGACGATCCCGGACATGTCTG
>CAZNUA010000040.1:0-22121 GCA_964576115.1 uncultured Gemmatimonadota bacterium
CTCCCGATCTGCGGGTGCTCGGTTTCACCCTCGGGCTGGTCTTTGCCTGCACCCTGGCCATGGCGTTTGTTGCCGCCGTGCGCAACCGGCGGGCCGATATCTCCCGCACCCTGCGACCGGTCAGCGGAACGACGCGCCCCGACCACCGGCTCTTCACCCTCAGGAACCTGCTGGTCGCAGGTCAGATTACCGTCTCTCTCGTTCTGCTGGCCGGCGCCGGCCTGCTGCTGCAGTCGGTCATCCGCCTGCGGGCACAGGATCCGGGATTGGACACGCAGAACACCCTGATCGTCTCCCTCGACAATGAACACGTTCCCCTGGACGATCGGGCCGGGACCGATCTCTACGATCGTATCCTGGAACGGATCAGGGGCATACCCGGGGTAGAGGCGGCCACGATCGCCAAAATCCCCCCGCTGGCCGGCCGCACCTGGAGCATGACGTTGTTCTTCGAGGGGTACGAAGCCGCCGAGAACGAACAGACGGGAGCCAGGGAGAACTTCGTCGATCCCGGTTTCTTCGACATGATGGGGATTCGCCTGCTGCAGGGAAGAGGATTTACCGGCGATGATGCCATCGGTTCGGAACAGGTCGCCATCGTCAACGAAGCCCTGGTCAGGAGGTACTGGCCCGACACCGATCCGCTCGGCAAGACGATCGAGTGGTGGTCATCGTATGGAGCGGGCGAAGTCTTCCGTGTCATCGGCGTGGTGGAGGATCACTTCTACGCTTATCTCAGAGAGGGCGTGCGACCGGTGGCGTACTACCCGATCACCCAGTACTTCCTGAAAAATCCCGTTCTCCTGGTACGCACCACCTCCGATCCATACGAGAAGATCTCCATGATCCGGGCCGCAGTATACGACATGGATCCCCGCCTGAACCTCTGGAACGAGATCAGCCTCGAGGACCAGATCCGGGCCACCGGCATGAAGGAGCGTTCGGCGACCATTCTGCTCCTGGCCTTCGCCGGGATCGCCCTGCTGCTGGCGCTGATCGGTACCTACGGCGTCATCGCCGGTTTCGTGACCCGGCGCCGGCGCGAGATCGGCATCCGGATCGCCCTGGGCGCCCGCAATGGCGAGGTCATGGGTTACATCGTCGGGCGGGGTATGCGGCTGGTCGCCATCGGCGTGATCGCGGGGCTGGCTCTCGCCCTGCTCGCCACACGCATTCTCGCAAGCCTGGTATTCGGGGTCGGTACGACCGATCCGGTGACCCTGATCGCGGTCAGCCTGGTACTGGCCGCCGCCGGCGCCCTGGCCTGCCTCTACCCGGCTCAACGGGCGGTGCGGATCGATCCGATCGAGACCCTGCGGGCGGAGTAGGCGGACGCGCAGAGAAACGGACGTAAAAGGAACGAACACGCAGAGGAATGGATACGCGGGAAGAAGGACATCGCATGACAGGGAAAACACAACCTGACTTCAACCGGCTCGTCCGCGACCGGCTCACCCTGCCCGCCCTGGCCCGGCGCGACACCGATTCGGTCATCGACGAGGTTGCCGCCCAGATGGAGGACTGCTACCGGGACGCCCGCGCCCGGGGAGTGACCGAGGACGAGGCCGTCGCGGACGCCCTCGAACTGGTCGACGACTGGGAGGAGCTGACCGCCGATATCGTCGGCAGCGTGGGATCGCACCGCGGCGTCGAGGCCGACCGGTGGCTCGAGGGCCGGGAGGAAGAGCTGCGTGCCTCGGCCGGCCGGTTGGGCGAAGTGCTGGCCGATCTGGGCCGTGATCTGCGTCTGGCCGCGCGCATGCTGCGTCGCCGGCCGGGCTTCAGTCTTCTGGTCCTGCTCTCGCTCACCATCGGCCTGGGAGCGGCGACAGCCATCTTCAGCATCACCAACGGTATCCTGTACAAACCTCTGCCGATCGCAGACCCCGACCGGGTGGTGAGTGTCTGGAACGGGGAATTCGGCAGCTTCACCTACCCCGCCTACAGCGCCCTGCGGCGGGAATGCGCGTCCTTTGTCGACCTGGCGGCCCGCGACGAAACCTGGTTCGCCGATGACGGTGCGGATCCGCTCTTCCTGCGCTCGGGAGCCGGGAGCGCACGGGTGCGGGTGGGTCTGGCGGCCGGCAACTACTTCTCCGTTCTCGGCGTGCCCGCCGCCCGGGGACGCCTGCTGCGACCTGAGGACAACCGGATCGAGGATCCCCGGGCCGTGGCCGTCCTGAGCCACACTTTCTGGCACGAGACCTTCCATGGCGAGTCGGATGTCATCGGCACCGATCTCGATATCAGCGGTACCACCTTCCAGGTGATCGGCGTGGCCGCGGAGGGCTTCGACGGCGCCGACCATCGATCGACGATCGATGTCTGGGTACCGGCCGTCATGGCCCGGGCCTTCCAGTCTCCGGAGAGCGAAACGCAACTTGTTCGCGGGGACAGTTTTCACTGGGTCAGTATCGTCGGCCGGTTGAAACCGGGCGTGAGCCTCGAACAGGTCCGGGAACGGGTGGACACGATCGCCGGAACCCCCGGTGTGCTTCCCGGCAGCATGGAGCAGAGAACGATCACGGTGCGACCGATCATGGCCACCACCGTGCACCCCCTGCTCAGGGAGCGGACCGTCGCCTACCTGACGACCCTCATGCTGGCGGTCGGCCTGGTTCTGGTCGTGGTCGGTGTGAACGTGACCAACCTCCATCTGGCACGGATGGAAGAACGGCGGGCTGAGATCGCGATCCGTCGCGCCCTCGGGGCCGGCAGCGGCGCCCTGCTGCGCCAGCACCTGTTCGAGGGCGGTCTGCTGGCCCTGGCCGGCGGTGCCGGCGCCCTGCTCTGCTCGGTCTGGCTCGACGACATACTGCTGCGCCTGCTGGCCCGGGGCATCTCCCTGCCCGGGACGCGGGCCGACATCGATCCCGACCTGCGGGTCATCGCCTTCATGCTGGGCCTGGTGATCATCAGCGGTCTCGTCATGGGGGTGATTCCGGCACTGCGCACCCGCCGATCCGATATCACTCTGTCGCTGCGACCCGGCTCCCGCATCACCGACGTACGCCCGCGTCGACCCGGTCTCCAGAGCTTCCTGGTTATCGGTCAGCTCACCCTCTCACTGGTTTTGCTCACAGGCGCCGGCCTGCTGCTGCGTTCGGTCCTCGCTCTTTCCCGCCAGGATCCGGGATTCGATTCGGAGAACGTTCTGATCCTTTCGCTGCACAACGAACAGGTGCCCCTCGATCCGGCCGCCGGAGCGGCCCTGTATGCCGGAATCGCCGAACGGGTCCGGTCGATGCCCGGTGTCGAGGACGTCAGCCTGGCCACGGTTGTTCCCCTCTCGGGCCAGACCTGGGGGGGACGGGTGGAATTCGAAGGCTACGAACCGGGACCGGATGAAGGAGTCCGGGTTGCGGAGAACTATGTCGAGCCCGGTTTCTTCCACCTGCTGGGCATCCCGCTGAGGCGGGGTCGCGACTTCACCGACGCCGATGCCGCCGGTACACAACGGGTTGCGATCGTGAACGAATCGCTCGCCCGGCGCTACTGGCCCGACGAGGATCCGGTCGGTCAGACCGTCCGCTGCCTGGATCCGCCGGTCGAAAACGAACGTATCCGGGTCATCGGGGTGGTCGCCGACCACTACTATTCTCACCTGCGCCAGGGGGTGGTGCCGCTCATCTACCACCCGCTCGCCCAGGTCTTTGTGAAAAATCCGAACCTGCTGGTGAAAACGACCTCCGATCCCTACCGGAAGATGCAGCCGATCCGGGCCGCGGTTCTCGACCGGGCTCCCCGGTTCACCATCCACGGCGAGATTTCGCTCGAAGATCAGATCCGGCGACAGACACCGAGGGAACGGGCGACCATGATCCTGCTCGTGGCCTTTGCCGGCATCGCCCTGGTGCTGGCCCTGCTCGGCACCTACGGTATCGTCGCCGGCTTCGTGACCCGGCGCCGGCGCGAGATCGGTGTCCGGCTCGCCCTGGGGGCGCGCAATGGCGAGGTCGTGGGGTACATCTTCGGTCGGGGCATGCGCCTGATCGTCATCGGCGTGATCGCGGGACTGGTTCTGTCGCTGCTCGCCACCCGCATCTTCACGCGGCTCATATTCGGGATCAGTCCGACCGACCCGGTCACCCTTATCGCCGTCAGCCTAGTTCTGGCCGGTGCCGGCGCCCTGGCCTGCCTGGTTCCCGCCCGGCGGGCGGTCCGGATCGATCCGATCGAGACCCTGCGGGCGGAGTAACCAGAGCCGGAGCGGATTGCCGGCGGGTGAGGCGCAGCACACCGAGCGAGAGGGCGAGCGCGAACGGGTGACGGGAGCGGCGCCCTATTCCCCCTGATCGAGGCGGTATTCTTTCCAGCCGGGCAGCAGGGCGGCCAGCAGGGTGAAGACGGCCGCTATACCCAGAGCAATCAGGACCGCAGCGGCATCGGAAATTTCACGGACCGGTATGATGGCCCCGAAAATCGCCGCCCGCAGATCCTGCCCTCCGGCCTGGGGCATGGACGGGAAAAGGACGTGCAGATAGTGGGCGATCGAGAATAAGCGGATGCTGCCGGGCAGAGCCGAGACGAGCCGTTCCCAGCCGAAAATGAAGAGCAATCCGACCAGGACGGGACGCTTCATCAGCCCCCCGAACAGCGTGAAGAAGGGCAGGTAGGCCACCAGTCCGAGCAGCAGAACCGCCTGACCGGAAAGCAGGACCGAGATATTGGCGCTCATGCCCCCCGAATCGGGATCGGCCACCAGCACCACCCAGGTACAGAACAACGAGAGAGTCAGAATGAGGCCGAGGGTGATGACGCCGGCCAGCATTTTGGACAGGACGATCGCCGGACGCGGTACGGGTCTCAGGAGCAGGTAAGGCAGCGTGCGCTCGTCGACCTCGTCGGCAATCACGGCGGCACCAACAAAGACCGCCACCAGGGGCAGCAGGATGTCGAGATAGAGCAGCTGCCCCAGCTGGGGGTAGAGTTCCCACAGACCGACCCCTTCGGGTTCGAGCAGGGGCTTGAAGAGCCAGAGGAGCACGGCACAGCCGACCGGGAACAGGCCGAGGACCACCATCCACCAGGTGCGCCGGCTGTGGGTGCCGGCCCGCAGGAAGAATGTCGTCAGGTAGCGCACGGCCTCACCTCACCAGGTATCCGAAGACCGCTTCGAGGTTCTCGTCGGGCGAGAAGAGCGAGCGGATCGTGATGCCGTTCTCGAGCAGGAGCGCGGGGAGCCGGGCGTGGAATTCGTCAGGCCGGTTGGTTTCGGCGGTGAGCTGGTTCCGGGCCCGGTCGAAATTGACGCTCAGCACGTCCTCGTACTCCATGAGCAGGGCGGTCAGGACGTTGACGTTGTCGCAGCGGATGGTGACCTGCAGGGGGTGGGTGTCGATCAGGCGGCGGATCTCGTAGATATTGCCCTCGGCCAGCAGGCGGCCGTGGTTGATCAGCACGATTGTGTCGGTCATCTCTTCGACTTCGTGCAGGATATGGCTCGAGACCACGACCGTTCGGCCCTCTTCCCCCAGGCGTTTGACCAGATCGATCGCCGAACGCCGACCGAGCGGATCCATGCCGTTCAAGGGCTCATCCAGAAAGAGCACGTCAGGATCGTGAGCGATCGCCTGGGCCACCTTGATACGCTGGCGCATGCCCTTCGAGTATCCGGCGATCTTCTTCCCGCCCGCCTCGACCATGTCCATGACCTCGAGCGCGGCCCCGGCCCGCCCGTCTGCTTCGGCGGCATCGAAGCCGTGGATCCGGAGCAGACCGGTCACGAACTCCCGGCCGGTCAGGTAGCCCCAGAAGGCATCGGCCTCGGGGCAGTAGCCGACTCCCCGCATCAGACCGGGATTGTTCCAGACCCTTTCTTCGGAAAGGGTCACCTGCCCCTGCGAGGCTTTGAGCTGGCCGGTCATGAGACGCAGCAGAGTGGTCTTGCCCGCCCCGTTCGGACCCAGAAAACCGGTCACGCCGGGGCCGATCTCGAAGGTGAGATCGTTGACCCCGATCACCTGTCCGTACCACTTCGAGAGATGCTCGGCCCGGATGCTCATGTCACCACCTCGGTGGGCCGCACCCGCAGCCAGAGGACGAGCAGGGCCAGTCCGATGATGAGGCCGATCACGGCCAGTCCGAGCCAGGAGGAGAATGCGAAGGGCGCTTCGAGACCGAAGAGAAGGGCGTTGGACTGCCGCAGCAGGGTCGTCGGAGAGATGAGACCCACCTCGGGTATCCGGTTGAGGATCTCGCGGAAGAGGTCGGTGATGAAGATCAGGGCGAAGAAGAGGATCCCGGCCTGACGGGGACCCTTGAGGGCCGCCGAGAGAGCCAGCATGATCCCGCCGAGGGTGCCGACCATGAGCAGGCTCTGGGCTGTAACGGCGAAGGGCACCCACCAGAATTCGGCCCCGAATCCGCTCTCGCGCGTGAGCAGGAGCTGCAGGACGAAGAGCACGAGACCCGGCGCCAGAGTGATGAGAGCGCCGTACCAGCCGAGGGTCAGGAACTTGCCCAGGATGTAATCGCCGAAACCGACCGGCTTGGAGAAATAGATCTGCAGAGCGCGGAAACGACGGTCGTTGGCAATCAGCCCTGCCCCGGAAAGAACCATCATGAGGATCAGAAAAAACGTCTGGCCCTGCAGAAAAGCGGAGAAGAACTGTTCGTCGATCACGAGATCCCGAACCACGTCGGCGAGCTGGGGAAAATCCGCCAGCCGGGTAGCGGCGTAGATCTGCCCCAACCGTACCAGAAAGGGGAGCGCGGCCAGGATCAGGAGCAGGATCATGGCCCGTTTCCAGAGCAGCGAAGCCCCGGTGCGCGAGATGATCCACCAGGTGCGCGGGCGGGCCTCGAGCCGCCCGTGCCAGGGGCGGTAGATTTCCTCATAGATCGGCACGGGCGTCCTCCCCGATCAGCTTCATGAAGACATCCTCAAGGGTCTGCACGCTGGTCACCAGACGCCGGAGTTGCACATCCGATTCCCTGACTGCCTCCAGGATCAACTCGGTCCCCTGCCCGGCCGGCAGGGTGACATCGAGCAGATGCTTGCCGTTGGATTCGACCGTACAGCCGCGGTTTTGCAGGGCGGTTTCGAAAGCTTCCTGTTCACCCTCGATCCGGACCGTGTAGGCGCCCGACCAGGTGCCGCGCAGTTCGGCTACGGTTCCCTCTTTGAGCGCTTTGCCCCGGTTCATGATGACGACCCGGTCGCAGGTGCGCTCGACGTCGACCAGGATATGCGTGGCCAGAACGATGCTCATCTCGCCGCGACCGGAGATGTTCTGAATCAGATCGAGCATCTCCTGCCGGCCCTTCGGATCCATGCCGCTGGTGGGTTCGTCCAGAAAGAGCAGCCGGGGATCGTGCACCAGCGCCTGGGCAAGTTTGATGCGCTGCTTCATCCCCGAGGAATAGGTCTCGACCTTGCGATAGCGGGCTTCTTCGAGTCCGACAAGAAAGAGCACTTCGTGGGCCCGTTGCATGGCATCGACGCGATGCATGCCGCACAGCTCGCCGGCGTATTGCACCATGCCGATCCCGGTCAATCCGGGGATCAGGCAGTCGTCCTCGGGCATGTAACCGATGGTCTGCAGAACGGCCTTCGGTTCGACGGCGATATCGCGTCCCAGCACCGTGGCCGAGCCGGCCGCGACCGGCACCAGGCCCAGCAGGCCCTTGATGAGACTGGATTTGCCGGCTCCGTTGGGTCCCAGCAGGCCGGTCGAGCCGGGGGGAAAGGTCGCCGAGACGGCATCCACGGCCCGCAGCTCGCCGTAGGTGATAGTGAATTCCGACAGTGTGACCGACACGCATCGTCCCGGGTTCGGGGGAAAACCGTCCTCTTCCGTCGCCCTCTGCTACGTGTCAGCCTGCGGTTGGTTTCATATGAGCTGTCGAATAGTGTGAACTTCACACTATGGCAGCGGACGGACGCGCCCGCTGGCACCGGCAGACAGGGAGAGCCCGACTTACTTGCGCCGGTAAACCAGATGGGCCGAGGCGGGTCCGCCGGTGGGTGAATCAGGCAGCCATTCGCGGATCACGAGGCGCTCTCCCTCCGGAGTACTCGTCAGCGCCACGATCTGGCGCCGCACCAGAGTGCGCGAGTTGAAACCCATAGGGATGGTGGAGACCGAATCCACCACCAGGTTCTCCCCCTCCCAGGTACAGGTCACCACCTCGTCGCGATCAACGTCGTCATTCGGGTGCGATTCACCGTCAGTAAGCCACACCCGGGTCCGCCACTCGGATTCCCTGAGTCTCCCCCGGCGGTCGTCCCAGGCCTTGTAGACCAGGGTGATCTTCTCGCCCTCGGAGCTGATCTCTATCTCGGCCCCGGGGATGTAGGTCCGCATATTATCGGTCCGGCCGTCGTCCGGTTGGCGGGTCTCCTCTTTGACCAGCACCCACTCGCCGGAGAAATCGGGATGCTCCTGGGCCCGAAGGACCGAGGACGAAAGGAGGAGCAGCAAACCGGTCGATACCAGAAACGGGATCGGAGGGTGGACAGCACCGAACCGACGGGCAGTAATCATATTCATGGTCCACTCCTTAGATCAGCTGTTGTTGTCATCTGTTGATATATACGCCCGGAAACGGATCCGGTTGCATCGGATCGAACTGGATCGAATCACACCGGGCGAAGAAAATCCGATGGAGCACAACCTGCCCGGATGCAACCTGATCGAGTGAAGCACGATCGATTGAATCTATCCGGATGCAATCTGACCGAGTGAAGCGCGATCGATTGAATCTATCCGAATGCAACCTGACCGGAGCAGAGTTCGTATATCTGGTCACGCAATATATCATCAGACCAGATACCGGGCGGGATTCCCCGGCGAACCGTGGCCCGGCAACACCCTGTCCCTGCGGGGAACGCGGTGCCGGGGAACGCGGTGCAAGGATCGCGGAAGGAGCCGGCGATGTTCACACCGGAACAGAAGAAAGGCAGCGTCGAACTCCTGGTCCTGACGATGCTCGACGAGGAGCCCCGGCACGGCTACGACATCGGCAAGCGCATCGAACTGCGCTCGGGGGGCCGGCTGACCTTCAACCCCTCGACCCTCTACCCCGTTCTCTACCGCATGGAAAACCAGGGGTGGATCAAGGGAGTCTGGGTCGAGAAGGAAGGCAAGCGCCGCCGCTGCTACTACCACCTGACCACCGACGGCAAGAAGATCCTGGCCGAGAAGGTCAAAGGCTGGCAGGAGTTCACCGACGCCGTCAACGAGGCTATCGGACTGAGTAATGCCTGAACTGCGCGGACCGGGATAAAGCGGCAGCGGTGCGAACCGGGGCGGCGTTCCGGCCGCCTCAGTGTCCCGGAGCCAGGGGAATCAACCGGTAGGAGAAGGTGAGCGGCGCGAGCGGGATCAGGTACTCGGGATGGGGCCGGGCCCGATCGCCCCAGCTGGTATCTCCCCCCACTCCCATCTGACCGTAATCCAGACGCAGGTGGACCAGATCCCGTCGCGGGATATCGGGATCGTGCCGACCCGCTTTTTCGTTCCCGGGATCAAGGTCCGAGGTCAGGTAGTGGTGGGCGCTGACCTCCAGGGAAACCTCACCCACCGCCTTCAGACCGTATCCCCCGGCATTGCGCAGGGTGACCCATCGAACCCCGGTCCGGTTCCCGTTCTCCTGCGGACGCACGTAGGGATGGTGCATTTCCTCAACCCGGCAGGAATAGCGGCCGATAAATGCGCTCGTCCGGCGATCGCGATAGTTCTCGTGCGGCCCCCGCCCGAACCATTCCACCCGGTCGAAGTCCGCGGGCAGGATCAGGTCGGTCCCGAAACGGGGCGGTTCGGGCCCGAGGGTGGTTCCGGGCAGAAACCGGTTCTGCACGACGATCTCACCGGAACCGTGAACATCGAAGATCTGAACCGTACGGGAACCGCCGACCGACAGAACGGCCTGGACCGTGATCCGGATCAGGTCCCGGTCGATGCGTTCGGTCCTGACCGTGGTGATCTCGCGCGTCGCGCCGGCCTCGCGCCAGAGGGCCAGTTCGGCCACCCGTTCGGAACCGTAATCGTTGTCGGTCGGCGCCCGCCAGAAGGAGGGGGCCGGTCCGGCCCGCACGAGCTGGACCCCCCGGTAGAGCCAGGATGATATCTCGCCCGTGGCACGATCGAAGGTGAGCGTGAAATCAGATCCGGTGACCGTGATCACTTCACGGTCGGTGGTCAGTTCCAGCTCCGGCCCCGTTCCCGCTGCAGCGGCGGGACGCCGGGGCTTATCGACGGGGAGTCGGAACTGTCGCCGGGCGATGACCGAACCGGCCGGCAGGCCGGGCTCGTCAGCCAGGCTGGTGAAAGCGAGGTTGAGGTAGTACTCCACCCCGGGATCGGGGGCAATTACGGGTAAAAACAGGGTCAGATCACCTTCGCCCCCCGCCGGTACAGTCAGGGGCGGTCCGTCTTCTTCGTACAGGAGCGCACCGTCAGCTTCGATCCGCCACGTGAGAGCCAGGCGGGAGAGGTCGCGGAAGGCATAGCGGTTGACGAGCCGGATCCGGCCCGCGGCGAGATCGACCGCCTCGACGCCGACCGGCTGGTAGACCTGTTTGACTTCGAACAGGTGGGGATGCGGAACCCGGTCGGCCGAGACCAGACCGTTGATCAGGAAGTTCCCGTCATCGCGGATTTCAGGCGGATTGAAATCCCCGCCGTAGGCCCAGTACGCGGTACCATCGGCAGTACGGGCCCGGATGGCCTGATCGACCCAGTCCCAGATGAAGCCGCCCTGCAGTTGCGGGGAGGTTTCGATCACATCCCAGTAATCCTGCAGGTTCCCAACGCTGTTGCCCATGGCGTGGGCATACTCGCAGAGGATCAGCGGCTTCTGGCGCCGGGCGTCGGCGTATTCCTCCAGATGCCTGATCCGCTTGTACATCGGGCAGTAGATATCGGTGTGAGCGGCGAGGCCGGCCGGTTCGTACTGCACCGGCCGGGTGGGATCGCGCCCTTTGATCCACTCGTACATGGCCTCGAAGGCGAGGCCGTCCCCGGCCTCGTTCCCGAGCGACCAGATGATGATCGAGGGATGGTTCTTGTCGCGCTCCACCATCCGGCGGGCCCGGTCAAGGTGGGCCTGGAGCCAGTCGGGATGATCGGCCAGGGTGCCGTCGGGATGGTCCTCCATGCCGTGGCATTCGACGTTGGCCTCGTCGATGACATAGAGCCCGTACTCGTTGCAGAGTTCGTACCAGCGGGGCTGATTCGGGTAGTGGCTGGTCCGGACGGCGTTGATGTTGTACCGCTTCATGAGCTCGATATCGCGGCGCATGAGCTCTTCGGTGATCGCCCGGCAGGTCTCGGGGTCGTGCTCGTGCCGGTTCACGCCCCGGATAGTGATCGGCACCCCGTTCACGGTCAGCTGACCGTCGACGATCGCGACCTCGCGGAAACCGATCTGGTGCGAGGCGACCTCGATGACCCGTCCCCGGCGATTGCGCAGGCTCAACAGCAGGGTGTAGAGATGCGGGGTTTCGGCCGTCCACTTCGCCGGAGCGTGCACCGGCACCGCGAAGACCACCCGCCCCCGGCTCCGGGGATCGAGATCGAGAGATCCGGCGGACCGGTCGGCGATAACCGGCTCTCCGTCGGGAGCGAGCAGGTCGAGGGTGACCCCCCACCCCTCCACTCCCTCGTCGCCGTGGTTCGACACCTCTACATCGACGGTCAGTTCGGCGTCAGTCCAAGCAGCATCGAGGTCGGTGCGAACGAAGAAATCGCGGATCGTCACCGCTCCGGTGGTATAGAGGAAGACGCTGCGTTCGATCCCGCTGACCTTCCAGTAGTCCTGCCCCTCGAGGTAAGCCCCGTCGCTCCAACGGAAGACCTGAACCGCCAGGACATTCTCGCCCGGTTCGACCAGGCTGGTGATATCGAATTCGGCCGGGGTTTTGCTGCCCTGGGTATAGCCGACTTCCTCTCCGTTCACCCACACGTACGCAGCCGATTTCACGCCCTCGATATGCAGGACGATCCGGCGGTCGCGCCACGAGCGGGGGATCGTGAAAGTCCTTCGGTAGGAACCGACCGGATTCCAGTCGGCGGGCAGGTGCGGCGGATCGGCGGGAAAGGGATAGGCCACATCGGTGTAGAGGGGAATGCCCCACCCCTGGAACTCCCAGTTACCGGGCACGGTGATCTCGGCCCAGCCGCTCGTGTCGTAGCCGGGTTGATGGAAGTCGCGGGGACGGTCGTCCGGACAACGCACCCACGAGAACCGCCACTGTCCGTCGAGGGAGAGGAACCAGGGCGAGGCTGATGGATCGTCAGCCAGGGAGGTCTCGGAATCGGGGGCAGGCAGGAAGTGGGTGTGTCCGGGCAGGGTATGGCGCCGGAAGAGGAGCGGGTTCTCCCAGTCGGGAACCGGCGGGCCCGGCTGGGCCGCAGCCCCGGGGCAGAGCGTGAGCGAGACGAGGAAGGGGCACAGGAAACGAAGCAACTTCACGAGTGTCCTCCGGCGGTAGCGGTCACGGTTTTCACCCCCGATCACCCCGATCCGGGCGCCGTCATCGAGCATCATCTCCCCAGGCGTACTCCGGCTGCAGGGATTGAACCAGAGCCGCCCCGGGGATTCAATGCGCTATCGGTTCGCGGTACGACCGGATGCGTCAGGGCCAGATGACCGAGTAACGCCTGGCCGAGGTCACATAGTCGGTGTCCAGCAACCAGAGATCTCCCGAGGGAGTGAACCTGATACGGGTGGCCGGCTCAGCCAGCGGGATTGCCGCCAGCAGCTCTCCGGAGGCACTGAAAACCTCGAGCCGGATCAGCTCTTCGAACTCGCCCTCCTCCTCGCGTTCCTCCCGCTCGGCCTGATCCACCAGGTAGGTGAGAACCCAGATTCTGCCGGCCGGATCGAAAGCCACATCGATCGAGATCGGATCGGCGCTCACAGCCAGCGACACGCGGACTTCGCCGCCGTCGGGGGAACGTTCCTGCTGTAAATCGGCGGAAGGTTCGACGGGATTGAAAGCCAGCCCCCGGTTGAAGACGAGTTCAGGTTCGCCCGAAGCGGCGTCATAGACATGTATCTCGTCGAAGAACCGCGGCGCGACCGCAATGCGCCCCTCCGGACTCCAGGCCAGCGAGATCTGGTTGAGGATGTTGGCCAGATGCTGATCCTCACTCGTCCACCGCTCACCGAAAGAACGGAGTACCGCCCCGTCCTCGTCCACGATATCGATCAGCATCGATTCTCCGCGATCCATCCCTTCGGTCCCCTCGGGGGCGAAGGGCAGGACCGGGGGAGCGGGCTGGATGTATTCGCCTGGTACGGTCGGGATCCGACCGACGGCACCGCCGATGATGATGATCATGTTCCCCCCGCCCATACCTTCGGAACGCAGGAACTCCCCTTCCTTTGTAAACCAGGTCGTTCGCTGACTCTGCATGTCGGGCACGACCAGCTCGCCCTCCCACGACATGAAGGCCATGGCGGGAGCCATGATTTCACCCGGCCCCGAACCTTCTCTTCCTATCCGACGCAGGAAATTCCCGTCGCGATCGAAAACGAGGATGCTGTGGTGACTGCCGTCGGGCACATAGACGTTGCCGTCGGTATCGAAGAAGAGGTTGGTGGGTCGGAAGAAAGCCTGTTCCTCAGGCCCCTCGAGACCGATTTCGACTTCCTTGACGAGTTCGGGGGTACCCCTGGCCGGCGCCCGGAAGCGGTTGTGCACCACATCGGGTTGCTGAGCCGCCAGAGCAGCCGTGCTGCCGGTAGAGAGGATGAGCATGATCACCGTCATACCGGCCGGTGCGATCGTGCTCGAACCCCACCATCCGCTGAGTCTCATCACGTCATCTCCTGTTGAGTATCTGCCGGGCGTCTTCTAGTACAAACCTGCGCAGGATTTGTTCGCGGCAACCTGACCCCGGAACCCCGAAATTGCGGGGAATCCGCCCGACGCTCACCCCGGCTCAGTCTGCCGCACCGGCGGAGCCGATCTCGCTTTCGATACGTTCGATGATGAAGGGAATCTTCTCGCGTGAGAAGTCCACCCCGAGTTTTTCGAGCTCGGCCTGCGGCCGAAGCTGCATAAAGACTCCGCGGGCATAGATGTTGTGCTGGACCATGAAGTTACACCAATCCTGATAGGTAAAATCGTACCGCGGGAACTTGGTGTGCCTGATCGTTGTCAGACCCATCTCGTAGAGGACTTCGTCGGTGTTCTCGATATAAAAGGCCGGCGAGGGCAGCAGCTGCTGACCGAACCGCTCGAAGAGGGGTTCGAGGATCTGCTTGCGCACGCTCACCATCTGGCCGATCCAGACGCCGGCGCCTTCCATATGGGCGCCCGAGGTTGTGTACCTGATGCCGTGTTCGGCATTGAACACGATCGCCGCGGCATGCATGCCCAGCTTGCAGGGCCCGCAGAAGAGCTGGGCGAAGAGGCCGTATTTGTCCAGACACTCCTTGAGCTTTTCGTTGTAGATGGCCTGACAGAATTCGTCTACATCAATGAAATGATGCTCGATCTTTTCGGGTCCGTAGATGTCCTGCAGCGTACGGACGTTGATTTTCGGGGGTTCCCCATCGTGCGTGCCCAGGTGGGCGAAGGTCAGCAGATGTACTTTGCGGAAACGTCCGGCCAGCTGGTATGCGGAGTAGGTGGAATCGGCCCCACCGGAGTAGAGCACCGAAATCTCTTCGGATTCCGCATCCGGGATCTCGGCGTACACACCTGGAGCGGCCTCAGTGTCCACGCTCAGTCCCTGCTGGATGTTGCCGGTCGCAATCGCCAGCCGCTGCAGCGCCCCGACCATTTTGAGCATCGGGTGCAGTACCCGCCAGATCGCTCCGGCCAGGATATCCTTCTGTTTCAGGGGCAGAAGGCGGAACAAATGGGACAGCACGAAACAGACCGGCACGACCGCGATTCTGATGATCCGCATGGGCTCCCTTCTCTCGCGCGCCCCTCATTCAATCATCGGGCCTTCTCGAGTGTCAATATAGGAGTACCAACGAATTCCCGGACCCGGTTTTCCCGACGATTTCGATCCCGGTTGCTGGTAGAATGATCCGGCGGTACCCTGACCGACCTGTGTTTCTCCGAGCCGGCGGTGCCTGACGAATGTGCGGAATTTTCGGACAGATCTCGCTCACGGGGGGTGAACCCGACCCGAGGGTTCTGGAACGGGCTCTTGCCCGCCTGGAGCACCGCGGCCCCGACGACGCCGGTACCCACCGGGACGGTCCGCTCGTCATGGGTGCGCGCCGGCTGGCTGTCGTCGATATCGCCGGCGGGCACCAGCCCCTGGCCAACGAAGCGGGTACGGTCTGGGTGGTCTTCAACGGCGAGATATACAACGACTCCGATTTGCGCGAGGAGCTGCGGGAACAGGGTCACACGTTCAGAACCCGGTGCGACACCGAGGTTCTGGTGCATCTCTACGAGAACGATCCCGACCACTTCCTCGACCGTCTGAACGGGATGTTCGCCCTGGCCCTGTGGGACGCCGAACGCAGGCGCCTGGTTCTGGCCCGCGACAGGGTCGGGCTGAAACCGCTCTTCATCGCCGAATGGGAAGGCAGTCTCTATTTCGCCTCGGAGATGAAAGCCATTCTGGACGTACCCGGATTCGAACGGTCCTGGGACTACGAAGCCATCGATCATTATTTCTCTTTTTATTATCCCAACGCCCCGGCCACCCTGTACCGACGGATCCGCCGGATCATGCCCGGCGAATGCGTGCGGGTCGAAGGGGGCCGGGTAACCCACCGGCAGTACTGGAATCTGCGCTATGAAACCGATCGGGGACTGCGCAACGACGACATGGTCCCCGCCTTTCACTCCCTGCTCGAAGACGCGGTGAAGCGGCACCTCAGGAGCGAGGTGCCCGCGGGCGTGTTTCTTTCCGGGGGGCTCGATTCGGCGAGCCTGGTGGCGGTGATGTCCCGTTTCGTGGACCGCGTGCGCACCTATACCGTCGGGTACGAAGAGACCTCGTACAGCGAGTTCGCCACAGCCCGCAGTGTGAGCGAGCGTTTCGGGACCGATCACCACGAATGTCTTCTCACTCCCGACCTGGTGCGGGAGAATCTCCCGGCCGTCATCAGACAACTCGACGAACCGCACGGTGACTGGACTTATCTGGCCCACAGCTGGCTTTCCCGCTTCTCGGCTCAGGACGGCGTGACCGTCGTTTTCGCCGGCACGGGAGGAGATGAGCTCTTCGGCGGGTATCCGACCTATGTCGCCGCCCGGCTGGCCCGGCTGTACCGACTCCTTCCCGCAGTCCTGCGCCGGGGCTTCATCGAACGGCTCGTCGCCCGCCTGCCAACCTCGTATCGACGGATGTCCTTTGACTTCAAAGCCAAATCCTTCGTTGCGGGGGCCTCTCTGGAACCCGAACGGGCCCACCTGCGCTTCAAGGAGATATTCACGCCCGCGCAGCGGGCGGCTCTCTTTACCACCGCCATGAAAGAGGCCATCGGAGTCTCCGACAGTTTCGATGTTTTCGCCCGGCACCTGGCGATGATTCACGAACCCGAGCTCATCAACCGGCTCATGTATCTCGATTTCAGAACCTTTTTGCCCGACGGCACTCTCTACCCGATCGACATCGTGACCTCGGCGCACTCCCAGGAATGCCGGGCGCCGCTGCTGGACACCGAACTGGTTGATTTCGCCGCCCGGGTTCCCTGGCGCTGGAAACTGCACGGTTCCACGACCAAGTACCTCATCCGCCGGGCCATGAAGGACAGCCTGCCCCGGGAATGCATCCGCATGCCCAAGAAGGGATTTCTGCTGCCGAGCGGTCCCTGGCTGCGTCAACCGCTGTACGAGTTCGCCCGTCAGATAATCGGAGACTGCACCCGTCACGACGATCTGCTCGAGCGAAAGGAAATGGAGCGACTGCTCTCGGAACACCGGGACGGTCGGGCCGATCATACCCGCCGGCTGACCTGTCTGCTGGCATTTCTTCTCTGGGCCGATTGATGGAAGGGGAGATTCGACATACATTGGATGCCATGAGTGAACAACCTGTCAGCGTCGTACTTCCCGCCTTCAACGAAGCAGCCACGCTCGCAGAAGACCTCGCGGCGATCAGAGAGGCTTTCTCCGGGACAGGTATCGCCTACGAGTTGATCGTCGTGGATGACGGATCGACCGACGAAACCGCTTCGATTGCAGCCGGGATGCCGGATGTCCGTCTGATCCAGCACGAGTTCAACCGCGGTGTGGGAGCCGCACGAATGACGGGTATCAGAGCGGCCGAACACGAATGGATCGTCACCACCGATACCGACGGTACTTACCCGAACCACGAGATGCCGCGCCTGGTCCGGCTGCTGGCCGATTACGACATGGTCATCGGAGCCCGGACCGGTTCCAATGTGGCCCGCTCGTGGATCCGGGCTCCGATCAAATGGCTGATCAGGATGCTGGCCTCGTACCTGGCCCAGAGGCGCATCCCCGACCTGAATTCCGGCCTGCGGGCTTTCCGGAAAACCGAGGCGCTGAAATTCTTCTACCTGCTGCCCGAATCGCACAGCTGGGAGAGCACGATCACACTCGCCTTCCTGACCAACCGGCGGCGCGTGAAGTTCGTCAGCGTGGACTACTACCAGCGCCGGGGGGGACGTTCCAGCTTCCATCCCCTGGTCGACACCAACAACTACCTCCAGCTCGTGATCCGGACGATCATGTATTTCCGGCCCCTGCGGATATTCCTGCCCTTGAGCCTGATCATCTTTGCCGTCGGCGCAATCAAGACCATCAGCGACTGGATCATCTTTCGCGACATCGGCGGAGCGGATGTCATCATCATCCTGTTCGCCATCGTGATCGCGGTAGCCGGACTGCTCGCCGATCTGATGGTCGTCCTGCATCGCAAGCAGGATGCGGCGGAAGATCTGCACCCCTGAGCGTGTTCCGGAACGAAGGAAACAGGATATGAGTGCCGCCAGTCAGCGATCGCGATCATCCGCCGCCGTTACCCCGTCCCTGCTCCCCGCTCTGATCGCCGGCGCGGCCGGGGCGCTGATTTTCATTCTGCAACTCAATCCCTGGGCCAACTGGCGGGACGGCGCCGAGTTCATCGGTGTCGCCTCCACCTTCGGGATCGCCCACCCGACCGGGTATCCGCTCTACGCCCTGTTGAGTCGTCTGTCGGTTATCATCCTGGGCTGGCTCACCGGCGCCGTCACAGCCGCGAACCTGCTCTCGGCGCTGGGTGCCGGAGCGACCTGCGCGGTCATGACCACCATCTCGCTGCGGCTTTTCGTCTTCCTGCGACTCGGGCCGCTGCCCCGCATCATCAGGATCGGTGCGGCGCTGCTGCCTCCGGCCATTCTGGCCGGCATCGGTGTCTTCGTGGATCAGGCGATCGTCGCCGAGGTCTACACCCTCAATACCCTGCTGGCCGGACTGCTCATTCTGTGCGGCCTGATCAGCATCCAGCAGGCCGAACATCCGCGGCCGATCTCGGCCGAGAACGGAGAGATCCGCAGCGGTTGGTGGGGCGAGCAGCCGGGGGGATGGCGCTACCCGCTCCTGATGGCCTATCTGGCTGGAGTGGCGACCGGCAACCACCTGACAATCGTTCTCTACTATCCCGCCCTGGCCCTGATGCTGCTCTGGGCACTTTCGCCCGAGACTCAAGCACGCTTTTTCAACCGGAAGCAGGAAAAACGGGGCGTTTTCACCATCGCGGCGCCGCTGGCGATCTTCTTCGCACTGGGTATCACCATCTACCTGCTCATCCCCCTGCGGGCGAGTCTGAACCCGCCCTATAACTGGGGAGACGCCTCGACCCTGAGAGGCTTCCTGCGTCTGGTCACCGCGGCCGAAATCCGGGCCCGCCCCGGAACCTACTTCCCCATTACGCCCTTCAACATCTGGGGCAGGATCGCGGCGGACACGGGCTGGATCGTCCTTGTCCTCTCGCTGCTCGGCTGGGTTCTGGCCGGCCTGCGCTGCCGCCGGCTGGGCTTGATCTCGCTGGCGTACTTTCTCTTCCCCCTCTTCTTCCTGATTCTCGGACTCGATATCATCGATGACGCCCTGCTGCCCTTCCACCTCTGGGTCACCCTGGGGGCGGCCCTGCTGGGCGTGCTGGTGGCCGAACGTCTGGTCTCGCTGCTCGGTCCCGTCCGCGGCAGGAACCTGGCCCTGACCGTGCTCGGGCTGTTTCTGGTTTTCGGGCCGGGCTGGCGGATCGCGGCGAACTGGGGCCGATACACTCCGCCGGCCGAGGGCGGCGCCGAGACCTACGCGCAGGCCGTCATCGCTTCGGTCAGCGGAACCGCCGAACCGACGGGCGACGTGGAGGGATGGGTCTTCTGCGAGGACAATACGACTGTTTTCATGCTCTGGGATTACGAGCGCCGGCTCCAGGAGCATCCCGACCTCTACGGCATCTACCTGCTGCTCGCCCGGGAACAGTGGTATCAGCAGGAGCTGCGTGCCCGGGTGCCGGAACTGACGGTCCCCCAGCTGGACCGCTCCTACGAGAGGTTGCCGCACGGCGCGGCGGCCCGGGAGCTGATCGCCGCGAATACCGACGCCGACCGGCCGCTCTTTCTCAGTCCGATCCAGCTGCCGCCAACCGAGGTATACGGCGTGCTCGTGCCACAGGGTGTGCTCTTCCGCATGGAACCGCCCGGTTATGTCCCCACCGAGCAGGACATCCGGCGTCACGTCGAGATCATGAGCGCCTATGCGCCCGCCTTTCAACAGGACGAACTTCCGGCTCTCGATCCACAGGCCGTCGACCACTGGAGCTGGAAGCACCTGCGGATCGGTGAAGCCTGGCTGCGCCTGGGAATGCTGCCGGCAGCCGAAGCGGAATACCGGGCGGCGGTGATGACGGCTCCCGAACGGATCGAAACCTGGCAGGAAATGGCTGCTTTCTACACCATCGTCGGCGATGTGGAGGGCACCGAGGCGGCCCTGCGCGAAGCCCTCGCCCTCGAACCGCGTAACGAAGAGATCCGGGTCATGCTGGCTCGAGCCCTGAGCCTTCGGGGGGCCTTTGCCGAGGCTGACAGTCTGCTTCCGACCGGCCGACTCAGAAGTGTTCCCCGTGCCGAATATCTTCAGGTGCGGGCCGGTATCAGACTGGGGTTCGGGAATGCCGCGGCGGCGTTGACCGATCTCGAGGAAGCCACCCGGCTGGCTCCGGACGACGGCGAAATCTGGAACGATCTGGGAGTCGTCTACCTGCAGCGCGGACGGTGGGAAGAGGCTACCTCGTCGTTCGAGCGGGCGGTCGAACTGTATCCCGGTCTGAGCGAAGCGTGGATGAACCTCGGCTTGATCGCAACCCAGAATTCCGAGTGGGAAAACGCCGCGGAGTACCTGAGACGGGCGATCGAAGCCGGCGTGAACACCCCGGAAGCCGGTCACACCCTGGGCATCGTCCGTTTCAACAACGGCGACTACGCCGGCGCCGAAGAAGCCCTGCGGGACAACCTGCGGGCCTGGCCCGAGCATGCCGACAGCTATCTGGCTCTCGGCTATCTCTACGAGCAGACCGGCCGGATCCGGGAAGCGATCGCGCTGTACAATGCCGGTCGGGCCGCCGTTCCGGGCGACGGCCGCTTCGCCCAGCGCCTGCGGAATCTGCAACCGCCACCCGACTGAGATGTTCTCCCGGTGCCGCTCGTCCGGCTGCTCGTGCGGCCGGATGTATATCCTGCTCCTACCCGCTCTCACCTTCCTGCCGGTCGCCTGCACGTCTTCGGTGACCGCGCCCCCGAAACTGGCGGCCCCGACCGAGGTGAGACTCGTCCGCCTGTCGGCGGGGAGCTACGTACTACGCTGGAACGACCGGTCGCAGGACGAGGAGGGTTTTCTCATCGAGCGGAGTTTCTCGGCATCGGAGGGTTTCGAACAGATCGCCACCGTAGCGGCTGACACCACCTCCTGGACGGTCTCGGGACTCGATTCGACCCGAACCCATTACTTCCGGATAGCAGCTTTCAACTCAGCGGGCCGCTCCGCGTATTCCCCGGTCGTGGATACCGCTCATATCATTCAGCACATCGGCGACCTCGCTCTCGATTTCACCGCTCTGGATCAGAACGGACAGGAGGTCTCTCTCTCCGACTACTCCGGCCGGGTCATCGCCCTGTATTTCAACACCTACAATACCGACACCTGACTGCCGTCGGGGAACGAGGTCTCGTTCCTGAACGGTCTGCACAACGACTATGCGGGTTCGGCCTTTCAGCTGCTGGTCATTCTGGTCAACGGGACGCCCTCTTCGTGGAACCTCGAGATAGGGTCGGCAGCGTATCCGATCCTGGACGATTCCGCCCGCACGATCCACTCCTCGTTCGGCGGCGGCGGCTGGCCCCTGTTTGTGGCGATCGATTCCGAACGGATCATCCGGTTCCTGCAGGCGGGGACGATCGCGGCCCGCGAAGCGGACCTGCGCGCCACGATCAATGAGCTCCTCACGCCCTGACAGCGCCCGTTCGGCACCCGAGTGCAGAGATCGCCCGATTCAATCCGGCGGAACCCGTTCCATGCGGAAATCGCGGCCGCGCTGGTGAATGACAAGGGCAATCGCGACGCCCTTTTCGTCCCGGACGAACGTCATACCCGATTTGAAGTCCTGCGTGAAGAACTCCGTTTCCGATTCGGGAACGAACTCGGAGCGGGGCTCGTGCGGCGGGTCGATGAAGAGCCGATCCCCTTCGACGACGACCTCGTATTCCACTCCCGAGTCGTGCCGGTAGCGGCCGGCATAACTTGCCAGAACCCGCGGCTCGGGAGCGATCGCAATTCTGTCGTTGGGGACGTTTTCCCAGAGGACATGCACGACCTGCCACTGCCCCCGCAGACAGGCCAGACTCAGGTACTCGGTGTAGTAAGCCGAATCGATCCGGATCACCGCGGTGGTCCGAGCCCGATCGAGGACGGCGATGTCGATCTCGCGTTCGTCCTCCGGGGTGGCGCTGTCCCCCCCCCGCCGGGCGTTGGCCAGAAGGGCGTCGCGATCGGTCTCGAGGAAGAAATCTTCGTCGGAGGTGGTAACGGCGGCGATCCGCCGCACGAAAGCGGGGTGCAGAACGCGCCCGACCCGTTCAGCATCGCCTGCATACCAGCCCTCGACATAATCGCGGGCGGCCTGCAGCAGGTCCTCCGGATCGCGGCGGGTGTCGAGCGTCAGGAGCAGGACGATCGGAGCAGC
>CAZNUA010000040.1:22221-31334 GCA_964576115.1 uncultured Gemmatimonadota bacterium
GGCAATAGGACTTAAGTCCCCATTTTCCTCCCGATCAGGGCCGGTCGGTCCTCCCGGCACGCCCCACCGAAGCCCGGGCGAAGTGCAGGACCGCCGCGACGGTGGCCCGGGCGATCTGCGTCACATACCCGGGATCCATATTGGCCAGGACATCGTCGGGGGTGTGCGGGTAATCCGATTCATTGGTCTCATAGAAACCGGTAATGACATAGCCCGCATCTTCGAAGGGCACGTAATCGCTGCCGTAGGCATGCGCGATACGGGTATCGAGCGAAGAATAGGCCCGCGTCAGGGCCGCCAGGGTGTCGGTACAGGCCGCCGAAGCGGCGTTGTTCTCCAGGGGCTGACCTTCATCCCGCTCGCAGGTCACGACGGTATTGTCTTCACCGGCAACGCCGCCGACCTCATCGATGTTGAGCACCAGGGCGATATCCATCGTTTCGGGTACCACGATCTGGTTGACGTAGGCCCGGCTGCCGATCAGGCCGATCTCCTCGGCGGTGAAAGCGATGAACCGGATGGAGATATCGCACTCGATATCGGCCAGCAGGCGGGCGGTCTCGAGAATGACCGCCACCCCGGAACCGTTGTCGTTCACGCCGGGCCCCCGGATGGTATCGTAGTGCCCGTCGATGACGAGAAAGCGGTCGGGATCGACCGCACCCCGTTTGGTGACGATGATGTTCTGCAGGGTGTGGTCGCGGAAGACGACATCCTGACGGACGATATCGGTGTAGCCGAAAGCCGAAAAGCGGTCGACGAGCCAGTCGGCGGTGGCCCGCAGGGCAGACGAACCGGCGCTCTTGACACCGAGGGTTTCGAGTGTGCGCAGCGTGGCCAGGACCGAGTCGGCCGAGACCCGCTCGACGATCCCGGCCAGGGCCGGCTCCGCCGCCAGCTCGAGCCGGGGGGCGGGTTCCTGTGCTGCAAGACCGGGAACCGTGAGACCGACGATAGCCGCCAGGAGCACCAGTGATATCGCCGTACGAGACGCTTTGGGTCCGAACATGCCCGGAAACTGGTCGATCATATCATTCCTTCCTGCCGATCGGGGATAAGGATGCTCTGAATTCTGGTACGACCGGTACTTGCCCCGGGTTCTGATGCAATGCCGGACCGCGTCGGCGCTCACCGCCCGATCTCGACCGTGGCCCGCCAGTAGCGGGCCTTGCCGTAGTCCTCCTGGACCGGGGTGCCGTCATAGGCCAGGCCGTAATACCCGGGCTTGCCCTGATAGAGAAGCTGACCGTCCCAGAGCGCCCGGGTCAGGTTGACGATGGTGTAGTCGAGAGTCGAATCCCGGTGCCGGGCGAAGATGAAATCGCCGTTGGTCTCGACCTGTCCGACCTCGATCCGCCCGGTCTGCCACGTGTAGCGGGGCCGGCGCCAGTCACGGAACATGTCCTGACGCAGGTCGTTCTTGGCCCCCACGATGTACTCGGCACCTTCATGTTCGATCATGACGCCGATTGCCGAGCGGCCGGGCCCGGTGTCGGCCAGACGGATACGCTCGACCCACTGTTCGGGATCGTCCGAGGCGGGGTGCGGCACCAGGACCGTCACGAAAGCCTCGGTCTCGCCCAGTTCGAAGTGGTGAGCGGTCATCTGGTGGATGGCGATCTCCTCCTGGTAGTGCCGCTGAGCCGTCTCGGTCCCCTCGAGCCGGAAATGGGTGTGCGGAAAGCAGATGAGCAAGTGCTCGTCGGTGGGCAGTTCGGTGTTCTGGATCCGGTCATAGACGGTGTCGTACCAGTGCTCGCCGCGCGAGGTGATCTGCCGGGTGTGCCAGAAATTGGCGATAGTGAAGTACTCCTCGACCCGGGCCTTGACGATATCGAAGACCACGAAGACATTCGGTTCCTTCACCCAGGCAATGACCCGGTCCCACGCATATCCCCAGCGGTCGTCGATCATGCGGGTGCGGCTGTAGTCGACATCGGGCAGGGTGATGAAATCGATCTTGCGGGTACGCACCTCGCGGTAGGAGCCGGCGTTGCGCATGAACTCGAGCACCCCCTGCCCCGGCACGTCCTCCTGGTCGGAATAGCGCCACTCCCCCGCTTCCTGGCCCATGAAGATCTTCTCGGGTCGCACGCAGATGCGGTTGTGGAAGTAATCCTGGCGGTAGGCTCCATACGGCCCGCTCGGCATGTAATCACGGTAGCCGCCGTCGTGGAGCAGAACCGAGCCCCCTGACATGAGCAGGGCGATCGAGTTCTCGTCGGCGTGGCCGTGGGTCATCTTCTCTTCCTCGACCGGAATGGTGTCGCGCAGGTAATCGCGGAAGTACACCCCGCCGTCGCCCTCGTCGCGGTAATTCAGGAGCAGGTAGGTGGCCTCGGGATCCCAGCCGTCGCGCAGGACGACCTTCTTGCCCTGCACGTCTTCCATGACCTCCATCGAACCGCCGGTGGGAACTTCGGCTTCGATTGCGTCACTGCCCCAGCGGAAGGCGTCGAGCAGGAAGACCCCGAGCCCGATGCTGGCCGGTTCGTCGAAGTTCACGAAGCGGCGGGCGATCTCGTCGGCCGCCCACTGCAGGTGCGGATCGCCGTACTGGGCCGCTGCGGCCTGGAAAAACACCAGGTAATGACGCCAGTTCGCCGTCCAATGAGCGTCGCCGAAGTCGGGGACGATCCCGTACGGGCACATCAGGTTCAAGAAGTAGTGGGCGTAGTAGTAGATCTCGGGGGTGCGGAAGAGTTCGGCGAACTCACCACGAGTGTCGGCATAGCCCATCAGGGCATAGAGCCAGACGCCGTGGTAGATGGTGGCATCCTCGATCTCCCAGGCTCCCCAGTTGTCGTCCCCCAGAGCCCGGCGCTGCATCTCCCAGACCGGGGTACGCTCGTGACGGGGGAGAGCCCGTACGGCCCAGGCCAGGGTTTCGGCCCGCAGGGCGGTACGGTTCATGGGCCCCCACTCGGCCGTCTGCAGCAGGTACTCCATGCTGTGGGCGATCAGGTCGCGGCAGTCGGCGACCTCGCGACGGGAGAGGTGGCCCAGCCGGTTGAGAGTGTCGAAGGCCTTGATGTAGCGCATGGCGGTGAAGAAGTCGGGCAGGGCCGGGATCCCGTCGGTGTAATCGGGCCGCAGTTCCACGGCCCACTCCGGGAAGGCGGCCCGGTAGTCGCCGTATTCGGTCAGCACTTTCTTTATCCGGGGCAGACAACTCCGGTCGTCCTCGTGCTCGAGGAACCAGGCGTAGATGACGGCCATCTCGAGCAGGCCGCCGGGGGCGCGGTAGCCGAAGACGTTCTCGGGATCGAAGCTCGCCTCCCAGCGCTCGATGATCTCGTCATAACGCTCCCAGGTTGCATCGGCCGAGGCCCGGGCATAATCGAGGTAGGCCTGCCGCTCGATCCTCTCCTGGGCCGCGACGGCGCTTCCGCCATCACCGAGTCCCGAAACCGCCAGCAGTATCGAACCCAGCACCATCGCCGGGATGGTTGTCCGGCTGCCGCTCATCTCTCTCACTCCCTTTCTCGTTATCCCCCGCCCGGTCCGCCGGCCGGAGGTCCTTCATACATCTGTCTGATTCCGCCCTACCGGATACTGACCATCAGCCAGAGCAGCAAAATGATCACCCCTACCAGCACCCAGCTGCCGAAGAAGCCGAGGTAGTCGAGGGGCGTGGGTTTCAATATCTCCCACTGCGATCCGGGCCAGATTTTCTCCTGCTCGTACCGGCCGGGATCGGCGTAGGCCGCCGCCAGGGCCCGTTCCTCCTCCTCGGGGGTGGGCTGAACCGGGGTGTGCATCTTCGCGAAGAAGCGATCGAGATGCTCTTTGCCGACCGGCCGGGTGAGGAAACTGATCGCGAAGAGGAGCAGAAAGGGAAAGACGGCGCTGAAAAAGAAGCGCAGGGCTACCAGCCACGATTTCGGGCTCCGGCTGAAATCGAACCCGAACCAGCTCAGCACCCACAGCTCGGCTTCGAAGCGTCCTACTCCGACCCGGGGGGAGTCGGGATCGTCGGGATCTTCGCGGGCCACCGATTCGAAGAAGATGGCCGCCGGCTCGATGGTGTGCTCTTTCGTGATCGGCTCGCCGACGCGGCGTGCCCGCCCCTCGTCGACATCCTCCTGCAGGGCTTCGGCCTCGACGACGACCGTACGGGCCTCGGTCTGGCGCAGGAAAGCCGGATGGTGGGTAGCCCACGGCATCGAGGCGAAGAGGTTGGGGATGACGGCGTAGATGGCGATACAGATGACGACCTGGACCCAGACCGCCGGGCGGGTCAGACGCCGCCAGAGAAAACCGAGCCAGATCGAGGCGCCGAAGATGGCCGGTATGGCGATGGCATACTTGAACAGCTCGAGCAGATCGTCGACCAGGATCGCCACCAGCAGGCCGCCCACCAGAGTGACCGCGATCGCCCAACGCCCCACCGCCAGGTAATGCTCCTCACTGCGTCCGGGACGCAGGGGTTCGTAGACATTCTTGATGAACAGGGCCGAGTAGGAGACCGACGAGGCGTCCAGCGTACTCATGTTGGCCGCCAGGATACCGACCAGCATCAGACCGATGGCGCCGGGGATGAGCAGATCGCGGGTCATGAAGCCCCAGATCAGGTCGGGATCGTGCAGCTGGCCAGCATAGAGCCCGATCGCCAGCAGCCCCGCCAGGGCCCAGAAGATCATGATCACCCGTTTGAAGAACATCCCCCCGATCATGCCGAAGCGGGCCGTCATTTCGTCTTTGGCCGAACCGGAGGTCTGCATGCCGGTCGCCACGGCCACAATCGAGACCAGGTTGGCCAGGACCATGGCCAGGATGGTGTACCAGCCGTAATCGCTCAGGGCTCCCGAGCCGAAGAGATCGAACATGTAGTCGGGCACAGCCGCATGCAGGCCGCTGAAGCCGCCGATCCGGGACAGTCCCAGGGGAATGAGAATCAGGCTGAAGATGACGATCAGCACCCCCTGGATCGAGTCGGTGATGGCCGCGGCCCGAAACCCTCCCAGCATGGTGTAGATCCCCACGATCAGCGCGAAGATGAAGTAGAAAACGACAACCTTTGTGTGCGAGGCGAAGCTGCGCAGTTCCCCCAGCTTGTTCTTCTCGTTCAGCACCTCGTAGCGGGCTTCTTCTTCGGCACTGAGGCCGGCCTCGGCACGCTGGTCGAGCAGATCCTGGTACTCGCGGAACTCGAGGATGCTCTGTTGCTCGGCGGCGGTGCACTCCTCCATGGTTTTCGGCGTCAGGGCCTGGAAGGTCTTGCCGGCCACCATGAAGCCGACCCCGCCGCCGAGGATCGAGACCAGCAGGATGAACACGGCATACGCCCCGCCGAGCGGTTTGGAGCGAAAGCGCTCGGTGAAGTAATCCCCCAGGGTTGTCAGACGCACCCGCCGGAAGAGATAGACGGTGAACCAGTAGAAGGGAGTCAGGAAGAGCACCAGGTACTGGATCCACATCCCCCCGATGCCCTGGCGGTAAATCTCGCGCGAGACCGCCACGGCCTGATCGGCGTTGGTGGAGCAGCCGAAGTTGAGGAAGAACTGGTAGACCTTGCCCAGCTTGCGCCCGGCCAGGTAGAAATCGCCGGTGTCCTTCGTGCCTTCGGCCGCCCGCTTGCCGATCCAGATGATGACGACGACATACGCGGCGATGATCAGGGCGTCGATGATGTGCAGGCCGAAAACCCTCATGCCTGATCTGCCGTCCCTTTCCCGGGGTGAAGGCGGTCCCAGGCCGAAAAGACCGCGAAGATGTTCTCAGGCATGGCACCGGGCCCGAACTCGCACTGGGCGATGCAACCCCCGTCGGCCCAGAGGTTGTCATACACCCGTTCGACCGCCTGCTCAACGTCGGCCGGGGTTCCATAGGCCAGGATCTGCTGGCGGTCGATCTCGCCCCAGAAGGTGATCCGGCCGCGATAGAGCCGGCCGAGCTCTTCGATGTCCATGCAGAAAAGCTGGCTGTTCAGCGCATCCACACCCAGGGAGGCCAGCTCGCCGATGATGCCGGTGATATGACCGTCCGAATGCATGAAGACTTTCTTGCCCCGGGCCCGCGCGATCTCGGCGTAGTCGGCATAGAGGGGCCGAAAGTGCTCGTGCCAGATGGCCGGATCGACCATCAACCCCGCCTGGGTGCCCCAGTCGTCCATCAGGGCGATGGCGTCCACCCCGGTCGCAGCCCACGCTTCGACCTCGCGCAGGTAGAAACGGTGGATGGTGTCGAGCAGCTCGAAGAGTTCGGGAGGCTGTTCGAAGAGATCGATCAGGGCCTGTTCCATGGTGCGCAGGAAGCAGAGCCGTTCGAAGGGACGCACCACCGTACCGGCCAGGACGAACTCCTCGGAATCGCGGCAGAAGGCATTGATGGCGTCGACATCGAGGTCGAGAACGACTTCGGGGGGGGTGAAGTCTTCCAGATCGTCCCACGTCGCAATCAGAGGCTCGTGGACGATGCCGATGATCCCGTCCTGCGGATTCTCGAACCGGCAGCCCCACTCGTCGATGTAAGCGCCCCGGCGGTAGCGCTCGCCTGTGACGGGAGGCGGCGAGCGGTAGAGCGCCGGAGCACCGACCAGATCGTCGGGCCAGGTGGCCCGCAGACGGACGACAGCATCGGGGTGGTTCCCTTCAGCCCAGGGCAGGAGCCAGGTCTGCCGGGGGATACGGGGAGGAGCGCCGAACTCGAGTGTGTCCCGAACGAGCTCCCGTGAGGTCATGTTCTCCCCTCTCGGCGGGGTGGGCACTACCGCGAAAACAAAACGTATCGGGTAAAATCAATGCGCTCCCCCGCCTGCGCCCACTCTATTCCGTCCCCGGGTCCGGATTCGGAGGGCAGCCGTCCCTCGGCATAGCACCGACCGAAAACCTCATCCAGATTCCGGATCCAGAGCCGGGAACCGTCGGGAGCCCGATCGACGAGCTCGCTCCGGACCGTAACCGGTGCCCGAACCGATTCGTGGGCCCCGTTGACGACCAGGGTCTGAGCCCGGGCGGCCTCGGGGGGACAGATGACCTCCGCCCTGCCGGCCTGTCCGCCGTCCCGTCCGCCGGCCTGCCCCGGATGCACCCCCCTCCGTCCCGCCCACTCGATGGCCCGGAAGAGCTTGGTGAACTGATGACTCTCCTCGGGCGAACCGTAGTCGAGTTCTCCGCCGTCGGCAGTCACGGCCCGGACCGGCTCTCGTCCCCCCGCATAGCTGATCACGGCCTTTTCACACTCGATCCGGAAAACCGGCGGGTACTCGGACCCGGTAGCGTGGGAGCCGAGGAAGAGGAGTTCGGTCCCGGCCGCCGTCTCGACCCGGGCCGCCACCGTATCGGCTGTCTCGATCTCGTAGGCCCGGGCCATTTCGGCCGTGACCGCGACCGGTTCGGCACTGCGCTCGGTTTCGGGACCGAGCAGGTAGAGCAGGTTGTGCATGAAGTGGGCCATGGCGTTGTTCAGGGGAGTGTCGAGAATCCAGCGCCCCTCTCCCGAACGCAGCCGCCCGGCCCAGTCGTTGCGGGCGTAGTAGTCCCGTCCCCGGGGCCAGAGGCAGAGGGTCGCGGCCCGCAGCGGGCGGCCCCAGCGGCCGGCCATCAGGTCGGCCTTCAGAGCCCTGATTGCGTCGGAGAACGACCACTGATAGCCGACGCTCACCCAGCGGTCGCTCGCGTCACGGGCCCGGATCAGATCATCGGCTTCCTGTACCGCAGCCCCGAGCGGCTTGTCACAGAGCACATGACAGCCCTGCTCGAGACAGGTGATCGACTGGGGGACATGGAAGTGGATCGGGGAGGAGATGACCGCCAGGTCGGCCGCACCGCCAGAGTTGAAGAACGTCTCGACACTCTCGTGCACGCCGATCCCGGCCTCGTGCACAGCCGGCAGGAGGGCCGAGTTCTCCGGTTGCGGGTCCACCACCCCGACCAGTTCGTACGCGGCCGGATCGCACTCCTCGAGCAGGGTTTTCAGATACCAGTAGCCGTAGCCTCCGATACCGATCATGAGGATGCGGACCCGGGCCGGCATACCGCTCTCGACGATTCCACCAGCTGACGACATGTTCTTCCCTCCGGAAGACAACCCGAAACGTGCGGAGTGTAGCACGCCACTCGGCACCTCGGCCATGTCGAGCCATCGAGCGGCGAGCACCTTGAGATTCGGCCTTCCCGGATTCTATGATGATGGTCTCTCGTTCCGGCCTATCTGCACCAGACGAGGAAGCTGATGCCGCTATGCATACCGCGAGCCCGTCTTTCACCATTTTTCCCGATCACAATACTCCTGGTCACCCTGGCCTGCTCAGAACAGACGGGTCCCTCCGACAGCGTCCCCCCCGTTCCCGGACGTGACGGACTGATCCGGTTCGAATACCCGACAGACACGAGCGTCACCCTCGTCTGGACACAGGGGACCGACGATATGACGGCTCAACCAGGTCTTCAGTACAAAGTCTGTTCCTCACAGAAACCGGATATCACCACGGTCGAGGAGGCCGAATCGAACGGAACAGTGCTCCTGGATTGGTCCACGGCTGCTTTCACGGTGACCGATACAATCCCCGCCGGTCAGACAGCATACCGGTATTACAACGTTCTGGTCCGCGACGCCGGAGGCAACACCACTCCCTATAACATGCTGTCGTGGCGGATCCCGCCGGGGGCTGTATTCTGGCCTATCAATACTTCTGTCCGTCGGGCGGAACTGAACGGTACCGGAAACACCGTGGCTTTCATCAACGGTGGATTCGCTGGTCTTCATGTGCATCCCTCAGAACCGCTGATTTTTCTGACGACCGGGACCAAGATCGTCCGAATCGGCGTGGATGGGACCGGACAGAGGGATGTGCTCACTGCTCCCTGTTTCGGGAAAATCCGGATCGACCCCGTCTGCGAGAAGATGTTCTGGCTGGATGAACATACACGTGCCCTCTACTCGGCCGACCTGGAAGGCAGTGTTCTGGATACCCTTTTCAGCTCTTTCGACTGCCCCGGCTCTCTGGCCGTCGATTCTTCGGCCGGCATGATCTACATATCCGACGGCGGGGACATCTATCCCCGGATTCTCAGGATGAACACCGATGGAACCGGCTACGAGATCTTCGTCTATGACCCCACAGGGTGCCCGCTCGACCTGGCCGTGGACGAGATAAACGGAAGACTCTA
>CAZNUA010000041.1:0-25854 GCA_964576115.1 uncultured Gemmatimonadota bacterium
CTTATTGCACTACCTGTTATTCCTCCCTCAGCACCTGCATGGGCTCTACCCGGGTCACTCCTCGAGCCGCCATACCAGCCGCTGCGACGCACAGGGCGCCCAGAAGGAGGATTGTGCCACCGAAGGTCCACGCATCCCAGGGCTGTATGCCATAAAAGAAGGTCGTGAGGGCGCGGGTGATGACCAGGGCGCCGACGATGCCGAGGAGGATTCCCAGCCCTCCGGCCCTGAGGGCGGACAGGGCCATCATCCTCACCAGACGCCTTCCTCGAGCTCCCAGTGCCATGCGAATGCCCATCTCACGGGTTCGATGGGCCACGTTCCGGGCCGTCACTCCGAACACGCCCACCAGGGCCAGAACCGTCGCCAGAATAGCGAAAGCCGTGACCAGGAAGGTCCGGAAGCGCTCCGCGCCCTCCGATTGAGTGATGAGGACCTCCAGGGTGGTTTCCTGGGCGACGGGGACGCCGGGATCCACTGCCCGGACGGCTTCCCGCATGAGCGGCACAAGACTCGCCGGATCCCCGCTGGTTCGCGCCACGATGCTGAAGTCCTTGGAGGAGAAAGAGGCATGCCGGTAGACCATGAGAGAGGGTTCTTCCGCCAGGTGCTGTTCCCGCACGTCTCCGACCACTCCGATGATCCGATAGCGGTCGGCGCCGTCGACGATCCTGGCATCGAGGGGTGAGCCGACAGCCCGGATCTGTCGGGCTATGGTCTCGTTAATAATGTAGACCTCGTCGGCACCCTCATCCCCGTCCGCGTCGGTGAAGTTCCGCCCCGCCAGGAGGGGGATGTCCATGGCGGCGAAATAGCCCGGGGAGACGTGCTGATTCCGAGCAAAAACGGACTGCGGTTCTTCGCCGTCGGTTCCTTCGACCTGGAGCGATAGACTTCCCGTGGACCGCCCGGGAAAGGGCAACCCGTCGACCGCTCCGGCCCGAAGGACTCCCGGAATGGCCCTAATCCTATCAAGGGCCTCCCGACGCAGCCGCCTGGTCCCATCCAGTCGGGCCTTGCTATCGGTTCCGAAATACCCCTCGGGAATCTCCAGGCGCACCGTGGCTACGCCCCGGGCATCAAAGCCCGGATCCACCTTTCCGAGTTCCCCCAGGCTCCTGATCAGAAGGCCGCCGGTGATCAACAGGACCACGGTCAGCGCCAACTCACCCGTCACCAGGAAAGCCTGTACCTGCCCGCCCCCACCCGTACTCCACCGCCCGCCCCTCAGAAGCAGGTCGTGGATCGAGCGCCTGTGCTGGAGGAAGGTCGGGCCAAAGCCGAAAATGACAGCGCACGCCACTCCGGTGACAACGGACACCAGGAGAACGGTCTGGTTCACCGCCACGTCCTGGAGTCGGGGGAGAGCCGGGCCCATGGCGAGAAACGCCCGGATTCCCACGGGCGTGAGCGCCAGGCCTGCCAGGGAGCCGGCAACACCCAGGATCAGGCTCTCAGTGAGGAACTGGCGGGCGATGCGCCCCCGGCTGGCTCCCATGGCCACCCGGATGGAGATCTCTGCCCTCCGGTCGAGGGCCTCTCCCAGCAGGAGGGTGGCGGCGTTGCCGCAGGCGATCAGGAGAAGGAGCCCCGCGGCGGCCAGGAGAAGAAGAAGGGAATCGCGGTGTCCACCCACGACCTGTTCCCTGGGGGTGTCCAGGTGAAAGCGAAGCGCCTCCGGGCTCTGCCCGGCCCTGAGGAGGGTATCGACCTCATCCAGGGCCTGCTCCCCGGTCACCCCGGACCGAAGACGACCCACGACCTCAAAATCCGTCCTTCCGTTGGGGTCGTCTACTCTGTTCCAGTTCGCCGGGATCCAGAGCGCCCGGTCCCCGGTGTCGATGGCGGAGTTATAGGCATTGTAGAAGGTGCTGTAGACCCGGGTTCCCCGGGGCAGGACGCCGATGACCTCGAAGGGCTCCCCGTTCAGCTGCAGGGACCGCCCCACCATCGCGGGATCGGCACCGAAGCGCCCCTGCCAGAGCTCGTGACTCAGCATGACCAGGCGTGGGGCTCCAGGTCCCTCTTCGCCGGGCAGGAAGGTCCGCCCCAGAAGAGGCCGGATGCCCAGGAGGGGGAAGAAACCGGCGCTGACTTCTCCTGCGTCCAATTTCACCGGATCGCCCTGGCTCGATAGGGTGGCTGTCGAAGCCCTGTGGACGGCCACTCCCTGAAACGTCCGGGTCTCGTCGCGCAGCCTGAGGAATTCGTTCCATCGCAGGCCGAACCTGTCCCAGACATTTCCCAGAACGGGGTTGTCCCTCCAGGCGGGGAAAGTCTTGCGGACCGTCACCAGTTCCTCGGGGCGCTCGTAGGCCAGATCCTTGAGCAGGATACCGTCCACCAGGCTGAACATCGTCGCGGTGGTACCGATGCCCAGGCCCAGGATCCCTACAACGAGAAGAGCGAAGGAGGGACGTTTTCGCAGAGTTCTGAGCCCGAAACGCAAATCACGCCCCAGGTCACGAACGCCCTCTCCTGCTGCCCCGGTCCGAGTCACCGGCTGCGCCCCACCCGTCCTTTCACCCGTGCCGCCTCGCACCAGGCCGGCCAGACCGGCGAGAAGTGCTCGCCGCAATTCCTTGCGCCGCCACCGGTCTCCGGCGACTTCACCCAGATCCCGGGTCTTTCGCTGGTGTAGCTCATCCAGTTCCTCGAAGAACCGGTCGACCTCCTCCTCGCCCACTCTCCGGGCCAGAAGCCACCGTACGAGGTCATTCATCGGGCACCGTCCAGCTCGGCTGCAATGCCGTCCCAGAGGCCCAGGATGGATGCCCGCATGTCACGGAGTCTGTCCATGCCTGCCGGCGTGATGCGGAAATAGCGCCGGGCTCGTCCGGACCCCGGCGAGTTTTCCTCCAGGTGAGAGCGCAGCAGACCTTTCTCCTCCAGGCGCCTGAGGGCGATGAACACGGCTGACTGGGAAGGGGCATGGCGGGTGCGCTCTTCGATCTCCAGAACCACCGAGACCGAGTAGGCCTCATCTTTCAGGCGGAGGGCGGCGAGAAGAACCTGATGCTCGAGGTCTCCCAGGGCGTTTCGTGACATGGCTCGCCTCACGATCTGAGGAGTTCACTATAGTTGCTATGCTACATAACGGTGCCCGGGCTGAAATTGTTCCCTTGAATCCCGACCTGCCGCGGTATCGGGGTGGATACGGCGCGATATCCGAAGAACACGAGGAGAGAGTCTCTTTCCCCATCTTACAGATCGATCCTGAGTACGTATATCGTGCCGGTCCTGGTGCCGCCTGCCCCCGTCCCTGAACGCTCCCCCATATTGCCGTCATAACCCCCGGCTACACTGATCAGGCACCCGGGGTGTATACCTCGTCGAGCAGTCAGATATAACGTTGTGATTTCATGAAACTCCGGGAACTCATACTCCGTATCTATGCATACCTTGTCCGACTATGTGTAGTCGGGACAAGTAACACGCCGCATCCCCGGCCATCCGGCAGAGAGGAATCCTCACATGGGCGGAAGTGATCTCATCACCGGCACCCTCGATATCCTGATTCTGAAAGCTGTCGCCACCGGCCCGTTGCATGGGTATGCGATCGGCCGATGGTTGCGCATGCAGAGTGATGACATTCTCCAGATCGATGAAGGCGTGCTCTATCCTGCCCTGCATCGGCTGGGGCGCAGAGGCCTGCTCTCGGCCAAGTGGGGTCATACCGACACCGGTCGCCGGGCCCGGTTCTATGCTCTCACGCCCGCCGGGCGGGAACGGCTGCAGTCCGAGAAAACCCGCTGGATCGAATACTCACAGGCCGTTCGCGGTATCCTGCTCGGTCCGGAGGGCTGATACCCATGCGTTTCCCTCTCTTCTTCCGCAGAGCGTTCAACATCACCGATTTCCGTCCTGGCGCGGATCGGAACGTCCGGGAAGAAATCAGCTTCTACCTGGAAATGCGCACTCGTGAGCTGATGGAGGCCGGATACGATCGGAAGCAGGCCAGCCGGTTGGCGATCGCGAAATTCGGCGACCGGGAGCAGGTGGAAGTGGAGTGCGAGAACATCGAGAAGATCAATACCAGGGAAAGACAGAGAAGATGGATGTTCGATTCTTTTCACCGTGACGTGCAGTTCGCGTTCCGTTCATTCAGGCGGCAGCCGTTCTTCAGCGGCCTGATCGTGGTGATGCTGGCCCTGGGAATCGCCGGCAACACAGCTGTGTTCAGCATGATCAACGCCGTTTTCCTGCGCCCCCTGCCGTACGAGGAAGCCGATCGCCTGGTCGATCTCGATACGACCGCCCCCCGGTGGAACCTGGAATTCGTCTTTATTACATACCCCGACTTCGCAGCCTGGCGCGATCAGAACACCACCTTCGAGAGCATGGGAGTCTACAAGTCGCCGTCGGTGAACATGTTGAGTGAGGAAGGGGCGAAAAGACTGACAAGCCTGCGTGTCAGCCATGACCTGAGTGAGGCCCTCAAGCTCGTTCCTCTGCTGGGCCGTACCTTCTCCGAGACAGATGAGATCGAGGGCGGGCCGAACGTCACCATGCTTGTGAACGGATTCTGGCAGGATCATTTCGGCGGTGATCGGGATATCATCGGACACACCATCACGATCGACGGCGTGCCCCATGAGATTGTCGGAGTCTTGCCCGACGAAGCCGCCATCAACACGGCAACCAACCTGTGGATCCCTCTCCGGGAAAATCCCACGCAACGGGGCGAATTCCACCTGAACGGAATCGGCAGGCTTCTGGACGGGGTAACGATCGAACAGGCTCAGGCCGACCTCAACCGCATCCAGCGGGGACTGATAGAGACCGACGGTGCCGCAGAAGAAGCAATGCCGATCGTCACCGACCTGCGGACACGTCGACTCGGTGACATCCGCACAGGATCCTTCGCCGTCTGGGGAGCGGTGGCCGTTCTCCTCCTGATCGCATGTACCAATATCGCCAGCCTCATGCTCGCCAAATCAGAGGTCCGGAAGCGGGAGTTCGGTATCCGGGCGGCAATCGGAGCGGGACGCAACTCCATCATCCGACAGTTCCTGACCGAAAGTCTGATCCTCGCCCTCATCGGCGGTGTCATCGGCTTCCTGCTCGGCATCTGGAGTGTTTCGGTGATCGAAACCTCCTTCCCGCTCGACCTGCCGCCATGGGCAAGCCTGAACGCCGACCTGGGGGTGGTGGGTTTCAGCTTCGCAATCTGTATCGTCACCACCCTTTTCTTCGGACTCATCCCCGCCATACGTTCGACCAGAGACGGCACCAGCAGTCTCCTGGATGAGACCCGAAACCGCTCATCGGGCGGCCTCGGCACCAGACGGATCATGCGCGCCTTCGTGTCGTTTGAAGTCGCACTCGCTCTGGGCCTGCTGGTCACCGCCGCCCTGCTGGTACAGACCTACCGGAACCTGGGTACAATCGATCCCGGTTTCGACCCCGAGGGCGTTCTGACGTTCATGGTCGATCTGCCCGAGACGGATTATCCCGATTCCAGGGCAATGTATCTCTTCCACCTCTCTCTCCTCGAGCAGCTGCAAAACCTGCCCGGAGTCGAGTCCGCGGCATCAGCCAATGTCATCCCGTTAAAAGGTCATGCGGGGCGATTATTCGTACCCGATGATGCCCCCCCACGGGCACCGGGTGAATCGGTTGCGGTCACCAACGCTCATTTCATCACGCCCGATTACGCGGAGACAGTCGGTCTCAGAATGAGAGCGGGTCGTTTTCTGACCGAAGAGGACATTCTGGCGGTCGTCGTCAACGAATCGTACGCCCGTCATTACTGGGGTGATGAGGATCCGATCGGTCGCTTCATCGTCAGCCCCGGAACCACACGGCCGAAGATCGAAGTGGTCGGAGTCGCCCGTGACGTGAGACATTACGGACTCGATGCGGAGTTGCGGCCCGCCCTTTACCTCCGTATGGCCCTGGGGATTGAGCGTAATCCCTATTTCGTGCTCAGGACGAATGTCGACCCAACCAGCCTGGCATCGGCAGTCAGGGAGACGGTGAGCGACCTCGATCCGGCCCTGCCGATCTACGATATGGAGACGATGCGGGAGACTCTGACAGACTCCCTCTCGTTCAGAACGGCCTACTCTATTCTGATCGGCCTCTTCGCCCTGATTGCTCTCATCCTGGCACTGGGGGGCGTCTACGGGGTGATTTCTTATGTGGTAAGTCAGCGCAGGAACGAGATCGGGATACGGATCGCCCTAGGAGCCGGGCGCGGTGAGGTCACAGGAATGGTGCTGCGTCAGGGAATCGGGATGGTCCTGGTCGGATGCGGGCCTGGGATCGGCCTCATCCTGCTCCTCTCGGGAGCCCTCTCCGGTCTGATGTTCGACACGAGCGCCGTCGATCCTCTCACCCTGACGGGAGCGACTGCGGTGCTGCTGCTGGTAGCCTTGCCGGCGAACCTGATCCCCGCCAGACGGGCTGCGGGCGCAGATCCTGCCGCGACCCTCAGGGTCGAATAGCAGACCAGTCGAACATCCGCAATCACGGTTTCCAATCGGGGAAGTTGGAATCCGCCACCTGCGTGACACAATCCAGACCCGGCGGATCAGCTGGACCCGGCGCATCTGTCGCTATCGCTGAAACGGAGTGGGTGCTTCCAGGTCTGCCGGGCTCAGAGTCGAGGAAGGCGGTTCAGGGGTCGCTCTGAGCAGGGCACACAGCCCCGAGGCATTCGCATACACTCCGTCGTACAGTACCTGCTGTTCGCGCAGAAAACGGAACACCTCGATCTGGAACAATTCCCGCAGGACCGGCCGGTCCCAGCCGAAGACAGCTTTGCGGTGCCGAGGACGGGACTGACGATTCCTGGTTTACCATCATCGGGGGCGTTGCGGATGAGCGGTGCAGATCGGTATCGGCGTCCTCCTCGGTATCGGGCGGGCCTTCGCGCTGGCCTCTTTCATCCCCGCCCGTCGGGCGACCCGCATCGACCCGGTAACCGCTCTGCGATATGAATGACCGCTGAACCGATGTAGACTCGTCTGCGACCGTATCCGGCCTACACCGAACGGAAGCAGGCGGGTCCATGTCGAGAAGGAACATCCACACCGATCTGGCTTCATTCATCACTGCCGTCCTCATCCTCATACCGGTCGGCGGCACCGTCGCCCAGTCGACGGCCTTCATCTCACCCGACGTCGTCTACGGCCATAAGGACGGGATGGCCCTGACGTTCGATGTCTTCCGGCCCGAAGGGGCAGGCAACGGCGCCGGGATCATCTACATGGTGAGCGGCGGCTGGTTCTCGATCTGGCGGGAACCGGTGAGGATGAGCGGGAATTTCACTGACCTCCTCGAGGCGGGCTTCACGGTCTTCACGGTCCGGCATGGCAGCGCCCCGCGATACAAAGTCCCTGACGCGGTGGCGGATGTCAGGAGGGCCGTACGGTTCATACGACTCAACAGTGATGCCTGGGGGATCGACCCGGAGCGACTCGGTGTCTACGGCGGCAGTGCGGGCGGGCACCTCTCGCTCATGCTGGGGTGCGCTTCAGACGAGGGTGAAGAGGATGCTGAAGATCCGGTCCTCAGGACCTCCGACCGTGTCGCCGCGGTCGTCGCTTATTACCCCCCTGTCGACCTCAGGGCGATCACCGGACCGAACAAACGGTTTCCGGCCCTCGACTTCGACCGGGAACTGGCAGCCGCCATCTCACCCCTTCTGCACGTCACACCGGACGATCCCCCTGCTCTCCTCATCCATGGCGATGCGGATGAACTCGTCCCCCTTCGTTCCAGCCAGGTGATCCATCAGGCCTTCCTGGAAGCTGGTGTCACCACCGAGATGATCGTCCTCGAGGGCGCCCCGCACGGGTTCAGGGGAGCATATGCCCGCCGGGCAACCGAGGCGATGGTCGCCTGGTTCGAGAAGTACCTGTTGGACAGATGAGCCACAGAACCGAGATTGTCGGCCGGATCGTTGAAATTGTAGCAGCCTGTCCTGTTTTCTTGTACGTGGGAGCACCGGAAAGGCCCAATAACACCGGGATTCAGCCACATCTCCACCCGGGGGACCCGTCCCCCCGAATTAATGCATCCGACCAATAATATTGCTTTCTGTTTCACTCAGCATCTGCATGAACAGATGATTGCCGGACCGGGAGACTGAGGTATGGACACCGGAAGATCCGATACACCGGGAATCAGGCCGAGTGAGCGACCTGTTTCAGAGCTCGTTTGCGATCCTCGATGGCCAGGTGGCGCTTGCGGAGCCGCACTGCGGTCGGGGTGACCTCCATCAGCTCATCCTCCGCGGTGAATTCCAGCCCCGTCTCCAGGGTGAGTTCCCGCGGCGGTTCCAGCCGGATGGCTTCGTCACTGGCATGAGTGCGCATGTTGCTGAGCTTCTTTTCCTTCAGAACGTTCACGTTCAGGTCACCCGACCGCACGTGTTCGCCCACGATCATGCCTTCATAGACTGCCTCACCCGGGCTGATGAAGAGCGTTGAACGTTCCTGAAGATTGTTCAGCGCATAGCCCACAGCGGCTCCACCCCGGTCGGCGACCAGCACCCCGTTTCGACGTCCCTGGAGGGGACCGGCCCACAGGCCGTATTCGAGGAAACGGTGGTGCATGATGCCCTCACCCCGGGTATCGGTAAGAAATTCCGAGCGATAGCCGAAGAGCCCGCGAGAGGGAATCCTGAAACGCATGCGTAGGGTTCCGCGGCCGGTGGCCCGCATGTCCAGCAGATCCGCTTTGCGCGAACCCAGCCCCTCCATGATTACGCCCATCATCGTCTCCGGGACCTCGATCATCAGTTCTTCCCACGGTTCAAGACGACGGGCCGCATCGTCACGCTTTTCAACCACCCGGGGGCGGCCCACCTGGAACTCATAGCCTTCCCGGCGCATTGTCTCCATCAGGATCGCCAGGTGCAGCTCTCCCCGACCCGACACCGCAAACACGTCGGGCAGCGCCGTCTCTTCCACGCGCAGAGCCACATTGCGCTGCAGTTCCCGGAACAGCCGTTCCCGGAGCTGGCGGGAGGTGACGTATCTGCCCGTCTGGCCGGCCAGCGGGGAGTTGTTGGCCGAGAAGTCCACCGAGATAGTCGGTTCCTCTACCGCGATACCTTTCAGGCGGTCCGCTCGATCGGGATCGGCCAGTGTCTTGCCGATCTCGATTCCCTCCACCCCGGCCAGCGCGATGATGTCACCGGCTTCGGCCTCCTGGATGGGAATCCGTTCCAGGTCCCTGAACCCGTAGAGCTGGACAACCCGCGCCGAACTGCCTTCATCGTCATCCACCGGCCCGGGTTCTCCCAGAGGGAGGACACGCACTGTCTGCCCGACCCGGATGCGGCCCCGTTCGATCCGGCCGATGGCGATACGACCGACGTAGGAACTGAAGTCCACCGTCGAGACGAGCATCTGGAAGGGAAGTGCGGGATCTCCGGTGGGAGCCGGGACGTGAGAAATGATCGTCTCGAAGAGAGGGGTGAGGTCCGAACCCCGTGCTTCCGGGCCGTCCGTTGCCCAGCCTTCTCGACCGGAAGCGTACAGAAAGGGGCAGTAAAGCTGCGATTCGGACGCATCCAGTTCCAGGAAGAGCTCAAGGATCTCATCGTGAACCTCGACCGGACGGGCGTCACGGCGATCCACTTTGTTGATCACCACTATCGGCGTGAGGCCCAGACCCAGGGCTTTGCGCATGACGAACCTGGTCTGGGGCATCGGGCCTTCGGCCGCATCCACCAGCAGGAGCACACCATCCACCATCCGGAGGATGCGTTCCACCTCGCCACCGAAGTCGGCATGGCCGGGCGTATCCACCAGATTGATCTTCGTCCCGTGCCACCAGATAGCGGTGTTCTTCGAAAGGATGGTGATCCCCCGCTCCCGTTCCAGGGGATTGGAATCCATGATCCGCTCCTGGACCTGCTGTCCGGCACGGAAAACGCCCGCCTGACGGAGCATATGATCCACCAACGTGGTCTTGCCGTGGTCCACGTGGGCGATAATGGCGATGTTTCGAATAGACACAGTCCAGCACCTGCCTGGGGCGCGATGGAGCGCACGTTCTGGATCGGGATGATCAGATTCGCTCAGCGGGCAGCACAATATATGCCTTCAAGTTGCCCGGCGCACGCATTCCTGTGATCGAATCAGAGGTCTTTTCCCCAAGAATATGCGTTCAGGAACCGCTCTCGATCGCGCGGGGAAACAGCCGCGTGGACCGCGAACATGGTGCCCGCGACGCCTGCGAGCACATCGCGCGGTCCGATGTCAGGTCTCGAGATATGGCCTGTGATGCCGTGAAGGGAATATAGACCTCTTCCCATGTCCCGGAGAACACCCAGCTGAGGCTGGGATTGATCCTCGTAAGCTGCCAGGAAAGTGTCCCCGTGATCCTGGCGATCACGGTTTCCAATCGGGTGAATATCTCTCACTGGAGCTATGGGTCAATTTTCTTTGATTACTCCCATCCACATTCATCGCATAAATATCGGAATGTCCGCTCCTGCTTGAACAAAAGATGATCTGGCTGCCATCCAGTGCCCAGGTGGGCGAGTAATCAGGGGCGGGATCATCGGTCAATCTCGTCTGATTGCCTCCATCCGCATCCATGATATAGATCTCTCCGTTTCCATCCCGTTCTGAGACAAATACAATCCGGGTGCCATCCGGCGACCACGCGGGTAACCAATCAACAGCGGCATTGCTGGTCAGGTTTACCGGATTGCTCCCATCTGCATCCATCACGTACACGTCCTTGTCCCCATCTCTGTCTGTGGTGAAAGCAATCCGGTTGCCATCCGGCGACCAGGTGGGGTACGCATCGGCGGCGGGATCATCGGTGAGTCGCTCCTGCTCACTACCGTCTGCATTCATGACATAGATCTCGGCGTTCCCATCTCGCTTGGAATAGAAGACGATCCGGCCTCCGTCCGGCGACCATTCGGGAGATGCGTCATCCCCCAGCTGGTCGGTAAGTCGCACCTGCTCACTCCCGTCCGCATTCATGACATAAATCTCGGTGTTTCCACCCTGGTATGCTTCCCAGGCGATTTTGCTTCCGTCTGGAGACCAGTCCGGATTCATGTCGTCCTGCGAGCGCTGTGTCAGATTTGTCTCATCTCTGCCATTGAAGGACATCGAATAAATCTCCAGGTTCCCCCCTCTGACGGTATCGAACGCAATCCGTCCGTTTTCGGGTTGAGTCTCGTCAACCTGGGTTGCACATGCTGTCAGCACGATGAAGAGGGTGATTGGCACTGTTCTACATTTCATTGGTTCATTCTCCCTGGATTACTGAATCCAGCTTTTCACGAAACGCGTCACACTCGCCAGGTACGGTGGTTGCCAGGGGGTGGTGCACCGGCTCACGTTCTTCGGGTTGATCTGCTTCTGGGAGGCTGTGGTACAGGCAGCAGAACTGATTTTCACAGATCGATATCGAACCCGTCTATCGTGTCGGGCCGGGTGCCGCCTCCCTGCCCGGGGATTCAGAAACCAGTCCCTGCCAGGAGTTCGGTCACGTTCAACGTTATGAAGGTGCATGCCGGGGCAGGCACATCGACGGAAAAGGCAAAGTGCATGAGGAGTTCATCGGGTTCGAACACGACCCGGTGGTGCGTGCTGTTGCCCAGTGCGATACTGTCGAGGAGCGCCCAGACCATCTCCGACGTGAGGTGGTTCGCCCCCCCGCTCGCCGCGATGCTCTCCAGCTGTCCCTCGAGCAGGGAGTACCGCCAGCACTCAGTGGGAAGAACGCGCTCCCGGCAGTGATTCGTACAGATCTGGAATGACTCGATACCGTCGGGTTCGCGTACCGACACCCCTCCCGTGACGGAGAGATCTCCGTCATATTCGAATACGACCGAACCGGTGTTTCCCGCACTACTGGGGAATGTGAGCATCATGTTCTGGGGAGTGGTGGTCATCCTCGCCCGAAAGACCGCTTCAACATCCTCCTGCGCCGTTCCGGCGTGAGCAGATTCGATCGCCTCGCGGTAAATCAGGAGTCTGGGACTGAACCCGGTGGTTGCAGTCGGCGAATGACCATTCGTGTCGTGGGTGCTGAGGGTCACGCCTTCGGCATTCATAGCCGTGTAACAACCAATGATCCCGGGCCAGTTGATCGAGACGTACCCCATTCTCCCGCTTCCTGTAGCGGGCACGCTGACCACGATGATCTGCTTCTCGAACACACCCGGGATCTCCGGCCAGTCGAAGTTCCTGCCTGCAATCGTAGCACCATCCGAGGTCATGGAATCCCAGGCAGCAAAGGTTGTGCAGCCGATACTGAAGAAATCCGGCCCGATATTGATTGCTGCCAGATCATCGTACGTCAGATTCCGTCCGAGCGAGGGTATGTAGGCATGGGCGCCCACGGTACCGGCTTCGACCCCCGCCAGCATTCCTTCCAGTTCTTCCACAAACCTCTGTTCCAACTGGAAGGCACCCGTCGCGGGGATCAACTCATTCTCCCATGCATCGGCATCGAGTCCCCCCATGGCACTCTCGATGAAATCATCCAGCATTGTGGCGATATCCTCTCCGATCAAATAGCCATGGGCGTATCCCTGTTCCCGGGGAGTACCCCAGAGCCTGAGGACCGGTATCCCCTCGATCACGCTCAGGGTGCCATTGACTTCCTCTGTTCCATTGGGGCCGGTTGAGGGGTCCTTTCCACAGCTCATGGATATGATTGAAATCGTAAGGATGACCAAGAGGGAGCGGACGCGGGATACGAGGGTGTTCGCTTTCATTGAATTATTCCTTGAAATCGGTGTTTGAGAGTTTCTTTCACTATCCCTCATTACCGGTGCTCAGCTTTCCTCCCCCATGCCGAGCCTCCGTTGCTGTTCTCAGCTGGCAGGTCACGCCTACCTATGTTGAATTACGACATATGTAGCGTCACATAGAATAGAACTACGAAATTTGATCGGGTATTGTTTCGAGGTAATCCCTATGATCCCGGCGGCCAGCAAAAAAACTGTTCAACGCTGTCTACCGAACCCGTCTATCGTGCCGGGCCGGGTACCGCTTCAAACCTTGTCCGCCCCAACCAGAGCTATCGCGTCACAGCAGATTACTTTTCGAGTCAGATTTCGTGGTGGCCCGCCACCCGAGATAGGTGGCGCTTGTGATGACTACTCAGGAGAATCAGGTACAGGGATCCAGCAACGGGAAAGGGGCTCACCTACCTGACCAATAACTTCGACCTCCCCGCCCTCACCGTGGCCGATCTTCATCGTTGTCGCTGGCAGGTAGAACTCTTTTTCAAAGTGGATAAAGCAGCATCTGCGGATCAAGTCATTCTTCAGCACATCCATGAATGTGGTGAAGACCCGGATCTGGATCGCGATCTGTGTCTATGTGCTCCCGAACAGTAGTGGTGTTATAGCAAAACATGACCCCATTGACCCCGCGCGTGATGAGGTGCTCCAGGCTCTTGATCAGAAAACGTCAAAAAAAGCCCTGACCCTGCGCCCCTGTCTCACCGACAGCCTAGGGAAGAGCCCCAATGAACTCAGCCACGAGATCCATTATGGCTTTCTCCTTCAGCCAGGCATCTTCTCAGAACTGCTGAAACAGGATATCTGCCGTTGTAACGATCACAAGATCGAGATCCTGGACCACGAAAACGAGATTCCCTCCGTGTCCCCACGCGAAATCGGACCGATACTTCCCTGTCTGTGCCGACCACCAGAAGAACCCGTAGCCAACGTTACACTGAACACACGATGTCCGGAGCTTTTGACAAACCGAAGGCGCAATACGCGGCGTATGCCCGCAGCATCTTTTGAACAGACTGCTGCAGAACCCGTCTATGGCGGGGGGCCGGGTGCCGCTTCAAGTCGCAGATACGGCAGACCACCTGACGCTGCCGCACATCGGGGATATGCGTGAGGGGGGCTCGCTACTGATCGGGATTGAGTGCTTCAACCGCGCTGACGTCTACCCAATAAGGAGTGAAGCCCTCATCGTCTTCCTTCCAGGTGATGAAGAAGAAGTAGTTCCCGTCAGGCGAAATGCACGGCAGGGTATCCGCGACGTTCGAGTTTATCGCGCTGCCCAGATTCTGCGGCTCGCTCCACGTGCCTCCCGGCTCGTGAAAACTGACATAGAGATCATTGCTCCCGAACCCGCCAGGGCGATTGGAGGCAAAGATGAGATAGGACTCGTCAGGATCGATGAAGGGAGCATAATCCTCATAGTCGGTTGTATTGATCGGTGCACCAAGACTCTCGGGTGAGCTGTATTCGCCGTCAACGAGCCGGGACACATACAGGTCGTCATTCTGTCCGTTGCTTATCTCGAAATAGATGCTCTCATCCCTCGTGACCGAGAATTGATTCCCTACACCTGCAAGACCGGGGATACTCACAACCACAGGATCCGACCAGCTGCCCCCGTCCTTCGTGACGACAAAGAACGATCCTCCCCGCCGGTGCGACAGAAAGAAAAGCTTCGTGCCGTCCACAGAGAACGCGGCGTGGCAATCGACACCATCTTCACTGCCGAACGGAAGCTCTTCGGGAGACGTCCACCGGTCATCACCCACCCTCTCCATGCTGTAGAGGCGCTTCTGGTGAGTGTCTGCAATGATATACTTCGTGAAGACCATATCATTGCCGTCCGGCGAGAATTTGGGTGGGCTGATCCACCACCACGTACTATCGGGCGACAGGATTTGCGGGGCAAAACGCACCGGGGTTGCGCCGGGGGGCTGTTGGCCCAGGTAGTCACCCGTCAGATCTGTTATCTCAGGACCCTCTTCCGGGTCCGTACCATTGTCGCTGCAGCCCATCCCGAGCGTTGACATCAAAACCAGGGCTGCGATCGTTCTCAATCCACAGCGCATTCTCATGACAGATGACTCATGCCCTTTCGACAACTCCTGACGAGAGCGACTCAACCCGACGGGGATTGAATCCCAAGACCATGTACTTCAAGTATTATTTAATGAAACCTGTTTCAATGATACGTGTCCCCGCCGGGTTTGTTGCCACCGGATTCGCTCATCTGGATGGAGAGAGGCGAGAAGGATACAGTACTGCATCATGTCGTCACTACGCGACGAACCCCATAAGCGATAGGGCACGTATCACATGGAACTAGTGTAAGCACTTTCACGATTGTACTCACATTTTTCGGAGACACCTGCAATGACAATCTGGCTTCTGGCGCTATCCTGTCTTCTGGGATGCAATCTCGACTGCAACAATGGTCCCTCTCCCGGAGCCGTTGATACAGCAGTGGAAGTCATTGCAGAGTGCCTGAAAGCAGACGAAGGCACCGATCATCACCCCGATCATGTCATGACCCCTCAAGAACCGTCGGCGCAAGACATCGTCGCCCGGTGTACCCGGGCCATGGGCGGATCGGAGGCCCTCGAGAACCTGAGAACGCTCCGACTCAGAGAGACCCGGCCGGCGGGACGGCCGGACATCGTCTGCGAGATCATCCGCCCCAACCGGTTGAGAAAAGAAGTCGTGGGAACTCTTCACGTCCTCTTCGACGGCCACCAGGCCTGGTTTCTCGCCTACCCGTCTCAGACGGACAGCGCCTATACCTATCAGCATCCGCTTCCCGAGTCCGACTGGCACCATTTCGAGATGGACCTTGCTCAGTACTTTCCTGTCTTTTTCGATTTCGGCGCCGAGTACACCGGCCAGGTACAGGTGGACGAAGCACCGGCGCATGTTCTGCGGGTTGAGCTGCCCCTGGGGGGCGTGGTGGTCTACGCCATAGATGCCGCGACATGGCTTCCCCGGTGGGTGGAATATCCGGACTGGGGTCTGCGACTGCGACTCGAGGACTATCGTGAGGTCGGAGGTTTTCTTTTCCCCCACAGGTTCCGGAACGAACAGGAACCCGACCATGTATCGGTTCTCACAGAACTGGCCGTGAATGTCGAATTCGACCCGGGGGCGTTCGAACTACCCCCCGGCACTCGCTGACGCCAGCCTGCTGAACGATTATCGGGTACCCGCACCGTCCCGTCGACGGTCGCGGTTATCCTTGCTTTTGTATTGACCCGAACAGTGTTCGGTATTATCCTGAACACCGTTCGGAGAAATGCCCATGAATCGATCCAGAAAGAAATCGCCCGGCATCCGCGCTCAGCGTCGTGCCGACAAGCAGGCTCGCATCATGGCTGCCGCCCGCGCACTGTTACGCGACCAGGGCCATGAGCGATTCTCCCTGCGCCAGGTCGCACAGCACGCCCGCATGAGTCCGGCCGGGATGTACGAGTTCTTCGATAACCGGGAACACCTGCTCGACACTCTGGCCGCCGAGGCCAACGAGGCACTCGTCGCTACACTCCGTGCCGCCATGGCCGACGCGCCGGATCCAGCCGAGCGCATGGTCAGGCTGGGGCTTGCCTATATCGACTTCGCCCGGGAGCATCCCCGGGACTTCATGCTGCTCTTCGGTCGACTCTCAGCGCGTCGCTCGCTGGCCGAAGAGGTTCCCGAGAACACCGAGTATACGGTCATCCGTGACGCCGTCGCGGATGTCGTGGGCGCGGGGAAGTCCGATGGGCATAGTCAGCAGTATCACGAGTTGCTCGCCTACGGTTTCTGGTCGTCGATCCACGGGATGGCCGTGCTGCAGATTACGCATCTGGCCGACTTCGGCGCAGACTTCCCTGCCGCGCACCGCCTGCTACTGACCGGTATGGCCCAGTCATGGCAGCAAGCTGACTGGACGAAGGTCGCGGGTTTACCCGATGACAATGGAGACACCGATAATGGAATTCATCAACCGGGTTCGTGAAAAGATCGCTCACCCGCGGGTGGCCATCTACCTGAAGGTCGTGGCGGTTATCATGATTCTGGGAGCCCTCTCTCACCTCGGGAGCATCCTGAACCTGCTCGGGCGACCCGCCTGGGGAACCCAGCCCCTTTCTATCCGGGTTCTCGACGTGGTCTATCTGCTCGTCAATCTGGTACTGGCCTGGGGACTCTGGCACACGAGGTTCTGGGCGGTGGTCGGGTGGGTGGCTGCGTTCGTACTCCTGCAATGCGTCCCGTTTCTGCTCTTCACCGATCTGTTCGCGACGAGTGTCCGCGAGCGGTCGATGCTCTACGGCACGCTGGCAAGCCATGCTGTGATCCTGGGCGTTTTCCTGCTGCTTCTGCCACGCCGGAAGGCCGTGGCCGACCTCACCGCCGGCACGTGATCCCGGAGATCACCCGATCTTCGTGAAGACGATCTTGTCTTCACCGGGGCCGGGGACGAGCAGGCGAAGCACGTGACCCTCGTCATCGAGTTCGAAATCGATCCCGGATTGCCGCACGGGGACGGCGAACCTGGTCCGGGACTCGGGCACGATCTCGTCCTTCAAGCCGTTGGGCAGAACGATGTACAGTTTCCCCTCTTCGCGGATGACGGTGAGTTCGGGGCCCGGTTCGGTCCCTGAACCCAACCGGTACGTTCCGAGATAGGCATCTTCCTCTTCGGGGCTCAGCTCGATTCCGACCACTTCGTCGAATGGTTCACCCAGGGCGATTGCCGCCACACTCTCGGCGACGATCCTGACCGGAGTGGCGCTGTCATCCTCGATATTGGACAGCACGGCGACATACAGCCCTTCATCGGGCAGGCGCAGGGCGTGGGCCAGATAGCCGTTGATGCGACCGCTGTGCCAGATGATCCGCCGGCCCTTGAACTGTTCGATGAACCAGCCGAAACCATAGCTGGTAGCGGTACCGTCGTTCAGAGCGACGGGCGTGAAGCACTGATCGAGTGACGCCCGGCTCAGCAGCCGATCGGTGTCCAGGGCCGCATCCCAGGCCGCCAGATCGTCGAGGTTGGAATACAGCGCCCCCGCCGCCCAGGGATGGGACATGCTCATCATCTCGGGCAGGACGAGCTCGCCCCCCACCCGCTGGTAACCGCAGACATGGCCGGGCACGATCGTGACATCATCGTCGATACCGGTGTGCTCGAGACCGAGAGGTTCGATGATCCGCTCGGTGACGAACTGCGCCCAGTTCATGCCGGCTGCCGTTTCGATCACGCGGCCCAGGACGAGATAGCCGGAATTGCTGTACTGCCACTGTTCGCCCGGTTCGAAATCCAGCGGCTTGTCCTTGAAATACCCGAGCAGTTCATCGGGCGTGAGGGTGTCTCTGAGATGCACGCTCCATTCCTCGATTCCGAGGAGTTCGGGAATGCCCGAGGTATGGGCGAGCAGGTGTCGGATCGAGATTCTCCGGCCGATCGCCGGATAGTCAGGCAGGTAATCGACAATCGTATGGTCCAGCTCGATCAGCCCGTCTTCGACCAGCATCATGACGGCCACGGCCGTGAACTGCTTGGTCATCGAGCCGATACGGAAGACCATGCCGGGATCGATCTCGACCCCCAGCTCGACGCTGGCCAGACCGAGACCCCGGCGGTATATCGCGTCGCCGTCGCGGACGACTATCACCGCCGCCCCGGGCTGATCGGCGGCGTAGAGTCCGGTGAGATAGGCATCGATCTGTTCGTCGATGGCGTTCTGAGCCCGGGCTCCAGAGGCAATGGCAACCACCGCAATCATCTGGACTGCGGTCAGCAGAAATCGAAAAGTCAGCTTTTTCATCGGTTTATTCCCTGTCGTCATTGTATTCCCCGTCGTCATGACTGCCGTGCGGAACGCGGCTGCCCGGCCCGCTCTCCAGAGCGTGCCAGCGAGAACAGGAACCTGATCCGCGATGTGAGAATGTGTTCCAGATCGAAACCGCACTCCCGGATGACCCAGTTCTTGGCCGTCCCGGTCAGGACCGCCAGGATCAAATCGGCGAAGAACCGCACCTCGATCGAGTCATCCAGCTCTCCGCTGCGACTTCCCTGTTCGAGATGGGTCACGAGGTAGTCCAGCAAGGCGGCATCGAGTGCATCTTCTTCACTCGATACCGTCCGGCTCCAGTTGCGCGTCTTGGCGGCGTAGAGTTCTGCTTCTTTTGTGCCGACCTGTCCCAGACCGGCTACGAGCGCACAGATTGCCTCTTCCGCCGTCCCGAAATCGGATTCCCGGCAGCTCTGCAGAACGTCGAGGGTGACTCTCTGATACCAGATCGCCAGGACGTGATCTTTGCCGGGGAAGTAGTTGAAGAAGGTTCCCTTCGCCACGCCGGCCTGCGATGTGATCCGGTCGACCGGGGTCGATTCATACCCCAGTTCCCGGAACAGCTCGAGAGCGGTGGAATAGAGTCTTTCCTTGAGTTCCTCGGCCTGTTTCTGCCGCCATGTCGTCACTCTTCAGAACCCCTTTCCTTCCTGCTCACGCAAGGTCGTCCTGGAGAGGTCGACCCTGTGAATGACCGTGGTCATATTATGACTACGGTCATTCTTCAACTTTGTTTCATTGCTCAGACTGAAATGCAGAACTCGGTAACGCAGGACGATAATGATGGCAAGCAGCGATCGCTATACCGGGGGGAGCATCTTCCTGGCTGAGATGCAGCGGACCTCGGATGTTCTGCAAACGGCGAACGTGGGGTTTGAGCTGATTCCGGCCGAATATCCCGAAGAGCCCGGATTCGTCGCTGAAAGATGAGATCTCCATTAGGTCCCGGGGCAGTCTGCCCGAATATCTGTCACTGTGGGGTGCTGATACCGGACGTGACGTGAAGCCGGGTTTCGACTCCGGATGCCCCTGCCGGTGACACCGAAAAGCCCCAACCATGCATCGATCGAGGTCGTACATACTGTAAAGATCCAGGTTAATGGGAACCCCGGACCGGGACGGCATGTATGCACGATCTGATCCAGGACCTCCGATACGCTCTGCGCACCCTCCGCCGTCGTCCCGACTTCACCGCGGTGGCTCTTCTCACCCTGGCCCTGGGGATCGGAGCCAACTCGGCGATATTCAGCGTGGTCCACACCGTCCTGCTTCAACCGCTGCCCTTCGCCGAACCCGATCGACTGGTCCAGATATGGGAGTCGCGGGTAGACCGGGGCTGGAATCGGGCCTCGGTCGCGCCGGGGAATTACTGGGACCTCAAGGATATGAACCGCACCTTCGAAGATCTCGGCGTTTTCTCGGGTCAGAGCATGAACCTGACCGGCGGCGAGTTCCCCCAGCGGATCAGTGCCGGGCGGGTCTCGGCGGGGTTCTTCTCCATCCTCGGCGTCCGGCCGGTGATGGGACGTACCTTCATCGCCGGAGAGGACGATCCCGGACGGGATAACCAGGTGGCTGTCCTGGGATACCGCTTCTGGCAGAATCAGTTCGGCAGCGATCCGGAGGTGGTGGACTCGACCGTGATGCTCGACGGTCGCAGTTTCCGGATCGTCGGTGTCCTGCCGTACGGAGAACCATGGCTGAACTACAGCGATCTCTTCATCCCCTATGTCAGGGATCCGAACGCAACCCGGGCGTCGTTCGAAGTGGCCGTGATCGGCCGTCTCTGTGACGGGGTGGACTTCGATACCGGACTGGCCGACCTGAATGCGGTCGCCGCACAACTGGCCGAGACGTATCCCGAACAGCTCGAGGGCATCGGTATCGCCATGGGATCCTCGAGCGAGTGGGTCGCCGATGACGACCTGCGGCTCGCCCTGGTGGTTCTCTTCGGCGCGGTCGGATTTCTGCTGCTGATCGCCTGTGTCAATATCGCCAACCTGCTCACGGCCCTTGCCACCACACGCCAGAGGGAACTGGCCCTGCGGTCGGCCCTTGGGGCCGGTCGCCAGCGTATCATCCGCCAGGTCATTACCGAAAGTCTGCTGCTGGGAGTCATCGGTGCTCTCCTCGGCTTGCTGATCGCGGCGGGAGCGCTGCAACTGATCCAGGCTCTCGAGCCCCGGGGCATCCCGCGGATCGCCGATATCGGCCTGAACGGTCCGGTGCTCGGCTTCACGATCGTCACAGGATTGCTGGCGGGAGTCATTTCAGGACTCATCCCGGCCCTCCAGATCCCGTACGCCAGTGCCGCGACGGCCCTGCACTCGGGTGAGCGGACCGCAACCGGCCCGGGCCGGAGCAAGCGCCTGCGCAACGTCCTCGTGGGCGCCGAGGTCGCGCTCTCCCTGGTCCTGCTGGTCGGGGCGGGACTGCTGGTACGCAGTTTCGGGCAACTGCTCGGTGTCGATCGGGGATTCGCGACCGAGAACCGCCTCGTCTTCTCGGTGACCATTCCCGATGACTGGGACGGCGCTCGTCACACCCAGGTCCGGAACGATTTCCTCGAACGGATCCAGCTGATGCCGCAGGTGCTCTCGGCCGCGGCAGTCAATGTGCGTCCTCTCATCGACGGCAGTACCGGCCTGGGGATCCTTCCCCAGGGTCATCCGCCCGAAGCCGAAGATGACGTTCCCTGGGCCAGCTGGAGGATGATCACCCCCGAGTACTTCGCAACCATCGGGATACCCGTCGTCCAGGGCCGGACTTTCACCGCCGACGAGGTGGTCGGCAATCCCTGGAGGGTCATCATCAGCCGGCGGCTGGCCGAGGAGATGTGGCCGGGCGAGAACCCGATCGGCCGCACCGCGCTTCTCTGGAAAGGACAGGGGGAACGTCCCGCCGAGGTAATCGGGGTGGTCGGCGATATGGCCGAACGGGGACTCGACTCCGGACCGACCCGGGCGACCTATATCCCCTACCTGGGCGCCTCCTGGTCGCCGATGCACGTCGTGGTGCACACCACCACCGCCCCGGAAGCGATCATCCCCGATATGCGCGGCATCCTGGCCGATATCCATCCCGACCTGCCGATCTCGAACGTCACCAGCATGGAGGAGATGGTCGGGATCTCGGTGGCAACCCGCCGTTTCAACATGCTGCTGCTGACGATCTTCTCGGGGGTGGCTCTGCTGCTGGCTCTGGCCGGGATCTTCGGGGTGCAGTCGTATTCGGTGACCCGTCAGACGGCCGAAATCGGGGTTCGGGTCGCGCTCGGCGCCGGCCGGGGACAGATCCTCAATCACGTCATCAGGGCGGGCATGAAGCCGGCCGCGATCGGCTTGCTCGCCGGTATCGCCGGCGCTCTTCTCCTCTCGCGGCTGATGCGGAGCCTTCTCTTCGGGATCGGTGCCGCCGACCTGGTCACCTATCTGGCCATGGCGCTGCTGCTGCTCCTGGCGGCGTACGTTTCCTGCTATCTCCCCGCCCGTCGGGCCCTGCAGATCGATCCGGTCGTCGCACTCCGAAAGGAGTAGACCGCAGCGACATCCGATGTACTACCGCTCCTGAAGGGAATCCTGGACCTTCTGATCTTCAAGGCCCTGAGCGTCGAGGCCACTCGAGAAAGTCGAGGCGACCGGCGGCCATAATATCTCCTTCACTTTATATATATAACAGCGCAGGGGAAACATTTCGGCGATCCCCCCCGTATCTCCCGGGATAGAAAGTGCACTCCCCGGGGAGAAAGCAGATCCACTGGTGAGAAAGCAGATTCACTGGTGAGAAAGCATGTCTCGCGGTGAGAACGCGTATTTCCCGGGGAGAAAGTGTCTCTCTACGTGAGAAACCTGGGACGGCCCTACCCGGCGGGGTTTGTAAGGGGAGGGTACCAGCATGTCGAGACTATTCCAAGACCATCACAATCCCATTCCGTTCGCCCGGCAAAGTCTCAACTCCGGCAGGAGATCCAACGGCTCCTCGTATACCGCCCCTGATCCCGGAGCGGGAGAGCCCCAGAACCGGTTGGCCATCGGTTTCGGCAATCTGCTCCTGGCCTTCCGGCACGCCGTCCGCAGCCTGATCCGCCGTCCCCTGATGACCTTCATTTCGGCTCTCACCCTCGCCCTGGGGATTGGTGCCTGTACGATCGTGTTCAGTATCACGTACCACACCACCATCCGGACGCTTCCCTTCCCCGACTCTCATCAATTAGTCGGGATCAACCAACTGACTCCCGAGCTGACCGGTTCCGATCCCTCTCTCAATCGGCTCTACTACTTCTGGATGATTCCCTATGCCCACTATCGCGACTGGGCGGAAATGAGCACCTCGTATGCGGCCATGGGTGCCTATTCTCCGCGCGGAGTCACCCTGACAGCAGTCGACGAGGCGGTGAGATTGACCGGCATGCGTCTGACATCAGGCGTTTTCTCCGCGCTGGAGGTTGAAGCCGCTCTCGGTCGTACTCTGCAGCCCGAGGACGACATCATCGGTGCTCCTCCTGTTACCGTCCTGAGTCATGCGATCTGGGAGAACCGGTTCGGTTCCGATCCGTCGATCATCGGACGGGATATCCACTTTAGTGGAATGGCGTATACGGTCGTCGGCATCATGCCCCGCGGTTTTCTCTTCCCCTATGAGGGAATCTCCTGCTGGTTCAACTTCTCCGACGCAGAAAAGACCTCTCCCAGTCGTGTGAACGGCTATCTCAAGGTGATCGCCAGGCTCAAGCCTGATATCTCGCTCGATCAGGCTCAGGCCGAGATGAACCGGATCGCTCACAATCTGGGAGTGGAGTATCCCGCCGAGGAGGAGCACGGTGTTCGCGTGACCAGCTACCACCGGCTCATTGTCGGCGGGAGCGATTCCGGTCTGGCCATCCTCATCGCAGCGGTGGTTATGGTCCTGCTCATTACCTGCGCCAACATCGCCGGACTGCTCCTGGTGCGAGCCATGGAGCGTCATCGGGAGCTGGCCGTCCGGGCCGCACTGGGGGCCGGACGACGCAATCTCATCATGCAATCGCTTGGTGAGAGCCTGCTTCTTTCCTTATTCGGCGGTCTGCTTGGTCTCGGGATCGCTGTCTGCGGTTTACGTCCCTTTCTGGCTGTCTATCCGGGCCTTCTCCCCCCCTCCGGCGAGGTGACGGTCGATCCCGTGCTCTTCGCGGTCGCCCTGCTTCTTGCGGTCCTCGTCGGGATTCTGATCGGTCTGGTTCCGGCTTTGCGTACCGTCCGCACCCCGGCTATGGCAACCATTCGCGATGCGTCCGGACGGACCTCAGGCGGTCGGCAGAGGAATCGAACCCAGGCCGGTCTGGTCGTCGCCCAGGTCACCCTGAGCTTTGTCCTGCTGGCGGGGGCGAGCCTGATGGTGAAAAGCTACCGTTGGTTGAACCGTGTTGATCTCGGCTACGACACCCGGAACACACTCATCATGACTGTGGTATTACCCAATTCTTACCATTCCAGCGGCGAAGAGCGTCTTGGCTTTTTCTCCGAACTGTTCGATCGGCTCGAAGCCCTGCCCGGCATGGCCGGAGTCGCAGCCATCGAACAGGTTCCCTTCCTGAGCCCGCTTTCCTCACCCTCAATCTATGTCGAGACAGCCACCGGTAACGTCATGGCGGCTATCCACGAATCCAATGTCTCCCCCTCCTATTTCGAGGTCATGAACATCCCCATCATCTCAGGGCGTGGATTCAGCAGCGCAGACCGGCTTGACACCCCATTGATGACGGTCGTCAATCAAACACTGGTGGAACGGTTCTGGCCAGATGAGAACCCGATCGGACGACGTCTCAATGCCGGCAGTGAAGACAACCCGATATGGTTGACGGTCATCGGAGTGGCGGCCGACACGCGGTATCGGCCACAGAGCCAGCCTATCCCGGAATTTTATGTGTCTATCGAACAGTATCCCGAGTGGTACTTGAATGTGCTGATGAAAACCACGACCGATCCCCTGGCTCTGGCGGCTCCCGCCCGCGCGGTTGTCAGGGAGCTGGATGCCAGCATCCCCATCGAAGTCGACCTCTATGATGAGCGAATCAGGGATTCCCGCGCAATGAGCATGCCCCGGTTCAGTGCCTGGGCTTTCGGAGCCCTCGCCCTGGTGGCGGCTGTGCTTACGGTGATCGGTCTGTACGGCACCCTGGCCTTCGTCGTGGTTCGCCAGACCCGCGATATCGGAATCCGAATCGCCCTGGGAGCCGACCGGTGGCGCGTGATACGCAGCGTGCTCGGGCGCGGCCTTACACTGGTGGCGGTCGGACTCGCGCTCGGACTGGGTATTGCCCTGGTAGCAGGCAATGTACTTCAAGCGGCGCTCTTCGGTATCCAGCCGGCCGATCCTCTGACCTTGATCGAGGTTGGCGTACTCGTTATCGCAGCCGGCCTGGCAGCCAGCTGGCTGCCGGCCCGCCGGGCCACGGCGGTCGACCCGATCAGTTGTCTGCGGCAGGAATAGAGTTGAAGACCCATATGCCTCCGCGGCTCAGGGATTGTTGATTACGAAAATATAAACGGAATCAACGCGATATGGCTTGAGTCGGAGCACCCATGGTCTCGATGGCGGATTTCGTCTTGACGCCCGAGCGAAGGGTTAGTACATTCCCCTTAGCACGCACGGGTAATGTTCTACAGGATACTATTGTTCTTTTACCTGGATCGAGGCAATCATGGCCGATGTACTACCACTCCTGAAGGGAACCCTGGACCTTCTGATCCTCAAGGCCCTGAGCGTCGAGGCCACTCACGGGTATGGCCTGTCGGTATGGCTGGAGACCGAATCGGGGGGCAATATCGCGGTCGAAGACAGCGCCATCTACCAGGCGCTGCGGCGCCTCGAAGGCCGGCGCTTGATCGAGGCCGAGTGGGGTGTGACGGAGAACAATCGACGGGCGCGCTACTACCGCCTGACCTCCGCCGGACGCGACCACCTGCACGATGAAGCCGCCACCTGGCTGCGGTACACCCAGTGGGTCACCACGCTCCTCGGTTCCGGCGGGGGAATCCCGGTTCGGGGGGAGAGGTAAATGAAACACAGACTCATGCGGGTTTTCTTCAAGAACGCGCGGGACCGGGCGCGGGAGCTGGACGAAGAGATCGAAACGCATCTCGCCCTGAGAGAGGAAGAGTTTCAGGCCCGGGGCATGACTCCCCGGCAGGCCCGATCCGAGGCCCTGGCCCGCTTCGGGGACCTGGCGGCGGCAAAAAAGGACCTCTCCACGGCGTCCGCCGTCAGGGACCTGAAGCTCGGCGTGAGTGAGCGCGTCGACGACATCCGGCGCGA
>CAZNUA010000041.1:25954-28686 GCA_964576115.1 uncultured Gemmatimonadota bacterium
TGGACGTGTCGTGGGGCTCGGAGGTCTCCCGCGTCCGGGCGGCCACGGTCGTGGGTTCGTTCTTCGAAACGCTCGAGATACCGGTGGCCCCGGGGCGAGCCTTCATCGAGTCGGAAGCACAGCAGAGGATGCATCTCGTCGTGGTGAGCGAGCGTTTCTGGCAGCGGGCTCTGGGCGGGACGCCTCATCTCGATGATGAGATTATCAAAGTGAACGGCGTGGAGTACCAGGTTGTCGGAGTGGTGCCTGAAGGCCTGGAATTCCCGTCGCGGGTGGATCTGTGGCGGCCCATGCGGTATCAACCCGAATCGGGGATGGCCCGCAACTACATCCACTGGCGGAGCCTCGGGCGCCTGGCTGATGGCGTGACCATCGATCAGGCGGCAGCCGAACTCTCGTCGATCGCCGACGGGATCAGGGAAACCGACCCCGAGGGGATGTATTCCTATGGCGTCGGGGTTGTGCCGCTGCGCCGGGTGGTGGTGGGCAACACGGGGAGCAGCCTGCTGATGCTCCAGGTATCGGTGCTGCTGGTGCTTCTCATCGCCTGTGCCAATCTCATGGGGCTGGAGTTCGCCGGCGCCCGCGAGCGCCAGGACGAGATGGCGATACGTCTCTCGCTGGGGGCAGCCCGGGGTCGACTGCTGCAGCAGCTCGTCACCGAACAGGTGGCCCTGGCCGTGCTGGGAGGATCGGTGGGCCTCATCCTCGCAGCGTGGGGTACTGCATTTGTCGCGGGGCGCTTGAGTGCGGTCATCCCGAGAGCCCATGAGATCGCCTTCGACGCCCGGATCGTCGCCGTGGGCTTCGGACTGTCGCTGCTGGCTGGCCTCATCGCCGGCGTCGGACCCGCCTGGCGATCCTCGCGGGGCGATCCCGGCCGGGTACTGACCGGGGTTCGCACGATCCGCGGTGGTCGGGGCCTGCCGGGGGGTGCTCTCATCCTGGCCGAAGTCGCCCTGACGGTGCTGCTTCTCACCGGCGGCGGCCTGCTCCTGCGGAGCATGGGAATGCTGGTCAACCGCGATCTCGGATTCGAGACCGAGGGCGTGATCACCCTCGATGTGAGACTCCAGACTCCCCACTACCTGCAGGATCAGAATCGCGTCGTGTCGTACTGGAACGCCCTGCTGACATCGCTGGAGGACATTCCCGGCGTGCAATCGGTTGGTGCGGGCAACTGGATCCCGACCGGCGGGGGCGGAACGACCTTCATCGAACTCCCGGAGGTCGGCCGTGCCCCCCAGGGAGCCGGGTACCGTGTGATCTGCGACACCTACCTCGAGACCATGGGTGCGCCGCTGCTCAGGGGGAGGCTTTTCGGCCCTGACGACCGGGCAGGATCGGAGCAGGTGGTGATCGTGAACGAAACCATGGCCCGGATGTACTGGCCGGATGAGGATCCGTTGGGCAAGAGAGTCAAAGCCGAGGGCATGGAGAACTTTTTCTTCGGCGGCGAGGCCCCCTGGCTCACCGTGATCGGCGTTGTTGGGGACATGCGGCACTGGGGCTTCGAGTCCGGGATCCAGCAGGAGATGTTCAGGGTGTACCGGCAGATTCCCGGCATGGGCAGGGTCGTGACCGCGGTGGTGAAAACCGAGCCGGGATCGGTGCGATCGGTCATGATCGAGGCCCGCGAGAGGGCCCGGACCGTCGATCCGGAGCTTGCCGTTCAGGAGGGGTTGTTGAGCGACCGCCTCCGCGACCTCATGTCCCAACGTCGTCTGACGACGACAATTCTGGTAGCCTTCGGCATCATTTCGCTCTGTCTCGCCTCGCTGGGGATCTACGGCGTACTGGCCTTCGCCGTCTCGGCACGCACACGGGAAATGGCGATCCGTACCGCTCTGGGTGCTCGACGAGCCGGTCTGGTCGGCCTGGTGGTCCGGAGCGGATTGAAGGTGGTTGCCCTGGGACTGCTGGCGGGAGCGGTGGGAGTCGTCGTTCTCCATGGCGTGCTCGACGCCCTCCTGGTGGAGGTGAAGGCCGGCGATCCGATGACTGTCCTCGTCGTCTTTACCGCCATCACCGCGACCGCGGTGGCGGCGGCCCTGGTACCGGCGGTTCGGGCGGCCCGTATGAATCCCCTGGGGGCCCTTCGGGAGTGGTGAGCAAAAGCATCCAGGGTGGGAAATTGCACCCGAGAACCCGCCGGCTGACAATACCCGAACCCTGACAGGGCGTTCTGCGTACGGATTATATATAACCACTTATGATCAGGCAGACGTTCCGAGAGTCTCCCCTTCTGTTCGATCACATACGGTCCCCATCCATGAAGGCACGTGCTATGAAGAAACGACTGACGTTCATCGCTCTGACCCTGTCTACCGCGGCAGCGCTCCTGATCGGCGCCACATACTCCACCGAGCGGCAGGCGGAAGACTCCATCCGTCAGGCCCTCAACGACTACCTCTTCGAAGGTCTGCGCACATCGAACCGGCAGCTTCTCGATCAGATCGTTCACCCCACCTACAGTCTGCATAACGTGAGCAGAGACCGGCTGGTACGGTACGACCGCTCCGATTTCTATTCCTGGCTGTCAGGCGAAGAGGACTCGGAAACCAGGTATGAGATCATGTCGATCGACATCACCGGACCGACCGCGGCCGTCAAAACGCGGGAAGACGGCGGCGATCACTACTGGATCGATTACCTGCATATGGTCAGGCTCGAAGGGCAATGGTGGATCATCGGGAAACTCGCCCACCAGGTCAGGAAGGATCCGTCCCGGG
>CAZNUA010000041.1:28786-30389 GCA_964576115.1 uncultured Gemmatimonadota bacterium
CGGGCAGAACCGATGGCCGGCTCGCCCCAGGACGTCGAAGAACTGATCACGCTGCTCGAGTCCGGCTCCTACCCGGCGGCGGCACGGCTGGCCTCCGATCTGATGGCCGTTGTCCCCCCCGATCCGTATACCCGCGGCATCTGCGGCCTGGCGTTGCTCAAAGCCGGTCGGATCGACGAGGCCGAGACCGTTCTCAACCAGGTCCTGCAACGCTCCGCCGCGAATGCCGAGGCTCACCTCGGGCTCGGGCGGATCGCGCAGATCCGGAACGATCCCGCCACCGCCATCGGACATCTGCGGCAGGGTGTGGCGAGTGAACGGTTTTACGCCGAAGCGCTCCGCCAGCTCTGGCGGGCGACCTGGGAACAGGGCGATGTTGCGGAATTACATGTGATCCGCCGTCTGGCCGAAGAGCGCTATGGCCTGAAATCCCAACCGCTCCCCTCGTGGCTCACCAACGGTTCGGCCTGGCTCGAGAACTGCACGGGCGAGCGGCTTTTCGACCTGCAGGGCGGCCACGGTCGGACGACCGTGCCCCTGCTCGGGGACCGCAACGGCCGAATCCGGCGGATCGACCTGACGCTCAACGCACGGGGCGAATACCCCTTCGATATCGACTCCGCCTCCGCCGATTTTCTGACCCTCAGTCCCCGGCTGGCCGAGGAGCTGAACCTGCGGCTGACCGGACGGAGTGAGGCCGAAGGGGTGGGAACAGATGAAGCCGCCGTCAGGTTCTCATTCCTCGAAAGTGTCGAACTGGGGGAAATCACGTTCAGGAACGTACCCGTTTTCGTCTCCGACCTGGCTGTCTTTCAGGAGCAGAAGAGAGGGTTGATCGGAACCGCCCTGCTCAAGCGCTTCAACGTGACGATCGATGTCGAGGCCGGGGTCGTGATCCTCTATGGGCTCGAGCAGCCCGGGCCGCTGCACCGCAGTATCGATGCCGACGCCGTCGCCGCCGACCTGCCCCTGTATGTGTACGATCAGACAGTCGTCGAAGCCTCCATCGCCGGTACTCCCCCGGCCCTGTATATCCTCGATTCAGCAGCGTCCACGCACCTCATGGACACCCTTTTCTTCCGTGAACACCTCAGCCCGTCGCTCGATCCGGACCGGATCGTCACCTCCGGCATCCGGGGTTCTCAGGGAGCGCAGGAAACCCGCCGGGTCAGCGGCCTGCCGGTCAGTCTCGGCCCGATCGAGATAGCGGGGCAGACGGTCCACGAGTTCCCGATGGATTCCCTGAACATGATCCGCGGCCGCTATACCGCCGGCCTGCTGGGCAATCCGGTCCTCTGGCCCTACCGGGTCCACCTGGACTTCAGCGCCGGGCGTTTGATTCTGGAACGGTATTCCGCTTCGGGGGCGGGAGCGACTGCACTGGAACGGCATCCGGACCGAAAACCGGGCGGATTCTGCAACTCCGCCGTGGTCTTTATGCTCTGGCTCCTCCCTGGCAGAAGGTGGACGAGATAGCTGGCTTCCAGAACCGATATCCAGGCTTTCGCGGTATTATGAGTAACACCGGCGTCAGCCCCCAGGCTGGACAGGTTCAGGAGCTGGCCGGTCCGCCCCGCTTATAAATAGTGCATAGAAAGCCAGA
>CAZNUA010000042.1:0-16554 GCA_964576115.1 uncultured Gemmatimonadota bacterium
TGGCTGGGGTGCCAGGATTCGAACCTGGATTGCCGGATCCAAAGTCCGGGGACTTGCCATTAGTCGACACCCCAGCGGTAGGCGACAGTCAGATCTGGGATTGCATGACGGAGGCGGTGCGGGGAACGACCGGTATCAGTCGGTCCCTTCCTCCGGCTCGTTCTCGCGTTGAGAGGGTTGAAGAAACTCGGGATCGAGTTCTTCCCCCTCCTTTTCCATCTGCTCGCGATAGGCGGCCATGACGGTGGTTTCGAGCCGGTCGCGCATCTCGTTGTTGATGGGGTGGGCGATATCCTGATAGGTACCGTCGGATCGTCGACGGGAAGGCATGGACACGAAATACCCGTGATGCCCCTTGATGACCTTCAGGCCCCGGACGACGAATTCGTCGTCGAAGGTGATATTCGCGAACGCTTTGAGCCTCTCCTCGTTGCAGAGGGAGACCCGGACCTCGGTGATCTTCACGGCTGGCGCTCCAATTTCGATCCGGTGCCGGTGCATGCTGCGCCGGTCCAGGGGTCTCTACGTCCTACCGTAGCGCTGTCTCGACAATCCTTCCCCCGCTCACCGAAATGGTCTGTCCGGCCCGGTGAGCCTTTTCCTCGCTGTCGAAGAGCCCGTATACGGCGGACCCGCTGCCCGTCATGGAGACGTACGTCGCCCCGCAATACGCGAGAGCCGCCAGTGAGGCGGCGATCTCGGGGTGGGCGTCGGTAACGGCCTCCTGCAGGTCGTTGGTTAATGGTGCACGGGAAAGGATCGAGCCGAATTCCCCGTGCGAGTTGAGATAGTGTCCAAATAGCGGGTCACGTGTCAAGGTATAGTTGGCCCTTTCGTATGCCTCGGCGGTAGATACGGGGAAAGGGTGAAGAATGAGCAGACAGGGGACAGCGGTCAAAGAGGGCAGACTCATGACCCGCTCGCCGATCCCCTCGACCAGGGCACAGCCCCCCTCCAGGAAGAAGGGCACATCGGCGCCGATGCCCGCCGCCATTGCGTTTACGTCCGATCGGGGCAACTCGCATCGATAGAGATCCAAGACTCCCTGCACGACCACGGCCGCGTTGCTCGAGCCGCCGCCCAGACCGGCTCCGGGGGGGATTCGCTTGAGCAGTTTGATGGTGACCCCCGAACGACCTGCGGCGTCCAGCGCCGCAGCTGCCGCTCTCCAGGCCAGGTTTTTTTCGTCGACAGGAATGCTCCGGCAGAGCTCGGGCAGGGGGGCGTCGGAGGCGATTTCGAGCTCGAGCGAAAGGGTCTCGGCCGGTTCGAGTTCGATCTCGTCGCCCCAGTCCAGAGTGTGAAAGAACGATTCGATCTCATGGTAGCCGTCGGATCGGCGACGGAGCAGCCGGAGCCCCAGGTTGATCTTGGCCGGCGAAAAGAGCTTCACACCGCCTCCACCAGGGCCCGCTCGGCCGCTTCGGCCAGCAGATGGATCAGCACCAGATGCTGTTCCTGCACCAGGTCGGTACGACCGGCTCCAACTGCCACGCACACCGTGGCGGCGGCCAGGGGACCGGCCTGTGGACCGGTCAGAGCGGCTGTCGTGAATCCCGCCTCCCGGGCCCACTCAACGGCCCGCACGACATTGGGCGAGGTTCCCGAGGTGGAAAGCCCGAGCAGCAGGTCGCCGGGGCGCATCAGGCCCTCGGCCTGCCGGCGGAATATCTCTTCATACCCGTAATCGTTGGCCAGCGCGGTCAGAGCGCTGGTATCCACGGTCAATGACACCGCCGAGTTGGGACGCCGTTCGCGCCGATAGCGACCGACGATCTCGGCCGCCAGGTGCTGGGCCTGGGCGGCACTCCCGCCGTTTCCGCACACATAGAGCGTGCCGCCGCGGGCCAGGGTTTCGACGAGCAGAACGCAGAGGTCGATGAAAACCTCCCGGATCGCCGGCGCCCAGTCACCGGCCCCCGGCCGCAGGGCGATTTCGTCGTCGAACATGTCCTCGAAACGGCTCCGGTCAGCTGGAACGGACATCGTCTGGCACTCCTCTCACTCCTGCTCTTCCCGATCCCCGTGCGGCGCCAGGGTTTCGTCCAGACGACCGCTCCGGTAGGGTTCGGGGTCGATTTCAACATACCTGAAGCCGACCTGTTGTACTCCCCTGAGAATCCGGGCCCGCAAGGCTGGGTCGGCCAGACGCCCGAGTTCTGCAGCCGCCACTTCGATCCGGGCCCGATCGCCCAGATGCCGAACCCGGACCTGCTCGAAATCGGCGCCGTGGAGTACCTCTTCGGCTGCTTCAATACGGGCCAGTTTTTCCCGGGTCACCGTCTCGCCGTACGGAATCCGGGTCGCCAGGCAGCTCTGCGCCGGCCGATCCCAGGTCGGCAGGCCGTACAGGCGGCTGAGCTGTCTGATATCCTCCTTGCCCAGGCCCGCTTCGAGCAAGGGCCTTCTGACTCCTGTTTCTTCTTCGGCGCGCAGGCCCGGACGCCGCTGGCCGGCATCGTCGGCGTTGGTGCCGCAGAGTAGGACGTCGAAAGCGTCACCGAAGGCCTCCCGAAAGGCGGCCAGGAGAACGTGTTTGCAGAGATAGCAGCGCTCGGGGGGATTACGGGCATAGTCGGGATCGTCGAGTTCGCCGGTCGGGATCGGCGAGCAGGGGATGGCGAAGGCGGCGGCCGTTTTCAGAGCCGCGGCCAGTTCGCGGCGGGGCAGGGTCGGGGTATCGGCGATCACGGCGTGCATCCGCTCGGGGCCGAGCAGCCGGTGGGTGAGCCAGGCCAGCAGGGTCGAATCCACCCCACCCGAATAGGCCACCAGGGCGCTGGAGAAGGAGCACAGGATCCCGATCGCCGAGTTGACTTTCTCCGCCAGGTGTGCGGGCGCGGGGGGAAGTCCGATCTCGGAGGCGGGATCGGCAGGGCTCACAGAGATTTACCTTCCCGGGGGGGGAACGTCGGCGGCGGAGATGAAGCGGAAGGGCTCGATCCGCCGGCCCGCGATGGTCAGGAAGTAAACCGTATTGTTGGTCCTGGCGTTGCGTTCCAGGTTGATGGGCCCGCTGGCGCCCTCATAGGCACTCACCCCGGCCAGCCAACGGCGCAGGACCGTACCGCGGTCTTCCGTCCCCCCTTCGACCATCCGCCAGGCGGTCATGGCCAGGCGCACCGCGTCCCAGGTCATCGTGGCGGCCCGCTCCGGCTGGGAGCCGTACAGGGCGTGATAGGCGTTGGCGAAATCGATCTGCGGCATCGAGGTATGCGCAATCGACCAGGTATCGGTGAAGATAGCGCCGTTGACGTAGGCGCCGCCCTGATTGATGACGCTGTAGGAATTCCAGGCCGAACCGCCCAGGATGGTGGTCACCAGGTTGAAGAATTTCACCTGGGTGGCGATGTAGACGCAATCGTTGACGCTGAGGCCCGGTACCAGCAGGCCGTCGATGCTCCCGACCGGAACCAGGTTCTCGAGGGTGTCCTCGTTCGCCTCGGCCAGGGCGTTGCGGTCGTCGATGGCGATGCCGGCCGTGTCGGCCAGGCTCATCGCCAGGCCGCGGAACCTGATCTCGTTCAACTGTACCTGCCAGTCCGCCGCCCCGGGGAAGTACTCCTGATAGGCGATCACGCTGCCGCCCTTTTCTTCGACCCGGGCCAGGAAGATCTCGGCGAAATCGCGCTCCGGTCCGCTGAAGGGCGCCAGCACGGCGAAGGTGTGCATCCCCAGGCTGTCCATGGCGGCATCGGCCATAGCCCGGGCCTGGATCGTCGGAGTGGCCTGCAGCTGAAAGACGTTCTCCCCCAGCCGGGGAGCCGCCGAACCGCGCGAATGCGGCAGGATGATCGGAATATCCGCCAGTTCGGCCAGCCCGGCGGTGATGTAGGCCAGCTCCTCCTGCCACGGTCCGATGAGAATCCCCGCACCGTCTTCGTTGATCAGGGCCAGCGTGCCTTCCACCGTGCCGCTCAGACTGCCGCCGGTATCGCGCACCCGCAGTTCGATCTCCGCCTCGCTCATACCCACCGCCAGCCGGGCGGCGTTGAGGATTTCAGCCCCGGCTTCGGCGTCGGGGCCCGAAAGCGGGGCGAGCACGCCGATCACCAGTCCCCCCGGCCCCTCGCTGGTGATCCGCTCCCGCAGGGTCTCCAACTGGTCGGCGATATCAGCCCGATAGTCCCCGACCGGGGACTCGGCGACGACCCGTTCCAGAACCCGGCGGGCCCGCTGCAGATCGCCCCGGTCGGCCAGTTCGGCCGCGGCCAGGACGGCGATCCAGGCCTTGAGGTCGGTCCCGGCCAGATCGACTCCCAGCCGTTCGAGCTCGGCCGTACTCAGGTTGTACCCGACGATCTCGGCCACCTCGTCCCGGGCCGCCCGGGCCAGACGCGAATCGGGTTCGGCCGCCGCCACCAGGGCGTACCTGCTGGCCGCCTCGTAGAACCGTCCCGCCCGGGCGTGCGCCCGGCCGGTGAGCCAATCCCGCTCGAGGAGATAGGGCCCCTCGGGGTATTCCCGGCTGAGTCCTTCGAGGGCCTGCAGGGCGGGTTCGGGAGCATCGGCTCCCAGCCAGCTGGCGGCCAGGAGCAGCCAGGCTGAGGCCCGGTGCTGACCCAGTCCGCCGGTCCGCAGGGCATTGTCGAGGATTTCGGCCGCCAGGGTGTACCGCCCTTCCCCGAAAGCGCGGCGGGCATCCGCGTAGGGATCGGCCTGCTGCTGAGCCGCCAGGGGTGCAGCCGCAGGCAGGGTCAGGGCGATGAGTATCAGACCCGCCGCCTGCAACCGTCGCGATGAGTGTCGTTTCAGAAAGCTCATTCGACCGTCACGCTCTTGGCCAGGTTACGGGGCTGGTCGACATCGCATCCCCGTGCGACAGCCACATGGTAAGCCAGAAGCTGCAGGGGGATGACGGCCAGCAGGGGGTAGAAACAATCGAGCGTGCGGGGAATGTGAATGACCCAGTCCACGATATCCCTGATCCCCTCGTTCCCTTCGGTTGCGACTGCAAGGACCTTGCCCTTGCGGGCCCGGATCTCCTCGATATTACTGACGACCTTCTCGTACACCTCGTCCCCGGGAGCCAGCACCACCGCCGGCATGTCGTCGTCGATCAGGGCGATCGGGCCGTGCTTCATCTCGGCGGCCGGGTATCCCTCGGCGTGGATATAACTGATCTCCTTGAGCTTGAGGGCTCCTTCGAGAGCGACGGGGAAGTTGTACCCGCGGCCGAGGTAGAGGGCGTTGTTGGCGGTTTCGAAGATACAGGTGAGCTCGCGGATGGCCTCCGAAGATTCGAGGATGCTCCGGATCCTGCCCGGGAGGCGCGTCATCTCGTACAGGATGCCCTCGGCCCGCTTCTTGCTCAGCGTACCGCGCAGGCGCCCCATGAGGATGGCGATCTGGGCCATGACCGTGACCTGGCTGGTGAAGGCCTTGGTCGAGGCCACGCCGATCTCCGGTCCGGCATGGATGTACACCCCGGCATCGGTTTCCCGGGCAATGGTGGATCCGACCACGTTGACGATCCCCAGACAGGGAATCCCTTCGCCGCGGGCCAGCCGCAGGGCCGCCAGGGTGTCGAGCGTTTCCCCCGACTGGCTGATCGCGAAAAGAACCGTGCCGGGGGTGAACACCGGCCGGGCGTAGCGGAATTCCGAAGCGTATTCCACATCCACCGGAACGCGCGCGAAATCCTCGATCAGCCGGCGTCCGATCAGGGCCGCGTGCCACGAAGTGCCACAAGCGGTGAAGATGATCCGCCGGGCCCGGGTCAGGTGATCGAGGGTGTCCTGCAAGCCTCCCAGTTTGACCTCGACCGAGTCGGGATGCACCCGCCCGCGCATCGCATCCTCGACCGTCTGGGGCTGCTCGTGGATCTCCTTGAGCATGAAATGGTCGAAACCGCCCTTCTCGATCCGGTCCAGTTCCCAGGTGATTTTCTGCATCTCGGGATCGAGCAGTTCGTCCTCGAGGGTTTTGACGGTGCAGGAATCGGATTCCAGAACCGCCATCTCGTCATCGTTGAGATAGATGATTTCGCGGGTGTGCTCGGCGAAAGCAGCGGTGTCGGAACCGACGAACAGCTCACCATCTCCGATCCCGATCACGATCGGACTGCCCCGCCGGGCGGTCACGATCTGTCCGGGGTGCCGGGCGTCGATCACGGCGATACCGAAGGTGCCCTCCACCTCGCGCAGGGCCAGCCGCACGGCTTCCTCGAGACTGCGGCCCGCACTCTCTGCGAGGTATCCTTCAATGAGGTGGGCGAGAACTTCGGTGTCGGTCTCGGTATCGAAACGATGTCCGCGCTCGGTGAGCAGGGTGCGCAGGGCCTGGTAGTTTTCGATGATGCCGTTATGTACCACCGCCAGCCGGTCGGTGCAGCCGGTGTGCGGATGGGCATTGATATCGGTCGGCTCGCCGTGGGTCGCCCAGCGGGTATGGGCGATTCCCGCTCGACCGGCAAACTCCATATCGGCCGTGCGTTGCTCCAGGTCGCGGATCTTCCCCCGGGTTTTGGTGATGAGCAGTTTATTCTCGCCTCCGACTGCGATCCCGGCGGAATCGTAGCCGCGATACTCGAGCCGGCGCAGGCCGCCGATGAGCACGCTCTTCATCGGTTTGGCACCCACGTAACCGATAATGCCGCACATGACAATCCTCCCCTGGCCCGGCGCTCAGATGAGCCGGTCGCCGGTTTGCGCTTCAAATATCCTGATGCCGGCCGGATCGGGTACGAGGTACACGGACATGCCCGCCGTGGGGTCCATTCCGCTGGTCCGCACCACGAGCAGGTTCTCTCCCGCCCGGCAGGTCACGAAAGTATCGTACCCCAGTGGTTCGATAACCTCCACCTCGGCGCGGATCGCCGCTCCGTTCGGGTCCGGCTCGTCCGCGGTCTGCAGCTCGAGGTGCTCGGGCCTGATTCCGAGACGAACGGAGAGCCCCTCAGGTTCCCGCGGGACGGTTTTTTCCGTACCGGTCACCGGCAGGTTCCAGGCACCGTCAGCGGCGGTAAACACGATCCCGCCGGGGTCGGCCAGCAGGCGGCCCGACACGAAGTTCATGGCCGGCGAGCCGATGAAACCGGCCACGAAGGCATTCGCCGGATCGGCGTAGAGTTCCTGCGGACCCGCGATCTGCTGAATGCGGCCCGAGTCGAGGACGGCAATCCGCGAACCCATCGTCATGGCCTCGACCTGATCGTGGGTGACGTAGACGATTGTGGCTTCGATCTCGCGGTACAGTCTGATGAGTTCGGCCCGCATCTGCACCCGCAACCGGGCGTCGAGGTTGGAAAGCGGTTCGTCGAAAAGGAAGATTTTCGGCTGACGCACCAGAGCCCGTCCCAGAGCCACCCGCTGTCGCTGGCCACCCGAAAGGGCTGCAGGACGCTTTTCGAGCAGACCGCCGAGGCCCAGCACCGCCGCAGCTTCGGCCACCAGGCGGTCGACCTCGTCGCGCGGCGTGCGCCGCATCTTCAGACCGAAGGCCAGGTTCTCACGCACCGACATGTGCGGGTACAGGGCGTAGTTCTGGAAGACCATGGCGATATCGCGATCGCGCGGAGGAACATCGTTGACCTTTCTGCCGTCGATGACGATCCGTCCCGCCGTGACCTCGTCCAGACCGGCGATCAGACGCAGAGTGGTCGACTTGCCGCATCCCGAGGGACCGACCAGGACCATGAATTCACGATCCTCGACGGTGAAGGAGACCCGGTCGACGGCCACCGTACCGTCACCGAAGGTCTTGCTGACATCTTCCAGGATGAGCTGAGCCATGGCCTGTATTCATACGTCGTGCTGCAAAGCGGGAACAACGTCTTTCAGAACCGGACCGACGAGCAGGTGCGAGCCGGTCACCACCACCACCCCGCGCGACCCCAGCTTCTGGCGCGCGACCGCGACTGCCGACCGGGGATCGGGGGCATCGACGACCGCGAGATTCAGGTCGGCGGCATCAGCCAGCCGGCGGGCGGTCTGCGCCACCTCCGACGCCGGCCGCGAGCGCTCCCCCGGCCAGGTGGTGGCTACCACTCCCCGAACCCGTCCGAGCAGAGGTTCGAGAAAACCCGCCAGATCTTTATCGGCGGCCATGGCGATCACGAGCCAGAGAGGGCGCGAGCCCAAAGTCACCTCGATCCCGCGAGCCAGAGCGTGAGCCGCCGCCGGATTGTGGGCCACATCGAGCAACAGATCGGGCCCGGAATCCGAACTGTGAACGAGCTGCATCCGTCCCGGCCAGGATACTTCTGCAACTCCGGTTTCGATCGCCGCAGTCGGGATCACAAGACCCTGTTCGCGAAGCAGAGCGGTGAGGGCCAGCGCCGTGCGCAGGTTCGAGAGCATGTGAAAACCCGCCAGGGGCAGCCGCCAGTCGAATTCCCCGGGTTCGGCCAGGGCCCGGGCCCGGACGGCCGCCGGCCCCTCCCAGCAGGCTTCGCCCGCCATTCCCCAGGGGGCGACGGGACAGCCCTGCACGCCGACCAGCTCCTCGGCTCCGAACCCGGTCGTGCCCGCATCGGCGGCCTGTTCCTCGAGGATCGCCCGCACTCCGGACGTGCCGGCGCCGAAGACCGCCGGCACGTCCCGGCGCATTATGGCCCCCTTCTCGCGGGCAATCCGGTCCGGATCCTCTCCCAGTTCCGCGACGTGATCGCGCTCGATCGACGTCACCGCCGTCAGTTCGGCCCGGCACAGACGGGTGGCGTCGAGCCGTCCGCCCAGACCGACCTCGATCACCCCCCACTCGATCCCGGCCGTGCGGAAATGCCACATCGCCGCCGCCGTAAGGGCCTCGAATGGGGTTGCCTCGAGTTCCTCGGCCGCCAGTGCGACCGCCTGCAGAGCCCGAGCCAGATCGGTCCAGGCAACCGGCTCGCCGGCCACCGTGATCCGCTCGGTCCAGTCACAGAGATGGGGTGAGGTGTAGCGGCCGGTCCGCACGCCGGCCGCACGCAGGATACTCTCGAGGATGGCCGCCACGCTCCCCTTGCCGTTGGTTCCGGAAATGAGAACGGCCGGAAAAGCACGTTCGGGATTGCCGAGCCGGGCCGCCAGGGCCTCGACCCGTTCCAGCCCGAGGTAGATGCCGCGCCAGGCGATCGATTCGAGCCAGGTCCGGGCCCGTTCCGGATCCCAGGTCGGGTCTTTCACCTCAGATCCGGGCGGCGGCGGGATGGCGACTCTGCTTGTCGAGCAGATGGGTCAGCAGGCCGGCGATCGTCTCGCGCAGTTCGGTCCGGGGAGCGACGATGTCTATAAAGCCGTGGTCGCGTACGAACTCGCTGCGTTGGAAGCCTTCGGGCAGTTCCTGGCCGATCGTCTCCCGGATCACCCGCGGCCCCGCAAAACCGATGAGCGCCCCCGGTTCGGCAATGATGACATCGCCGAGCATCGCGAACGAGGCCGAGACTCCACCGGTGGTCGGATTGGTCAGCACACTGAGGTACAGCCCTCCCGCCTTGCGGAACTGCGCCAGGCGAGCAGAGGTCTTGGCCATCTGCATCAGCGAGAATATCCCTTCCTGCATGCGGGCTCCGCCCGAGGCCGAAACGATCATGAGCGGCAGAGAACGCCGGCGGGCCTGCTCGACCGCCCGGGCGATCTTCTCGCCCACCACACTTCCCATGCTGCCCCCCAGAAAGCTGAAATCGAGCCCGGCCAGGACGAGTTCGCGTCCCTCGAGGGTGATGACACCGGTCCGGATCGCATCGACCAGCCCGGTTTTTTTCTGGGCTTTGCGCAGGCGCTCGGTATATCGCCGGGAGTCGGAGAAAGAGAGCGGATCCTTCGAGTGCATCCGGATATCGAACTCCTCGACGAACCCGTCATCGCTCAGCAGGTCGAGATACTCGTCGACTCCGATCCTGAAATGGGAGCCGCAGTGCGGGCAGACGTAGCAGGTGGCCTCGAGTTCGCGTCGGTAGACGACCTCGGAGCACTCCTCGCATTTGAACCAGAGGCCTTCCGGCACATTGAGCTTGTCCCCCCCACCGAAAGCACGTCGGACCTTGCGGAACCAGCTCATGTGTTCTCCCCTTTCCCGGTTCCTGCCGACCCCTCCGGTTCCGGTCCGGAAAGGGTGTCGGGGGAAGCCGGCGGTGTCTCCATGGTCCCCAGATAAAAGGGTCGGGTTGCGACAGGATCCTCACCCCCCTCTTCGAGGCGGCGCGCCCCCAGAGTCAGCAGGTGCTCGGGAGCGGCCCGTTCCGAACCCGCAATGCACTCCATGTCGCCCGGGGGGACCTCCCCCATACTGCGCCGCAGCACGCCGACGCCCGGCCCGACCAGCCGGCAGGGCCGCGGTACCAGGCCGGGAATGGCCGCCGCCGGTGCGATTTGCAGCAGTACCCGGTCCTCGCCCAGCGCCAGAGCCGCTGTGCTGCGCCCGGCGCCCTTCTCCTGCCCCTCCCGCAGGGGTTCGCTCTGACCCGGCAGGTAGGTGACCCAGGCCACCCCCCGGCTTCGGGCGTCGTAACACACGCAGAGGGTGGCTTCGGCGGGACGGAACTGTGCCCCGAACGCCGCATACGACGGCACCCCGACACTCGGCAGACCGCGCGCTTCGCCCAAGCCCTGGGCCAGCGCGTAACCGACGCGCAGACCGGTATAGGAGCCGGGCCCGCGGTTGAGAACCAGGCCGGTCACGGCCTCGAGATCCACCCCGGCCGAGGTCAGCAGTTGGACCGCACCTTCCAGCAGGTGAGCCGATCCGCCGGCCGAGCGGGGATAGACCATCTCTCCTATCACCGTCCGGCCGTCGGCTACGGCCAGGGCCGTGACGGCGGTGGTGGTGGACGTATCGAAGAGAAGCAACATGGTCCTCTACCGGTTCCTCTCCTCCCGCGAGCGGGGGGTTCTCTCAATGGGCCTGGGCCCAGGTTCTGCCCGTATCGGCATCGACGACGATGGGCACGGTCAGTTCGAGCGCTTCGGCCATGAAGCTCACGACCCGGTCGCGCACCTCGTCCACGATTTCCTCGTCGACCTCGAAGATCAGCTCGTCGTGCACCTGGATCAGCATCTCGGCCCGCACCTCATCGGTCCAGAGCCACTCCTGGATCGACACCATGGCTTTCTTGATCAGGTCGGCCGCGGTGCCCTGAATCGGCATGTTCACCGCCATCCGTTCGGCGAAGGAGCGCACCTGGGGGGCCCGCGATTCCAGCTCGGGCATGTAACGTCGGCGGTGCAGCAGGGTGGTGACATAGCCGTTGCGCCGGGCCTGGTCCCGGGTGTGGTCGATATACCGGCGTACCCCGCTGAAGCGCTCGAAATAGTTCTCGATGAACTCCTTCGCTTCGGCGTTCGGGATGTCGAGCTGCTTGCCGAGACTGACGCTGCCCATACCGTACATGACCCCGAAGTTGACGGTCTTGGCCTGCCGGCGCTGCACCCCGGTCACCTCGGCCAGGGGGCAGTCGAAAATGGCCGCGGCGGTGCTGGTGTGGATGTCCTCGCCCCGTTTGAAGGCATCGAGCAGGCGTTCGTCGCCCGACAGGTGGGCCATGATGCGTAGTTCGATCTGGCTGTAGTCGGCTGAGAGCAGCAGCCGGCCCTCCGGGGCGATAAAGGCATCCCGGATCCTACGCCCCGCTTCGGTCCGGACCGGGATGTTCTGCAGGTTCGGTTCCGAGGAGGAAAGCCGTCCGGTGGCTGCCACGGTCTGGTTGAACGAGGTGTGGATCCGGCCGGTGTCGGGATTCACCAGCCGGGGCAGAGCGTCGATATAGGTGCTCTTCAGTTTGGCCAGAGCCCGGTACTCGAGCAGCTTGCCGGCGATCTCGTGCTCGGAGGTCAGGTTCTCGAGCACCTCGGAATCGGTGCTGTAGCCGGTCTTGGTCTTCTTGCCACGCGGCAGCCCCAGATTGTCGAAAAGAACGAGTTGGAGCTGCTGGGGACTGTTGACGTTGAAATCCTCCCCTGCCAGTTCGTGAATACCGCTCTCGAGTTCGGCCAGATCGGCTTCGAATTCGGCGCCCAGGGCCGACAGAAGATCGAGATCGACCAGGACTCCCGACGCCTCCATCTCGGTCAGCACCGGAATCAGCGGCATCTCGATGGCATCGAAGAGTTCCCGCAGCTCGAGGGCTTCGAGTTTGGGAGCCATCTCGCGGAGCAGGCGCAGAGTGATGTCGGCGTCCTCGCAGGCGTACTCGGTGGCGGCTGCGATCTCGGTGTCCTCGAAACCGATCTGGTTGCGCCCCGAGCCGATGAGCTGTGAGATCGGGATCGTCTGATACTGCAGGTACTCCAGCGCCAGGGCGTCCAGCCCGTGGTTTCGGCGCCCGGGATTGAGCAGGTAGGAGGCCACCATGGTATCGAAGGCGATCCCCTGCATGGCGATATCTTCGGAGCGCAGCACGAGGGTGTCGTACTTGATGTTCTGCCCCGCCTTGGGGACGGTCGGATCCTCGAGCAGGGAGCGCAGCAGGGCCAGGGTTTCGGCTTCGGGCAGATTGGGCCCTTCGGTGTGACGCAGCGGTACGTACCAGGCCGCCCGGGGGTGAATCGCCAGACTGACGCCCACGACCCGGGCCGTCATCGGATTCAAACCCGTTGTCTCGAGATCGACACACACGATCTCGGCTTCCCGGCATTGGGCCAGAACCGCCTGCAGCTCTTCGATCGAAGCGACCAGGCGGTACCGTGTCTCTTCCTTTTCGGCGGGTAGTTCCTCGCTCTCGGCCAGCAGTTCGCGCACCAGACGGGTGAACTCGAGCTCGTTGAAGAGGGTGATCAGGGCCGGGGTGTCGAATCCATTGAAGGCCAGCTCGTCGAGTTCGACGTCGGTCTCGACCCCGGTATCGATCGTCACCAGCTCCTTGCTCAGACGGGCCTGATCGGCGTAGATCGTCAGGTTTTCCCGGACCCGGGTCTGGGTGACCTCGTCGGCGTGGGCCAGCACCTGCTCGAGCGACCCCCAGGTACTGACCAGCTTCTGGGCGGTCTTCTCCCCCACTTGGGGCACGCCGGGTACATTGTCGGATGAGTCGCCCATGAGCCCGAGCAGATCGATCATCTGGTCGGGTTCCAGGCCGTACCGCTCGCGTACGTCCTCGACCGTGAAAAGACTGTAATCATCCCCCCGGCGGCCCGGTTTGAGCATGTGGACCCGTTCGGAGAGACACTGCATGAAATCCTTGTCGCCGGTAATGAGCGAGACCTCGTAGCCCGCGTCCTGACCCTGCCGGGCCAGAGTGCCGATCACATCGTCGGCCTCGTAGCCTTCGATCTGCAGGATCGGGATCGCCATCGCCTCGACCACCTGGTGAACCCGGGGCAGGCTCAGGGCGAGATCCTCGGGCATCTTTTCCCGGGTCGCCTTGTAGTCGGCGAAACGCTCGTGCCGGAAGGTCTTGCCGGGGGCGTCGAAGATGACCGCGATGTGCGTGGGAGAGTACTCCCGGATGAGTTTGAGCAGGGAGTTGGTGAAGGCGAACGGTGCCGAGGTGTTTTCCCCCCGGGAGTTGATCAGGGGGTTCTTGATGAAGGCGAAATAGCCGCGGTAGGCCAGGGCCGTACCGTCAACGAGGAAAAGGGTTCGGGGGGTTGACATGCAGGCAAACTACAGGGGTGTATCGGCCCGGTCAACGCCGCTTGCCGACCCCTGTTGAAGCTGGCCGAACGCCTGATTGAAGAGTATAAAAGGACAGACGGTTACCATCAGCCGAGGAAGGTGAGCATGAGAGCCCTACAGCGTATCAGGTGTGCAACCCTCCTGTTCCTGCCCGTCCTGCTCCTGGGCGTTGCGAGCGACGTCGGTGCCCAGCAGGCCGATCCGATCCTCGGATCGTATGCGTGGCGACAGGTCGGTCCGCCCAACATGAGCGGACGCGTCTCCGACCTCGCCGTACCCCCCGGGGGTGAGGCGAGCACGATCTATGTCGCCGCTTCAGCGGGCGGCATCTGGAAAACAACGAATAACGGCTGCAGCTGGGAGCAGGTCTTCGAGGGGGGCAAGACCGCTGCGGTGGGCGACATCGCCATCGCCCCCTCGAATCCTAACGTCATATACGCCGGCATGGGCGAGCCGCACTCGCGCAACTCGATCAGCTGGGGGGACGGGGTCTGGAAAAGCACCGATGCCGGAGAAACCTGGCGTCACCTGGGACTCGAGTACACCTACCACATCGGCCGGATCGCAGTCGATCCGCGCGATCCCCAGGTCGTCTACGTGGCCGCCCTGGGCAACCTGTGGGACCGCACCAAAGGCGACCGCGGTCTGTACAAGTCAGAAGACGGCGGCCAGACCTGGAACAAACTGAAGGGCTTTGACGACGGTACCGGGTTTTATGACGTCTTCATCGATCCGAACAACCCCGACGTGGTCTGGGCCACCTCGTGGGAGAGGGAACGCATGCCGTGGGTCTTCGAATCGGGGGGCGGCCCCAACAACGGCATCTGGAAGTCGATCGACGCCGGTCTGACCTGGGAGCGGATCGAGGGCAACGGCCTGCCTCCATCGGAAGGCAACGGCAAGAGCAGTATCGAGGTCTTCCCCGGCGATTCGGATATCATCTACGCCCGGATCGAGAGCTTCACCGAGGAGCCGCGCGAGGAAGAACCTGCGGATGAGACAGAACGCCTTCAGCCGGACGACCCACGGGCCCGCCGGCGCGGCAGCCGCAATCTGGGCGGCACCTACATGAGCCGCGACGGGGGAGAGAGCTGGGAGCGGGTCGACCGGCGCAACGGCCGGCCCTTTTATTACTGCCAGCTCCGGATCGATCCCAACGACGCCGACACCGTCTACCTGGTCGACGGCAGTCTCTACAAGATGAACGTGCCGGCGGCCAAAGCCGCTCTTGAGGATCCCGAGGCGGCCCGGGAATCCTCGGGGGTTCAGAACATCACCGGCAACCACCATGTCGATTTCCACGCCGCCTGGGTCGATCCCACCAACTCCGATCACCTGGTGGTGGGTTCTGACGGCGGGGTGTCGATCTCGTGGGACGGGGGGCAGACCTGGGACTTCCTCGACAACCTGGCGCTGGGCCAGTTCTACGCCGTGAGCTACGACATGGCGACCCCCTACAACGTCTACGGCGGCCTGCAGGACAACGGCACCTGGGGCGGTCCGAGCGAGACTCTGACCTCGACCGGCATCCTGCTGCGGGACTGGACCTTCTTCATGGGCGGCGACGGTTTTCACGCCCAGGTCGATCCCGAGGATCCCGACCTGATCCTCTACGGCGAGAGCCAGGGGGGGAACATCACCCGCGTCAATCAGGCGACGGGCCAATCGAAGGGCATCAGGCCGCGTCTGCCGCAGCCGCCGCGCGAGGACTGGACCGAAGAGCAGCGCCGGTTCATGGCCAACCGGGGGTACGGGACGCAGTCGAACGTCATCAATCCCCCTGAAGGAGTGGGGCGAAACGATCTGCGCTTCAACTGGAGCTCCCCGATCCTGCTCAGCCCCCACAATCCACGCACCGTCTACTTCGGCGGCCAGTTCCTGTTCAAGAGTGTGGACCGGGGCGACAGCTGGCAGGTCATCAGCCCCGATCTGACCACCAACGATGAAGAGAAGTACACCGCCCGCAACCGGGGGGATTCGCAGACCGGGGCCGAGAATCACTGCACCATCATCACCATCGGCGAATCGCCGCTGATTCCTGGTCTGATCTGGGTCGGCACCGACGACGGTCTGCTGCACGTGACCCGCGACGGCGGCACGACCTGGACCGCGGTGCGCGACAACGTGGGCGGGGTGCCCCGCAATACCTGGGTCAGCCGGGTGCGCCCGAGCGGCTTCGCGGCCGGCCGCTGTTATGTGACTTTCGACGGTCACCGTACCGGCGACACGGCTACCTACGTGTATGTCACCGAGGATTTCGGTCAGACCTGGCTCAAGCTCGGCGGCGGCCTGCCCACCGACGACCCGGCCTACGTCATCACCGAGGATCCGGTCAACGAGAACCTGCTCTATGTCGGCACCGAAAGCGGAGTGTACCTCTCGCTGGATCGGGGCGAAAACTGGCAGCGCTTCAACAACAACCTGCCGGTCGCCCCGGTGCACGACCTGGTGGTCCATCCGCGCGAGCACGACCTCATCATCGCCACCCACGGTCTGAGTCTCTGGATCATGGATGACGTAACCGGCCTGCAGGGCCTGACGCCCGAGGTGCGGGAACGCTCTTTCGCCCTGCTGCCCGCACATTCAGCCACAGCCTGGAACCGGGGCTGGGAGCAGGTCAGCCGGGGGGACAAGGTCTTCATCGCCCCCAACCCGCCCGACGGGATCAGACTCTCCTACTGGCTCGGCGCCCCGGCCGAGAGCGTACAGATCACCATCACCGGCATCGACGGCGAGGAGTACCGCTCGCTCTCCTCCGATCAGGAGAACGGTCCGGGTACCGCGGCGGGTCTGCAAACCGTCCAGGTGTCCCTGCGGCCGAGTTTCCGCCGGGGGCAACGCCCCCAGCCGGGTCAGGCCCAGCCCCGGGCGCTGGAACCGGGCACCTACCTGGTGCAGGTGACCTGTGACGGACAGAGCGCGACACAGACCGTCGAGGTCCTGCCCGACCCACGCCAGAGCGGACGCTGACGCAGCATGACCGAACCGCCCCGGGCTGCCTCTCGCTTCCCGGGGCGGTTT
>CAZNUA010000042.1:16654-26916 GCA_964576115.1 uncultured Gemmatimonadota bacterium
CTGACGCAGCATGACCGAACCGCCCCGGGCTGCCTCTCGCTTCCCGGGGCGGTTTGTGTTCCCCCCCGCGACTCTGCCCCTGCTGATCTCTCTGCTCACCGGCGCCTGCGGGATCATCGACTCCCCGCAGGATCCCGACGAGATCCTCCCCGTCCGTCAGCTGAATCCCCGCCGGCCGGTCACCGAGATCGCTTTCTCGGCTCCCCCCGACAGCCTCGGGGGAACCGGTCCGTTCGTCCTGCGCTGGAATCTGACGGTCAAAGCCCGCAACGCCCTGGAGGCCAGCGGGGTGCTCGATATCGCGGCCCGTGCCGCCCCGGGGACCGCCACGGCCATCGAAGCCCTCGTTCCCGGGACGGAGCAGTGGACCGAACTGACGAGTGATACCGGTTCGGGTCCCGACTCGCTCGATCTGTGGTGGCTCGACGCCTGGGATGATCCCGCGGCCGGCGCCACCCTGGTCGACACCGACGGACGGATACGCCTGCGCCTGCCGGCTCACGCCGGACCGGGGCGGGCCCGGGTACGCGTGCTCGAGACGGCCCCCGCGGTCTGGACCCGCACCGCACCGGGACGCACCCTGACGGCGTGGGACAACTACCTGTTGCTTATGGGGGGCGGTGCGATCAGGCGCTGGAGCGCACAGGGGGGTGAACTGCAGGTCCTCGGAGCAGCCGGCGCACCTCCCTCCTACTGCCGGAGCGCCGAACGTTTCTTCGGCGTCACCGAAACCGAGATCCTGGTCCTGGCGGGAACGGGCGGCACCTGGAACCGGGCCGCCTCCCTGCCCTGGACCGACCACGGCGGGGTTGCGATTGCTACCGACGGTTCAGACCTCTATCTCATACGCCACGTCCTGACCGGTGAAACCCTGCCGAAGCTGTACCGGCTCTCCGAAACCCTCCTGCTGCAGACTCATTCCTTCGCCGGGGCGGTAACCGATTCAACCACTCTGCGCCGCAACGGCCTGCAGGGGGGCACCGGACCGGGGCTGGCCTGGTGGCCCGACCGGCGCGTGCTGGCGGCCCCCGGTACCCAGGCGGATCAGTTCGGGCTCGTCACCTTCACCCGGGCCGGCCGCCTGCGCGAGTTCATCCCCCTGCCCTTTGATCCCGGACCGGTGCAGATCGCCTTTCTCGACGACTACCTCTTCATCGCCCGCGCCCGCCCCACCCTCGAGGCCCTGGGCTGGTCGGACACCTTCACCCCCGCCCTGCCCGAAGCCGTCCTGCTCTGGCGCTGGCCCGATCCCTGATCCGGACGGGATTCCCTGAAGCGGGATCCCGGCCGGTCCGAGGTCGAGTTCGACGCGCCCCGGGACGGCGAGGGACACGGTTCCCGGCAGCGGGCCAATGGCGAGTCGGGGGAGTGGTAGGTCCGCCTATTCAGGTTCTGTGTTCGAGAATTCGGTGTCAATCAGAGCCTGCAGGTCGGCGGGCGGTTCGGCCTCCAGTTCGATCGCTTCGCCACTCTCGGGGTGGGTGAAGCCTAGCCGGGCGGCGTGCAGGGCCTGGCGGTCGATCAGGTCGAGCAGAGCGCGGGCCCGCGCCCGCCGCTCGGGGAGCATCCCCCGCACGGCTTTCTCGCGCCCGGCGTAGAGGGGGTCGCCGAGAATCGGATGACCGATGTGGGCGGCGTGAACCCTGATCTGGTGGGTGCGGCCGGTTTCGAGCCGGCACTCGAGCAGGACGGCCAGTTCGGTTGCGGCCAGGGTCCGGTAACGGGTCACGGCCCGGCGGGCGCCGCGGGGTACGCCGGGGGGGAGCTGCTCCGGACGGCCGTCGGCCTCTTCCCCGGTATCGCGGAATGCCTCATTTTCAGACACCACTTCGGTCTCGGATACCCCCAGCATGCGTTCGGCCTCTCCCGGCCGGCCCCAGCGCCGCTCCAGCCGCTCTCCACCCGGTTCGTAAGCAGCCATCTTTTTCCGGTCGCGGCGGCTGCGGCCGATCCAGGTCGCGATTTCCCCCGCCTCCGGATCGGGACGGCCCCAGGCCACCGCGGTATAGATCCGGACGATCGCACGGGCTTTGAGAGCCGCCGTGAGCGCGGCATGAGCCCGATCGGTCTTGGCCACCAGCATCAGCCCCGAGGTGTCCTTGTCGAGGCGGTGAACCAGGCCGGGGCGCCGCACTCCACCGATCCCCTCCAGATCGGTGCAGTGAGCCAGCAGAGCGTTGACGAGGGTGCCGCCGGGGTGGCCGGGTGCGGGATGGACCACCAGACCGGGCGGTTTGTTCACCACCAGCAGATGCCGGTCTTCGAAACGGATATCGAGCGGCAGGGACTCGGGTTCGAGCAAGGGCTCGGAAGCGGGGGGTACCACGACCGTGATCCGCATGCCCGGCCGGACCTTCTTCGAACTGCGAACCGGCGTGGAGTCGACGGTCACCAGCCCCTCGCGGATCAGGGTTTCGAGCCGCGAGCGGGAAAGGGAATCGAACTGACGGGCGAGATAGCGATCGAGCCGTTCGGTCTCATCGCAGGGGGTTGTCTTCAGGCCCCGCTCGGCCGTAACGAGAAGCTCGTATTGCTCAGGGCGCGGGTTCGCCACCGCTGGTTTCCGTATCGCCGACGACCAGGAAGAAGAGCATCAGCAGCACCACCCCGGTACTGACCCCCATGTCGGCGACGTTGAAGATCGGCCAGATGAGGGTTTCGGAAAGCCCGACCTGGATGAAGTCGATCACCTCGCCGATCCGCAGGCGGTCGATGAGGTTGCCGAGAGCCCCGGCCAGGATCATCGCCAGGGCGATCCGGGGCCAGTATTCCTTCTTCGGCAGGGTGACGATGAAGTAACCGATGACGACCGAAGCCACCGCGCTGAACACGGCATGAAAGGTCGAGGGAGCGATCTTCAGGCCGAAGGCGGCACCGGGATTCTGGATGAAGGTGATTTTGAGCAGGTCACCGATGACGGTCAGACTCTGATTCTCGGTCATCGTGGCCGTGACGAGAGCCTTGGTGAGCTGGTCGAGCGCCAGGATCCCCCCGGCGAGCAGGAAACTCCACATCAGGCGCTTTGACCGTTCTTGCGGGCGTCGTCCTGCTTCTTGCAGGCGATACAGAGCCGGGCATGCGGCACGGCATCGAGCCTTTCCTCATCGATCGGCGCGCCGCACTCGTGGCAGAAGCCGAAGGTGCCATCTTCGATCCGCTGCAGAGCCAGATTCAGGTGGTAGAGGAAACGGCCCTCGCGCGAAGCGAACAGAAAGGCCTTCTCGCGCTCCATGGCGTCGGTGCCCTGATCGGCCATGTGGAAACTGTAGGCCGATATGTCGCCGGTGGACTCGGTGATGGTGGCGCTCATGCTGGAGCCCTCGAGGTAATTGAGTTCCTTGAGGAGAGCCTCGCGTTTCGCCAGCAGCTTTTTCCTGTATTTCTTGATCTTGGCTTGCGACAGGTGCGCCGGCATCCTGATGACTCCTTTACGAAAACCGGCGGGGAATGACGGATCCCGATCAGGCTTTCGCGATGGTTATCGTAACATGTTCGGAATCGAGCTGCCACTCTACACGGCGGTCGCTCGAGTCCAGAAGAGCGGCCCTCAGTTCGGTCGCCAGAGCTTCCCCGGATACATATTCGGCATGGGTGTCCAGAGCGTCGGTCAAGCCCGGTGAAGCCTCGTACCCGATCCGCACCCGGTCGGTGACGGCGTACCCCACCTCCCGCCGCAGGGCCTGCACCCGGGTCGTGAACTCCCGGGCCAGTCCTTCGGCCAGCAGGGCATCGGTCAGGCGGGTGTCGATCGCCACGGCCAGCTCCCCCTCCTGTTCAACCGTGAGTTCTTCCGGTTCGGCTTCTTCGAGCAGAACATCGCCCGGTTCGATCTGGATCTCCCCGGCGGAGGTGGTGACGGTTGCATTTCGCCCCTCGGCAAGACCGGCCAGAGCCCCGGGCTCGAGACCGCGGATCGCGTCGGCCACATCGTTGACCTGCGAACCGTATCGGGGACCGAGGGCGGAGAAGTGCGGCTGGGCCGAAAGAACCATGAAGGCCGAAGCGGAGTCGACTCCCTCCACTCGCTTGACGTTCATTTCTTCCCGGATCAGATCGCCGAGTTCGTCCAGCGCTCGACGCTGCCAGTCCCGGGGGGCGGTGACAACGAAGCGGTCGAGAGGCTGGCGCACTTTCAGTCCGGCCCGGTTCCGGGCGGCCCGTCCGAGGGTGACGATCTCCCGCACGTACGCCATACGCCGCTCGAGTTCGTCGTCGACCAGGCTGTCGTCCCCGGCCGGGTAGTCGCTCAGATGTACGCTCGGGGCCGCGTTCTCGCGCCAGGCCTCGAGATTGAGCCAGAGCTCCTCGCTGGTGAAGGGCACGAAGGGAGCCAGCAGTCCGGCCATGGTTACCAGAGTGGTATGCAGGGTGGCGTAGGCGGCGTCCTTGTCCGGTCCCGGTTCACCTTTCCAGAAGCGGCGTCGCGAGCGCCGCACATACCAGTTCGAGAGATCTTCAATCACGAAATGCTGCAGAGCACGGGCCGCACGGGTGAGTTCGAACTCCGCCAGGTGCCGGCGCACTTCCCGGGCGGTACCGTTCAAGCGGCTCAGGAGCCAGCGATCGAGGGCGGGAAGTTCGGGGGCGGGAATCCGGCGGGTGCTCCCGGGGTGCCAGCCGTCCACCGCGGCATAGAGAGCGAAGAAGGCGTGGGTGTTATGCAGGGTGCCGAAGAACTTCCGGCTGACCTCGGCCACGCTCTCGGCGTCGAAGCGGGTCGGGATCCACGGCGGAGAATTGGTCACCAGGTACCAGCGCAGGGGATCGGCGCCCCAGGCGCTGATCACATCCCAGGGATCGACCGTATTCCCCTTGCTCTTCGACATCTTCCGTCCCTCGCGGTCGAGCACCATCTCCTGCACCAGACAGTGCCGGTAGGAGGGCCGGTCGGTCAAAAAAGCACTGATGGCCAGCAGGCTGTAGAACCACCCCCGGGTCTGATCCACACCTTCGGAGATGAAATCGGCGGGGTACTGCCGCTCGAACATCTCCCGATTTTCGAAGGGGTAGTGCCACTGGGCGAAGGGCATGGCGCCGGAATCGAACCAGCAATCGATCACTTCGGGGGTCCGGCGCATCTCGGCGCCGCACTCCGGACAGGGCCAGGTCAGTTCGTCGACGTGCGGCTTGTGCAGGTCGAGTTCCGCGTCCCCCGCCGTACCGGCCCGGGTACGCAGTTCCTCGACCGATGAGATGCAGATCTGGTACGCACAGTCACTGTTGGAACAGACCCAGATCGGGAGCGGGGTGCCCCAGTAACGGTCGCGCGAGAGGGCCCAGTCCTGGTTGTTTTCGAGCCACTCCCCCATCCGGCCGGTGCCGATCTCGGGGGGAATCCAGTCGATCTCCCGGTTGGCCGAGAGCAGTTTCTCCTTGATGGCGGTGGTCCGCACGTACCACGAGGGTTGAGCCATGTAGAGCAGGGGGCTGTCGCACCGCCAGCAGAAGGGATAGGTATGGCTGTCCACCCCGGCCATCAGCAGTAGCCCCCGGGCGGCCAGATCGGCGACGATGCCGGCGTCGGCCTCCTTGACGAAGACCCCCGCCCACGGTTCGACCTCGGGGATGAACGTGCCCTCGCGATCGACCGGTTCCACGATCGGCATTCCCTCGCGCATACCGGTGTTGTAGTCGTCCTCGCCGTAGGCCGGCGAGGAATGCACCAATCCCGTGCCCTCTTCGTCGGTGACGTAATCATCGGTCAAGACCACGTTGGTCACCGACTCGTCCATCTCCATGAAGGTAAAGGGACGCTGGTACCTCACGCCGGCCAGGTCGCTGCCCTTGATCCGTCCGACGACGTCGATCCCCGCGCCGTAGGAACCCGGAGCGTTCTGATCGCCGAAGAGGTGCCGGGCGCGGCTCTCGGCCAGAATGAGGCGTTCGCGCCCCTGCCCCGCCGCGGCCCCGGCCCGGGTCCGGGCGGCGTAGCCGTCGCCGTACAGGGTATCGAGCGCATCGTGGATGATCGGCGGCAGGGTATCGAGCTCGAGCTCGACGTAGTCCAGCTCCGCATGAGCCACCGTGAAGGTGTTGCTGATCATGGTCCACGGTGTCGTGGTCCAGACCAACAGGCTGCGCCGCATCCCCTCGGGCAGCGGACCGAGCACCGCCGCCGAATGGTCGTCTTCGCGGACCGGAAAGCGGACGTGGATCGAAGGATCGTCGGCCTCGCGGTACCCGAGCGAGACCTCGTGAGTCGACAGGGGCGTACCGCAGCGCGGACAGTAGGGACTGATTCGATGGCCGCGGTAGATCAGATCCTGTTCGAAGAAACGGGCGATGATCCACCAGACCGACTCGATGTAGTCGTTGGTAAAGGTGAAGTAGGGATCGTCGAGGTCGAGCCAGAAAGCGATCCGTTCGGTCAGCCGGCGCCAGTCCTCCTCGTACCGCCGGACCGATTCCCGGCATTTTTCGTTGAAGGCTTCGACGCCGTATTCCTCGATCTCGGCCTTGTGGGTGAGACCGAGTTCCTTCTCGACCTCGATCTCGACCGGCAGGCCGTGCGTGTCCCAACCCGCTTTGCGCAGCACCCGGTACCCTTCCATCGTCTTCAGACGGCAGATCAGGTCCTTGAAGGTGCGGCTCTGAACGTGATGCACTCCCGGCAATCCGTTGGCGGTCGGCGGGCCTTCGAAGAAGACATAGTCGGGCGCCCCTTCCCGCAGTTGGACACTGGCGCGGAAAGCGCCCTCCTCACGCCAGAAAGCGAGGATACGCTCCTCGCGTTCGGGTGAGTGGTTCACCTCCTCGACCCTTTTGAAGGGGCTTGTCTGTTCGGAATCGGTTCCGCTCATGCTTCTCACTCAAACCAGGTCGGGCGGCCGGACCGCCCTCCAGCGGGTCCGGCCTCCGTCACCATATCAAATCGAAGGGGAATACGTTGAGGTAAAGCGCGCCGGTGCGCAAGCGGGTTTACTCCAGGTCTTTTCCCTCTGCTTTCTTTTCTTCCTCAGCTTCCCCTGCTTCCACCCTCTGCCCCTCATCGTTTCCCATCCGCTCCAGCTCATCCGCCTCATTGTCCTCGGGCTCACGCTCTTCGCCGTCCTCCTTGCGCCAGCCGTGCCAGGCCCGTTCGGCGGCCCGACCGGTCTCGTCGAGATCCGCATCGGCCTCATCCTCGATCGTGCCGGCCACCGTCAGGAGTCGATCGGAATCCCCGGCATCCTCCTCGTCGATCTCATCGCCGGTCATCTCCTCTTCCTCTTCCTCCCGCTCCACTGCCGGCGGTGCGGCAGCGGGCGGATCCGCCGCCGGGGGTGCGCTCGGCGGCAGATCGCTACCGGGAGCGTCCTCGCCGGCGGCAGCCACCCGGGCCCGGGCTTCGGCGGTCAGGGCCTCGAGCCGTTCCTCGAACATATCGAGGGTTTCGTCGGGAGTTTCCTCTTCCATTTCGGCGATCTTCAACATGTCGAGCTGGGCCTGCACCAGCATCCGGAGCCTGGTCACGTAGGAATCGCGCATCCCGCCGAGCTTGGCGAGTTCCTTTCTGATATCGCGGATCGAACGGTGAGCGTCCTCGATCCACTTGCCGGCCCTGACCTCGGCCTCCTTGAGGATGATCTCGGCCTCGGCGTGGGCCGCCTCCCGCTTATCTTCAGCCGCTCGCTGAACCGTGACCAGGGTTTCCCGCATGGTGGCTTCCATCTGCTGGTATTCCTCCAGCCGCCCGGAAAGCGAAGCAAGTTCGGTGCGGGCCTGCTGGGCGGTGCCGGCCAGTTCCTCCATTTCGTCTGCAACCATGGCCAGGAAGGTTTCCACCTCGTCGATGTCGTAGCCCCGCATCGCGCGGCGGAACTCCTGCTTGCGGATATCGATCGGCGTAATGCGCACGTTTTTCTCCTCTTGCGTGAGGCTGTAACGGTCAGCCCATCCTCATCCCGATTTCGATCAGGCTCCTGAACACGGCGGCATTCAGGAACCAGAGCACCAGGATCACGACCGCGGGGGTGATGTCGATCCCGCTCTGTTCCAGGAAACCGGGCATGAAACGCCGCAGCCGCAGGTAGAGCGGTTCGGTCGCGCCCCGCAGCAGACGCACAGCGGGATGCCACGACCGGACCGGGAACCAGGTGATGACCGCCGAGGCGATCACGATAAGCATATACAACGTTGTGACCGTCGAGAGCAATCGGCCCAGAGCTTCGATGATATTTCCCGCCATGATGTTCACTTTCGATCCTGTTCCCCGTTCCCGGTTCGCCGCGAGGCGGTTGCCAGCCAGCCGGAGCGTAACGCTGCCCCGGGGCATGAATATAGACAGGGTGCGGCACACGCCGAAGGAGGAAAACTCGACTATCCGGGGTGGGGAGTACGATAGACGAGCGCCCCCGGATACCGAGCACCCGGGGGCGTTCGCAATCGGCCGGGGGGGATCGTGCTCTGAGGAGCCTGTCGGAGGAACCGGCTTGAGCCAACGCGGTCCGCCGGAGGCCGGCACAGACCGCAGCCGGTGGATCGCTCCGACAGACTCCTCAAAGCCGGCCGATATCCAGGATCCGCCGCAGTACCCGGCGGGCGGCGGGATCGTCGATACGACCCAGGTACTGCACGGCGTCCTTGCGGATCTGCAGGACCTGGTCGTTCAGGGCCACCTGCCCCAGTAAGGTCACTTTCTCGTCGTTCGTCGTCATCCGCTCGACCCGCTCCCGCAGGGCCCGGCGGCGGACGCGCTCGTCGGCATCGGAATCGAAGATCCGCTGCAGGGCGGCGGCCGCCAGCGGGCTGTCGATATCGCCCAGACTCGCCACGGCAGCCTCGCTCACCTCCCGCTCGCCGTCGGCACCCGCGATCCTTTCCAGCAGCGGCACGGCCCGGGCCGGCTCGCGCCGTTCCCAGGCAGCCACCACCCGCCGCCGCAGATCGGGTTCGGGATCGGCCAGAAGCTGTTCGAGGGCATCATCCACATCACGCCCCTCGACCCGGCTCAGATAGCTGATGGCGATCGCCCGGACCTCTTCGGCTTCATCGGTGCTGCGTGCGGCCCGGATGAGCCGGCTCTTCGCCGCCGGACCCTGCCGATCGGCCAGGACGGTCAGGGCGCGGGCCCGGTCGTCGGGATCCTCGGCCGAATCGAAGATCCGTTCCAGTCGCGAGACAGTATCTTCCGGTCGACGCCCCAGATAGATGATCGCCCGTCGACGAACATCCTCATCGACGTCATCTTCAGCCAGGCCGGCCAGCACTGCGACGACCTCGGATTCGGGCAGCAGGCTCACCAGCCCGACCAGTCCTTCACGCAGGTCGTCATCGGTTTCGGGATCGAGGTTCGCGAGTCCGCTCCGCGCCCAGGCCAGCACGTCGGATCCGGAGGCATCTCCGACCCAGAAGACGGGGCGCTCGCCCGGATTCATGGTCCCGACCGGCTGTCGCAGTGTGAGCCCCCTCAGATCGGGGCCGGATTCCCCGGCGAGTCGGCCTGAAATGAAGCAGAGCAAACGCCGTTCTTCCAGGACCGGCGCGGGAGGTGCGGCGGTGAGAGTCATGGATCTCAGATCGAGAACCCGGTCGTTTTCACCGGGATCATCCCAGGCGTCACGCACCGGCATGAGTCCCCCGAGCCCGGTACTCATCCAGCCGTCGGACCGGTGGATGACGATCATGCCGCCTCCGGTGGCTTCAGCATCCGAGGCGAGCAGGCCGGTAAAGCCGAGGGCGATGTAGAACCTGCTGCCTGCTTCACCCCCGGCCGCCGCCTCACGGGCCGCGTCGATCCGGCCGGTGAGCCCGCCCGGGCGAGCGGAGAGATCGGTCACCTGGGCCCGGGTCGTGAGAGCCGGCAGCGTCAGCAGGACGACGGCCAGCAGGGCGCTCACCGAACCGGGGAGGCGCCGCAGCGTATCGTGGCCCGCCATCCTACTTCTCCCCCCGCGGCGGAATGTTCAGCAGCTCGCGCAACGCCGCCCGGGCCCGTGCGTGATCGCTCCGGCCGAGCAGCTGAACGGCGTGACGCCGGACATCGGAATCGGCATCGGCCCGCGCGGCGGTGATGACCGTATCGAGGCTGTTCTCCTCGTTGATCCGCCAGAGGTAATCGAGAGCCCGGCGACGCAGGCCGGCATCCTCGGAGCTGGTGTAGACGTTGACCAGCGCATCCCAGCCGGCTCCCCCCTCAAGGTCACCGAGCGCCGACACGGCCCCGCGCCGCAGCTCCTCTTCGGAATCGTTCAGGGCGATCTGCTCGAGCGTCGGGGCCGCTTCGGCGCCCCAGGCACGCAGTTCCGAGATCGCTTTGGCTCGCAGGCGCGCGGCGTCCGAGC
>CAZNUA010000042.1:27016-30286 GCA_964576115.1 uncultured Gemmatimonadota bacterium
CCCCAGGCACGCAGTTCCGAGATCGCTTTGGCTCGCAGGCGCGCGGCGTCCGAGCCGGTCGCCACACCCCGCAGAGCCGTGAAGCTCTCGGAGGTGCGGCGATTGCCCAGTTCGTCGAGAGCTTCGAGCCGCACCCGTTCCGGAGCGTCTGAGCGGGCAACGGCGATCAGCGCCTCGGTCGCTCGACTCCCCTCGAAATCGCCGATCTCATCGACGGCTTCGGTCCGCACCGCTTCCGAATACCCACCCCCGGCGATTTCGATCAGGGTACTGAGAGCTTCGGGGCCCTCGATCGAACCGATGTACTCCACCGCAGCCCTCTGCAGACTCTCATCCGCAGAAGCCCGGATCTGATCCCGCAGCAGCGGAATGTTGGCCGGGTCGTCGGTGTCGGCCACCGCCGAGAGAACCGCGCGCTTGACGGTTCCGTCGGTCACCCGTTCGAGCAGGCGACGCAGGTGGGGCAGAGCAATGTCGTCCGAGAAGTCTTCGAGTTCGCCGATCGCCACCCGGCGCACATCGGTATCGGCGTCATTTTCCGCAATCCGGGCCAGGAAGGCGGCCGCCTCGGCGGCGAACTCGGCCCGGCGGTACTGCCCTGCGGCATCGGCGATATAGCGCCGGGCGTTCACACTCTGCTCGTCGGGGTACAGACGGGTCAGAGCGGTAAAGCCGGCCCGATCCGAGCGCGATCCCAGACCGCCGATCGCCCGGCGCCGGACCGCCGGATCGGCATGCCGGCGGGCGGTTGTCTCGAGCAGCTGCACCGCCCGGGAATCCTCGAGACGCCGCAGCATGTCGATCGCCTCGCGCTTCAGGCGCGAGGAGGCCGAACCATCGGCGAGCACGCCCTCGATCAGCCCAACGGCGTCCTCACCCTCCTGCTGGACCAGGGCGTTCAGGGCGTAGAGGCGGATTTCATCCTCCTCATCGCCGCGGGCTTCTTCGATGTACTGCCGGTACTGCTCCATTCCCTGCTGGTAGAGGCGACCGGCCAGGCGCACCATGTTGGCCCGGGCGTGTTCCACGAAGGGACTTTCGGCGTACGTCCGGACGAATTCCTGGTACGCCTGGAAAGCCTCCTCGTAGTGTCCCCGCATCTGTTCCAGGGCATAGCCGGCCCAGAAGGCGGCGTCATCGACATACGTCGAGCGGGCGAACTGCTCGACGACCTGCCGGAAGACCTCGAGAGCCTCCTGGTACTTTTCGTCGAAGAGCAGGTTCTTGGCTTCGTTGAAACGCTCGATTCCGGGATCCTGCGGGTCCTGCCAGGTCATTTCGAGCAGGGTCAGCAGCCCCCCGCTGCGCCCGTAGCTGAAGCTGCTCAGATCGACGGCGTATTCATTATCAAAGTCGTAGCTGAAGTCGTAGTCCCAGTCGTAATCCCAGTCGTAATCCCAGTCGTAATCCCAGTCGTAATCGAAATCGAAGTCGATATCAGACGTCGTGATCTTGATATCCTGGATCGCCTCGGCGACCTCGAGCGCCTGCAGTTCCAGATCCATCAGATCGATCTGGTGCGCGAGTAGATCCCATTCGATCTCGGGCAACTCGGGCAGCTCGGGCATCTCGAACGTCAGCTCCAGAGCCATCCTGTCGATCTGGTGCGCGAGCAGATCCCATTCGATCTCGGGCAACTCGGGGATCGGCGGCAGCTCGAGCGTCTGCAGCCTCAGCTCCAACAGATCGAGATCGGGGATCGGCGGCAGGGGCGGGATCGGCGGTTCCTGGGGGATGTCGGCGAGGTCGGCTGCAACACATGCCGCCGGGGCAACATCGGCTGCCCCGGAAACCGCAGTCGCCGGGCTGTTCAGAGAAGCCAGGGCAAGTCCCCCGACCATCCAGATAAGTGCCTTCATCGTTGCTCTTCTCCTCCGGCGGTCTCAATCGCCGCCGATGGCGGGTTCGTAGATCGAAAGGCGATAAATGAGGGACCGGTCGGTGATGCCTCCCTGCAGCATCGCTACCTGCCGGGCATCGGCGGGTCCATCCCCGGTACTCAGATCGAGCAGGATGACTTCGAGATCGTGAATCAGCTCCAGGATCTCGGCCCGGTTGTCACTCTCGGCCCGGGTCTGCAGGATCCGGTACTCCGAGATGAGATTCCGGCTCAGGGCCCGTTCGGCCGTGAGGTCATAGGCTCCGCTGGAATCGGGATGGGCGGTCGAGAGAGCGAGCAGCAGAGTCCGCGTGCGCGTCAGCAGACTGACGATCTCCTGTTCGGCATCCGCGACTTCGACGATCCGGGATCCGGACTCGGCCCGCCGGCCGGCGGTATCGGTCAGAGAATCCCGGCCTACGCGTCCGGTCAGAGTGACGATCCCGGTGACGATGATCATCAGCACAGCCGCAGCTGCGACGGGAACGGGCACTCTGAATTCGCCATGCCGCAGCCACTCTCCCAGACGTCTCAGTGGTGTCGGGCCGGCCTCACCTGCCAGCCGCTGCCGCAGGCGGGACTCGAGATCGGCGGGGTAGCAGGCCTCGAGTGTTTCGTGCAGGGCCTGACCCAGCACCGCATCGACATCGAGTGCGTGACGGCACTCCTCACAGCTCTCGAGATGTGATTCGAAGAGTTCCCGTGTCTCGGGATCGAGTTCGCCGTCCTGGTAGCGGGTGCGCATCTCTGCCCAGCGCTCGTGGGTCATCGCGTTCCGGTCCTCTCCAGGTGCGGGGCCAGCTCTGAACGCAGCTGCTGCCGCGCCTGGTGGATGTCCTGTTTGACGTTGGCGAGAGAACGACCGGTCACGGTGCAGATCTCGCGGTAGCTGAGTTCGCTGTATTCCCGGAGCACCAGGGCTTCGCGTTGAGCCCCCTCTAGACGCTGTATGGCTCCGAAAACGAGCTCTCTCACAGAATCTCCGCTCACACCCGTACCGGGTGTCTCTCCCGCTACCGGAACAGCCGGGGAAGCAGTATCCATCGACTCGAGACCCACCTGGCGGGGGTTGCTCTTGAGGGCATCGAGCGCCGCATGACGAGCCACGGTATGCAGCCAGCTCGCGAACGACGCCGTCGGCCGCCAGGCCTCGGGTCGCCGGGCCAGTTTGATGAACACTTTCTGGGTGACGTCGTCGGCCATATCGGGATCCTTTACCAGTCCCAGGACGTATCCGAACAGGCGTCTGCTGTAGCGTCTGAAGATCTGTGTGAAAGCATCCTCATCACCTTTCCGGTAGCGCTCCAGCAGCCGCGCGTCACTCGTGCCGATTCCGGTCTCGTTCATCCCCCTGCCTGTGCAACGATATGAAGTGAGAGTTGGTTAGTGAG
>CAZNUA010000043.1:0-29984 GCA_964576115.1 uncultured Gemmatimonadota bacterium
ACACGGGCGAGACAATCGGGACCGTCTTCCGCATCCTCCCGGCAGTGGACGGCCTGACGTATCCGGATTAGACGTCACTCGAGATACCCGGTGAAGACAAGGTTCGAGCCGACGCCCGCTTCAGCCGGAGCAATTTTTGCGACACCCCTTTAGAACCAGTTGACCAGCCTCACTCCCCGCGGGGCACTGCGGCGCAGGCGCTCGGTGATCTTCGGCAGGTACATGGTGTTGTAACGCAGCCGGCTGATGGCGTTGGGATTGTCCTGATCGCCGTTCCAGCAGTGCTCGGCCCGGTCGCCGTAATCCACCTCGCCGGCGTAGTAGGGGTCGGTCGTGCTCTCGAGGAACTCCTCCATCAGGTAGACGGCGTTGTTCAGATAGTAATTGTCCATGTCGCCGCAGTAGACGTGGAGCTTGCCTTCAAGCTTCGGTCCCAGGGTCGCCCAGTCGCGTTCCAGGATGTAGCGCAGGTCGTAATTCTCGCGCCAGTATTCGGCCACCTCGGGATCGATCTCGCCGGTCAGCTTGTCCCAGATCGGCTGCGGGTAGCCGTCGGGCCCCATGGGGGAGTAGACCGCCTGCCAGATGTCGAACTGGTCCCCGGAGCGGCTGTTGGTGCCCAGGGCCAGCTCGAGGTGGTTGTAATCGCGCATGGTGGCGCTGATGTTGCCGAGCCAGTCGCGGTGGCCCGGACGCTCGACCCGGTTGAAGGGCCCGGCGTCGTGGTAGGCGTTGTCGTGCTCGTAGATGTTCACCAGGCAGTACTGCCGGAAGTCGATCGGATCGGGACAGGCGGCAAAGCAGCCGTTGTACTCATCGGGATAAAAAACCTGGACCGCCAGAGCCTCCCAGCCACCGGTCGAACCCCCGTAGAGAAAGCGCGACCACCCTGCGCCGAAACCGTGGAACCGTTCTTCGATGTAGGGGATCAGTTCGTAGGTGATGGCATCGCCGTAGGGCCCCAGGTTGGCCGAGTTCACGGCATAGCTGTCGTCGTAGTAGGGATTGGCGTGCTGGATCTCGATCGCCAGGAAGCGGGGAAAATCGGGGGAGATCCACTGCCGGTAGAAATCGTACGCCTCCTGCTGCTGAATGCGGTTGTAGCCGGTCACGTCGAAGCGGGCGCTGTAGTCGGGCTCCAGATCGGGATCGGGGGGTTCGGTCCGGAAACCGCCGAAGTCGGCCGGGAAGTGGCCGTGGAAGACCATGAGCGGGTAGCGCCGCTCGGGATGCTCGTCGAAACCCTCGGGCACGAGCACATGGGCACCCAGGTGCATCGGCCGGCCCCAGAATTCGGTCAGCAGATCGCTCTGGATCCGCACGTGGCGGATGTAACGGGTGTCTTCAGGCGGAGTGACAGGCCCCATGACCTGGTCGAGCTCGATCGCGAATCGCCGCCGGGCGGAATCCACCGTCAGGGTCTGCGGGGTCGAGTAGAGATTGCCCGGAGCCCGGTTCCAGTGCTGGCCCTCGCCGCGGTCCATCGGCAGCTTGACCTCATGCCCCGTGCTCAGCTCGAAGGTTTCATACCGGTGCAGGACGGCCTGCACGGTATATTCGCCCGGTTCCAGTTCGGCCAGGCTCTGCAGGGGATAGCCGAAGACGGAAGCGTCGATCACCTCGGCCGCACCCGGTTCCATGCCCTCGACATCGATCCCGAACACGGCGATGGCGTTGGCTCCGGGACTGGTGCGGAAGCGGGGCTCGCTCTCGCTGTCCGGCGGGGCGATCAGAAGCAGCACCCGGCCGTCGAGGGTGTCCGAGCAGACCGTCTCGTCGAAGGAGACCAGGAAAGTGACCTCCCCGGTCGGCCCCACGAACACGCAGGCGGTTGCGACCAGAATGGCGAGCACGATCGGGATACCGGCGAACCAGCCTCTCCGGAACCTGGTTCCGGCCGACCGGCGGTGAATGGAAGAACGCAGCATGATCCTACCCCCTGCAGGAGACAGATGATTTCAGACCGGTCCGGGAAGCGTACACCCGTACGGAATCTGTCGCTATCGGTGACTGCCGTTCACCGCAGCCGCTTGATGATATGCCAGCCGAAGGGGCTGGTTTCGGGATCGTAGCTGCCCATGCCGATTTCATCGACCTTCAGACCGAACCCGACATCGCCGAAGACCTGCACCATACCCGAGCGGGCATATTCGTCCCGGCCCGGCTGCACCTCGAGGTTGGCCATGGCGTAGATGCCCGGGAACCGGTCGTCGGTGTACTCCTGTACCAGGGCGGCGAAGTCCGAACCGCCCAGCGCCATCTCGTACACCGCCTGCGCCAGCGATTCGGCCTCGGCTCTGGTCCGGGTCACACTCGGTTTGTCGATGGCACCCTGGAAAGAGATGAGAATGTGCTGGACCTCGATATGTCTGGGTTCCCGGCTGCATCCGGCGAGGATCAGCAGGGCGGCCCCGATCATGACTGCCTGCCCCGTTTTCATGTTGCCGTCCTGGTGGAAGGTAAAGGCCGACGGAAGCGTCCGTAGAGAGATAACAGACGGAGAGGCGGGGAGCAACCCGATGCCTGTTCCCGCCTCTGCCGGGCCGGCCGGATCGGGGGTCGAGGCCAGCCGCTCTCCCGATCAGCGCAGCAGGAGGAAAACGGGCGATTTCAGCCGCCGTTGAACGACTTCTGCTCTTCGAGAAGGAGATTCACGAACTGGCCCCGGCTGTTCACACCGACCTTTCGGTAGAGACGATAGATATGGTTCTTCACGGTATGGATCGAGATGAAGAGCAGATCCTCGATTTCCTTGTTGCTCTTGCCCTGTACGATCAGCTCGGCGATCTCGCGCTCGCGCTGCGAGAGGTCATAGCGGGCACAAAACGCATCGAGCAGAGCCGGATCGTCGATCGAGACACCGTTGTTGTTGCCGGTTCCCGGCATGGACGGCAGGTGCCGGCGCAGCCAGAAGAAAGCCCCGAGGTTGAGAGCGGGCAGCAGCAGGAGAGAGCTCCAGATACGGATATGTTCGGGGATGAGACCGACCAGAAAAAGAGCCAGGAAGAGCCCGCCATAGATCTGCCCGAAGGCCCGGTTGCGCCGGTTCTCCGGGCTCTCATCGGCGCCGGGCCGGCTGCGCCGCACAAGGATCGCCAGAGGGGTGATGAAGCCGACGAAGAGAACGAGCGAGAGCAGGGAGAGTATGACGTGGATCAGATCGGCGGGCAGGCGGTGGGTTGACATGAGGTACCCCGCCACGACCAGCGCCAGGGCGAACAGCGCGACCGCCGCGCCGGCGATCAGGTCCAGACGGGGAGCGGGGCGGATGCCGAGCAGACGCAGGACGCAGCGGAAGAGGGTCCAGGCCATGCCGACCAGGGCGATCTGGGTCACCGCCGAGAGGATCAGGCAGAGGGCCGTCGGCTCCTCCGCCATCAGACCGCCGAAGATATTGGCAGCGGTATAGATGTTGGTGAAACCGGCCAGGGTGTGAAGATTATAGACGATCAGGTATGATATCAGGGGCCGCAGCAGCTCGGGATCGCGGCCCTCGCGTGCCCGCAGGGCGGTCAGAAGCGTGACCGCCCCGCAGAGCAACGCCAGGACGGTCGCGAAAACATAGATATGCGCCGTGGTCGCTTCGTTCACCGGATCTCACCCCGTTTCAGAATAGTACGGAGCGAGGTGAACGGTTGTTCGCCCCGGGATGCCGGGGAATCTTCAACCTTCAGGATGTGCTCAATCGGACAGAACCGTCCGGACCGCCGTCACGGTGCGGGCCACGTCCTCCTCGGTATGGGCCAGCGAGGCAACCGAGTGCAGGGCCGCCGAGGGACTCATGTAGATTCCATGGGCGAACAGATCGAGCGCCAGCCGCTGGTAGCGGGGACGATCGACGAAGGTGCAGTACTCGCGGAAGTCGGTGATCTCGGGCCGCCCGGTGAAGAGAATCTGCAGCATCGGCCCCACTCCCTGGGCGATCGCCGGAGTGCCTGTCTCGGCAAAGACGCCATTGAGTCCCTCGCGCAACGCCTCGCCGATTAACCAGGTATGCCGGTAGACCGCTCCGTCGTCGGCCAACAGAGTGCTCAGATTGGCCCGGGCGGCGAACATGCCGGCCCGCGAAGCGTTCTGGGTGCCGTAGTGCAGTACTCCGCCCCACTCGAGGGCATTCATGATTTCGGCCGGGCCCATGAAGGCGGCCACCGGCAGGCCCGCCCCCAGCCCCTTGCCCATGGTGACGAGGTCGGCGTCGACACCGTAGAGTTCCTGACAGCCTCCCGGTCCGATCCGGCAGCCGGTGACCGTCTCGTCGAGAACGAGCAGGATGTTCTCGGCCCGGGTGAGCTCGCGCACCTGCTGCAGGTAGCCTTCGCGGGGCGGGATCACACCCATGTTGGCCATGATGCCTTCGGTGATGACGGCTGCAATCTGACCCCGCTCGTTCGCGACCGCCCGTTCCAGGGCGTCGATGTCGTTCCATGGTACGACGATCGTATCCTCGAGTGCCCGCCGGTTCAGACCCGAAGAATCGGGGATCTTGACCGGATCGTTGCGGTGCCCCAGGCTGGCGGGGAGCTGGGGATGGGCGGTCACGAGGTAGTCGTCATACCAGCCGTGATAGTGCCCCTCGAACTTGATGAACTTCGGCCGCCCGGTATACCCGCGCACCAGCCGGACCGCAGCCATGGTGGCTTCGGTCCCTGTATTGGCGAAGCGGACCTTCTCGGCTCCCGGCACGGCCCCGCAGAGCAACTCGGCCACCTCCACCTCGACTTCGGTGGCGGCGGCGAAGAGGGTTCCAGTCTCGGCCGCCGCCGTGATCGCTTCGACGATGACCGGGTGGGCGTGCCCGAGAGGCAGGGCCCCGTAGGCCATCATCCAGTCGAGGTAGCGGTTGCCGTCGGCATCGGTGATACAGGCTCCCTCCCCCTTCTCGATGAAAAGCGGATAGGCGCCGTAGTTGGCCGGGCCGCGCGAGGGTGAGCTGCCGCCCTCGACCATGACCTGCAGGGCCCGGTCAAAGAGGGCGCGCGATCGTTCGGTGGAATGAGACATGATATTGTCCTTGCTCTCTCGGTGGTGTTTCGCGCGATGCCTGCCCCGGAATGTATCTCAGAGGGTCACTCCCAGACCGGCGGCGTATTCCCGGAAGCGTGCCATCAGCTCACCGGCCCGCGCTTCGGTATCCTCCGGCCTGAGCCTGCGACAGTCATAGCCGAGTTCTTCGCGCATGATTCCGGCCGTCGAGTCGGTGAAGACCGCCGTACCGTCCGCTTCTATGCGTTCGATCCCGTCGAAGCGGTGCGAGTCCTCGTTCATCCGTACGGCCTCTTCATGGGGCAGGTCCGGGATCGGATGAAGTTCGATCCTGCCCCGGCCGATGCTGACCGGATATCCGCCGGCCAGACCGCCGGGGGCCGGCAGGTGGGTCAGGGTTCCCGGTCCGGCGAAGAGGGCCCGTATCAGGCCCAGGAACGAGCCGGCCGTAAAGGTGTTCCAGGCCGGTCCCCCCGGCAGGGCGCAGGGGGAAAAGAGGAGTTCGTCCACTGCGACCTCACGGGTCACATCCCGACCGTCGTGTTCGACGCGCAGATAGTACGGCGGCACATCTCCCTCGAACCGGCTGCCCGTGAACACGGCTTTCTGCAGGGCGTGGTGGGCGACCATGAGTACCCGCACCTCTTCGAGAGGCGAGCCGAGTTCACGGGCCGCGAGCCAGCGCACCTTGGTGACGTTCTCGTCGATATTCCCGATCCCGGCCGCTGGAGCCAGCCCGATCCGTCCCAGCATGCAGTTGACAACATCGGGAAAGGGCGCCGTCAGGCATAGTCCCTGCCAGTCGGCTTCGGCCAGAGCCTGCATGAGGTGGAAAGTCAGGGTGAAATTGATCGGCAGCCAGGCTCCGAAACGGGCCCGGGCCAGGCGCTCGCGGTTCTCAACGGGGAGCAGATCGAGCAGCCACCAGGTCTGCAGCGAGGCGGTCGAGAGAATCAGATCGGGATCGATACGTTCGATGAGTTCGACGACAGCCGCGTGATCGCGCAGATCGAGCGGTTCGAAGGCCAGGTCGGGGTCGGCACCGCGGGCCAGGGCGGCCAGCCGGGCCAGCCGGCAGCGGTCTTCGGCCCCTGAAGAGGCCAGGTCGCAGGCGACGATACGACCGGGGAGCGGATCGGCGGCCAGCAGATCGAGGATCGCTCCCCCGAGGTGACCCACCCCAATCAGAAGAATGGTCGGTTTCATGATCAGTCATCATATCGGCCCGGACCGGTCTCATCCAGGTGCTGTTCGTCGTCGGGGTTCAGGCGCAGACAGGCGGATCGTGTTCCCGGGCGAGGAGAAGGTCGCGCAGAGCGGCCCGGGCGTTGTGCAGGCGGCTGGCCACCGTGCCGGCGGGGATGTTCAGTACGGCCGCGATTTCGCTGTAATCGAGTTCCTCGATATCCTTCAGGATCAGGATCTCGCGATGAAGGGCCCCGAGGCGGTTCAGGGCCTGCCAGAGATGTTCGCGGATTTCGGCCTCGATCAGGGCCCGGTCGGGCGCCGGGCCGGGATCGGGCAGAACGGTCAGCGGGGCTGAGGTCCAGGTGCGTTCCCCTTCGCGTCCATTGCGGGAGCGGAGCCGGTCGAGGTAAAGGTTGCGGGCGATCATGAAGAGCCAGGGGACAAGCGGCCGGTCGGAACAGTAGAGGTGCAGGCGGCGGTAGGCCCGAATAAAAGTGTCCTGGGTCAGATCGCGGGCTTCGTCGGCATCACCAGTGAGCCGGTAGAAGTACCCGTACAGACGCCCTTCGTAGGCACGCACGATCGGTTCATAAGCCGCGCCCTCCCCCGCCCGGCACCGTTCGAGCAGGCTCCGCTCCTCATCCCGGCTCATCAGTCGTCGCCTTCCTCCCCCTTCGAGCCGGCGGCAGTGCCGGGAGACGTCGTTTCTTCCGGTTTGCCCGGCCCGGTCGGGCCGGCGGCACCGGTCTTGCCGGGGATTTCCTTGTCGAATGCGGTCAGGCCGCCGAGTGCCCCCAGTCCCATGGTCTCCACCGCGGTGGAGGGCACGATGATCATCGAGCCTTTCTGACGCAGCCCCTCATAGACCATGTTCATGGCCCGCAGGTGCAGGGCCACCGGGTTGTCCTGGTAGTTCTCCGAGGCCTTGGCGAACTTCTCGGCGATTTCGGTTTCGGCCGTGCCGAGAATGATACGGCTCTGGCGCTCCCGCTCGGCCTGGGCCTGGCGCGACATGGCGTCCTCGAGCCCCTGGGGAATGATGATGTCGCGGATCTCGACCGCCTGGGTGGTGATCCCCCAGGCGCTGGTTTTTTCATCGAGCACCTGCTGGATCTCCTCGCCCAACCGGTCGCGCTCGGAGAGCAGGACCGCCAGATCGTACCGGCCGATGGCGTTCCGCAGGGCGGTCTGGGCCGAGAGAATGACCGCCTGTTCGAAGCGTTCGACCTCGAGGACCGCTTTCTCGGCATCCCAGACCATCCAGAAGGCGATCGCATCCACGCTCACCGGAACGGTGTCACCGGTCAGGGTGGTTTCGGCGCTGAAATCGCTGACCCGGATCCGCTGATCGACGAACTCGGCGACTTTATCGATGACCGGGATCAGGATGAACAGGCCCGGCTTGCGCAGGCCCGTGAAGCGCCCGAAACGCAGCAGGACCGCTTTCTCCCACTGGTAGGCGATCTGGATCGCAGGGGTCACAAGCAGGGCCAGGGCCAGGGTGATGAGAAGGACATCGCTCTCGGGGCGCAGGATCAGATAGATCGCCAGCCCGTCGAGGGTACCCATGACCGTAATCGTCTCCCATACCTGGAATAGACGCAGCAGCCCCACGAAAGCGACCGCGGACCCGAGGGTGATCGCTACGGCCTCTTCCGAGAAGGAGTAGCGGCCCAGATGAACGACCAGGCCGATGATGAAGATGCCGATCATCAGCAGGGCGTTGTGCGGGGCGAAACGGAAATCGGCCCGGAGCGATTTGGCGAAGGTATCGGGGGACAGCCAGTTCAGGCTGCTCGTTCCCGACCCGGAAGATTTGTTCTGAGTCATGTCGATGTCTCCTGGCGATGGCGTAAGGCTTCGACCAGATCATCGGGAGTGAATCCGTAGGCGGCGGCGCGGATCATCAGTTCGGTCGTGATCTGGTCGATCATCCGCCGGCGTTCGCCCTCATCGATCTCGACTTCCTTCGAGCTGATGAAAGTACCCGAGCCCTGCTGGGAGTCGAGCAGCCCTTCGATCTCGAGTTCCCGGTAGGCACGAACGACGGTGTTGGGATTGATGGAGAGATCTACAGCCAGCTGGCGGACGGTGGGGAGTTGCACGCCCGGCTTGAGTTCACCCCGGGCGACGGCGTACCTGATCTGTTCGATGATCTGACGGTAGATCGGTACTCCGCTCAAGGTGTCGATGAAGAATGTCACCTGTTCCCGCTCCCCTTTTCCCCGTCTGCCGGTGGCTGGAGACGGTCTGACTTAATGTACTAGTATATTAGTACAATAGTTCAATACGGCTGTCAAGGGAGGGAAGGTTCGTTTTTTCCCAGAGATATTTTTCGCGCTCGCTTCACCGACGAAGACATCGCACCCGAACGAAGGCATGCGGGTACAACAGGTAAGGCGTACGGGTGCAACAGGTATGGACTATCCGCCCGGGATAGGTGGAGCGGAGAAACGGCCCGCTCTATTCTTCCCGCAGAACGTTCATGATCGTCATCCGTGCCAGCCGCCGCGAAGGCAGCACCGACGCCAGCGTAGCGACCGCCAGCATGATGCCCAGGGCAACCAGATAGGCCCGGATCAGACGCAACTACCGCTCCCGTGACGTCGTTCAAAACACAAGGACGCGGATAGGCTCATTCCCGGGTAAACCCGCCGGCCCGGGTACCGAACCGAAAGGGGATCCGGACCATGCCGCCTGTGCGGATCGGACGACACCGCCTCATCCTGTTGATTGCTCTACTCCTCTTTCTTCCGGCAGCAGTCGGCTGCGGGGGCTCCGAACCGGTTTCCGAAACCCGGGAGAGCGTGCTCGACCGGGTCGTCGCTCTCCGGGAGATCCGCTACGAGGTGCCGGCCATCCCCCGCTGGTGCGATCGGATCGAGACCCTCGAAAAACACCGTGTCAATGTCGGGGACTGCGAGCTGTACGTCGAAACCGAGGGCCGGGGCACTCCGCTGGTCCTGGTCAACGGCGGTCCGGGCGGCACCCACCACTGCTTTCATCCCTGGTTCTCGCTGGCCGCGGAATTCGTTCAGGTCATCTACTACGATCAGCGCGGGTGCGGTCTCTCCGACCGCACCCCCGGTCCCGAGGGCTACTCGGTACAGCAGGCCGCCGCTGACCTCGAGGCAATCCGGCAGGCTCTCGGCCACGAGACCTGGACGGTGCTGGGATATTCCTACGGGGGATTTCTGGCCCAGTGGTACGCGATCTCTCATCCGGAGAGCGTGTCGGGTCTGGTCCTGCTCGGGGCTGCACCCGGCCTGTGGACCGAGATGGAACCGACCCGGCAGTACGACTACATCTCCACCGAGGAAAGAGAACACCTGAACGGGATCCGGAGCGAACTGCAGACGCACTACCGCGAGCAGGGATGGAGTCATGAGCACTACCTGCAGTTGCTGCTCTACAACAACCACCTCAACGCCGACTGGAAGCGGCAGAATTTCTACCGCCCCTCGACCGAGCGCTGCGCGGAGATCGCGCTCTATGAATGGGATCACGCCGATGAGTTCCGCCGCCAGCTGATCCCGACCATGGACGCCATCGATCTGAGCGGCGCCTTCGAGGACTGCCCCATTCCGACCCTCATCCTGGAGGGTGAGTGGGATCTGACCTGGAACACCGACAAACGCGATCTGCTGCTCGACAACCACCCCGGAGCCGAGCTGATCGTGTTCGAACGGGCCGGGCACGGCATCTACGACGAAGACACCGATGCCTTCTTCACCACCCTGCGTCGCTTCCTGCGTCGCCTGCCGCGCGTGCCGCAGCGCCGCCTCGCAGCCTGGCAGGAATACCTGGCTGACTGGAACCAGGCCCGACTCGCCGATCCGCGCTATCTCATCCGGCAGTGCAATGAAGGCCATGCCGCCTATCTCGAACTTGCGAACCGATACCGCTCCGACTGGCTCGCGGGAGTACTCGGCTCGAGCGAACTCCGCATCGTCGGGCATGCTCTCTACGACGCCACCCGCTACGATGACGCCCTCGAGGTCTTCCGGATCCTGGAAGAGACGGCGCGCGACCGTGATGATGAGACCTATCTCGCCATTGCCCTGATCTGGCAGGGCCACATGCTCGACCTGCTCGATCGGCGCTCCGAGGCCGTCGCAGTGTATGAACAGGTACGGGACATGGATCTGGGCGAGGATGGCATGCGGCACGACCAGTTCGGCCTGGCGATCGTATTCGATTCGTGGGTTGCTGAACGTATCGAATCGCCGTTTACCCGGGTCGAGAACCGGTGGCCGTGAGAATCCCTCGAGGCCGTGGCGAGCGGGAGTTTTCGACCGGGCCAACCGGTTCGAGCAACAGATGCCAGCACCGCTTCAGCCTCGAGTAATGCGATAGACGTAGAACTGGCTCAGGCGGTCCCGGTCGAGAATGAAGACCGTATCGCCGATGATCGTGAGATCGTCGCAGTAGTTAGTCAGGGAGTGGTTTCGGTCAGATTGCACGACGCCCTCCGGCGGGATTACCATTGTTCCGATTTCCGGTGCCATGCCACCCGCTTCCCGCTCTGGTCTGAACAACAAACCGGGAACTCAAGAGGCACCTTATGACCACTTCTCGATCACTCACCCGCACGCTGCTCGCGACGGGCCTGCTGATTCTTCTGTCGGTCCCGGCCCGGGGCCAGAGCCCGGACACGATCCGCCGGGCCGGTTCGTGGTGTTTCCCGCCGCAACATCACTGTATTGGATCCCTCACCCGGGCTCTCTATACACCGGACTCGACCATTGAAAAGTATGCCGACCTGCTCCAGCAGTCCGGCAACCGGGTATCACCAATCCGAACCGATGAGGCCGGACAGGGTTCGGTCGTCGGCTCGGTCCTGGGCGCAACCCTCGGAATGGTGTCCGGTATCGGGAGTGGACTCTTGATCGATACAGTTCTCAGCGATGATGATACCAGCGGAGGCTGTGTGATAGTCCTCGAAATCGTCGGGGTCGGAGTCGGAGCCCACCTGGGTAACGGCAGGCACGGCCGGGTCGGCCTGGATATCGGCGCCTCCTTCGCCTCACTCCTGCTCGGCACCCTGACCGTCAGCCTCCTGGCCGGCGACAGGCATATAAGCCCGGTGCTCCCCTGTGCCGTCCTGGGTCTGCAGATCGCTTCCGCAGTCGTGGTCGAGCGCAGTTCGGCGCGCAGGAAGAGACGTCTGACCGTTCCTAACCTCTCCCCGATTCCCGACGTTTCACCCACAGTACCCGACCGTTGAGATCGGATTATCATTCATCGCGTGACAGGTGCGGGAGGTGCTGTGGATACAGAAAGAAGCGGGATCTGCCTGTTGCGATGGATCCTGCCGGTGGCAGTGATACTGGCGGGGATTCTCCCGGCCTGCAACGCCCGGGTGGATCCGGTGCCTCCTCCCCGTATCCCGATCGAGGATTTCCTCCGGGAACCCGTTGGACACAGCTATCGACTCTCCCCGGATGGGGAGTCATATACCTGGTTGAGTCGGGTGAATGGGCGCACCCATCTCTTTCGAAGGGTGTTGAACGGAGTTGCGGTCGACGATATCACGCCGTCCGACATGTCCACCGTGAACGACTATCTCTGGCTCACCGGCGGTCAGATATTCGCGCTCGGCAGCGGGATCGAGGGTATTCTGGGAATCACCCTCCTGCAGGCCGGTGATCGAGCCGGTGTTGCCGTATTGTCCGGGGAGGGATCGTGCGAGATCATCGATCCTCTGCCCGAACTGCCGCAGCACATCGCCGTTCTGTTCTCTCCGGGAGAAGATGTGCCCCGCCCGCGACGGGACGGCCGTTCACGGTTATCTCGTCCTGCCCCCCGGGCGCCCGGCGCGTGATCTGCCGGTCATCGTCTACCCCCACGGCGGACCCCACTGGCGCGATGTCTGGGAGATGGGCCGGTTCCGGGAGATTCAGCTGCTGGCCAACCGCGGCTATGCCGTGCTGCAGGTCAACTTCCGGGGCTCGACCGGCTACGGGAAGAGTTACCTCACCGCCGGTTTCAAGCAGAACGGTCTGGCGGTTCAGAACGACCTCACCGACGGCGTGCGCCACCTGATTTCCGAAGGGATTGCAGATCCTTCGCGGATCGCCATCATCGGCGGCAGTTACGGCGGGTACGCCGTCCTGGCCGGCCTGGCTTTCACCCCTGAACTCTACGCCTGCGGGGTGAGTCTCTTCGGGGTGTCCAGCTTCTTCACCTTCCTCGAAGCCCTCGCACAATGGACCGACATGTCGGTTCACTACGAGCGGATCGGTCACCCGATCCGCGATCGGGAGCTGCTCACCCGGACCTCACCGCTGCTTCACGTGGAGAATATCCGGGTTCCGATCCTCATCGCCCAGGGCGGTCGGGATCCGATCGTGAATCCGGAGGAATCGGATCAGATGGTCGCCGCCCTGCGCGAGCAGAACGTGCCGGTCGAGTACATCTATCACGCCGAGGAAGGCCACGGGTACTTCTCTCGGCACGACAACTGGCTCGATCTCTGGCGGGCCATCGAGGCCTTTCTGGCCGAACATCTGGACGCGACGGCATCGAAAACGGCATTCGGCGGTTGAGTCCTCCCTATCGCACGCGGAACCTGTTGTGGTACCGCCCGGATTACTCGCTGCGCAGGGTCTCGGCCGGAGCGATCCGGGCCGCCAGCAGGGCCGGAAAAAGACTGGCCACGAACGCGATCACTCCCAGCAGGACCATGGGGATGCCGAGAATGACCGGATCGAAGGGCTGCAGGCCGGGGATAGCGGTGCTGGCCAGAACCGCAGCACCCAGGGCGAAGACGAAGCCGACCCCCAGTCCGATGATCGTCAGGCGCATCCCCCGCCCGATCACATGGCGCAGGACGTTTCCCTTGACCGCCCCCAGGGCGATGCGGATACCGATCTCGCGCTTTTGCCGGTTCACGAAATACGCTACCAGACCGTAGAGCCCGATCGAGGAAAGCAGGATCGCGATCAGTGCGAAGGTCCACATCGCAACGGTAGCGATCTGGAAGGGCATCAGGGCGAAATCGATCCGCCCCGTCATGGGGTTGAGCTCGTTGACCGGCAGGCTGGGATCCAGTGCGGCCACTTCTCGCCGGACGGCATCGGCCAGGAGCAGGGGATCGGTCGAGGTCCGGATGTGGACGTTCATCATGCCGTTGTAGTTCTGCCCGTAGGCGTAATACATATACGATTTGGGATCCTCGCCCAGCCCCAGGTACTTGCCGGTCGGAACCATCCCGACGATCTCGTGCCAGTTCCCACCGTGCAGCACGCGTTTGCCCAGCGGAGATTCCTCCGGCCAGAAACGATCCCGGAAGGCCTCGTTGACAATCACGACCGGACGGCTGTCGGGGGTATCGAAGACCGTGAACGGCCGCCCCTCCACGATCGGGATCCCCAAGGTGGTGAAATAGTCCTCATCGACGGTGTTGACGTCGACCATGATTCTCTCGCCTTCGGGAATCTCGTAGCCCTCGATTTCGATCGTGTGGGTCACCAGCGAAAGACTCAGAGGGATGGTGAAGGCCAGACCGGCCGACTCGACCTCGGGCAGACCCATCAGGCGTTCCTTGATCTGGCGGTAGAAAAGCCTCCCTTCCGCTTCGCTGTAGCGGTTCAGGAGCAGGTCGACCTGGGCTACGAGCTGGTGCTCGGGATCGAAACCGGGATTGACCGAACGCATCTGCTGCATGCCCTTGAGAACCATGCCCCCGCCGACCAGCAGGGTGAAGCTGGCAGCTACCTGGACCGCCACCAGCGCCCGGCGCGAGAACGATGCCCGGCGGGGTTGTAAACCGAGACCTGTTTTCAGGGCCGAGGTGATGTCTTCGCGCGAGGCGAAGAGCGCCGGGGCCAGGCTGATCAGGATCGTCGCCAGACCTGATGACACGAAGATGAAGCCGATATCGCTCCAGGCGAGCGCACTACCCGAACCGAATTCCATCGGCATATCGAGAGGAATGGAGATATTTCCGCTGGCCTGTCCGAGCAGGGCCGCCAGCAGAAGCGCACCAAGCCCTGCCAGACCGGCCAGGACGGCGCCTTCGATCAGCAGCGAGCGCATCAGGCGACCCCGGCCGGCACCTAGAGCCATGCGGATGCCGATTTCCCGCCTCCGGCCGGCGGTGCGGGCCAGCAGCAGCCCGGCCACGTTGGCACAGGCCAGGACCAGGACGAAGACGATCATGGCCAGGCCGAAGACGATGAAACGCTGGAAATCCCGCCGGACCATCGGATCGAGGCTGGCCTGACGCTCGGGGAGGAGATTGAAGCTCTTGCCGGTAAAGAGATCGGGGTACTGTTCGCCCAGCTGCTGCTGGACTGCGGCGACCTGTTCCTGAGCCTGCACGAGGGTCGCTCCCGGCGCGAGCCGGCAGATGATGCTCCGGAAATTGTGATCGCCCCGGTTATCGATGCCGCCCAGAAGGGGTGCGGCCACTTCATGCATCGCCACCGGTACCCAGAAACGCATGACCAGCCCGACCGAGTCGCCCTGGTACCCTTCTTCGGCCACCCCGATGACGGTGAAGGGGTACCGGTTGATCTGCACCTGGCGACCGATCACATCGGGATCGCCGCCGAACTCGCTCTGCCAGAAGGCGTGGCTGATGATCATGACCGGGTGGGTGCCTTCGGTCTCATCTTCTTCGGGCAGAAAATCCCGTCCCAGGACGATCTCGCGTCCCAGACAACGGAAATAACCGGCGGATACCAGCGAGCCCCAGATCCGCCGTCCCGCACCCTCGTTCGTCAGGTTCATCGGCATGGAGGTAGTGAGAACGGCGCAGGAGAAGGCCTCGACCCGGTCGCGGATGTCCTCGAAGTCGGGAACGGAAACCGAACCCCAATCCATCGACCCTTCCCAGGCGGTGTAGATCCGGGTGACCTGCTCGGGATTCCGGGCCGGGGAGGATTGCAGGAGAGTCTGTACGGCCATGCTGTAGAGAAAGGATCCGCCCGCCATGGCGATTGCCAGACAGAGCACGGCCGCGATCGAAACCCCGGGACGACGGCGGAGCTGCCGCAGAGCGATCCGTACATCCTGCATCAGGTCGGTCAGGGTCAGCCAGCGACCGCCTTTGAGACGAAGGTGATCGTCCACATCGCGAACCCACCTCTCGGAACGCGAGGGCCGGTTCGGCTCTTCGGCCGCTTCCACTCCACCGGCGAACTGTTCCCAGTTAAAACGCTCGACGGCCAGCCGCTCAGCCTCGGCGGGCGCCGAACCGTCGGCGAGCGCCTCGGTGTAGAAATCCTCGAGTTGCCCGGCTATTTCTTCGATGATCCGCTCGGCCCGCAGGTCTTTGAGGTCGGGAAAGTCGACCCGCTCTCTCACAATGCGCTTCCAGTCAGGCATCAGAGGCTCCTCCTGGTGCGGGGGCAGGTCCGAGCCAGCCGCACCCCGGGTATCTGGTCTGAGGATATATCGCGTGACCAGATATACGACTTCTCTCATCCGCTGGTTTCATCAGTCCGTCACATTATGGCGTGATCCGGGCTGCCCACCCCCCGCCGGGTGCAAGCCGGATCGTCAACCGCTCTCCCGACCGGATCCGCCGAAGGTTGCGCGAGAAGTCGACGGCGTTCCGTTCTGCGTTCAGACCGTCGGCGAAGATCTCGATCCCGTACTCCCCGGCCGGCAGAAAGGAGAAATCCAGCTCCAGCTCGCGGGCCTCGCCGTCGGTTATGGCCCCTACGAACCATGCCTCGCCCCGCCGGCGGGCCAGGGCCGCGTAGTCACTCACCCGGGCGGCCAGCACCCGGGTTTCGTCCCACACCGTCGGCACTCCGGCGATGAATGCAAGACATTCGGGCTCACGTTCGTAGCGCGAGGGCGAATCGCAGAGCATCTGCAGGGGACTCTCGAAGACCACGTACATGGCCAGCTGATGACAGCGGGTTCCCAGGCTCATCGGCCGGGTGAAAACAGGATGGAAGTTCGCGGGATTGGCGTTGGCCATCGCCCCGGGGGTGTAATCCATCGGCCCGGCCAGCATCCGGATGAAGGGCAGGGTCACATCGTGTTCGGGGGTCGGGTTCTCGCTCCACTTCACGTGCTCGAGCCCCATCACGCCCTCACGGGTGAGCACGTTCGGCCAGGCCCGCCGCAAGCCGGCCGGTTTGTAGGCCCCGTGGAAATCGACCAGCAGGTGCCGGGCGGCGGCGGCCTCGGCGATCGTCCAGTACCAGTTGACCATCGGCTGGTCGTCACGCTGCATGAAGTCGACCTTGATACCGGCCACCCCCCGGGCGGCGAAATCATCGAGGGCCGCCTCGAGCTGATCGTCGAGAGTCTTCCAGACGACCCAGAGGATGAGCCCCACCCCCCGATCCCGGGCGTGAGCCAGCAGGGCGTCGAGGTCGATGTCGGGATTGACAGCGAAGAGATCGGTCGTGCGCGACCAGCCCTCATCGAGAATGACGTACTCGATACCGTGCTCAGCGGCGAAATCGATGTAGTGCCGATAGGTGGCCGTATTCAGGCCGGCTTCGAAATCCACACCCCGGATATTCAGGGCATTCCACCAGTCCCAGGCCACCTTGCCCGGGCGGATCCAGCCGGGATCTGCGATCCGGCACTCGGGCGCCAGCCGCCAGACGAGGGTCGAGGTCAGCAGATCGGCGTCGGAGCCGGTGATGACGAGCACTCGCCAGGGGAAGGAACGTTCTCCCGTCGTGCGGGCGATGTAGTCGGCCCCCCGCTCCACCCGTACCGTCCGGTCACGGACCTGTCTCTCTTCAAGAGGATATGGGGGGAAGATCGCCCGCAGCATGTTGGCGCCGGTCCCGGCCAGGTAGGCGCCGGGGTAATCGCGCAGATCCGATTCGGTGACAGCCACCTTCACCCCCTGCCCCACGTCCACCAGAACCGGGATGCTGGCAAAGGTGCCCGAAGGAATCTCGCTCAGGTGGAGCCGCTCATAGGTCCGCTCCTGGTGGGTCAGCAGGCTCTCCTCGGCCGGGAACCAGAGTTCATGATCGCCGGTGAAGGCGACCGTGAATTCTTCGTTCTTCACCGTCATTTCACCGCGCCGTTCGGTGCCAAAGCGCCAGGCCACTCCGTCGTCGGCCGCCCGGACCTCGAGCGAGAACCCCTCCCGGAACTGCAGGACCAGTTCCCGATAGACATCTTCGATCCGGGCGAACTTCTCGGGCACGACCGGGGTGAGCGTCTGGCGCACCTCGCGGGTATCGGTCCGCCGTATCCGCGCCCCCGGCCCGAGGGCCGTGCCGTCGGACAAGGTCAGGGAGAGCGGTGAGGGCGCTACGATCCGGCGGCCCTCGAAGGAGATCGCCAGGGTCAGCTCATCGCCCGCTTCCACGGACACCTCGATCCGACCGTCGGGGCTGATCACCGACCAGGTCTCGGGTGCCAACCGCCCGCCGTTATCGCCCCGAACCGGACCGGATTCCGCGGAACCACCGGTCAGGGGCAGGGCGAGTGTCAGGCAGGTAGCGAAGACGATCGTTTTCATCACACGAACTCTCCCCGGGCGGTTTCGATGACGCTGCCGCCAACATGGACCTCGATCCCCGCCTCCGATCCGGCGGCCTGCAGGTGGAGCAGCGAGGGGCGGTGGATCTCGTGTCCCTGCTCGACCCGGATGTCGATCCGGTCGCTCCCGAAGTAGCGGTGCCGGACCAGCCAGGCCGCCAGACAGCCGTTGGCGCTTCCCGTGGCGGGATCCTCGGTGATGTTGTAGTAGTCCACGAAGACCCGCACGCTCAGGTCGTTATCCGGTCTCCGCGTCTCGGGACAGAAAATGAGCGGCGCCTTCCAGCGGGTGTCGGCGATCAGCTCGAAGAACTCCTCCCGCCGGACCGCGGCGCCGCGCAGGGCTTCGAGATCCTTGACCGGAACGATCAGGAAAGGCAGACCGGTCGAAACATCCTGGACCGGGAAACGGTCGTCGATATCCCACAGGTCGAGCCCCAGGACGGGGGCGATGACCTCGGGTGCCAGGTCAGCGCCGAAATCGGGTTCGTTCTGGCGCATCCAGAGCACCTCGCGGCCCTCGTCATCGGTCTCGAACCGGACGGGGATCTGCCCCACCTTGAGATTGAGGACGATTTCTTCCGGTTCGCCCCCGGTCAGCTCGCGTCCGATAACCCAGGCGGTTCCCAGAGTGGGATGACCGGCGAAGGGGACTTCCTCGCCGGGAGTGAAGATGCGTACGTCCCAGCCCCCCTCACGCGGCTCGCCGGAGAGGATGAAAGTGGTCTCCGAATAGTGCGTCTCGCGCGCGAAGGTCAGCATGTTTTCGGCCGGAATGCGTCCCCCGTCGGTGAAGACGGCGAGCTGGTTCCCGGCGTATTTTTTCTCGGCGAAGACGTCGACGACAATGTAAGGGTGCCCGGTCATGGTGGTCCTCCTCGGCGCGATTCCGGTGGAATGCGTCTGATAAGATCCGCATCACCCGGAGCATGCCTCCTGACCACCGACCGTACAACGGAAATATCCTACTCCCTCTCTTCCTCCCAGATTGCCATGACTCCTCCGGTTGGATCCTGAAAGATGCCAAAGGCGCCCATGCCGGGGATGGGGGTTTTATCAACGACCGTTGTTCCTCCCAGTTCTTTCGCTTTCTCCAGCGTCGCAGCCACATCCTCAACGTGCGTATACACCAACCAGTGTGGAGGAATGTCGGGCTCGGGGGCTTTCATGATCCCCCCCTGGGGTTCGGTTCCAGGATCGATGATCCAGTATGTCCCCGATTCGGAGGGGTGCTCGATCCATTTCCAGTCGAAGATTTCGGCATAGAAGGCTTTCGCCCCCTCCAGATCGTGAGTCATCAACTCTATATGAGCGAATGCATTGGCCATGATTCCGTTTCCTTTCAGATCTGAGACAGTATCTGCCGACCGTATGACCTGAGGCATATTACCCGGAACCGGAATCCGGTGACAAGAATGATTTTCGTCTTTTTTTCGCCTCTCGGGATTCCGGTCCTGCTCCGCCCGGACGGCTCCCCGGCGTCTCACTCGTCCCGCAACGTGATCACCGGATCCACCCGGGCGGCGCGCAGGGCCGGCACCGCATTGGCCAGACCGGCGATGACGAAGAGGACGAGCAGGGCCAGGGCATACACGGGCAGGTGCAGGGCCCCGACCTCGAAGAGCACTCCCGACAGCAGACGAGCCGAGAGAGCGGCCCCGAGCAGACCGATCGCCCCCCCGATAAAAGCCAGCAGCAGGCCCCGGCCGACGACATGGCGCACGATGCCGCCTTTCGATGACCCCAAAGCGATCCGGATCCCGATCTCGCGGTGCTGCTGTCCCGTCGAATAGGCAATGATACCGTACAGACCCACTGCAGCCAGCAGCAGAGCCAGCAGACCCAGCCCTCCGATCAGACCGGTCCCGGTCTGAATCGGGGAGAGGCTGAAGCGGGCGCTGTCGCGAATAGTGCCGACCTCGAAGAAGGAGATGGCCGGCTCCACCTCCCTGATGTCGGTCGCCAACCGGTCTACCAGGGGCGCGGCCTCGCCCCTGACCCTGACCATGATCGTTCCGGCCCGGGTTGGATACTGGGAGCGGCAGTAATGGACCATCGGCCGGGGTGCTTCGGTCACCGAGCGTACCTTGTAGTCGGCGCAAATCCCGATGACCTCGTAGGACGTCCCGGTCAGGCCGTCATTCCAGATCGTTTTCCCGACTGCACTCTCGCCGGGCCAGTAACGCCGGGCGAAGGCGCTGCTGACGACCACCACGCCGGGAGTGTCTTCGGTATCGGAGCGTCGAAACGACCGGCCGTTCAGGATCGGCACCCCGACGGTCTCGAAGTAGTCTTCGTCGGCTATGGTGATATCCTCCAGGTAGGGATCGTCCTCGGGACTCTGCTGGTGACCTTCCAGATAGAGATCGCGCGACCAGATGTTGAAAGAAAGAGGGGCCCGGGCTGTCACCGAGACCGCTTCCACGTCCGGCCGGCTGATGAGGATCTCCCGGAGGTGTTCAAAGAGCTGCTTGGCCCCTTCGGCATCGTACCCGATCATCTCGAGGCTGGTGCTGAAGACCGCCACCCGGTCGAGGTCCACCCCCGGATCCACGTCGCGGGCGTTGGCCAGACTCACGGCCATCAGGCCGGCCGCCACCAGCAGGAGGGTGGAAACAGCCAGCTGACCGACGACCAGGACGGTGCGCAGGCGTCCTCCCCGGCCCGGTCGAGAACCGAGGGCGGACATCTCTTTGAGATACGGCGTCAGATCGAGCCGGGCGGTCTGAAGAGCGGGCGCGAGACCGAACACGATTCCACTCACAGCCGTTGCCAGCAGGGCAAAAAGAAAAACCCGGCCGTCCATGACCAGCGCCATATCGATGCTGACGGTGAGCTGGGGCGGCTGCAGGACCGCGAGCAGCTGCACCAGCCAGACCGCCATCAGCAGCCCGGCCGCACCGCCCAGGACCGCCAGCAGGAGACTCTCGGTCAGCAGCTGGCGCATGATCCGTCGCGGGCCGGCCCCCAGGGCCAGGCGCACGGCGATCTCACGCCGGCGTCCGGCGGCCCGGGCCAGCAGCATGCCGGCAACATTGGCGCAGGCCACGAGCAGAACCAGGCCTACCAGCCCGAGCAGGATCGCCGAAGCTCCGGAGACGACCGGATCGAGGGCGGGATGGATGCGCACGCTGCCGGCCGGCAGTACCCGCGCCTCCCGACCCTCGTTCGAGCCGGGATAGTCCTCGGCCAGAACCCCCATGATCGTTCCCAGTTCGGCCCGGACCGACTCGATGGCGACTCCTTCGGCCATCCGGCCGACCATGAACAGCCAGCGATTGCCCCGGCGTTCCATTCGGGTCTCGCCCGGCGAGGGTACGGTGTCGATCAGACCGCCCGGGTCCACCACCTCGGCCATCATGGTCGGAATCCACATGGCCGCCCGCACGCTCGGGAAGCGGCCCCGGAATTCGGGCGGCGCCACGCCGATGATCGTGAAGGGGGTGCCGTTGAGGGTCAGCGTCTGCCCCGCTACATCGGGTGAACCCGCGAATTCCTCCTGCCAGTAGTCATAGCCGAGAACCGCCACCGGGTGAGCGCCGGGAGCCTCGTTCTCGGCCGGGGTGAACTCCCGCCCCAGAGCCATGGGGATACCCAGCAGGTCGAAATAATTATCGGTCACGATCTCGCCGGTCAGCAGTTCCGCCCGGCCTTCCCGGGTGACGTTGACGAACATCCCGGAATATCCGGCCAGGTCCTCGAGGGTGGTGCTCATCCGACGCAGATCGTGCCAGTCGGGGAGCGAGCTGGTGGAGTGTTCGATATTCAGCGAGGTGGTGTAGACCGATACCAGCCGGTCGGGATCGCGGGCCGGGAGCGGCTGCAGAAGCAGGGTGTTGATGACCGTGAACAGAGCCGTATTGGCCCCGATGCCGACCGCCAGGGTCAGCACCGCCACAATGGTGAACAGGGGCTGGGTGCGCAACATGCGTACCGCAAAGCGCAGGTCGGCGATCAGATCGTACACGGCTGCCTCTCAGTCCGGAGAAGAGGGCCCCCACGAGGTCGCTTCCATTACATGACCCGCCCGTTCGCCTGTCAATGTTCCCCCGTGATATAAACCTGAGAAACCTCTGGTTCAACCCGATCCGCCATCGCGCGGCATCGCGAGAGAATACATGTTCCGCCCCTGACCGCCCGGGAGTACCATGCCCGCAGCAGGGATATCCCGGTTGCCGGTGTCATCTCGGGCGACGTCATAGAGGGTACGAGGAGGGTCAGAGATATGATCGACCGATCGCGCCCACCACGTATCGGCCGGAGCGAGCGAATCTGCACCTGCCTGGTCTTTCTCCTCGGTCTGCTCTGGTCGGCACCGCTGCCCGCACAGGACCCCCCGGTTCTGCCTCCCGAGCGGGTCGAGGCCCTGACCGCCCGGCTGCAGGCGTATCTCGATTCGGTTCACGCCGCCGGTTCCTTCCCCGGCGCCAACGTTGCCGTGCGCTTGCCCGACGGCACTCTGATCGCGATCTCGACCGGGGTTCGGGATCGGGATAGCGGTGTTCCCCTCACCCCCGCCGACCGTATGCCGGCGGGTAGTGTCGGCAAGACCTTTTTCGGGGCGGTGGCGCTGCAGCTCGTATCCGAAGGCGCCCTCGACCTCGAGGCACCGATCAGCCGGTATCTGGGCACCGAGGCATGGTTCGAACGTCTGCCGAATGCGCCCGGTGTAACCGTTCGCCAGCTCATGAACCACTCGAGTGGGATCGTGCGTTACGAGTTCAATCCCCGGTTTCTGGAAGACCTGTTGGCCGACCCCTACCGTGTCTGGCGTCCCGAAGAGCAGCTCGCCTATCTCTTCGATTCCGAGGCCCCCTTTGCAGCCGGTCAAGGCTGGACCTATTCGGACACCAACTACATCCTCCTGGCCATGATCGTGGAGCGGATTACGAGCGCCCCGGCCTATGACGAGATCCAGCGTCGGATCCTGAGTCCGCTCGGGCTTCTCGACACCATCCCCTCCGACCGGCCCGAGATCCCCCGGCTGGTCCAGGGGTACGCCGGCGACGGCAATCCCTTCGGTGGCCGGGACGAGATGCTCGACGAGCAGGGTCGGATGGCCATCAATCCCGGTTTCGAGTGGGGAGGCGGCGGTTTCGCCTCGACCGCCCGCGAGCTGGCTCGCTGGACGGCCGACATCTACGAGGGCCGGGCCTGGGATCCCGCCCTGATCGAGGAGGTGACCACCGGGGTGCCGGCGCGCGAACTCGGCCGGGGGGTGGAGTACGGCCTGACCACGATCATCCGCAACCTGCCGGCGGGCCGGATATGGGGTCACAGCGGGTACTTCCCCGGCTATCTGACCGAGACGTATTACTTCCCGGAGTACGGAATCAGCGTGGCGGTTCAGGTCAATACCAGTGTGGCCCGGGCGGTGGGACGGAGTCTGCTCCGGATCGTCAACGATCTGGCCGCCCTGACGATCGCTGAATTTCCGGAGAGATGACGATCGGATCGGTCGGGGGGTGTTCGATCGCCCGCTTCAGAGTCCGATCGATCCGGGTCCAGGAGGTATAGGCGGCGTCGGGCAGCAGGGCCCGAACCCGTTCGGTTTGCTCGAGGTCGCCCTCGATGAATACCAGGGGGATATGGCGGGTACCGGCATTGTGCCGCATGGCCACGCCCACATCGCGGCCCTGAGAGGGGGCCCGAATCAGATCGATGATACAGGCTGCGGGTGGATCAGCGCTCATCTCCTTGAGCGAGGGTTGCCCCTCGAAGGGATGCGTATCCACCTCGTATCCGGAAGCTTGTAGTTCCCCGGCCCGTTTTTCGGCGGCAGTCGTATCCCAGATGACCAATCTGACACGATACATTGCCATTCCCCCCAACTGTGCCCATACCATTCGCTCTACCGGGCCAGTCTTTAGTACGGCCCGAAGAGTCGACTTGTTGCTGAAACCCGCTCCGGTATTGCGTCGTATTGTCAGATACCTTAATGAATTAGGTATGATACTCCACGGCTTCAGCTGACTCGTGCATCCGGACGGGGGCGAATATGAGCGGCAGCGATATCTTTACCGGCACTCTCGACCTGCTGATCCTCAAGGCGGTGGCCCGCGAACCCCTGCACGGCTATGCCATCGGCCGCTGGATCAGGCAGCAGAGCCGGGAGACCCTGCAGATCGAGGAAGGCGCCCTGTATCCCGCCCTGCACCGGCTTGAGGGCAAAGGCCTGCTGAGCAGCGACTGGGGCGCGAGCGAGACCGGCCGCCGGGCCAAGTTTTACGCTCTCACCCCCGCCGGGCGGACCGCCCTGGTCACCGATGAGGAGCGCTGGCTGGCTCACTCCGAGGCCGTACGCACCGTACTCCGGGGCGCGGAGTCCTGAACCGTTCATATATCGTTCGTGTGATCCGGGAACGGGCGGCGCCGTACCGGAAACGAGAAAGAGATTAGTCACTCCGGTTTCAAACGCCTATCGTATCGGTCGTGAACCGGGCCGGAGAGCCCCCTCTCGTCACCCCGACCGAACAGAAAAGTCATGACCGATCTTTCCTCCCTCGATTTCGCCGCCCTGCGCTCCGAGACCGTCGGTATCGACTGCCCGATCACCACCCCCTTCGGGGAGCGTCTGATGGTGTACTGCGATTACACCGCCTCGGGCCGCTGCCTGGGTTTCATCGAGCGCTACCTGCAGTCGCTGCAGCGCAACTACGCCAACACCCACACCGAGGATGACATCACCGGGCGCAGCATGACCCAGCTGCTCCACACCGCCGAGACGATCATCAAAGAGAGCGTCAACGCCGGCCCGCAGGGACGGATCATCGCCGTGGGGACCGGCTCGACCGGGGCGATCGACCGATTCCAGCAATTGATCGGAGTCGCCTATCCGCCGGTGACCGGAGAGCGTCTGCTGACCCTGCTGGGAGAGTTCATGGGCCCGGAGAAAGTGCCCGATTTCCACACCCTGCTGGCCGAGCGCCGACCGGTGGTCTTCATCGGCCCGTACGAGCATCACTCCAACGAGATCACCTGGCGGCAGGGGATCGCTACCGTGGTCGAGATCGGTCTCGACCCCGACGGCGGGACCGATCTGGCCCAACTCGAAGCACTGTTGCAGACAGAAGAATGGCAGGGACGCATGCGGATCGGTTCGTTTTCGGCGGCCTCGAATGTGACCGGGCGGCGCACCCCGGTCCGCGAGGTCACCGCCCTGCTCCACCGCTACGACGCCCTGGCCTGTTTCGATTACGCCGCCTGCGCGCCTTACGTGGAGATCGACATGAACCCGCCGGCCGAGGACGGCGAGGATGCCTCGATCGACGCTGTCTTTCTCTCACCTCACAAGTTCCTCGGCGGGCCGGGCTCGCCGGGCATCCTGGTCTTCAACGAAAAGCTCTACCGCCGCGACCTGCCCCCCACCATCGGCGGAGGCGGAACGGTGGCCTTCGTGGGACCGCACACGCACGACTACCTCGAGGATATCGAGGCGCGCGAGAAGGCCGGCACCCCGGGGGTACTGCAGGTGCTCAAGGCCGCCCTGGCTTTTCAGGTCAAGGATGCGGTCGGGGTCGAGCGCATCGAGGCCCGCGAAGCCGAACTGCTCGAGCGGGCGATGGAGCGCCTGGCGGCTCACGAGCGGATCGAGATCCTCGGTAATCCCGATCCCCGCCACCGGATCGGCATCATCTCCTTCAATATCCGTTCCGGTGAGGGACGCTACCTGCACCCCAAGTTCGTGACCGTCTTTCTGAACGATCTCTTCGGCATCCAGACCCGGGCGGGTTGTTCGTGTGCCGGCCCCTATGCCCACCGTCTGCTCGGGCTCGACGAGGAAACCTCGGAGCGGTTCCGGAACCAGGTCCGGGAGGGCTATGAAGGTATCAAGCCGGGCTGGTGCCGGCTGGGCCTGCACTACGCCATGGATGACGCCGAGGCCGACTATGTGATCTCGGCGGTGGAGTTCGCGGCCTCGTACGGGCACCGGTTCCTGCCGCTCTACGATTTCGATCCCGTCACGGGGGGATGGTCATACCGCGGATACGAGGACACGCCCGAGGCTTTCGGACTGACGGCCGCTCTCGAAGCCGAGAGCCCGGGGAACGGGTGCGTGGCACCGGAGGAAAGAACCCGGCTCTATGAGTCCTACCTGGATGAGGCCCGGGCCCGGGCCGGGGAACTCGAGGCTGAACCGGCTATGGAGAGGACCGTCCTCGACGGCCGTTTCGGCGACCTGCAGTACTTCCCGGTCTGAACGTCCCGGTCAGCCGGATTCGGTTAGCGAAACGAACCGGAACCCCGGGGAACGGCTCACTCCGGCCGCAGGTGCCGACGCACGAAGAGCCGTATCCCGAGAACGAAGAAGATGATCGTCAGGACCGCAATCCAGCCCAGTTCCCACGTCACCTCCCCCACCCCGGCGCCGTGGTTCATGATCTTGCCCAGGGCCGCCGTGGCGTGGGTGGTGGGCAGCAGATCGTTGATCGTCACGGTGTGCCCGGCCAGGGCGAAGAGGCGGGGTTCGGGCAGGGGGAAGAGACCGCCGGAAAAGAACATCAGGACGAAAAAGGGGAAGCAGCCCACCGTCATGAGATCGAAGATGGTGCGCAGCCAGGCCGCCACCAGCACGCCGATGGCCACGATCGAGAGGGCAGCGGCTACCGTGACGACCAGCGCGGCCGACAACGAAAAGGCGGCCCGGTAGCCGAGCGCTGCCGCGGTCAGCCAGGTCAGGCCGACCGCCGCCACTCCGAGTACGATCTGGACCAGACCGACCGAGACCAGCCACTCCCAGGCCGGCAGGGCCGCGATGCGCAGGCGCACCAGGGTGCCCTTGTCCTTTTCTCTGATCAGCGAGGCAGCCGCAGTGAACATGAGCATCATCAGCGCCAGTACCAGCAGGCCCGGCACGTAGAGATCGAAATCGGAAAGCGAGCTGATCCCCCCTGTCGTCTGCGGATCGAGGAGGATGGGAATGTCCAGTTCCAGCACCCCGGCGGCGTACTCCCAGACTGTCATGTCGCTCCAGACCGCGGCCATGAGGTAACCGGCATTGGCGGGATCGCCCCAGCTGCGAACCGTCACCGGTCCCGCCTGCTCGCCCCTGCGGTGGGCCTGCAGAGTGCGGGAAAAATCGGCCGGGATCTCGACCACCAGGTCGGCCTCCCGATCGCGCAGGGCGGCCCGGGCCGGACCGATCTCGTCGTAGGTACGCAGGGTGAGCACCGTCCCGCCCTCGTCGGATTTCACCGCCTCGAGAGCCGCAATCAGTTCGTCGCCGCCCCTGAACTCAACGCCCCCCGGTCCGGACACGGCGTCATCCCGGCTCACGACGGCGAGGGTGTACGAGGGGGTCATCTCCCCGAAGTAGAAATGCATCAGCACCACGAAGAAGGGAGCGAAAGCCAGCGTCATGCCGGCGATTTTCCAGTCGCGGAAGTTCTCGATCGCGGTCTTGTAGATCAGGCTCGCGAATCTCATTCCCGCAACCCCCGCCCCGTCAGCGCAATGAAGACGTCCTCGAGGGTCTTACGCCGCACGATCACCTCGCCGGGGATCAGACCCCGGGCCTGGAGCCGGTCGAGCAGGTCGGGCAGAACCCGGTGGACCTCGTGCCCCACCAGACGCAGTCGGCCGATGTGGGCCTCGAGCCCGGGGAAGGTCGGCTCGAGCTCGCGGCTTACCGCCCCGGCGTCATCGGCGCTCACCCCGGGCAATTCGATCTCGAGCAGGTCCCCTTCGCCGATGGTGTCCTTGAGCCGCTGCGGGGTGTCGAGCACGAGCAGGCGGCCGTGATCGATGATGGCGATCCGGTCGGCCAGACGGTCGGCTTCGTCCATGTCGTGGGTGGTCAGGATGACGGTCATCCCGCCCGCCAGGCCGCGCACGTACTCCCTGACCAGAACCCGGCTCTGGGGATCGAGCCCGGCCTGGGGTTCGTCGAGGACGAGAATCTCGGGAGAGTGCATCAGGGCCAGAGCGATGTTCAGCCGGCGCATCATACCGCCCGAGAGAGTTCCGGCCAGACGGTCGCTTTTTGCTTCCAGGCCGAGAATAGCGAGCAGTTCGGCCGCCCGGTCCCGGGCAGCCCGGGGGGCGAGGCCGTACATGTGGCCGGTAAACCGGCACTGTTCGGCGCAGGTGAGGTTCTCCCAGACGGAGATCTCCTGCGGGCAGAGCCCCAGGCGACGGCGCTCCTGTCCCGCCCGGGCCGTCAGGGAACGGCCGTTGAAACTGATCGTACCCGCGTCGGGTTCGAGCAGACCGCAGATCATGCTGATGGTGGTGGTCTTGCCCGCCCCGTTCGGTCCCAGGAAACCGAAAATTTCGCCGTGGCGGATCTCGAGGCTGAGATCATCGACGGCCACGATATCCCCGTAGGAACGGGCGAGCCCATCGAGTCTGAGAACGATATCCTGCTCGCGGTCGGTCACCGGCGGTCTCCGGATCCGGGGCAGCATCCGTCATACAACCCCTGTCCTGCCCCTGGTGCCTGTCAGAGGGTGGGTACGGCATCACTCTCGGTACAGACGTTTGTCACCTGACATGACACTAGCAGGTACGGCGCGCGACGTCGCCTTCTTCACTGCCGGGTTCGATCACGCCCGTTCGGGTTCGAATCGCAGCGCTGTCCGCTCGCCACACCCAGTTCCCCGAATCACCTCAGAGTGAGTCCAGGAAAGCCCTCACCGTCTCCAGGTATTCGTCCCGGTAGATCTGCGGGGCAAGGTGACCGTATCCGGTCGGCAGGAGCGCCAGTTCGGAATCGGGCAGCGAAGCGGCCAGATCCCGGGAATCGGCATGAGAGGGATCGTCCTCGCTCGAGACGATCAAGATCCGGCCGGGCCAGGTTGCGAACTCATCGGGGCGGTAGGCCCCGGCGGTATTGAATCCCCAGACCAGATCCAGCAGGCGGCCGATCCGCTCGCGGGTGAAACAGGTTGTCAGCCTGGCCGCCATCAGGGCGGCCGCAAAGCGCCGCCGGTCGAGCATGTCGGGGGGGATCTCCCGTTCGGTGCGTGAGAGCCGACCCAGCTTGCGTTTCATCAACGGCCGTACGAGCCCGAAGGGAATCCAGCGCAGCAGCAGACGGGCCCAGGGCCGGCACCGCTCGACCCGCGGGACCAGAGTGTTGGTCAGGACCGCGGCCTCGACCCTTTCGGCGCGGCGGCGCAAATACAGCTGGGCGAGGATGCCAGCCAGGGATTGGCCCATGAGAGTCACCCGGCCGATCCCGGCCTGGTCGAGAACCCGGTCGGTCCCCCGGCAGAGGCTCTCGGGATCGCGGAAGGGCGTGATGTCCACGACGACCATTCGGCTGGCTGCCTCGAAGCCCAGAATGGTCTCATAGAGTATTTCGATTCCGCCCCATCCTCCGGCGAAGGTGAGCAGGCACCGCTCCCCTTCACCGCAGACGCAGTACGGGATCTCCAGGCTATCGACCGCGAGTACCCGTTCGTCATGACCGGCCAGGAAATCCTGGAAACGGGCCAATTCTTCAGGCCAGGCCTCAAAGAGGGTTTCGGGCAGATCGGGCCGCTGAATCATCCGGCCCCTCCTTTCTCAACCGGTGCCGGGGAGACGAACCCGCGACGCAGGATATCGGCCAGCGCCTCGAGTTCGCTACGCAGAGTATCGACGGGGAGCGGAAAGAGCGGCCGTCCGGCCCGGACGTTGGCCTCGAAATCGAGGTCGTATGTCAGCTCCAGGAAGTCGAGGAAGCCGCTCTGGACCTGCAGCAGCACATATACCAGCTGTCCGGCGTCGACATCGTCCCTGATCGTCCCCTGCTCCTGTTGCTCGCGCAGGTGCCGGCCCAGAACCTCAAGGCCCCGCTTCAGGGTCTGCCGGGGCACGTCCCCCAGAACCACGTTGTCCGTCTCGTGGGTGATCCGGTACCCGAAGTAGCTCAGCAGGGGATAAGCATTGTCCTGCTCGACACAGGCCAGGAAGAACTCGACCCAGGTCTGGAGCAGATCGTCGGTTTCCCCGGCGAAGAACCGGTCGAAGATATTCAGGGTATACCCGGTGGTATATTCAATCAGGTATTCGTACAGTTCCCGCTTCGAGGCGAAGTAGCGGTAGAAACTCCCCTTGGCCAGACCGAGGGTCTCGATGATCCTGGTCAGGGAGGCATCCCGGTAATCGTGCCGGACGAATTCGTCCAGGCAGGTGTCGATGATCTCCCGCTGCCTCTGCGGACTCAGATTCAGGAACGTCTGCTGCGGCATGGCGGCCTCGCTCGAACCGGAAAGATGAATGAGGTTCGGTGTGCGACTCAAGAGTCGCGACTCATGAGTCGCTTCATGTTGATACGCCCCTCACCCGCCACTGTCAATCATCTATTCCTCATCCTCCTTCTCTTCCTTCTCCTCCTTTTCCTCCTACTTACTATT
>CAZNUA010000044.1:0-6421 GCA_964576115.1 uncultured Gemmatimonadota bacterium
CCGGCCCGGTTCCGCACTTTCACCCTCAGCAGGTACCGATCGGAGGCGGCGCTGGCGTAACTCGAAAAATCGAAATGCAGTGAGGCCGAATCGGCCAGGACCATCGTGGCCGGCATGGCCCGGCGCAGGTCGTGCAGGGAGTTAATCGCGGCCGTAGCGGGATAGGCGCGTTCCGGACTCAGGGTGCGGACCATCTCCAGGCCCCTTTTCACCTGCCCCAGCTCGATCTGGACCGCCGCGACGGTTGCCTGATCGATTTCGCTTTCTTCCCCTTCCCCGCCCCCGCCCAGCATCCCGGTGTTCTTGAGCAGGAACCAGGCTCCGAAGGCCAGAATGACCATGGTCAGCAGTATCCCGACCAGACTTGCGGCACCCCGTTCGTTTCTCATGGGCATTCCCTCCGGTTCCGCCCTTTCATACCTCACGCTCTCTCTTCTATGATCGCGGTGATCCCCGGCGCCGTCCCAGTCGGCGTCCGCTCCTTCGTTATACAGCAAAGGACTCCGTAATGCGATCTCCGGTCCCTACCCTCCGGTTTCGACGGTTCCCCTTCCCTACCCGTGGCGTTCGCCCGACCGGCGTTCTTTCCCTCGCCAGTCTGTTCCTCGCCGGTTGGTTCTGCCTGTGTCCCGAACTGCTGTCGGCACAGACCGGGGGCGAACAGGATATCCCCCCCGCGGCTTCGATCCCGCTCGAAGCCCGGCTGCCGGCCGCCCCGCAGGTGCGGCTCGGCACCCTGGAGAACGGTCTGCGTTATTACATCCGGGAGAACGGCCGGCCCGAGAACCGGGCCGAACTGCGTCTGGTCGTCAATACCGGTTCGATCATGGAGGACGAGGATCAGCTGGGTCTGGCGCATTTCATCGAACACATGGCCTTCAACGGCACCACTCATTTCGAGAAACAGGAGTTGGTGAATTTTCTGGAATCGATCGGCATGACCTTCGGTCCCGACCTGAACGCGATGACCAGTTTCGACGAGACCATCTACATGCTCACCGTTCCGACCGATTCCACTGCCATTTTCGAACGTTCATTTCTCGTGCTCGAGGACTGGGCTCGCGGCATCAGCTTCGATCCCGAAGAGATCGACAAGGAACGGGGGGTAATCGTCGAGGAGTGGCGCAGCGGCCGGGGGGCGGGCATGCGCATGTTCGACAGGCAGCTCCCGATCCTCTTCCAGGGCTCGCTGTACGCCGAGCGGCTGCCGATCGGGGATATGGATATCGTCCGGTCCTTCGACCGCGAGACGATCGTCAGGTTCTACCGCGACTGGTACCGGCCCGACCTGATGGCGGTGGTGGCGGTGGGAGACTTCGAAGCCGACCGGGTGGAGCAGCTCATCCGGGAGCATTTCGCCGCTCTCGAGGCCCCCGCCGATCCCCGGGCGCGCACCCTGGCCGAGGTGCCCGACCACGACGAGACCCTGTTCGCCATCGCCACCGATCCCGAGGCCACCGGAACCAGCGTATCGATCTACTGGAAACAGCCCCTGCGGCCTTCAGGCACTGCCGGTGCCTACCGTCAGAGCCTGGTCGAGAGCATGTACAACGCCATGCTGAATCGGCGCCTGGGCGAACTGACCCAGCAGGCCGATCCGCCCTTCATCTCGGCCTCCACCAGCCAGGGACTCTTCATCCGCTCGAAAGAAGTGTATTCCCTGGGCGCCACCGTCGAGGATAACAGCCTCATCCGCGGTCTCGAGGCGACCCTGACAGAAGCCGAGCGGGTGGCCCGTCACGGTTTCGTCGCCACCGAACTCGACCGGCAGAAGCGGGTACTCCTGCGGGGCATCGAGCAGGCCCGGCGGGAACGCGACAAGCAGTACTCCAGTTCCTATGCCGGCGAGTACGTGAGCGCTTTTCTCTACGATGAGGCGATTCCGGGGATCGAGTACGAATATGAACTCTTCCAGCGCTTCGTGCCCGGAATCGCGCTCGAGGAGGTCAACGCCCTGGCCCGGGCCTGGATCACCGACCGGAGCCGGGTGATCATGATCAGCGCTCCCGAGAAGGAGGGGGTGACGGTTCCGACCGAAGCGGAACTGCTCGACGTCTTCACCCGGGTCGCAGCGGCCGAGATCGCCCCCTACGAGGAAACCGTGGATGACCTGCCCCTGCTGGCCGAGGATCCGATCCCCGGGCAGATCGTGGACGAACGATACATCGAGGAAATCGCTGTCACCGAATGGGATCTCTCCAACGGAGTCCGGGTCGTCTTCAAACCCACCGATTTCGACGAGGACCTGATCGCCTTCACGGCCTTCAGCCCCGGGGGATCCTCGCTGGCCTCCGACGGTGAGTACTATTCGGCCTCGCTGGCGGCTCAGCTCATCCAGTCCTTCGGCCTGGGGGCTTTCAACGCCGTCGATCTGGGCAAGAAGCTGGCCGGCAAGGTCGCCAGTGTGGTACCGACGATCTCGAGTCTCGAAGAGGGTCTGACCGGCGCATGTTCTCCCGAGGATCTCGAAACCCTCTGCGAACTCGTGTACCTCTATTTCACCGAACCGCGCCGGGATGAAGCGGTATTCACCTCGATGATCACCCGCCTGAAAGCGATCATTCCCAACCTGATGGCCAGCCCCGAGATGGCTTTCAGCGACACCCTGAATGTCACTCTGACCCAGTACCACCCGCGTCGTCGCCCTGTCACCCTCGAGTTGATCGACACCATCGATCTCGACACCTGTTACCGTTTCTTTCGGGACCGGTTCGCCGATGCGGGCGATTTCACCTTCGTCTTCGTCGGCAACATCGATCCCGAGCCCTTCCGACCGCTCATCGAGCGCTACCTGGGCGGCCTGCCTGTTACCGGACGCGAGGAGACCTGGCGGGATGAGGAGGTCGATTACCCGACCGGGATCATCACCAAGACCGTCCGGCGGGGGCTGGAGGAAAAGGGCCAGACCGCCCTCATCTTCCCCGGCCGCTATGACTACAACCGCGAGAACATCTACGCCCTGCGCGCGCTGACCGAGGTGCTCGACATCATCCTGCGTGAGCGGCTGCGTGAGGATCTCGGCGGGACCTATGGGGTTTCGGTCAATTACCAGGCAGCCCGAATCCCCGACGAGGAATATGCCGTCATGATCGGTTTCAGTGCCGATCCGGGACGACTGGAGGAACTGACCGGGGTCGTTTTCGAGGAAATCGAAAAGCTGCGAACCGGCGGGCCGACCGAGGAGTATATAGACAAAGTCCGGGAATCCCAGCGTAGCGACCGGGAAGAGAACCTGAAGCAGAACTCCTACTGGTTGGGTCAGCTGGCCGCCCGGTACCGTCAGGGGAGCGACCCTCGCGAGATCCTGACCTATGAGGAGATGATCGACTCCCTGACGACCGACCTGGTCCGGCTGGCCGCCGAGCAATTTCTGAACCTGGAGAATTACATCCAGGTCTCCCTCGTCCCTGAAGGAGGTGATGGGTGAGCCGAGCCCGCGGCCCTGTTACAACGAATATGCGTCCAAGTATTCCTGACGCCTGCCTTTGCCCTGTCGCTCTCGCTGCCGCTCTGGTCCTGCTGACCGCCTGCGCTGAATCGACGGTCGAGCAGGACCGCTTCACCCTGACCGAAGAGAACGGTGTCACGGTCGCGGCGACCCGCGGCGGAGCCCTCTATCCCGCCCCGGTCGTGCGCTTCGAATCCGAATTGATCCTGCGCGAAGATCCCGCCAACGAGGAAAGCCTGCTCACCGCCCCCACTCTCTTCACGCAGGGCCCAGATGGGCGCTTCTACGTGCCGGGGCGGCGTAGCGGCGACATAGCGGTCTTCAGCCCCGACGGCACCTACCTGCGCCGGATCGGACAGTACGGCGAAGGTCCCGGCGACTTCACCTCCCCGAGTGTTCCTCTCTTTACTGAGGGACGAATCGAGATCTGGGATTTCCGGCAACAGCGGACGACCTCCTTCTCGATGGATTATACCCTGCTCGAGGTCGTGCGCTCGCCGTTGAATACCCTCATCATTGATATGCGCACCGAACCCGACGGCACCTGTGTAGTCCGCGATGTCGCCAGTCGCGAGCGGGATGATTTCGCCGCCACCTCCCAAAGTATCACCCGGATTTCAGCCTCCGGCGATACTCTGGCCCGGATTGAAACCGCGTTCGTGAATTCCAGCATGCTCAGCCGTATCGAGGTCTTACCGGGGCAGTTCTCAACCATGTCGACCGATATCCCCTTCTCGACCGGTCCCATGGCCTATGATGTACCGGTATACGGAATCCTGATCTGCGACGGCGACCGGCCCGATCTGGAATGGTACGATTACGCCGGCAACCTCGAGCGTATCATCCGGACCGGCCTGGAACCGCAACCGATCACGGCCGCCGTACGGCAGGCGTACGAGCAGCGGATCCGGGAGGCCCGGGCCGAGCGGGCCCGGGAACGGGGGACGACGCCCCAACCCCTGCCCGACTATCCTTATCCCGATCACAGCGCCTTTTTCGGGTGGGGATATGTGGACGATGCCGGCTGGATCTGGCTGATCGATATCTGGAGCGACTACACCCAGCCCGACAAAGCCGCCACGACCTTTCACGTCATCGACGACGAGGGACGCTATCTCGGGACAACCGAAATCCCCGCCACGCGGTTCACCATCGTGAACGGCCGCCTCCTGGCCGTCATCGAAAACGAGGCAACCGGCGCCCGGGTACCGACGGTTTTGCGGATCGTTCCGAATGCCGATGGTTTGATCTACCCGTAACGGAAAGGCCCGACATGGCCCTGCATCATCCACCGCTCCCGCATCGACGCACAATCCCGGCCACCGGCCTGATCATACTCCTGCTCACCGTCGCCGCCGGCTGCGCCCGCATCGATCCCGACGCCCCGCTCTTTCAGCTGATTGAAGAAGAGGGTGTGCCGATCGCCGAGACGATCCACGGACCGCTCTTCGACTCGCCTCTCTTCACGGTCGAGCGGATGCTCGTCCTGACCGAGGATCCCGCCCGCCCCGAGAGCATGCTCTTCAATCCCCGGGGCTTTACGATGGGACCCGACGGGCGCTATTACGTTACCGACGAGGGGAACCATCGGATCGCCGTCTTCGACGCCGCCGGACAGTACCAACGCTCATTCGGGCGCGAGGGGGCTGGACCGGGTGAGTTTCGGATGATGGCGTTCCAGCGCCTTTCCGGCGACACTTTGAGCATTTTCGACTACACCCTGCAGCGCACCACGCACTACCGGACCGACGGTACCCTGCTCGCCACCCTGGCCTCGCCCGGCGGCCGTCTCGCCTCGGGACTCTATCGGGCCCGGGATGGAACCTGGATTCTCATCGGGGTTTCTTCCGACAGGAGAGGAACCGGACCGACGATCACCAGTCGCCGGGCGGTCCTGCTCGAACCCGCTGGACGGGACACCCTGGCCGTGATCGACGTCGGCCGCGAGCCAGACATGCTCATCCTCGTTTTCCGTCAACTCGAAGGGGGCGGGACAGGTGTCTCGGCCACCTCGCTGCCCTTCGCCGGCAGCCACGAGGTGACCTGGGTTCCCGGCCGGGGCGTTCTGGCCTCCGATGGAAATATCCAGCGCCTGGCCTGGTACGACCTCGCCGGAGGACCGAAGCTCGTCATCCATCCGGGTCTGCCTCTCCGGACCGTTACGGCTGAAATGCGTCAGACTTTCATGGATCGCCTGCGGGCCGACCGGGCCGAACGCGAGGCCGAACTGGGTCGCTCTCTCGGCCCCCTGCCCGAATACTCCTTCGCCGAGAACATCGGCGCCTGGTCGCGGACGACGGTGGACGACGCCGGCTGGATCTGGCTCCTGGACACGCTCGATCGCGAGCTGCACGAAGAAGGTCAACCCTGGCTGCACCATGTGATCTCGGCCGAGGGCAGGTACATCGGAACTGCGCTGCTGCCTGCCACCCGGTTCACCATCGCCGGCGGCAGGCTCATGGCGCTCGTCACCGATCCCGAGACCGGCGAGGTCAGACCGACCGTCTTCCGGCTCACGCCGGCGGTGGAAGGACTCGCCTATCCACAGTAAGCTCTGCGGTATGGCATCGATTCCCGATCCCCGCCGCCGGAGGCGCGGTTTGCGCCACCGAATGTCCTGTCTGCACGTTTGGACACGCGGTCTGAACCGCCGGACGTCCTATCTACACGTTTGGATACGCGGTCTGCGCCGCCGGACGGTTCTCCCCGTTCTCTTTCTCCTCCTGCCGGCTCTGGGATTCCTGAGCAGCTGCGGAGCTCCGAGCGATACGACCTATGTGACAATCGGCACCGGGGCGGTAACCGGTCTTTACTATCCGACCGGGGGCGCCATCGCCCGGATGATCAACGCCCGCTCCGATTCGCTCGGCCTGAAGGCCACGGTCGAAAGCACCGCCGGTTCGGTCTACAACGTCAACGCGGTCATGAGCGGGGACCTGGAGTTCGGCGTGGTGCAGTCCGATCGCCAGTACC
>CAZNUA010000044.1:6521-8467 GCA_964576115.1 uncultured Gemmatimonadota bacterium
GCGGTCATGAGCGGGGACCTGGAGTTCGGCGTGGTGCAGTCCGATCGCCAGTACCAGGCCTGGCACGGGTCAGCTGAGTGGGTCGAGGCGGGTGAGCAGCGTCGGCTGCGCTCGATCTGCTCGATCCATCCCGAATCGGTCACCCTGATCGCTTCGGTCGCGAGCGGTATCACTCGCATCGAGGATCTGCGCGGCCGGCGAGTGAATCTCGGCAATCCCGGCTCGGGTCCGCTCGGCAACGCCCGCGACGCCCTGGCGGCTTTCGGCATCGGCGAGGACGAGATCCAGGCCGAGTACGTCAAGGCGGTCGAGGCTCCCGGCCTGCTGCAGGACGAACGAATCGACGCCTTCTTCTACACCGTGGGTCACCCCAACGGAAACATCAAGGAAGCCACCTCGGGCCGCATCGAAGTCGCGATCATCCCCCTGACCGGCCCGGCAGTGGACGCCCTGGTGACCGAACGTCCCTACTACACGCGGGCTCTCGTGCCGATCGAGCATTACCCCAATGCCGCCAATACCGAAGACATACCGACCTTCGGGGTGCGGGGCACGTTTCTGACTTCGGCCGAGGTCCCGGCCGACCTCGTCTATACCGTGACCCGGATGATTTTCGAGAATTTTGAGGAGTTCCGGGCCCTGCACCCGGCCTATGCCGTCCTGACCCGCGCCAGCATGCTCGAAGGACTCACCGCCTCCGTACACCGGGGCGCGGTGCGCTATTATCGCGAGAGCGGTCTGGTGCGGCATCTGGATCGGAGCCTGCTTCCCTGACACGGGTGTGATATACCTGTTCCATGGCTTTTTTCCGTGCCTACCAGGAGGCCCACAAGGGGATCGAGTCGCTCTCCAGCCGAGAGCGCGCCCTCGGCGGACGGGAACGCCGGCTTTTCCGGACCGTCGCCATTCTCTGGGCGCTTTTCCAGCTCTGTCTTCCGAGCCTGATCATCCTCGACTCGATCCGGGCCCGGGCGATTCACCTGGCTTTCGCCCTGGTCCTGGTTTTCCTCTCGGTTCCCGTCCGGCGACGGCGTCGCCTGACCGGGACTGGTGAGCGATCGGCAGAGACCGGGACTGGTGAGCGATCGGCAGAGACGGGGGCCGACGTCACCTCCACCCCGGAATCAGTCCTCACGCCGATCGAACGGGTGCCGGCTTTCGACTGGCTGCTGGCCGCTGCGGGTGCGGTCAGCGCCCTCTACATCATGCTCGACTGGGAAGGGATCGCCCTGCGTTCGGGGCTCCCCTCGGGGCTGGACCTTGTTATGGGGGTGGCGATCGCCCTGATCCTGCTCGAAGCGGCCCGCCGGGTGGTGGGGCCGGCCCTGTCGATCATCGTCGCCCTCTTCACCCTCTATGCCTTCCTCGGCCCCTGGATGCCCGAAGTGCTGGCCTTCAAGGGCGTCTCGCTGCGAAAGTTCGTCACCCAGGTCTCGCTCTCGTCCGAGGGCATCTACGGCATTCCCCTGGGGGTTTCGGCCGCGGTCGTCTATCTCTTCGTCCTGCTGGGAGCCCTGCTCGAAAAAGCCGGTGCCGGCCGGTTCTTCATCGACCTGGCCCTGGCCCTGCTGGGACGGTTCCGGGGCGGGCCGGCCAAGGCGGCGGTAGCTTCGAGCGGTTTGATGGGAATGGTCTCGGGATCGAGCATCGCCAATATCGTCACCACCGGCACCTTTACGATCCCGCTCATGAAGAAGATCGGCTATCCCCCGCGCAAGGCCGCCGCAACCGAAGTAGCGGCCAGCACCGATGGCCAGCTCATGCCGCCGATCATGGGCGCGGCGGCCTTCATCATCGCCGAATATGTCAACGTGCCCTACCTCGAGGTCGTCAAGGCAGCCGTCATCCCCGCTTTCGTGAGCTATGCCGCCCTGTTCTACATCACCCACCTCGAGGCTCTCAAACTGGGGCTGACCGGTCTGCCCCGGGCCGAGCTGCCTCCTCTG
>CAZNUA010000044.1:8567-29675 GCA_964576115.1 uncultured Gemmatimonadota bacterium
GCCGTGGCCACCGCCGCGGCCGGGATCATCGTGGGCATCGTGGGGCTGGGTATCGGGGGCATGATCGCCCACGTGGTCGAGGTCCTGGCCGCCGGCAATGTCTTCCTGCTGCTCGTGATCACCGCCGTCGCCAGCCTGCTGCTCGGCATGGGGCTGCCCACGACCGCCACCTACATCGTCATGGCCTCGCTGACCGCGCCGATCATCGTCGAGGTTGGAGCCGCCTACGGTTTCGTCGTACCGCTCATGGCGGCCCATCTCTTCTGTTTTTACTTCGGCATCCTGGCCGACGACACCCCGCCGGTGGGGCTGGCCTCGTACGCGGCCGCCGCCCTGGCCGAATCGGAACCGATCCCGACCGGTATCCAGGGCTTTCTCTACGATCTGCGCACCGCCGTCATCCCCTTCATGTTCATCTTCAATACCGATCTCATCCTGCATGGGATCAGGAGCTGGCCGCAGGGGCTGTTCATCTTCGCCATGGCCGTATTGGGAGCCTTCGCCTTTACCAGCGCCGTGCAGGGCTTCCTGCTGCGCCGCAACCGCTGGTACGAGATCCCGCTGCTGCTCGCGGCCGCCCTCATTCTTTTCAATCCCGCCGCCCTGCCCTCGCTGGCGGGCCCTGTCCCGGGACCGGCTTACGGTTTCTACGGCGTCGGCCTGGCCCTCTTCGGCGGAGTAGTGCTCTGGCAGCAGCGCCGGCGTCCCGAAGGATAAAACGCCTCTCTCCGGATCACCCCATGCGCTAGACCGGTTATGCTGTCAACTCGTTCATTGTCCCTCCCACCCCGGTGCGCTAGCATGGCGGGCGCCTCCCGTATAATATTGTGGTACGGTTGCCTCATGTTCTTACTCGAACAACTGCAGACAGAGCCGTGAATCGATCGAGTCGGGTCAGCCGCTCCCCCGGTTCGCCTTCCTGCTTCTTCCTCTGTCTTCTGATCGCACTCCTCTGGGTCGGTTGTGTGACCAAACCCGACAACCGGGCTCCCGTTGCCAGTTTCACCGTCGAACCGGCGATCGGAACTCCCGACACGTTATTCGTGTTCGATGCCCGCGGTTCGAACGATCCCGACTGCGACAACCGTTTTCTGCAGATTCGGTGGGACTGGGACGCCGACGGGAACTGGGATACCCTCTGGGGAACGATCAAAGTCCGCCATCACCGTTTCCCGACCGACGGAACAATGACGATCTGTATGGAGGTCCGTGATCCCTGGACAGCAACCTCCTCCACCAACGTGGAAATCCTGGTCGTCTCCGAGCCTGTGGCCCGGTTCACGATCACTCCGGAGTCCGGCATCGTAGGGGATTTGTTCACCTTTGACGCTTCAGGATCAGCGCATCCTCGCTGCCCGGCCGATTCCCTTCACGTCAGGTGGGATCTGGACGGAGACGAAGTCTGGGAGATCGAATGGACCCGGGAGAAAGTAACCACGTACGTCTACCCGGTCGCGGGGCCCTATACGGTCGTACTCGAAGTCAGAGAACCCCATGGATGGTCCGCTCGAACGGAGCGGACTTTGATCGTCCTTCCCGAGAATGATCCCCCTGAAGCGTTCTTCACGGTATCACCCGACAGCGGCGATATCGCCACTCTCTTCACCTTCGATGCCACCGGCAGCAGTGACCCGCAGGACGCCCTCGAGAAACTACGATTCTCCTGGGATTGGGAGGGGGACGGCGTCTGGGACCGGGTCCGGGTCAGCGAACCTGTAGGCACACATATCTACCTCGAGCCGGGAGAATACGAACCCCGACTGCAGGTCAAGGATCCCCTCGGAGCTATTACCAGCACCACAGGTGACACCATCAGGGTGACGAATGCACCCCCCGTCGCCGCTTTCACGAGTTCAGTGGATACAGCCGCCGTACATACCCTGTTCACCTTCGATGCCTCGGCAAGTACCGATCCCGAATACCCCGACCAGATCGAATACCACTGGGACTTCAACGGTGATGGTACGTGGGACAGCATGTGGAGCGGTGAAACACAGATTGACTACGAATACATCGTCGGCGGGACCTATACCGTCACTCTCGAGATTCGTGACAGCTGCGGACTGACCGACCAGGCCCAGCACGATCTTGTGCTGCAGAACACCCCCCCTGCCGCCGCGTTTACAATCTCCCCGACCTCGGGAGACGGCAATACCGACTTCACTTTCGATGCCTCTCCCACGACCGACACCGAATCGAGCGGCGATCAGATCCAGGTCCGCTGGGACTGGGAGAACAACGGAATCTGGGACTGCGACTGGACGACAGAGAAGACCGCCGCCAGGCAGTTCGCCGGGGCCCGGGATCATACCATCGTGCTGCAGGTCCGGGATGACGGGGGTGAAACGGGACAGACGTCGCGGATCCTGACGGTCGACAATACCCTGCCCGAACCCGCTTTTACCTGGTCACCTGCCAAGGTCACGATCAATGAGCCGGTCTCCTTCGATGCATCAACCTCCACCGACCTCGAGGACGGAACGGGGGGGCTGGAGTGCCGGTGGGACTGGGAAGGGGACGGAGTCTGGGATGGGGCGTACAGCTCCGAGATGACGGCGACATACTCTTACCCGGAACCCGGTTATTTCCAGGTCCGTCTCGAGGTCAGGGACAGCCACGGTGGAGTAGCGGATACCTCCCATGTCATCTCTATCTCCCCTGCCATTCTCTGGAACTCGGGAGGTCCCGCTACGAACTCCTGTGCGGCAATCGGACCCGATGGATCGTTCTATGTCTGTTTCGGCAGCGTTGCGAGTGGTGGAGTACGGGCCCTGAATCCGGACGGTTCACTGCAATGGGAATATGCCGTCGATGGGGTTGTGCGAGGCTCTCCCGCTGTAGCTGATGACGGCACGATCTACTTCGGGTCTGATAACTGGTTCCTCTATGCCCTGAATCCGGACGGAACCCAGAAATGGTGGTTCCTGGCTGATGATGCTATCAGATCCACACCAGCGATCGGCTCCGATGGTACAGTGTATGTCAAATCGTCGGATCAATATCTCTATGCCCTCACTCCGGATGGAGACACACTGTGGGATTTCTTTCTCGGGAGTGGGGGTAGTGCTCCTGCAGTCGGCCCCGACAGCACGATATATACCACGGCAGGATCCAACCGACTCCTGGCGATAACGCCCCAGGGATCTGAAAAGTGGACCTATTATGCCGCCGCCCGCATTCTCTGTTCACCGGCGATCGGAGACGACGGAACCCTGTACTTCGGTGATGAGCAGAATACCCTCTATGCCGTGAATACCGATGGATCTCTGCAGTGGACGTATTCCATCGGATCTCCCGTCGTGGCTTCACCCGTTCTGGCGGTGGATGGTACGGTCTATGTCGGGTTACGGGATCTACATTTCTATGCCATATCACCGGCCGGAGAACTGTGCTGGAAAGTGAATCTTGGAATGCAGATTGAGTCCACTGCAGCTGTGGGTGCCGACGGGACGATCTTCATCCCGACCGATGTCCTGTGGGCCCTGAATCCCTCAGGGAACAGGAAATGGGTGCTGAATCCGGATGATGTGGTTCTTTCTGCTTCGCCTACCATAGGGTCTGACGGCACGCTGTACCTGGGAGCCGGATCGGGCGGTTTCTACGCCGTCCCGACCGACTGCGGCGGCCTGGCCCCATCCGCCTGGCCGAAGCTCCACAGCGACATCCGCAACACGGGGCGCCGCCACTGATCTGGACAGATGCCTGTCAGCGGGGATCGGCATCAGACCGGATACTCCGGTCGATCCCTATCCCCGATCGGGTTGCTTACCGGATATACACCGTCTTGATGTTCACGAACTCGCGGATGCCGTATTCGGACAGCTCGCGACCGTATCCCGAGGTCTTGATCCCCCCGAAGGGCAGGCGGGGATCGGAACGCACGAAGTCATTCACGAAGCAGCACCCGGCCTCGAGTTCGTATTCGGCGATCCTCCGGCCCCGCTCTTCGTCGGTGGTAAAGACCGCCGCCCCCAGACCGAAGACGCTGCCATTGGCGATCCTGATCGCCTCGGCCTCATCGGCAGCCCCGATGATCGAGGCCACCGGACCGAAGATCTCGTCGTCGTAGCCGGGGGTACCGGGGGGCACACCACTCACGACCGAGGGCGGGTACCACGCTCCGGGCCGGTCGGGTACCTCGCAGCCGAGCAGATTCCGTGCCCCGCCGGCCAGGGTGGCCAGGGTCTGCTCGTGCACCTCGTCGCGCAGGTCGTCGCGGGCCATCGGTCCCACGTCGGTTTCGGGATCGAGCGGATCGCCGACCCGGCGGCTCTTCATCTCTTCGACATAAGCGTCGGTGAAGCGATCGAGGATCTTCTCGATCACGATGAACCGCTTGCCGTTGATACAGCTCTGCCCGCTGTTGATGAGCCGGGCTGTGACACAGGCCGGAACAGCGTGCTCCAGGTCGGCGTCCTCGAGCACCACGTAGGGATCGCTTCCGCCCAGTTCCATGACGGTCTTTTTTAACATTTGCCCCGACTTGCCGGCCACCGCCACACCGGCCGGGGTACTCCCGGTCAGAGTGGCGGCCCGTACCAGGGGATGCTCGATCACGGCGTCGACCCGGCTCCCGGGGATCAGGAAGGACGTGAAAGCCCCTTCGGGGAAACCCGCCTCGTGGAAGACCTCGGCGATCGCCAGGGCGCAACCGGGCACGTTGCTGGCGTGCTTGAGAATCCCGACATTGCCCGCCATCAGGGCCGGCGCGGCGAACCGGAAAACCTGCCAGAAGGGGAAGTTCCACGGCATGACCGCCAGTACCACCCCGATCGGACGAAAAGCCACGTAACTCATGGTGGCGGTCGAGGCCTTGACCTGCGGTGCGAGCTGTTCCTCGGCTTTCTCGGCGTAATAGTCGCAGACCCAGGCGCACTTCTCGGCCTCGGCGGTCCCCTGGCTGATCGGCTTGCCCATCTCCAGGGTCATGAGCCGGCCGTATTCCTCTTTATTATCCCGCAGCACACCGGCCGCTGCGTGCATCAGTTCGGCCCGTTCCGCGAAGGTCGTCTCTTTCCACTCCAGCCAGGTCGCGTGCGCTTTCTCGATCCCGGCTTCGACTTCGCCCGGTGGGGTTTCGGCATATTCGCGGATCAGTTCGCCGGTGGCGGGATTGATAGCCTTCATGATTCTCCCCTGCCTGAGTGTAGTGAGAGTGAACCGGTGGCGCCTGTGATCAGTTCATCTTATTCTTATCAGGCGCAGAGCCGGCAATACAAACGCTTCGCGCGGAACTCCGGCCGGGCGTCGCGCGAACGTCACGAGACGGATAAACGTCGGGTGCAGCATCGCCACCACGCGTTGAAAGGAATCGACCGACCATGCCCTTTGATCGAACCGTTTCTGCAGGCAGTAGTCCTCTTTCACGCCTCCGACCGATCATTATCGCCGCAACCATGTTGGCGATCCTGTTGCCGGGCGCCGTATCGGCCCAGCGGCAGACCGGCGATCGTCACGAGCGCTACCGTCAGGAGAAAGCCCGGCGGGATGCCAAGTTCCGCGAACTCTACGACGGCGTGCTCGACATGCAGAAGACCGTCTACGCCAGCCGGATCGGAGAACTGGAAATTCCGGTCTACGTCTTCCAGCCGCTCGAACTGCGCGGCGATCGCGGCCACGCCGCGCTGATCTGGGTGCACGGCGGAGTGCACGGAGATCTCGATCCCGAGCACTACGCTCCCTTCATACGCGAGGCGGTCGAGCGGGGCTACGTGGTCGTGGCGCCCGAGTACCGGGGCAGTACCGGTTACGGGCAGGAACATTACGACGCCATCGATTACGGCGGGTACGAGGTAGATGACGTTCTCACAGCGGTCGATTTCATCCGGGAGACGATGCCGTACGTCGATCTCGAACGGCTGGGGATGATCGGCTGGAGCCACGGCGGTTTCATCACCCTGCACTCGATCTTCCGCGAGCAGCACACGTTCCGCTGCGCCGCGGCGATGGTGCCGGTGACCAACCTTGTCTTCCGGCTCTCATACAAGGGACCCGGCTATACCAGTTACTACACCAGCCAGGAACGGATCGGCGGCGCGCCGCACGAGAAGCGGGAGATCTACATCGAGCGCAGCCCGGTCTACCACGTCGACCGGCTCGAGATCCCGCTCATCGTACATGTGACCCGCAACGACCAGGACGTGAACTTCGTGGAATGCGAGATGCTCATCGACGCTCTGGAGCACAAGAAGCCGTTCCTGGTCGAGACGAAAATCTACGACGATCCGCCCGGAGGACACGCTTTCAACCGCCAGGTGGAGACCGACGGGGATTACGGCCGCAGGTTCAGCCGCGAGCAGCGGGATTCGTGGAACCGGATCTGGGCCTTTCTGGAATGGCACCTGCTCCCCTACCAGGATGCCGCCGGCGAGATTTACGACTGAATCGCAGCACCTCCCGGTCGCGCCGCCGGACCGGATTGGGGGCTGACACCGGGTCGATCAACTGCTGCAGCCGGTTCTGATACAAAACCGAGCCCCGCGCTCATCTGAGCACGGGGCTCGCTCTGTTGGTGCCCGAGGCCGGATTTGAACCGGCACGGGATTTCTCCCACTGCCCCCTCAAGACAGCGTGTCTACCATATTCCACCACTCGGGCAAAGTGTCTGCGCTACTGTCCCGAACCGCTGGTGTCGGGGGGGGTGGTACCGGGCTGGGCGAGATCACCCGCCGGTACGTCCGCCGGGGTGGCGCCGGGCAGGAGCGGCAAACCCGTCGTGGGAATCGCCTGCTCTTCCTGACCGGAGGCATCGAGTACCGCACTTCGGCCGCCCTCACGCACAGTCGGACCGACCATCGTCATGATGACCGCCAGAGCGAGAAAGGCCGTGCCCAGCCAGGTGGTGGACTTGCTCAGGAAATCGCCCGCCCCCCGGCCCCCGAACATCGCCGTTCCGAGCTGACCGCCCCCGCCGAATGCCCCGCCGAGACCCTGCCCCTTCGAATCCTGCAACAGGATGACGATCATCAGCAGAACGGCATCGATGACGAACAGTACGAGCAACAGGTTATACATGATCCACTTCCTGGCCTGCTTTTAGTGTTACAGAATATGTAAGTTAAACAGATTTTACGATGGCGGCAAATGAATCGGCCTTCAGGCTCGCGCCACCGACCAGGGCGCCCTCGATGTCGGGCTGGTTCATCAGTTCGGCCGCATTGTCGGGTTTGACGCTGCCGCCATACTGGATCCGCATCTTTCCGGCCGTTTCGATGCCGAAGAAATGACTCAGCCGGGCCCGGATGAAGGCATGGACCTCCTGGGCCTGTCCGGGTGTTGCGGTCCGTCCCGTTCCGATCGCCCAGATCGGCTCATAGGCGATGACCAGGGTCTCGGGATCGTCGATCTCGAGCCCCTCGAGTCCTCCGTCGAGCTGGGTCGAGACGACGGCTTCGGTCTGTCCTGCCTCACGCTGCTCCAGGGTTTCTCCGACACAGATGATCGGTACCAGACCGTGAGCCAGGGCGCTCTTCGCCTTGCGGTTGACCAGTTCGTCGGTCTCGGCAAAGTACTGCCGCCGCTCCGAATGCCCGAGAATGACATGGGAGACGCCGAGACTGCGGAGCATGACGGGGGAGATCTCGCCGGTAAAGGCTCCCTCATCCTCGAAGTGCATGTTCTGGGCTCCGAGCTGCAGACCGCTGCCCTGGAGCACCTCACCAACCGGATAAAGCGCGGTGAAGGGCGGACAGAGGACGACGTCCACACTGCGTACATCGGAGACCAGCGGGACGAGAGACATGGCCAGATTGACCGCTTCGTCTCGCGTTTTGTACATCTTCCAGTTTCCGGCCACGATGTATCTACGCATTAATGAACCTCAGTATTTTTTAATGTTCTCCAGTAGTTCTTGATGCTCTTATTCAGCTTTTTTCGGTTAAAGCTGATACTCCTGGCAACTCTTTGCCTTCCAAAAACTCCAAACTGGCACCCCCGCCCGTGGAGACATGGGTCATTTCCCGCTCCAGACCCGCCCGGACAACGGCGGCCGCCGAATCGCCGCCCCCGATGACCGAAACGGCGCCGTCGGCCGTCGCGTCGGCGATCATCCGGGCCACGTCAAAGGTGCCGCAGTCAAAGGGCGGTACTTCGAACACACCCACCGGGCCGTTCCACACGATGGTGCCGGCCCCCACGATCATCTCCCGCCAGTCAGCCAGCGTCCGGGGACCGATATCGTACCCCGCCATATCACGCGGCACGGCGTCGGCCGGAACCGTGACGGTTTCGACATCTTCGCGCAGATCTCTGGCGGCAACGATATCGATCGGCAGCCTGATCGGCGCTCCCTCGCCGGAGCGTGAGGCCTCCAGCAGAGCGCGGGCCATCTCGATCCGGTCTTCATCCACCAGACTCCCGCCCACGGAGTAGCCGCAGGCAACCAGGAAGGTAAAGGCCATACCGCCGCCGATGAAGAGTTCGTCGACCTTCCACTTCAGGGATTCGATCACGTCGATCTTGCCGCTGATTTTGGCGCCGCCCAGAATCGCATAGAAGGGCCGCCCGGGATCGGTGAGCGCTTCCCCCAGATAGGTGAGTTCCCGGGCCATCAGGTAGCCGGCGGCACATTCGGCGAAGTGCGCCGTCACTCCCACGGTCGAGGCGTGGGCTCGATGCGCCGAGCCGAAGGCATCGTTGACGTACAGATCGCCCAGCTGTGCCAGGCCGCCGGCAAAACCGGGATCGTTGGCTTCCTCGCCGTCATGAAAGCGCAGGTTCTCGAGCAGGATGACCTCACCATCGGCGAGGGTATTCACCGCCGCTCTGACCTCGTCCCCGATGCAGTCTTCGAGAAAGCGGACCGGGCGACCGAGCAGCTCGCCGAGCTCGGCGGCCACGGGTTTCAGGCTCATGGCCGCGTTGCGCTCTCCCTTCGGACGGCCCAGATGGCTCATCAGCACCAGCCGACCGCCCCGGTCGATCAGGGTCGCCAGGGTAGGCAGGGTGGCGTCGATGCGGGTGGTGTCGGCCACCTTGCCGTCGTCGAGCGGTACGTTGAAGTCGACCCGTACCAGAACCCGTCGTCCCTGTACCGCAAGGTCATCCACCGTCAGCTTTCCGAATGCCATCTTTGTCCCGGTCTCCCGTTGAGGTGCCTCGCGCCTCGTGGCCCGTGGTTCGCGGCTCGCGGCTCGCGGCCCGTGTCTCGCGGCTCGTGGCCCGTGGCTCGTCAGGCGTTACTAGCCCCCGATGCGGCCGACGACATCGCAGACACGGTTCGAGTACCCCCACTCGTTGTCATACCAGCTGATGGTCTTCACCAGGTCGGGTTCGATCACCATGGTCGCCAGCGAGTCGAAGATCGAGGAATGCGGGTTGCCGATGATATCGGTCGAAACGAGAGGCTCGGTCGAATACTCCAGAATCCCCTGCAGCGGACCGGCCGCGGCCGCCCGGAAAGCGTCGTTGACGCTCTCGACCGTAGCGGCCGAATCCAGCCTGACGGTGAGATCGACCATCGAACCATTGGCCACCGGTACCCGGACCGCCATCCCGTCGAGCTTGCCGTCGAGAGCGGGAATGATCTGTCCCACCGCACGTGCCGCACCGGTCGAGGTCGGAATGATGTTGATCCCCGCCGAACGGGCCCGTCGCAGATCGCTGTGGACCAGGTCGAGGATGTTCTGGTCGTTGGTATAAGCGTGGATGGTGGTCATGATCCCGCTCGCGATGCCGAAGGTGTCGTGAAGGATCTTCGCCACCGGAGCCACGCAGTTGGTCGTACAGGAGGCATTGGAGACGGTTTTCACCTCGTCGGTGAGCACGTCGTCGTTGACGCCGAGCACGATCATGGCATCGAGATCACCCTTGGGCGGCACGGTCAGGACGACCTTCTTCGCCCCGCCCTCCAGGTGCAGGGCGACCTGCTCGGGCTTGCGGAAGATACCGGTCGATTCCACGACCACATCCACGCCCAGATCGGTCCAGGGGAGCTGGGCGGGATCGCGCTCGCTCAGGACCGCGACTTTCTCCCCGTTGATGACAAACCCATCCTCGGCAACCTCGACGGTGCCGGGGAAACGGCCGTGTACCGAGTCGTATTTCAGCAGGTGGGCCATGGTCGGGGCGTCGCTGATGTCGTTGATGGCGACGAATTCGTATCCCTCGCGCTCGAATCCGGCCCGAAAGACGAGGCGGCCGATCCGCCCGAAACCGTTGATACCGATACGGATACTCATCGCTGGTTTTCCTCCTCCTGATTCCGGGCGCCGGGGCCCGAATCTGAACTGGCTGGAAACGCCAGTATACGAACCCGAGTGGCAATTCAGTAGCGGGTTTTCGATAAGATCGTCATGGCCACCGCCGCCGCAAGTACTCCGACCGGCTTTAGTGCCGCCAGTGCCCGCCGGGCTGCGGCGAGAGTGGCACCGGTGGTCACGACATCGTCTATCAGAAGCACCCGCAGGCTCCGCACGCGCTCCCCCTCCGGCCCCACAGCGAAGGCCCCTTCGATGGCCTGCAGGCGTTCCCGTCGCCCTGCCTGTTTCTGCGGCGGCGTGTTTGCGACCCGCTTCAGGGCCCGGGCTGCAACCGGCCGCTCCAGGACCTGCCCGAGCAGGCGGGCGAGGACTTCGGCCTGATTGTAACCGCGTTCGCGCAGCCGGGCCGGGTGCAGGGGCACGGGCACGAGGATCTCGGCGTATTCCGCGAGTCCTGCGAGACTCAGGACAGTCATGAGTTCTCCGGCCAGTGGCTCGAGGAGAACCGGTCTGAGAGTTGACTTGGCGGCCGGGACGAGCGCCGTCAGGGGAGGCTCGTAGGCACAGGCGGCGATGACCGGCAGACCCTCAACCACCCGGGCGCGGGGTTCGAGACGGACCTGACGCATGGCCTCGATACAGGCTTCACAGATCAGCCCCCGTTCTTCATCACCTCCCGGGATCGTTTCACCGCACCCAGGACACCGGGCCGGGAAAAGAACATCGAGCAGATCGGTGACGATCCGGGACACTAGCGGCAGACGCATGATCCCCCCCGCGGGGAGCGGTCAACGGATGGCGGGGGCCTGACGGGGGATGACCGGTACAGGGGGGCGACCGGTACAGGGGGGGCGACCAGTACAGGGGGGTAACCGGACGAATGCCATCATACCAGTTCCAGCCGTCGCAGGGAAAGCCCGGTTTCACACATACCCCGGTGTGAATCGCCGGGGGGATCCTGAGAATCAGGCCGGAGTTCAGTCTCCCAATCCCGGCCCGGGCACCCGGACGTCACCTTCGCGGACCGTGACGCCGGCACTGTCGAGGTATTCCAGGATCGGGATGATGTACTTGCGGGTCAGGCCGCCGGTCAGATCGCGAAGTTCGGGTACGGTGAGTTCGTCACGGGCGGCGAAGTGCTCTCGGATGAGGTCGACGATGCGTTCGTGCCCGGCCCGGCCGAGATAGAGTCCGTTCGGATAGCGCACCACGATCCTCTGCCCCGTCAGGGCTTCGAGCAGTTCCCCCGCGGCAATCTTCCCCGATCCGGCCCGTTCGAGAGCGGCGGTCACGAGCGGTTCGAGTTCCTCCTGCTCCATCGGCGTGATGCCACGCTCGTCGAGGGCGGTGCGGACCGCCTCGACCGCTTCGGCCAGCGGACCCTCGAAGGAAATCGAGAAATCCCTCCGGCGCCAGAAGGGCGGATCACGCGAGACGAGTTTGTTCTCGCGGGCGTTCTCGAGCGCCGCGGTCAGCCCCCCGCAGTCGGGGGGCACGCCGAGTTCGGAAGCCAGGGCCTCGGTGGTCAGACCCCGTCGCAGGGGGTGAGCGTCGTGGGCGGCTTCGAGCGAATCGACGATCCGGGTCACGGCTTCAGCAACCGCTTCCTGATCGATGAGTACCCCGTTGCGCACCAGCCAGCCCTCGGTCTCGGCTGTATCGAGCAGCGCGCCGGGTGTGAGCGCCGAACGCGTGGCGGCCTCTTCGACCGGCAGCCCTTTCAGACCGGCGCCGGTCATGAGAACGGTCACGGTATCGACCGGATCGCCGGCGGCTCGCATCTCGAGTTGCTCCACGACCTTGTCGTCACTGCGCTTGTGCCGGGCGGGGTCCAGATCGAGGATCTCGGCTCCCGCGATAGTGCGCATCGGGCTGTAGCGCCTGATCAGAACCCGGTCGCCGACCACCGCCACGATCGGTTCCTCGAGGTGAAGCTGGGCATAGCCCTGTTCGCCCGGCGGGATTTCGGCGGCGCCGAGAATCCGTAACCGTCCCAGGCTCTCCTGGGTGCCGTGGTGGATCCGGACCCGCTGGTTGTGCTTCAGGGGTGCGGGGGCACTCCCCAGATGGGTGATCGCCAGATCGACGGTGCGTACCGGTCCCACGCTCTTCGGCGTCACCAGCCACGAACCCGCAGCGGCTTCCTCGACCGAGACACCATGCAGAGCCAGAGCCGAGCGGGTGCCCGGCGCGGTCATCTCGGCCGGGCGGCCGTGTTGCTGGATCTCCTTGACCCTGGTCTTGAGACCGGAGGGCTGGATTTCGAGGGGATCGCCCGGCTTGACCGATCCCGACCAGACACTGCCGGTGATGACGGTGCCGATTCCCTTGATCGTGAAGGAACGGTCGATCGGCAGGCGGAAGATCTCGCCGGCCCGGCGCTCGGCGATCCCGGCCAGGAAGGTCTCGAGAGTCTCGCGCAGCGCCTCGATCCCCTCCCCCGTCACAGACGAGACGGGAACGACCGGAGCCGAGGCCAGGAAGGTGCCGGCTACCAGGTCGCGTACGTCTTCGGCCACCAGTTCGGTCCACTCGGGATCGTCAACCAGGTCGATCTTGGTCAGAACGATGATTCCGTTCTGTACTCCGAGCAGGTTGAGTATCTCGAGATGTTCGCGAGTCTGCGGTTTGACACCCTCGTCGGCGGCAACCACGAACAGGGCCACATCGACCCCGGTGGCGCCGGCGACCATGGTCTTGATGAAACGTTCATGCCCCGGTACATCGACGATTCCGACCAGAGCCGGCAGTTCGGTTTTCGGTTCGTATTCGGCGAAGCCGAGCACGATGCTGATACCCCGTTCGTGCTCCTCTTCCAGGCGGTCGGTATCGATCCCGGTCAGGGCTCCGATAAGGGCCGTCTTGCCGTGATCGACATGACCGGCCGTTCCGATAAGCAGGTGCTTCAGATAATCGTCAGCCATACATCTACCTCACCGTGAATCGGGAACGGTGTCGGGCGGTATTTCCCGCTCCATCGGTTGCTTCGAGGATCATGAAGTATTCGCCCGGTTCGAGCGGATCGCGGGGGGTGTAGACCAAGCGGTCCCGTTGGGCATCGTAGTGGGCAATGAGCAGCGTACCGTTCAATCTCAGAACGAGCTGGCGTTCGTCGCTGAATCCGGTGGCATTATCCTCGATCTCGTACACGATCTGCGGGCGGCCCGCTCGCACGGTACTGCTGTCGCGGGGTGAGACCAGGGTGATGACCGGACGGGTCGTGTCGGCCATCGCCGCCAGCGGGCCGAGACCCCCGAGGTCGGCTCTGAGGACTCCGCCACGCAGCTCCCCACCCAGATAGAACCAGCGTGTGCCCTCGCCGTTTCCGGACTCCTCGCGTTCGCCGCGGGTATACAGCCCCACCTGCCGGGATTCGATCCCGGCCGGCAGGGAATCCAGCGGAATCGAGACCTCACCCCCGTCCCGGAACAGAATATCCTCGGGCCCGAGCAGTGTGACCGCGGAAAGAGCCACCAGTCCCTGATCGCCGTTGCTTATGGCCGTTTCGGTGCCTGTCTCCTCGAACCAGGCATCCTCATAGACCGCCCCCGGCCCGAAAGAGACGGTGAATCCGGTCGCCTCGCTGCGCAGGACCGCCTCGCCGTTGGCAGGCAAAGTGATGATCCGGCGCACACCCCCGGCCTCGCATCTGACGCCGAAGACGTTCTCCCAGCGGGCCGATATCGCCACCATCTCTCCGGTGGATCGCTGCAGGGGATAGACCGCTCGATAGCGATCGCCGTTCTCGGGCGTACCGTGAAGATGAATCGGATCACAATCACCCTGACGAACCGTAAAGAGCATCTGTCCCGGGACAGGGTCGTCGACCCGGGCCGTGAGGATCAGAAAGCGTTCGTAGCGGTCGATCGACAGGGCGATCGCCGATTCGCCCGCCGGCACGGCACCAGGCGATCCGGAGGCATGGCCCGGATGACCGACGAGAACCGGATCAGACACGACTTCACTGCCCCAGGAATCGCGGGCCCGCACGCGCAGAGCCTGCGGGCCGATCCGGTGCAGGCTGTCCAGAATCGTCGCCGTGAGGGTAAAGAGCCCGCCAGCCCGGCGAACCGCCGCTGCCTCCAGCACCTGCCACCGGGGCAGGGATGGCTCATCGGCACCGCGCTCCGGAACCGCCCGGGGCTGGTCACCCGGAAAAGCACCATCCAGCGGCCGAACCTCGACGGCGAGGGTGATACTGTCGCCGTCGGGATCGACGATCCGACCCGTGGGAGGGAACGGTCGATCCACCGTGACGGCCCGATCGCCGGTCAGCGGACGGATCCGTTCGACCGCCTGAGCGCCATTGCGGTCCCAGCTGAGCAACGGCGGCGAATTGACGAGCAGCTCCCCGGTCAGCGTCGTCTCGTTCCCCATGGCGTCACTGACACTGATCCGTATCTCGTGCACCCCCGGCTGCAGAGTCAGATAGCCCTCACCGACCCCGTAGGAACCGTAAAAAGCGAGTTCGTTCCCCCTCTGGCGATACAGGGTATGCGCCCGGGCGCCCTGGCGTACCATGTAGCGGTAATCCCGATCGAGAGCGATCTGCCCGGTGTTTTCGTAAGCAAAGCGGTCATACGCGGTCGCAAACCGCTCGATACCGTCAACCTCCAGAGCGAGACGATACGGCCCGAAGCGATTCCAGACCCCGTCCATCATGTCATAGGTGCTCACGGCCAGAACCGCAGTGCCTTCGATGACCGGACGCCCACGCAGACGGTAGCTGCGGCGACCGGTCGATTGCAGACCGAAACGTCGAACCCGGATGTCACCTTCGAGTCGGCTTGCAGGACCGACCGGACGGACCAGGAGGTAGCTGATGATGGGCGAGATCGTATCGACGATTTCGAGCCCGGAAGTCAGGGGATTGACGGGTTCATTGGCCTCGTTGCGCATCTCGAAGTGCAGATGGGGAGCGGTGGTGCCGGTCATCCCGGAGTACGCGATGACATCGCCCCTGGAAACAGGATACTCGTCACGTTCGAACCAGAGATCGACCGACCAGGTCCGTTCGTCGAGTTGCCGATCGATGACCCGGTCATCCAGTTCGGGAGTAAAGCGGTCGAGGTGGCCGTAGACAGCCATCCGACCGTCGGCCAGCTGCAGATAGAGAGCTTTGCCGTAACCCCAGGGGGAGGTCCGCACGCGCCGGATGAAACCGTCAGTCACGGCCAGCATCGGCACCCCGACCCGGCCCCAGGTTTTCACATCGGCTCCGGCATGCACGTGGCCGGGTCGCCAGTCGCCGAAAGCCGACGTGACTCCCGGCTGAGCCCGGGCCGGCCACAGCAGACCTTCCTGACGGCTGTCACCCGCCCCGGTGAGGAGCAGAAGCAGGAGGGCGGCGAATGCCGGTAAAAGAGCCCGTTTCTTCACACGTCTTCCTCTGCCGTCTTGGGGTTGCCCTACCCTGCGCACACGTACCTGCGGGGCAGGATTGCGAGCAGACGCTCCCGGTCGCGGGGCGGGCCCGTCCGTACCCGAAAACCGGCGGTATGATAGAACGGGGTTAATACGGGTCAAGTGCTTTATTTTCAAGGCGTTACGTAGAGGAGGCAGCCGAGAAAGTCCTTGCTGCATCATTTTTGGTCGGGCATTTTGACGCGATTGGATTTTCTTACTGTCCGGTACATCATCACCGGCACCGGGGACAATCGAGAATGCTGACGAAACTGCGCAATCAGACCAAAGCCATTATGTGGATCGTGGCGATCGCGTTCGTACTCACGATCGTTTTCGCCTGGGGAATGGATTATTCCGGCGGCAGCGCCAGTCCCGTTCTCGGCCGGGTCAACAAACAGAAGATCATGATCCAGGAGTTCCAGAACGCCCTGCAGGCCAATTTTCAGTATCAGCGGGAGCAGTCGGGGGGACGGGATCTCAACGAATCGATGGTCGAGTACATCCGGGAGCAAACCTGGCAGCAGATGGTGGACCAGATTCTCGTCAATCAGGAGCTGCAACGTCTGGGGCTGACGACCAGCGATCAGGAGGTCGTCTTCGTGCTGCAGCACAACCCGCCGTCAGTCATGCGGCAGATCCCCGATTTCCAGACCGACGGTGTATTCGATCCGCAGAAGTACCAGGCAGCCATGCGCAACTTCCAGTATGCCGACTTCTGGGTCAGTATCGAGCAACAGCTCCGGTCCTTCCTGCCGCAGGTCAAACTCGAGCATATCATTTCAGCCATCCCCGTCGTTTCCGACGCCCAGGCCCGGGCTTCGTACATATTCACCAACGAGAAGGTCGCGGTCGATTTCGTCCGGGTCGATCCCACCACCCATCCCGATACCACCGTCACCGTCACTTTTCAGGAGATCGAAAGCTATTACAACAACCACCAGGAAGAGTACACCCAACCTCCCAAGGTGGATCTGAACTACGTTCTGTTGTACAAGAACGCCAGCGAACGCGATCGGGTGGAAATCCAGCAGACACTGCTCGAAATACGCGAACGGCTCGAAGAGGGCGAGGATTTCAACTATCTCGCCCAGCAGTACTCCGACGATCCCTCCGCAACCGAAGGTGGCTATCTCGGCTGGGTCGGTCGGGGCGAGATGGTCTCTGCCTTCGAAGACGCCGGCTTCGAACTCGACCAGAAGAGTATCTCCGATCCGGTCCGGACCGAATTCGGCTGGCACATCATCCAGTGCGATTCGATCCGCGATGCCGGCACCGACAACGAAGAGCGTGAGCTGCGGCATATCCTGCTGCGCGACGAGGCCTCATCGACTACTCTCGACAGCCTCGAGAACCTGCTGACCCAGCTGCAGACCATGGCGGAGGACGATGATTTCACGACAGCGGCGATGCAGCTGGGGCTCGAGGTCCAGCAGACCGGCCCGGTGACCAGAGGCGGGTTCGTGCCCGGGATCGGCTTCGAACAGTCGGTCACCAACTTCGCCTTTGCCAACCGTATCGGCACGATTTCCGACATCATGGAGCACGAGTCCGCTTACTACATGGTTCAGGTGCGCGACAAGATCGAAGAGGGCGTGACACCCCTGACCGAAGTCAGCGACCAGATCCGCGAGGATCTCCTGTACGTCAAACAGCTCGAAGCCCTGGAATCTTTCGCAACCGATCTGGCTGCACAGATCCGAACCGCTCCTCTGCGTCTGAACGCCATCGCCGAAGCGGAGAGCCTGACAGTCACCGACACCCAGACTTTCAGCCGCGACGATTACGTGACAGGTGTCGGTCGCGACCCTGCCTTCATTGCGGCCGCATTCACCACCCCGATCGGGGGAGTCGCCGGTCCGATCCGCGGCGAGAACGAGTGGTATATCCTTTATGTGAAGGAACACCTAGAAGTCGAGGAAACCGGGCTCGACGCTATCATTGCCGGCGAGCGGGACCGGCTGCTGCGCCAGCAGATCACCAATGCCTTCAATGAATGGGTACGGGGATTGCGCGCGCAGGCGAACATCGTCGACAATCGCTATCGTTTCTTCTATTGAGGAGGACAGGCTGTGTCCGATATCAGGATGGTCGCTTCAGTCGAAGCGATCCGGCAGAGTTTTCCCGCTCTCGAAAGAATCCACAACGACCATCCGGTCGCGTATTTCGACGGTCCCGGCGGCACCCAGGTGCCCCGGCAGGTCGTAGAGGCGGTTTCCGAGTACCTGCTTCACCATAACGCCAACCAGCACTGGGCCTATCCGACCAGCATCGAGACCGATGCCGTTTTCACCCTGGCCCGGCGGGCGGTCGCCGACCTGCTCAACGGCCGGCCCGAAGAGATCGCTTTCGGTCCCAATATGACCTCCCTTACCTACCATCTCTCCCGGGCTCTCGGACGCGGCTACGGTCCGGGTGACGAGATCGTCATCACCGAACTCGACCACCACGCCAACATCGGTCCCTGGCAGGCCCTGGAGCAGGAGCGGGGCATTACCCTGAAGATGGTCCGTTTCGATACCGGCACCGGCCGGCTCGACTTCTCCGATCTCGAGGACAAACTGGGGCCCAACACCCGCCTGCTGGCGATCGGGGCGGCGTCGAATGCCCTCGGCACCATTACCGATGTGACCCGCGCGACCGCGATGGCCCACAGCGCCGGAGCCCGGGTCTTCGTGGACGCCGTGCACTATGTCCCGCACGTTCTGGCCGACGTGCAGGCGATCGGATGCGACTACCTGGCCTGCAGCGCCTACAAGTTCTACGGGCCTCACGTCGGGATTCTCTGGGGTCGCCACGACCTGTTGCAGGAACTCGACGTACCGAAGCTGCAACCGGCCCCGAACGAAGCTCCCGCTCGCTTCGAGACCGGCACCCAGATCCATGAAGGCGTCGCCGGTACGGCTGCGATCGTGGATTTCCTGGCTGTTCTGGGACCGGGGGACTCGCGGCGGGAGAGACTGAGCGCCACGTACGAGGCTTTGCACCAGCGCAGCACCACTCTCATCACTCGTCTCTGGGACGGCCTGCAGCAGATCGACGGCGTGACCCTCTACGGTCCCGAGCCGGGCACTCCACGCACCCCCACGCTCTCGTTCACCGTTGCCGGCACCGAATCCCGTGAAGTCGTCGCTCTGCTGGCCGAAAAAGGACTCTTCCTCACTCATGGTGATTTTTACGCCATGACCGTGGTTGAGAGACTCGGTAAGGCCGATGAAGGTCTGGTTCGAGCCGGTTGTGCCTGCTACACCACCGAGCGGGAAATCGAACGTCTTATCGAGGCCGTCGCAGATCTGGTCTGAGGATAAGTCACCCCGACCCGTTCCGATTCCTGTCTGAACCTCAGACTGTCAGCGTCTCAATCAGAGCCGTGAATCCCGGCCAGTATCGGCGCACCGCGTCATAGGCCGCGATCGTGCTCTCACCGTGACAGGTCAGGGCACAGACGTGGCAGGCCAGTCCCACCAGCGGATCACCGAAACTGTTGAACTCCGCTCCATCAAGCGTCTGCCGGCCGCGGAATATCAGACCGTCGGGCGATTCTCCGACCTCGAGTCCGAGAGCCCTGAGATTGGCCACCAGCGCTGCAATACGATCCGTTCCCTTCTCGCGCAGAATCGAGATATTCTTGAAGTAGGTCTCGCCTTCAGCCGCCGCCCCGGCCATGACAATTGGAGGGATATCTTCATGAATCAACGCCGCCGTGCTGCGCGAGATCCCCACACCGTGCAGCCTGGTGCGTCTGACATGAATGTCGCCTCTCACCTCACTGCCGACCGTGCGGCGATCCTGCAATTCGATACGCCCGCCCATACGCTGCAGGATCTTCAATCCTTCCCGACGGGAGGGATTGAGCCCGATCCCGGGGAGGGTCAGATCCGAACCCGGCAGGAGGAGAGCTGCGACAACCAGGTAGAGCGCTTTGCCGAAATCGCCGGGCAGATCGAACGCGGAGGCCTGCAATTCCTCGACGGGAGCGACCTCGATCGCGTACTCACCCCGCCCTCCCCCGGACACCTCTTTCTCCAGACTCACTCCGCAGTGAGCCAGCATGCGCTCGATATGATCGGCCGACCGGGCCGGCTCAACGAAACGGGTTACACCGTCGGCCCGAAGAGCCGCCAGCAGCACTGCCGCCTTCACACCCGGATCGGGTTCTCCGCTGACAACCTCGGCCCCGACCAGACGCCCGCCGCGCACGACCATCGGAAGAGTGTCACCCTCAGTCAGCTCGATCTCGGCACCGAGGCGACGCAGGGCTTCCGCCAGCCGGGTGAACTTCTGACGACTGAGGTAGCCGTCACCGGTCAGGGTCACCTCTCCCTCCAGACCGGCCGCTATCCCGGCCAGCAGATTGACCGTCAGTTCGGAACTGCCGCATGCAAGCGGACCATCCAGCTCCTGCAGGCCGGCACCAAGAGCATGGAAACCCCGGCCATTGATAAAAGTAGGACCGCTGTCGGGTGAATATTCGATCGCCACTCCCAGACTCTGCAGGGCGGAGACAGTACGCTCGACAAATCCTCCGGGAGCGTTTCCGCTGATTGCAGATTCACCGTTACAGAGAGCCGAGGTGACCAGAGCGCACTGATATGCCAGCTGATCGACCGCGAGCGAACAGGATCCCTTGAGTGCTTTTACACGATTGATCTTCACTGCCGCCGATACCCTTCACACGCTGTAGTGTCAATGCCTGCCGGACTGCGGCTTCCAGATCTCAGGGCTACGCGGTCCCATAATAGAACAGCCTACTGACGTCGGATACGGGGGAACCGGGCACAGACCTCAGAAGACGGGGACAGCTATGCATAGAGCGGCAGTTGCAGGGTGAATTCTGCTCCGCCATGCGGCATGGTCCGGGCACTCAGGTTGCCTCCGTGGGCCAGCGCGATCTGCTTGGCGACGAACAGACCTACCCCCGATCCGCTTTCTTTGGTGGAATACAGGGGATCGAAGAGACGTTCAGTTTCAACCGCCGGCAATCCCGGACCTGAATCAGCTATCGTAATCTGAGCTGAGCCTTTCTCTCGTTTGAACGTTCCCTTGCTCTGCCTCACAGCAACACGCACATCGACGATGGTATCATCACCTGCTTCGAGGGAGTTCGTTATCAGGTTTGCCAGCACCATGGAAATACTCTGGGCATCCCATTCAGCCACAAAGTTCTTTGGTTCCTCGAATCCCAGACGAATCCGATCCGGGTATTTCTCCCTCATAAGATCGCATACTTGTGACACAAGGTCTCGCACCTGGACTTTTTCACGCGATATTTGACCAGAAATGTTTGATAGTAATGACTTGGTTATATCTCCGACCTCCCGCGACCATTCGAGGCACTTCCTGAACTCTTCCTTCTCATCTACATCAGCTTGAGATTCAACACAGTACTCCGCAGTCATCATGATCCGCGATATCGGCCTCTTGATCTCATGAAGAATCGAAGCTGTAGTCTTCCCCAGTTCTGCAAGCTGGCTGTCACGCCGACTGCGTTCTTCTAACTTTCCTC
>CAZNUA010000045.1:0-2659 GCA_964576115.1 uncultured Gemmatimonadota bacterium
CATCACGCATAATGTACGGATTCGAGTGGGCCTGAAAAGGAGGGTTCGGTTCCATGGCGGATACGGAACAGCCCGGAGAAAAGGTGAGAAAGCGACGGCGGCGCGGTCCCAAAGACCGTTCCTTTGACTTTTACGAGCGCTGGCGCTGGGCTATCTGGTTCGGCGGCTGGGGATTTCTGGCTTTCCAGATCTTCGGCTTCGGAGCCTCGTATGCCGGCTCCCACAAGCTAGCCCGGGTCATGCACATCCTCGGTCTGTTCATGCCGGTTATCGGGGTCATCTTCCACGAGCAGGTCGACCGCATCATGGATAAGTTCGCCGGTCAGCTCTTCTGGCCCGAGGGGAAATTGCGCGAACCGGCCCACAGCGAAGGGGAGGCTCTGTACCAGCGCCAGGACTTCGAGGGTGCCCTCGACTGGTTCGCAGCCGCCGTGGCGGCCGTACCCACCGACTGGCGGGCGCAGTTGCGGATCGTGGAGATCCTGCTCGAGCAGTTCGACGATCGCACCCGGGTCGCCGAAGAACGCAGCCGCCTGCTGCGGATCGAGAGCACCCCGGAAGGGCTCTGGATGGAGACCGCTCTCGCCCTGGGTCGCGACTGGGTTGTGACCGGTCATCCCGACCGGGCCGTGAACGTCTACAAGGGTCTGCTCTGGAAGATTCCCGAGGGTCCCGACGCCGAGGAGGCCCGCCGGCGGCTCGCCGACCTGGGTGCTTTCCCCCGTCGGCAAGAAGGGGAGAGCACGGATACAGGTTCGGATGGAAAAGCAGAGGAATGACGATGCCCGATCCGATCTACCTCGATTACAACGCCACCACCCCGATCGCCCCCGACGTGGCCGCGGCGATGCGCCCCTTCCTGGACGGGATCTACGGCAATCCCTCCAGCACGCATGTCTTCGGGATCGAGGCCCGCACCGCGGTCGAGCGAGCCCGCGGCCAGGTGGCCGACCTGCTGGGCTGCGAGCGCGACGAGATCATCTTCACCAGTGGAGGAAGCGAATCGGACAACCTGGCCATCGTGGGGACCGCCCGGGCGCTGCGCGAGCGCGGTCGTCACATCATCACCTCGGCCGTAGATCACCCCGCCGTGCTCGAGGCCTGCCGCTTCCTGGAACGGGAAGGCTATGTCGTCACCTACCTGCCCGTGGATGAAACCGGTCTCGTCGATCCGGCCGCAGTCGAGGCGGCCCTGCGCTCGGATACGATCCTGGTGACCATCATGCACGCCAACAACGAGGTCGGCACCATTGAGCCGATCGCCGAGATCGCCGGGATCGTCCGCTCGGCCGGAGTGCGCCTGCACTCCGATGGAGCCCAGGCGGTGGGCAAGATCCCGGCCCGGGTGGCCGAACTGGGCGTGGACCTCTACACCATCGCCGGGCACAAGCTTTATGCGCCCAAGGGCGTCGGGGCGCTCTATCAGCGGCGAGGAGTCGAACTGGCCCCGCTCATCGTCGGCGCCGGGCACGAGATGGGCCGGCGGGCCGGAACCGAGAACGTGCTCGAGATCGTGGGTCTGGGAGCCGCGGCCGAACTGGCGGCCCGCGACCTGGAGGCCAACTCCCGGCGCATGGCCGAGAGCCGCGACCGACTCCAGGCCCTGCTGACCGAACGCTTTTCCGACGCCCGGGTGAACGGACACCCCGACCTGCGCCTGCCCAACACCCTGTCGATCTCTTTCCCCAATCTGGAAGCCAACGGCATCCTCGACGAACTCTTCGATGTGGGCGCTTCCCCCGGGGCCGCCTGTCACTCCGACACGATCCAGCTCTCCCACGTCCTGGAGGCCATGGGCGTGCCCGAAGCGATCGCCATGGGCACCATCCGCTTCAGCACCGGCCGCAGCACCACCGTGGCTGAGGTCGAGGAGGCGGCCGAGCGCATCATCGGCGTCATCGAACGTATGCGGGGCCCGTCGGGTGAGGAGGACGAGACCGGCGCCGAACCGGTCGCCCTCGAGGGACCGGTCAAACTGACCCGCTTCACCCACGGTCTGGGATGTGCCTGCAAGATCAGGCCGCAGACGCTCGAGAAGATCCTGGCCCGGCTGCCGCGGGCCGAGCACCCGGCCCTGATGGTGGGCACCGAAACCGCCGACGATGCCGCCGTATACCGCCTGAACGACGAGCTCGCCGTCGTCGAAACGGTGGACTTCTTCACTCCCATCGTGGACTCACCGCGCGATTTCGGGGCCATCGCCACCGCCAACGCCCTGAGCGACATCTACGCCATGGGGGCCGAGCCGATCTTCGCCCTGAACCTGGTCGGCTTCCCGGTCGGACGCCTGCCGCAGGAGGTGCTCGAGGAGATCCTGCAGGGCGCTTCGGAGAAGGCCGCCGAGGCCGGCGTGCCGATCGTGGGCGGGCACTCGGTCGAGGACACCGAGCCCAAGTTCGGGATGGCGGTCACCGGGATCGTGCACCCCGACCGGGTCCTGACCAACCGGACCGCGCTCCCCGGGGACGCCCTCGTCCTGACCAAACCGATCGGGACAGGCATCATGTCGACCGCGGCCAAACGCGGGGCTGCGAGCGAAGCCGGGGTGGCCCTGGCCACCCGCCTGATGAGCACCCTGAATCGTGAGGCGGCCCGGGTCATGGCCGATTTCGAAGTCAGCGCCTGTACCGATGTGACCGGGTTCGGTCTGATCGGGCAC
>CAZNUA010000045.1:2759-8594 GCA_964576115.1 uncultured Gemmatimonadota bacterium
ACCGCCGACGCCCTGCTCGAGGCTCTGCACTCGGCCGGAGTCGAGGCGGCCGCCCGCATCGGCCGGATCACCGGTCCCGGCCAGGGCCGGATCACTGTCCGGCCTCAGGACGCGTAGGCGCCCGGTGGCCCGCTCGACCTGGTGCCCGCGCCTCTGGGATGAGGTCTATATCGATCAGAAGGGTCGGGTCTTCTCCTGCTGTCATAACAAACCGGCTGTGCTGGGTTCGATTCTCGAACTGCCGCTCGACCAGATCGTCAACGGCGCCGCTATCAGGGGCCACCGGCGCCGGGCCCTGCAGGGACGGCTGAGCTGCTACCGGCACTGCACCCTGCTCTCCCCCGCCGAGCGGGCCGCCGAGCCTCCCGGGGGAATCGGTGACGAGATCGCTTATGCAGACTTGAAACGGCTCAAGGTCCTTTTCGGCGAGGCCTGCAACATCGACTGCATCATGTGCTGGCAGGATTCGTCCAGCCGCGAGGTCATCGATCTGGAGGCCCTGACGGCCCGGGTCGATCTCACCCCCTTCGAAAGCGTCGAGATTCAGGGGGGCGAGCCGCTCTTCATTCCGGAGGCGAAGACCTACTTTGATCACGTCGCCGCCGCCGGCATACCGATCTCGTTCCTGACCAACGGCACCATCATGACCGAAGAGTGGGCCGCGAAGATCGCCCGACACTCCGAGTTCGTCTACATCTCGCTCAACGCCGCCACCCCCGCCACCCACGAACTTATCAACCGGGGCTCGGAGTGGACGCGGGTGATGCGCTCGCTCGAGCGGCTGCACAGCGCCCGCGCTGCGGCCGGCTCCGGGATCGAGATCCGGGCCCACATGACCATCGTGCGCCAGAACATCCACGAGGTGCCCGCCTTCATTGCCGGATTCGGCGAACTGGGCTTCGATGCCGCCGATTTCGGTTTCGATCTGCGCCTGCGCCCCTGGCTGGCCCTGCATCCCCGACTGCGTTCCCGCCTGCGGGCCGAGATCGCTACCGCACTGGCTAAACTCGACGACCGGGCTGCGGTCGACACCTCCCGTCTGGAGATACTCCGGCTGGTCTGAAGGGCAGCCCGACGGCTGCTGCCCTTCGGCCGCCGTTGTACGCCCCTGTCACACCCTTCCCGCCGCTCGCTCTTTCGGCTACAATGACCCGGTCAGATCCACCCTGGCGCGAGGGGGTGTTCAGATGCCGGCGAAGAAGAACACATTGATCGAATTCCTGGATATCAACGGAATCAGCTACGAGACCATCCGCCATGAAGAGGCCATTACCGCCCAGGAGATTGCCGCTGCTGCTCATGTCAGCGGACACGAGCTGGCCAAGACGGTGATCATCACGGTCGACGGTGAGATGGCGATGGCGGTTCTGCCCGCCACCTTCCAGATCGACCTGAAACAGCTGAAGAAAGCCATCGGCGCCAAGAAGGTCGCACTGGCCGACGAGAATGCGTTCAAGGACAGGTTCGAGGACTGCGAGCCGGGGGCCATGCCGCCCTTCGGCAACCTGTATGACATGGTGGTCTATGCCGCCGAGACTCTGGCCGAGGACGAGCAGATCGCTTTCAACGCCGGCAGTCACACCCTGCTGGTCAAGATGGCCTGGGCCGACTACGAGAAGCTGGTCGGCCCGACGATTATGAAGTTCTCACAGCTGGACTGATACGGGCTCGCTGGTCGTGCCGCTGCGGAAAAATCCTCTGCGCACGACCCTGCTGACCGTTTGCGGCCTGGTCGCGGTCATCCTCGGGATCGTGGGAATCGTCGTCCCCCTGCTCCCGACCACCCCTTTCCTGCTTCTGGCCGCGGCCTGCTTCCTGCGTTCCTCCGAGCGCCTTTACCGCTGGCTGATCACCCACCGCTGGTTCGGCCCCTACATCCGCAACTACCGGGAATATCACGCTCTGCCCCTGCGCACCAAGGTGGGCACCCTGGCACTGCTCTGGGGAGCCCTCGGATATGCCATCGTCGTCGTCGTTGACGGGCTGGCACTCCAGGTGATGCTGGCCATCATCGGGATCGGGGTGACGGTACACATCCTGCGCTTCCGGACCCTGACGGCCGAGATGATGTCGGCGGGACCGGAGGCCGAAGGAAATCAGCCGGAAGATTGACCGGTCAGGACGAGCTCCCTGGCGGTACAGTTGTCCTGATGCGGTACACGACCACTTTTTTAGCACCTGTTTCCCGATCTTCTTCCACCTGCACCAGACAGCCGCGCGTCAGTTTCGTCATTCCCCGCCTGCTTCCGGGGGGAAGCCGGGTGATCCCGAGGTATTCGCCCTCGGGGCTGAAAACGCGGTACAGGACGGGGGGCTCATTCCCCTCCTGGCTCTCGATGAAGACCGGAATGCGGACCCAGATACGACCGGCGTCGTCGATCTCGATCGTGCCGCCCTCATCCTCTCCCCAGTAGGCTTTGTATTCGGGATAGACGAGATTCTCCAGCAGAGCCTTCTGCCATGCACGGTCGATCCCGGTGGCCGTTTCCAGAGCCTCGACTGTGGGGACTTCAAAGGCCGTTCGGTCCGCCGCCGTCACCGGTTCGGAAGGCAGATCGACCCGGATCCGGCGGCGGTGCCGGCCGTCCATACCGTGGATATCGAGAACCGGCTCTTCTCCGGTGGTCAGGAGCAGACCGAACCGGTCGTGACAGGCAAAATGCGACCGGGGTCCGAAGGGGATACGGGAAAAGATCGCGCCCTGAGTTTCGTTCCAGAAAAACTCCACCCGGAGCGCCTCGACGACCTCTTCCCCATCCGCGCTCCAGAGCGAATCCCATTGGGCACTGTACGCCGCGGCCCGGTACCTCAGGGAACGGGCCCCCTCTCCGGCAGTGGTCCGGCCGAGGATCCACAGGAACCGACCATCGGAAAGACGGCGGCAGAAGGCCGTCCGCCAGCCCGGCGGCGGTGCCGGCAGGGTCTCGACATCGATCAGCCCCCCATCGATCCGGTACCGTGTCAGGCGATGCTGTCCGACCAGGTCGAAGGTCTCGATCACTCCATCCCTGATGTCGTTGATCTGCGGGTGCCGCATATCGCCGGGTCCCTGCCCCGGTTGACCGAAAGCGAACTGAAAGATCCCCGAGGTGTCGAACACCGCGATCCGTGAAACCGACGGCCAGTCCGAGGGTGAGGAGTCGGGTACGAACAGAAAACCCCGCTCGTCGAGCGTGCCGGGTTCGGGGCGGACGAGAAGCGACTCTTCGCGTTCGTCCTCCTGCAGGATATACCACGGCTCGTACGTGAAGAGTTCACCTTCGTACTTCGGAACGGCAGAGGAGAGGGCTGTGACGACACCGCCCTCTTCCCACTGCTCGAAGGTATGGCCCGGCGCCGAGGTGTCGGGCGTCGAGCCGCAGGCGATCGTGCTGAAGCAGAGCAGAACCAGAATGAATCCCCTGGCGGTCCGTCTCATGAAGTCCTCTCAGGATTCAAGAATGGCAAGACGGGTCTCTTCCGGCGAGTCGCACCCTAATATACTCCCTCGAAACCCTGTTGTTTCCGGGATTATCGGCGTGAACCGAGGTCTGACAGTGTCTTTACCGACCTCACAGCCCGGGATCCGTTTCAGCGATCGGGTATATGGGGGTAGAGGTGAGAATGGAAAACGCCTCCCCCGGTTCTCGCCGGGAGAGGCGTTTTCAGTACCTGTCTGTGATCAGGTCGTCAGACCCTGGTCACGTTCTCAGCCGATGGGCCCTTTTCGCCCTGCACGACGTCGAACTCCACGCGGTCGCCTTCGGAGAGACTGCGGAAGCCGTCGCCCTGGATCGCTGAATGATGGACGAAACAGTCCTTGGAGCCGTCATCGAGGGTGATGAATCCGAACCCCTTGGAGTCGTTGAACCACTTCACTGTACCTTGTGTCATTACTGATATTTCCCTTTGTTCCGAGCCTTCCGGCTCACGTGTGCCGACCGGTCGCCTGACCGGTCATTCTCTCAACGTCTAACTGTTCCAGGCGAGACATAAAAAAAACACCCGGGCAAAGACGTTCACCCCGGTGCCTGTTATTGACATGCCGTCCGGTACTGCTTCAACGTCGTGCTTTCACACAACAATATACGGCATTCTGCGCATTCTTCCAGGAGTATTTCAGAGTTTTCTAAAATTATTATGGGCCGGTCAGAACCCTGCAGAACGGGCGGCAGACTCCTGCCCGGGCATGAATCCAATGCCATCGACCGGAGGGACAACCAATTACGGTGATTTGGGATACATCAGCCGATCTTGCAGAAGATTCATTATGAATCTATAATGAAGCAGAAATGGAATTCCTGCGAAACCCCGGGAGCTGCCGCCATGCCCGTGAATCTGTCGATCAAGAACGTGCCCGATGAACTGGTCGAGAAACTGCGCCGACGTGCGAAACAGGCCCATCGCTCGCTACAGGGCGAACTGATGGTCATCCTCGAGCAGGCTCTGCAGGAGGAGGGTACGCTGACTCTGGGGATGATCCGCGAGAAGATCGCATCGTACGGAATCAGCACTCCCGGTGAGTCGGTGCAGATGATCAGAGAAGATCGTGATGCCCGCTAGTCCGGTCGTCATCGACACCTCGGCTCTGGCCGCCGTTCTCTTCGGCGAACCGCAGGGGGAGGCGATCTGGCAGACCGTCGATGACCGGCCCCTGATCGCCCCCGCCCTGCTCCGGTACGAGCTGGCGAATGTCGCGTCCAGGAAGCTTCTCGCCCATCCCGATCAGCACCGGCTGCGCGACATATGCAGCCTGGTGGGACAGCTCGCCCTGGTGTTCTTCGACATTCCCTTCGATCGGCTCGTCGCCCTCACCCTGGAGTCGGGCCTGTCCAGTTACGATGCCGCCTTTCTCTGGCTGAGCCGGGAATCGGGGGCTCCGCTGGTCACCCTTGATACCGAACTGGCCGCCGCCGCCCGTCGCCTAGAGATCGGTCCGCTGACGATCAGGTGAGGTTTCAGCGCCGGCGCTGACAGCGCGGGCAGATGTGCGATGAGCGTGAGCCGACGATGATGCGGCGGATGGGCTGACTGCAACACAGGCAGGGTTCACCCTCCCGGCCATAGATCTGCAGCAAGGACTGGAACGATCCGCTCCGTCCCTCGGCACCCGCGAAGTTGATGATGGTCGTCCCCTCTAACTCGATCGAACGGACGAGCAGATCCCGCAGGTGAGTGTGCAGTTCGACGAGCTTGCGCCGGGCGATTCCGTTCGTGCGGCGCATGGGATGGATCCGGCTGGTGAAGAGAGCTTCATCGGCATAGATGTTCCCGATCCCGACGATGAAAGTCTGATCGAGCAGGGTCGGCTTGATCATGCGCCGCCGGGTGCGGCAGAGTTCGGCGAATTCCTCACCCGACATCTCGATCGGCTCGGGTCCCAGCTCGGCCAGTCCGGGCTGATCCCACAGCTCATCATCAGGATAAAGCCTCAGCCGGCCGAAGCGCCGGTAGTCGTGGAAACGCAGCTGCAGGTCGTTCCCCGGTCCCTCCCTGCCCTCTGATCCTGGCCGGTCATTACCCTCAGGTTCGAAATCAACCAGAACCAGATCGTGTTTGTCGACCGGTTCGTCAGCTGGAATGAGTCGAAAGCGGCCGGTCATCTTCAGATGGACCCAGAGAGTGAGAGCGCCATCGAGGGCAATCAGGATGTTCTTGCCCCGCCGGGATACCGCCCGAACCGTGCGACCGGGGAGGATCTCCTCCAGGATCCGCCCTGTAAGAGTCGGACTGATGACGACCGAGGCGGCCGGAGCCCGGTTCTCAACCCGGCTGATGGTGCGACCGGTGAGAAAAGGCCGCAGACCCCGGACGACCGTTTCGACTTCGGGGAGTTCGGGCATCAGGCCTGAGTTT
>CAZNUA010000045.1:8694-29618 GCA_964576115.1 uncultured Gemmatimonadota bacterium
TCACCGGTCAATCACAGAAACGGAAAGAGAAGATAGGCAACCAAAGGAGACCTGTCAGCCACCGGGGCGGAGAATATCCCGATAATCGCTCAGGTCGATACGCTGGGTAACGGTAACCGATACCGGCTCCCCATTCCGGTAAGCGGGCTCGTACTGCCATTGCAGGGCATTCATCCGGATCGCACGTCTGTGGGCCGGGCCGAGCATGTGGTTGAAAAACCGATGAATCACCGGATCCACGACCCGGCCGGTCTCATTCACCGTGAAGGTGATGAGAGTCTCGAACCACTGTTCGCGTATGTCCTCGACCTCGACAAATCGCGCGTGCGGCCTTTCATTCCAACCTGCATCCCGGGGAAGAACGAGTTCGGTTCGAGCTACGCATTCCGGGGGTCGATCGAACCGGCCGTAGACGATCCTTTCGAACATCATGGGGTAGCGATATTCACCGGGATGATCGGGATCGCGGATCTGAAAGCGCTGGATCATGGTGACGAGTCTGATCGCTTCCCGAGGCAAATTGGGATCGGAACGATAGACGGTCGTCGCCAGCATACCCATCACAGCGGTATCGAAAACGCCTGACGGAGTGCTCTTCACGATCTGTGGATCAGAGACAAAACCGTTCCGATCGAGAGTAAACTGTACCCAGACTTCACCTTCGATTCCGGTTTCGCGAGCAACCTGCGGATAATCAGGTCTCCTGGATCCGATACGTGCCGGCAGTTCATGCCACCTCTTCATCATGGCGGGAAAAAGCCAGGCGATGAAGAACATCACCGTCATCACGACGATAAATCCTGCTCCGATGACGGGCAGATCAGAGCCGTAGGGAGTGGCTTTCTCGCTCCGGAAGCGACCGCGGGGACCGTAATGGGCGAAGCGCATAAGGACCCTCCTTCGTTCCTGGGTCCGCTTCTGTTATTAATACGTGCCGGGGCGGACGGCTTTCAGCACATCCTCATTCTACCATATCTCCCGGACGCCCGGCCACACGCGCGAGTTCAGTTCTTTACTTTGCCGGATTGTAGAGCCTTCGTATGTATGTAAGAACAGTCGGACGCGGGGAGATCGGTTTCAGTACGGGATGACAGTATGATCGTGACTGCTATGAGAACCCGACTTCGCATCGTTCTCCTGCTCCTGATCGGAGCACTATTCCCCGCCTTTCACTACCCGGTGTGCGCCCAGGAGGTACTGCTGCCCGAACAGCAGATCGAGGCCGACACCGGCATCAACGTTCTGCTCGATCTGGCCCACGACGCCAAGTTCTTCACCATGTGGAACCTGCCGCCGGTGCTGCGGGAGCGCGGGCTGCGGGTGAGCGGGAGCCAGGAAACTCTCGACCGGGTCCTCGAACCCGGCACCCCCCTGCGGGTGCGTCTCGGCCAGGGTTCCGAGCGCCCCTTCGGAAGCGTTCCCGCCCCGGAGTTCAACGTTGTCATCACCACCCAGGGCTCGGCCGACTGCCAGGAGTACACCGAGGCCGAGATCACGGCCCTGCTCCGCTTCGTGCGTGCCGGGGGCGGGCTGGTGATCATTCCCGGCAACCGGAGTCTGTCGGAAGCGGAGATCGAGCGGCTGCCGCTGGCGGCTTTCTTCCCCGAACTGGACGCCCGCCTGTCGGCCGCGACCGACACGGTCAACGGCCGGCCCGTGCCGGTCCTGGTGCACGGCCCCGACTGGCAGGTCCTGCGCTCGAGCGACGGCGGCTGGCCGATCAGGATCCGGCGCACCTTGGGGCGGGGCCGGGTCGTTCTCTATTCTTCGATGCGGCTGGTCCAGTGGGATCGCGAGACGCCTGAGGCCACAGTCGAAAGACGGCAGAACCGCCTGGCGGGAGCGGTCAAGTGGGCGGCCGGGAACCACGTGCCGGTCGGCGGCAGCCCGGCCCTGCCGCAGGAGGCCTGGGGGGGCGGTCCCATCTACCCCGGCCTGACCCGGGAGATCGGCCCGATCACGGTCCTCTATGCCGCCAACCAGAAGTCCGAACTGCTCCGCACCGTCGAAGAGGAACTGCCCGCGGTCGAGGCCCAGCTCCGCGCCTGGCTCCCCTCCCCACAGGCCGACGAGCCCCTCTACCTGGTTCTCTCGGCCGGCGGTGGAGGCGGCTGGGCGGTGAATGTCTACGAGCCGAAGGAAGTGGGCATCATCAGCATCGAGAGCGCCGGGGTCATTTCGATCTACGCCCACGAACTGGCCCATACCATGAGCGGCCCCCTCAATGACACCGGCGCGGCGGCGGGGCAGATCCCGATCGGCAATCGGGGTGAAGCCCACGCCGGCTGGTTCCAGGGCAAGATCGACATTCTCTACGGCGGTCCAGGCAAGGAACCGAACCGGCTCTTCGACTTCGATCCCGACGGCAGTGCTCTCGACCTGGCGGACGACCCCGCCGAACTGCAGCAGGAGTGGGGCAAGGGCCGGGACTGGACCAAGCTCTGGTGGGCCTGGCAGAAACTCGACGACCGTTACGGCACCACCTGGTACCCGCGCTGGCGCTGGGTCCAGCACACCCGCTGGCAGGCCGAACCCGACCGGCGGCTGACCTGGGACGAGATGATCGAAGACATGAGCATCGCCGTGGGAGAGGACCTCTTCGGTTTCTTCCGCGCCATCGGCACCACCCTGGAGCGGGATCGGTTCGCGGCGGCGGAATTCGCGGGCCGGACACTCACTCTGACCCCCGCCCCGATCGAGATCACTCCCGCCGGGCCCGAACGCCTCGATCCAATCGGCGATTACCGGACCCCGGTCACACCGATCGACGCCCTGACCGGCGGTGACGTGGATCCTCGCACTCACCCCCTGCTCCACCCCTCGCTCCGGGACGCAACCGATCTCTCGTACGAAGAGATCGCCCGAACCCTTTTCTCAACCCACCTCGAGGTCTATACCGACGACCGGATCGTGGATGAGTACCGGCTCGGGGGATGGGAGATCGAAACTCTCGAGGTGGAGCGGACCGCCCCCGACGGTTTCATCGCCGTGGTTTCGTTCGGGGTGCAGCCGACGACTCTTTCACCGTACTGGCGCTCGGGAAGGGGTCTGGCCGAAGGGGAATGGATCCGTCACAAGACCCTGCGGATCACGTTCGGCCGCTACGGCGACCGCTACCGCCTGGTGCGCTGGCAGGAACTGCGCCCCTGACGCTCGCCGATCCGGCCGGCGTAACCCGGGCCGGCAGCGACTCGCGGATGAAGAGCAGCACGATCAGACCCGCCAGGGCGTTCAGGATCCCCCCTGCGACAAAGGGCATCTCGAAACTGCTCACCCCCGCCAGAATCCCGGCCAGCAGAGGCCCGGCCGCCACTCCCAGACCGAAGGCGATGGTCAGGATACTCATCTGCCGCACCGTCCGGCCGGGAATGCCGCGATCAGCGACCATGGCGTAGACGGGGCCGACGATCATGGCCGAGGCCGCCCCGAGCAGGAAGCGGTCGATCGAGAGCAGCAGCGTGGTCGGAGCAAGACCCTGCAGCAGGGTCAGGGGAGCCATCAGGAGCATCCCCCACACGATCAGGCCCTTGCGCCCGATCCGGTCACTCAGGTGTCCGAGCGGAATCTGGAATATGAGCCGGGCCACGGTTAGCATCGAAAATGCGACCCCGAAGCCGATGGCGTTCTGGGCCAGACGGCGATTGAATTCGGTCTCCAGCGCGCTGATCAGCCCGACCGAGAGAGCCATGACGAAGACCGCCGCGCCCAGCAGGTAGAGCTGGCGCATGACCCACCTGATCCGGTCCGGGTCGAGTCCGGCTGACTCTTCAGTGTCAACAGCGGCCTCGGTGCCCGCCCAGGCCTCGGTATCGGAAACCGGCGAGAGAGCCAGCGGCGGAACCGCGTGCCGATCCGCCCCGGCCGTCGGGGAGGGCAACAGGATCGTCTCTTCCTCAGCCCGCACCTCCGGCACCCAGCGCCAGACCAGAATCAGGCTCACTACCGCTCCGGCCGCCCCGACCGTGAAAGCCGCCGCGAACGAGACCGTCTCCATGACGACCCCACCCACCAGGGGCCCGAGCGCAAAGCCGATCATGCGGGCCGTCGTGAAGACCCCCATCGAGCCGCCGAGGCTGCCCCGGTCGGCATAATCGTTGATCAGAGCCAGGGCGGTCGGGATGGTAAAAGCGATCGAGAGCCCCTGCAGCATGCGTAGCACAAGCAGCATGGTATAGCTGCGGGCGGGAATGAAGAGCAGGGTCACGAGGGCCAGCAGACCCAGACCGGCGAGAATAAAGGGTTTGCGCCGGCCGCTCGAATCGGCCAGGCCAGCCGCCAGCGGCTGCATCAGGGCGTAGGTGAATCCCGAAAGACTGATGACGATCCCGACCAGGGTAAGCTCGGGCACGGTCTCGAAGAGCGGCCCGCGGGGGATGCGGATCACGTACAGCGGTATGAGAACGATCAGCAGGGAATTGCAGAAGGCGTCGGCGGTGCGAGCCAGGCTCAGCACCACCACCTCGCGGTTGATTCCGATCGCCTTCAGTCTGTGGATGATCGCGATTTTATTCGTCCTGCATGCCGCGTCCCACCAGCTCGATCAGAGCGATCTCGGCAGCGTCGGACTTGCGGAAGCCGAGTTTGACGATCCGCGTGTAACCCCCGTTGCGATCGGCGAAAGAGGGCGCGACGTCGTGCATCAGCCGGTCGACGACCTCTTTACGCTTCAGGTGCCTGGTGAGGAGCCGGCGGCTGTGCAGATCGCCCCGCTTGGCCCGAGTGATCAGCTTCTCGGCATAGGGGCGCAGTTCTTTGGCCTTGGCCAGCGTCGTGACAATGCGGTCCTCGGTGAACAGCGACTGCGCCAGACCCGACATCAGCGCTTTGCGATGGGATGCAGAACGGTTGAGTTTGCGTCCCTTGACCCGGTGCCGCATCGTCTACTCCTCTTCCGTCGGACTCTCGATGGTAGCGTAGGCGGAGATATCCATGCCGAAGTGCAGCCCCATCTCGTGCAGGATGTCAGCCAGTTCCGAGAGTGACTTGCGCCCGAAGTTGCGGTACTTGAGCATCTCCGATTCTGTCTTCTGGACCAGATCCCCGATCGCCTTGATGTTGGCCGCCCGCAGGCAGTTAGCCGAGCGCACGCTCAGTTCCAGCTCCTCGACCGGCATCTTCAGCAGTTCGTGAATCCTCAGGCTCTCTTCCTCGACCTCGGCCGCCACCTCTTCTTCGGGCTCTTCCTCGAAGGCCATGAAGACGAGGTAGTGGTCCTTGAGAATCTTGGCGGCATGGCTGACCGCCATTTCGGGATCGATCGAACCGTCGGTCCAGACCTCCATCTCGAGCCGTTCGAAGTCGGTCCGGCGTCCCACGCGCATGTTCTCGACCTCGTAGTTGACCTTGAGGATCGGGCTGAAGATGGCGTCGACCGGAATCATGCCGATCGGCAGTTCGGGATCCTCGAGATCCTCGGCCGGGGTATAGCCGCGACCGTGGCCGATGGTGAGATCCATTTTCAGATCGGCATCTTCGTCGAGGGTGGCGATGTAATGCTCGGGATTGTGGATCGTGAACGAATCCGCCACCTGGAAATCCCGGGCGGTCAGTACCCCGGCCCCCGACTTCTCGACCGTGATCGTCACCGGCTCGTCCACCTCCAGCTCAACCCTGACACCCTTGAGGTTCAGGAGCAGATCGGTGAAGTCCTCGAGGATGCCCTCGATGCTGGTGAACTCGTGCAGGGCTCCGTCGAGCTTGATGTACGTGATCGCGGCTCCCTGGATACTCGAGAGCAGCACCCGGCGCAGGGAATTGCCGAGTGTGACCCCGAAGCCGCGCTCGACCGGTCCGGCGATGAAACGACCGTAGGTACGCGTGAGCGTCTTGTTGTTCCATTCGATGCCCTCGGGCATCGTGAGGTTCTTCCACTTCATTGAGCGGTCACCCTTCGATAATCGATGTGGCGGGAGAGCCTCTCCCCTCTTCACGTCGCGATTACTTCGAGTAGAGCTCCACGATGAGCTGTTCGTTGATGTCGAGATCGACGTCCAGACGCGTCGGCGCCTCGACGACCTGCCCCGACATCTTGGCCTTGTCCAGGGTCAGCCAGCTGGGCTCCCCCCGGCGGCCGAAATGCTTGAGCGCTTCCTGGATGACATCGAGCGAGCGCGAACGCTCCTTGATCTCGATCTGGTCACCCGGCCTGACCTGGTAGCTGGGTATGTCCACGATGCGCCCGTTGACCATGATGTGACGGTGCCGGACGATCTGGCGGGCCTGCGGTCGCGAGCTAGCGAAGCCCAGCCGGTAGATGGCGTTGTCCAGGCGGGTTTCGAGCATCAGCAGCAGGACCTCGCCGGTGGTGCCCTTGGCCCGGGCGGCCCGTGTGAAGTAGTTACGGAACTGGGCTTCACCGATGCCGTAAATCCGCTTCACTTTCTGTTTTTCACGCAGCTGGATCGAGTAGTCGCTCGGTTTGCGCCGACGCATGCTCGGGCCGTGCTGACCCGGCGGGTAGCCGCGGCGTTCGAAAGCGCACTTCTCGCTGACACAGCGTTCGCCCTTGAGAAAGAGCTTCATGCTCTCCCGGCGGCAGAGTTTGCAGACCGATTCGGTATAACGTGCCATCGCCTCGTTCCCCTCTCCTCAGACCCGACGCCGCTTCGGCGGGCGGCAGCCGTTGTGCGGGATGGGCGTCACGTCCTTGATGGCCGTAATCTCGAGCCCCGCGGCCTGCAGTGAACGGACCGCCGACTCGCGTCCCGAGCCCGGTCCCTTGACCCATGCTTCGACGCTGCGAACACCGGCCGCCAGGGCCTCTTTGGCCACCTTGTCGGCCGCCATCTGGGCCGCGAAGGGAGTGGACTTGCGGCTCCCCTTGAACCCGGCTGTGCCCGGTGTGGCCCAGCAGACCACATCGCCGTTATCGTTCGTGATGGTGATGTTGGTATTGTTAAAGGTTGCCTTGATATGGGCGATCCCTCTGGCCTCGGCGACCTTCTTGGTCTTGCGTCGTCCCTTGGCCTTCTTCTTTGCCTGTTTGGCCACCTGCGTACTCCTTCTGAACAGATCTGGTCGCCCGCGAACCTAGCGGCGACCGAATTTCCCCTTGGGGCCCTTGCGGGAACGGGCGTTGGTGCGCGTACGCTGTCCGCGCACTGGCAGACCCCGCCGGTGGCGGAGTCCGCGATAGCAGCCGATATCCATCAGCCGCTTGACGTTCATGTTGACCTCCGCGCGCAGCGATCCCTCTACCTTCCGGTTGGTCTGGATGTCGTCCCTGATCGCGGCGACCTCCTCCGGGGACAGATCCTGGACTTTGGCGGTCGGATCCACCCCGGCGGCCTGGCAGATGTTACGGGCGGTCGTTCGCCCGATCCCGTAGATGTAGGTCAGCGCGATGCTGACGTGCTTGTCCCGCGGGATATCGACACCGGCGATACGTGCCATTGCGTGTCTCCCTCAGATCTTCCGTTTCAGCCCTGGCGTTGCTTGTGTCGGGGATTCTTGCAGATCACCCGCACCACGCCCTTGCGTTTCACGATCTTGCAGTGCTCGCAGATCTTCTTGACCGAGCTGTTGACTTTCATGGCTGTCCTCTTCCGTCACCTGCTGTTGCGCTACTTGTAGCGGTAGGTGATCCGTCCCCGGCTCAGGTCGTACGGTGACAGTTCGACCTGAACCCGATCACCGGGCAGGATACGGATGTAATGCATCCGCATTTTGCCCGAAATGTGCGCCAGAACCTCGTGGCCGTTGTCGAGTTCCACCCGGAAGGTGGCGTTCGGCAGCGGCTCCAGGACCGTACCTTCGACCAGGATCGGTTCCTCTTTCGCCAAAACAACCTCCGTCGCAGAGGTACAGCTCCCTCAGGGGAGCGTCAGTATCTGCGGCTCGCCGTCGGTGAGCGCCAGGCAGTGCTCGAAATGGGCCGAGAGACTGCCATCCCGCGTCACCGCCGTCCAGCCGTCCTTCAGGGTCACGATCTCGTGGGTGCCCTGATTGACCATCGGTTCGATGGCAAAGACCATGCCGGACCTCAACAGGGGCCCCTTCCCCGGCGGCCCGTAGTTCGGAATCTGCGGTTCCTCGTGCATCTGCGTGCCGATCCCGTGTCCGACCATCTCGCGCACCACGCTGAACCCGCGCGACTCCACGCAGGTCTGCACGGCGTGTCCGATGTCGAAGAGGCGATTGCCGTCGACAGCCTTGGCCATGCCCTTGAACAGGCTTTCTTCGGTCACGCTCAGCAGTTCCGCAGCGTCCTGGAGATCCTCCCCGGCGATGTACGTCCAGGCCGAATCTCCGTAGTACCCGTTCAACTCCACCCCGATGTCGACACTCACGACATCGCCTTCCCGGATCGCGCGGCGCCCCGGGATGCCGTGAACGACCTGTTCGTTCAGGCTGAAGCAGATGGCGGCCGGATAGCCCTGAAAGCCCTTGAAGGCCGGCCGTCCGCCACTATCCCGGATGAAGGTCTCGACCTCGCGATCGAGCTCGTCACCGCGCAGCCCGGGACGGATGAGCTCGCGCACCAGTTCGTGAGCCCGGCCGACCACCCGGCCCGCTTCACGCAGCAGCGCGACCTCCTCTGCCGAACGGATCGAAATCATCCGCCGTCAGATCTTTTCCAGTACGGCGATCATGCGCCGGGAAACCTCTTCGGGTTCCCCGTGACCGTCGATTTTGACCAGCAGTCCCTTCCCCCCGTAGTACTCCACGAGCGGAGCGGTCTGGGCGCGATAGACCTCGAGCCGGTTGCGGACCGTTTCCTCCCGATCGTCCTCGCGCTGGTAGATCTCGCCGCCGCAGGCGGGGCACTGTTCGGGAACCGAACCGCTCTGCGCGGCATTGTAATCCCGGCCGCATTCGCGGCAGAGCCAGCGGCCCGTGATCCGGCGCAGCAGTTCGTCATCCTCCACATCGATCAGCACCACCGCATCGAGGGCCAGCTCGCGTCGATGGAGCATTTCCTCGAGCGCCACCGCCTGGGCGATGGTGCGCGGGAAACCGTCGAGCAGAAAACCCGCTGTCGCGTCGGGCTCGCCGATCCGGTCGGCGATGATGTCAACGATCAGACCGTCGGGCACCAGTTCGCCCGATTCCATGTAGGAGCGGGCCTGCTCGCCCAGCTCGCTGCCCTGCGCCACGTTCGAGCGCAGGATATCTCCGGTGCTGATGTGCGGCACCTCGAAAGTCTCGACCAGCTCCCGGGCCTGGGTTCCCTTGCCCGAACCGGGGGGACCGAGCAGGATCGCCACGATCCGGTGACGACCGGCCTGGCGCAGGTCGGCGGTGTCGATCTTCGCGTTTTTCTCAGCCACGTCCGATCCGTCCCCTGATCTTGCCGGCCCGCGTGAAGCCCTCGTAGTGGCGCATCATCAGGTGCGATTCCATCTGCTGCAGGGTGTCGAGCGCGACTCCCACGATGATCAGCAGCCCCGTGCCGCCGAAGAAGTCGGTCATCGACATGCTCAGGTTGAAGTAACGCACCAGCATGTAAGGCAGCACCGAGAGCAGAGCCAGCCCGATGGCGCCGGGCAGGGTAACCCGCCCCAGCACCCGTTCGACGTATTCCGAGGTCTTCTTGCCCGGCCTGATGCCGGGGATGAACCCGCCGTACTTCTTCATGTTCTCGGCCAGGTCGACGGGATTGAAAACCACCGCGGTGTAGAAGAACGCAAAGAAGACGATCAGGATGCTGTAAAGGAACCAGTAAACCGGACTCTGGAAACTGAACCAGTTCTGGATGGTCATGAAGATATTGCTGTTCGGAAAGAGCGAGACCGCTGTCTGTGGAATGAAGAGCAGGGCCTGGGCGAAGATGATCGGGATCACTCCGGCGGTGTTGATCCGCAGCGGGATGTGGGTGCTCTGCCCGCCATACACCTTGCGACCGACCACCCGCTTGGCGTACTGCACGGGAATCTTCCGTACTCCCTGGGTCAGCAGAACGGCGCCCATGGTGACGAAGTACATCAGGATGAAGGTCAGGGCGAACTCGATCAGGGTCTTGTTCTGCGAGGCGACCTGCTGGATCTCGCCGATCACCGCCGTGGGGAAGATGGCAATGATCCCGACGTAAATGATCAGGCTGATGCCGTTGCCGATTCCCTTCTCGGTGATCTGCTCCCCCAGCCACATGACGAAGATGGTTCCGGTCGTGAAGGTCAGGATGGTGAGCAGCTGGAAGGCCAGGCCCGGACTCGGCACCACCGGTCCGGAATTGGACACCAGGCTCTGGAGCCAGACGCTCATTCCCCACGACTGCCCGATACAGATCGCCACCGTGCCGTATCGCGTGTAGCGGTTGATCTTACGCCGGCCCTCTTCGCCTTCTTTCTGCAGGCGCTGGAAATAGGGCATGGTGGCGCCCAGCAGCTGCAGGATAATCGAAGCCGAGATGTAGGGCATGATGCCCAGGGCAAAGACCGTCGCCCGGCCCAGCGCACCACCCGCGAACATATCGTAGAGTGCGAAAAGCGTCCCCGATTGTGAATTGATGTACTCCCCCAGAGCCTGGGCATCGATCCCCGGGGCGGGTACGTGCCCGCCTATCCGATAGATGATGACGATGCCGAGGGTGAAGAAAATGCGCTTCTTCAGCTCGGGGATCTTGAAGACGTTCTGGAACCGTTCGAACGCACTCACCGCTTCAATCCAGTCTCGGGTTACTCTGCGTCAGGTGTCTTTTCGGCCGCAGTCGCGGGCGTGTCCGGTACCGGACCGCCCGGTTCGCCCAGAGCCGTACAGGTTCCGCCGGCTGCTTCGACCGCCCGTCGGGCCGAGTCCGAACAGGCATCGACCGTTACATGAACTTTTTTGTCTATTTTCCCATTACCCAGCAGCTTGACAAGACCGTCGGCAGACCGTATCAGTCCCGCATCGGCCATGACCTGCTTGTCGATTTCGGTCTGCGTCAACCGCCCGAGATCGTCGAGATTGACCACCTCGTAGATGCGCCGGAAGGGATTCTTGAAACCCCGTTTGGGAACCCGGCGCTGCAGCGGCATCTGCCCTCCCTCGAACCAGGCTCGCTGCGTGTGTCCGGAGCGGGCTTTCTGCCCCTTGGTGCCCCGGCCCGCCGTTTTCCCGTACCCCGATCCCGGTCCCCGTCCGACCCGTTTGCGCGGGCGGCGGCTGCCGTCGGCCGGTTGAATGTTGTAACGTCCCATCGGTGTCCCTCTTCTTCGGGGCCCCTCAGGCCTCGATTTCTTCCACTTCGACGAGGTGAACCACAGTGCTGATCATGCCGCGGATCACCGGCGTGTCGGCGTGTTCGACGGTATGCCGGATACGACGGAGTCCCAGCGCCTTCAAGGTCCGCTTCTGGTTTTCCGGCCGCCCGATCCCGCTGCGGATCTGCGTGACCTTCACCCGGCCCGGCTTTGTCTTCGGCTCCGCTGAAGCCGGCTTCTCGGCGACCCGGGGAGCTGTGACCTGCGCTTCGTCCTTCTCTGCCGCAGTCGTCTCTTTCGCCGCCGTCTTCCCCTTGAGCGCCGTTTCCACGACGGTTGTCTTCTTCGGCGCTGCCTTTTTCGCCGCGGTCTTCTTCGCTGCGGTTTTCTTCCTGGCTGCAGTCTTCTTGGCCGCCGGCTTCTTCCCGGCCGTGGTCTTTTTCTTCGCCGCGGTCTTTTTCTTCGCCGCGGTCTTTTTCTTCGCCGCGGTCTTTTTCTTCGCCGCAGTCTTTTTCTTCGCCGCGGTCTTCTTCGCGGTCGTCTTCTTCGAGGAGGTCTTCTTGCTCTCTGCCATCGCTACTCAGCCTTCTCCTCGGAATCCGCGTCCCCGGCGGCTTCACTCCCGGTCGTCTTTCCAGTTGTGACGTCGGCTTCGTCCCCGGACGTGGTTTCCACTTTTTCCTGAGCCGCGGTTGCGTCCGCTGTCTCGTCACCTGCGGTGTCCTCTTCGGGCTCGGTTGCCGCCGGTGCCTCTTCGGCAGCTTGTGTTCCGGCGGTCTTGGTTTCTTCGACTTCGGCTTCGGCGGTTTCCCCGGCCGGTTCCGCTGCCGGCTTCTTTTTATCCCGACGTCGTTTTTCGACTTTCGAACGGGCATCGGCTCGGGCCTGCTCATCCTTCGACTCAGCCCGCTGGGCGGCTTCTTCGGCCTCACGGAGCAACTCGGCCTCACGCGCTTCCTGCTGCTGGCGGTAGGCTGTTTCACTCACACCGAGAACCTCCCAGACATCGATTCCCCGCCGCCTGGCAACGACCTGGGGTGATTCGAGTGTCTGCAGTCCGTTCACGGTCGCCTTGACCACGTTATGCGGGTTGTTCGAACGCATCGATTTGGTCAGGATGTTCCGCACCCCGGCCGCCTCGAGGACCGCCCGTACCGGACCGCCCGCGATCACTCCGGTACCGGGTCCGGCGGGCTTGAGAAGCACCCGGCCGGCACCGGCGGCACCCACCACCTCGTGGGGAATGGTGCCGTTGGTGATCGGTACCCGAAAGAGATTCTTCCGGGCGTTTTCGTTCGCCTTCCGGATGGCCGAGGCGACCTCGTTCGCCTTGCCGATACCGATCCCGACGATGCCCTGGCCGTTCCCGACCGCGGCGATGGCGCTGAAATGGAACCGCCGGCCACCCTTGACGACCTTTGCCGTCCGGTTGATGTGGATGACCTTCTCTTCCAGTTCCAGGGTTTCAGGATTGATCCTGGCCACTCTGTTTGCTCCCCCTGTTCCGGGTTCGGCGCCCCCCGCTAGAAGCGGAGACCGCCCTCGCGCGCTCCGTTAGCAAGCGCCTTGACCCGACCGTGATAGAGATACCCGCCCCGATCGAAGGCGACCCGCTCGATCCCGGCCGAAGTGGCGCGGGCCGCCAGTTCCTTGCCGACCGCTTCAGCGGCTGCAACCGTCTTGTACGATCCGTCGATCTCCACCTCACGTGAAGAGCACTGGACCAGCGTATGGCCGCGATCGTCGTCGATGATCTGGACGTAGATGTGCTGACTGCTGCGAAAGACCGAGAGCCGCGGGCACTCGGCGGTACCGCGGATCTTACCCCGAATCCGGCGGCGCCGACGTGCCCGGAGGGCGACGGTGTCTTTCTCCACGTGACCGACCGGCATATCCGTTCTCCTCCTGGCTCTCCTCAACCGATCCCGGCGGCACCGGTCTTCCCGGCCTTGCGCCGTACGTACTCGCCGCGGTAGCGGATACCCTTGCCCTTGTACGGTTCTGGCGGCCGGACGGCGCGGATGTTGGCCGCCACCTGTCCGACCAGGTACTTGTCGATCCCGCTGACGACGACACTGCCGTCGGCAGCGACCTCGAAGGTGATCCCCTCCGGTGCCTTGACGAGCACCGGATGGCTGAACCCGACGGTCAACAGCAGGTGCCGGCCCTTGAGTTCGGCCCGGTATCCGACCCCGACCAGTTCGAGGATCCGGGTATACCCGTCAGTGACGCCGACCACCATATTCGCCACCAGACTGCGCGTCAGACCGTGCAGACTGCGGTCCTGCGGCTGATCGGTCGGCCGCTCGACCCGCAACCGGCTCTCTTCCTGCAGCAGGGCGATCGGTTCGGGTATCTCGTGACGTAGTTCGCCTCTGGGCCCCGTCACGGTGACGGTACGGCCTTCCAGGTTCACTTCAACCCCGTCCGGCAGGTCGATGGGTTCTTTCCCGACACGTGACATACTCTCTTACCCTCCTACCAGACGGTACAGAGGACCTCGCCTCCGACCTTGCGCCGGCGTGCCTCGCGATCGCTCAGGATCCCGGCGGAGGTCGAGATGATGGCGATTCCCAGCCCGTTCTTGACCCGCGGCACCTCGCCGGCGCTCACGTAACGGCGCAAGCCGGGCCGGCTGGTCCGCTCGAGCCGGTGGAAGACCGGTTTTTCTTCCTCAGTGTACTTGAGGTAGACCCGCAGAATCCCCTGCCGGTCGTCCTCGGTGACCCGATAGCCGCGGATGTAGTGGTGATCGCGCAGGATGCGGGCGATATCCCCCTTGATCCGGCTGGCGGGGATATCCACCGACGTGTGCCCGGCCTTGGCCGCATTGCGTATGCGGGTCAACATGTCCGCTATGGGATCGGTCATGCTCATGAGCTCTTCAGCTTCCTCCACTCAGGGTGCCCGCCCGTTCCGGGGGCGGGGACACAACTCGTGCACCTACCAGGACGATTTCTTGACCCCGGGGATCTTCCCCTCGAGCGCCAGCTCCCGGAAGCAGATGCGGCACAGACCGAACCGGCGCATGTAGCCGCGGGGCCGACCGCACCGGCGGCACCGGTTGATCTGACGCGTTGAGAACTTGGGCCGTCGACGGGCCTTCTCGATCATCGATTTCTTTGCCACGGCGCTGCCTGCCTCCTACTTCTGGAACGGCATACCGAGCCCCTGGAGGAGCTCGTAGGCCTCTTCATCGGTCTTCGCCGTCGTGACGATGGCGATGTCCATGCCATCGATCCGACTCACCTTGTCGTAGTCGATCTCGGGGAAAACGATCTGTTCCTTCAGGCCCAGGTTGTAGTTCCCGCGCCCGTCGAACGAGTTCCGGCTCACGCCGCGGAAGTCGCGCACCCGCGGCAGGGCGATGGTAATGAGCCGGTCGAGGAATTCGTACATGCGCTGACGACGCAGGGTGACCCGCGCGCCGACCGGCATGCCGGTCCGCAGCTTGAAGTTGCTGACCGACCGGCGGGCCTTCTGCACACTGGCCCGCTGTCCGGTGATCAGGGTCAGTTCCTCGACTACTTCCTCGATCAGCCGGGCGTCCTGGGTGGCGTCTCCGACACCCCGGTTGACCACGATCTTGGCCAGCCGCGGGACGCTGTTGTCATTGGTGTATCCAAATTTCTTCTTCAGCTGGGGGAGCACGTCGCTCTCGTACCTGTCCTGGATTCTGGGCCTTTCCATCACGCCTCACCCCCCACCATCTCGCCGCAACGCGCACAGGCCCGAACGTGGCGGAGTCGTCCGTCCGAGCCGGTCACCTCGATCGAATGGGTCCGCACCCCCTCGTTGCATTTGGGGCAGATGACCATCACGTTCGAGATATGGATCGAACCCTCGCGCTCGACAATTCCCCCCTGGGGATTTTTCTGGTCGGCGCGCGTGTGCCGTTTGATGAAGTTGATTCCCTCGACCACAACCCGCTGCGTCCGGGGATAGATCTTGAGGACCTTGCCGGTCTTCCCCTTGTCGTTGCCGGCGATGACGATGACCTGGTCGTTCTTGCGAATGTGCATTGTTACAGCACCTCGGGTGCCAGGGAGACGATCTTCATGAACCGCTTCTCCCGGAGTTCTCGTGCGACGGGGCCGAAGATGCGGGTTCCGATCGGCTCACCCGCTTCGTTTATCAAAACCCCGGCGTTCTCGTCGAATCTGATGTAGGAGCCGTCCTGACGGCGCAGTTCCTTGCGGGTCCGGACCACCACTGCCCGCTTGACATCCCCCTTCTTCACCGTTCCGCCGGGGATGGCATCCTTGACCGTGATGACGATGATGTCGCCGACCCGGGCATAACGACGACCCGTGCCCCCCAGCACTTTGATGCACTGCACCACTTTGGCCCCGGTGTTGTCAGCCACCCTCAGCTTGCTCTCGACCTGGATCATGATCAGTGCGCCCCCGCCGTATCGGCCCGTTTGACGACCTCGACCACCCGCCAGCGCTTCAGCTTGCTCAACGGACGGGTTTCGACGACCCGCACGACATCGCCTTCGCTGCAGGTATTGGCTTCATCGTGGGCATAGATTTTCGAACGCCGCTTGATGGTTTTGCCGTACAGCGGGTGACGGACGAGCCGATCCACCGTGACGACGACCGTCTTGTCCATCTTCGCGCTCGTGACGCGGCCCGTCCGCGTTTTGCGCAAGGCTCGCTCGTTCATGCCTCTTCTCCTTCAACCGCCTCGGTGGTCGGTGTCCCGGTTGAGACGGCGGCGACCTCCTGCTGGGCGATGATCGTTCTGAGCCGGGCGATATCGCGCCGGACCGATCTGATCTCGAGCGGATTCGACACCTGCTGCATGACGTGTCCGAAACGCAGGCTCCGCAGTTCTTCCTGCAGATCCTCCAGTTTCATCCGCATTTCCTCGAGACTCAGCTCGCGGATCTCCGAGGCGCGCATCAGATCTCCTCCCGCTTCGCGAAGGCCGTCTTGATCGGCAGTTTGTGCGCGGCAAGCCGGAAGGCTTCCCGGGCCTGTTCCTCGTTCACGCCCTCGATCTCGAACATGATCCGGCCGGGCTTGACCACGGCGACCCAGTACTCCGGACTGCCTTTCCCCTTGCCCATCCGTGTCTCGGCCGGTTTCTCGGTCAGGGGTTTGTCGGGAAAGATCCTGATCCAGATCTTGCCCCCCCGGCGCACGTAGCGCGTCATGGCGACACGGGCCGATTCGATCTGCCGGTTCGTTATCCACGCCGGTTCGAGAGCGCGCAGGCCGAAAGCCCCGAAGGCGACTGAGGTGCCGCCCTTGGCCTTTTTCCCGGTATACCGGCCCCGCTGCTGCTTGCGGTACTTGATCCGCTTCGGCATCAACATGGCGCCCGCCCCCTACTTCTTCTTCTTGCCCCGCGAGCGGGGGCTTGTCTTTGGTTCCTCGGTCACTTCTTCGCTCGCGGCATCGGCGCCGAGGATCTCCCCGTGGAAGATCCAGACCTTGATGCCGATGGTGCCGTAGGTCGTAAAGGCGGTGTCGCGGGCGAAATCGATGTCGGCCCTCAGGGTGTGCAGGGGCACCCGACCTTCATGATAGGTCTCGGTCCGCCCCATTTCGGCTCCACCGAGCCGGCCGCCGCAGGTGATCTTGATGCCTTCGGCGCCCATGCGCATGGCGCTGGCGATCGCCTTCTTCATGGCCCGGCGCCACGAGACCCGGTTTTCGAGCTGCCGGGCAATCGATTCGGCCACCAGATGGGAATCAATCTCGGGCCGCTTGACTTCCTGGATGTTGATGTAGATCTCTTTGCCGGTGAGCTGCTGCAGCTCCTCCTTCAGCTTGTCCACCTCGGATCCCTTGCGGCCGATGACAACCCCGGGGCGGGCGGTATAGATCGATACCGTAACCCGCTTCGGGGCCCGCTCGATGACGATCCGCGACAGGGCCGCCCGCGAAAGCCGCTGCCAGAGGTAGCGCCGCAGGGTGAGGTCCTCTTCGAGCAGGTCGGCGAAGGTACCCCGATCCGCGTACCAGCGGGAGTCCCAGTTCTTGACAATGCCCAGCCTGAGACCGGTCGGATGTGATTTCTGACCCACGCCTGCTACTCCTCACTCTTCCCGGCGGTCTCCTCACGACCGTCGGAGACCATGACCGTGATATGGCTGGTCCGTTTCAGAATCGGATGAGCTCGCCCCATCGAACGCGGTATCCAGCGCTTCATCGTCGCTCCGTCGTCGACGAAAGCCCGGGTGACGACGAACGATTCGGGATCGACCCCCGACTCGCTGTCGTCCTGGTTCATCAGGTTGGCGACCGCGCTTCGCAGGGTCTTTTCGATCGGGACCGCGGCCGCCTTCTTGCTGAAATGGAGAACGTTGAGCGCGTCCTCAACCCGGCGGCCGCGGATCTGGTCGATCACGAGACGCGCCTTGCGGGGACTGACCCGAACGAATTTGGCTATCGCTTTAGCTTCCATGGTAATCGCCGGCCCTCTTACTTCTTCACCTTGGCGACCCGCTCGGACTTCCTGCCCCCGTGGTCGCGGAAGGTGCGCGTCGGGGCGAACTCGCCGAGCCGGTGGCCGACCATGTTTTCAGAGATGTACACGGGCACGAACTTGTTGCCGTTGTGCACGGCGAAGGTGTGCCCGACGAATTCGGGGGGAATGGTCGAGCGCCTGGCCCAGGTCTTGATGACCTTTTTCTCCCCGCTCCGGTTCATCTCCTCTACCTTCTTGATGAGGTAGGGTTCGATCCAGGGTCCCTTCTTGAGCGATCGCGACATCCGCCGTCGACTCCTTACTTCTTCACAGTCCTGCGTCGCAGGATGTACTTGTCCGAGGCCTTCCCCTTCTTGCGGGTTTTGTGCCCCTTGGTCGGCTTGCCCCAGGGACTGACCGGGTGCCGCCCCCCGCTCGACTTACCCTCGCCCCCGCCGTGGGGGTGGTCGACCGGATTCATGGCCACGCCGCGCACCCGGGGGCGCCGGCCGCGATGCCGGCTCTTGCCCGCCTTGCCCCAGTTGATGTTCTCGTGGGTGGGGTTGCCCACCTGCCCGATAGTGGCGAAGCATTCCTGGGGAACCATGCGCATCTCTTTCGAGGGCAGGCGGAGGATCGCCTGGCCACGCTCGCGGGCCATCAGCTGGGCCGCAGTTCCGGCTCCCCGGGCCATCTGGCCACCCTTGCCGGGCTTGAGCTCGACGTTGTGCACGAACGAGCCGAGCGGTACGCGCGTCAGGGGCATGGCATTGCCGGGTTTGACCTCGACCGACTCGCCCGCAGAAACGGGATCGCCCACCTGCAGGCCGTTGGGTGCCAGGATGTAGCGACGTTCGCCATCGGCGTACTTGAGCAACGCGATCCGGGCCGAGCGGTTTGGATCGTACTCGATCGTTTCGACCAGGGCCGGTATGTCGCGCTTGTCGCGCTTGAAATCGACGATCCGGTAGCGGCGCTTGTGACCCCCGCCGCGGTGACGCACTGTCATCCGGCCGCGGTTGTTGCGCCCCCCCCTCTTGTGCATCGGCGCCGTGAGCGGCTTGAAGGGAGTGTCGGCAGTCAGATCGGCGAAATCGCTGACCTGCATGTACCGCCGCCCGGGGGTGGTCGGTTTGTACTGCTTCAGACCCATGATTCTCTATGCTCCCTCGAAGAAGTCGAGCGTGTCGCCTTCGGCCAGAGTCACGATGGCCTTCTTCCAGGCCGCACGCCGGCCCTCGAAACGGCCCATCCGCTTGAGTTTTCCCTTTACGTTCATCGTGCGTACCGCGATGACCGTAACGTCGAAAAGCTCCTCGACAGCGCGTCTGATGTCGTTCTTGTTGGCCCCCACCGCCACCTCGAAGACGACCTTGTTCTCCTCTTCGGTGAGGATCGCCGCCCGCTCGGTGATGAGGGGCCGGATGATGATCTGCTGGGTACTCTTCATCGGATCAGGATCTCCTGCAGCGGCCCGACGGCATCGGTTTCGATCAGAACGACATCGGAATTCAGGATGTCGTAGGCACTCGCGTTGGCAGCCAGCAGAGTCCGGCACCCCGGCAGGTTGCGGGCCGAGAGCCGGGCGTTGTCGTCACTCTCACTCAACAGCCACAGAACCTTCCGGTCGGCCAGGTCCATGGCTTTGAGCCGGGCGGCCATCTCGCGGGTCTTCGGCTCGGCGGGCCGGAAGGGTTCGGTCGCGAAGAGAGCTCCTTCACGGTACTTGACCGAAAGAGCGGCGATACGGGCTTTGCGCGCGGCCCGAGCCGGAAGCTTGCGGGCGTAATCGCGCGGCTGCGGTCCGAAGGTGGTACCGCCCCCTCGCCAGATGGGATTGCGGATGGTCCCGGTCCGGGCCCGCCCGGTACCCTTCTGACGCCAGGGTTTGCGGCCCCCTCCCCGCACCTCGGAGCGTTCTTTCGTCTTGTGCGTGCCCTGCCGGCGCGAAGCGAGATGGAAGACTGTCGCCTCATAAAGGAGATGATCCCCTCCCTCGGCGGCGAAGACACGATCGTCGCCCTCGACCGTCGTTGCTGTCAGGGCGCCGCTTTCGTTGTAGACCTTGAGTGTCGCCATCGTGACTTACTCGCTCTTCTGATCGTCTTCGGCGTCAGCCTCAGCGGTGTCCTGCCCGGCCTCTTCGTCCGCAACCTCGTCTTCGGTTTCATCCCCGGCTGCATCTTCGACAGCCTCGGCCTCGACCGGTTCGGACCCGGTTTCTTCCCCGATCGTTTCTTCCGCAGCCTCGGCCTCGACCGGCTCGGAGGCGGCTTCTTCATCAACGGCCCCGACTGCGGTTTCTTCAGCCTCTGGTTCCTCGGCGACCGCAGCGGCCGGTGCCCAGTCGCGGGGCTCCGAACCCACCAGTTCGATCCGTACCAGACCGTTGATCGGGCCGGGGACCGAACCGCGCACGATGAGTATCTGCTCGTCGACATTGACGTCGACCACCGTCAGGTTCTTCTCGGTCACCTTGTGGTTGCCGTACTGACCGGGGAGCTTGCGCCCTTTCATGGTCCGCGCCGGAGTGGCGCTCATACCGACCGAGCCGACCCCCCGGTGCGAGGGACCGCCGCCGTGGGACTGCCGGGTACCGCCGCTGAAGCCGTGCCGCTTCATGCCGCCGGCGAAACCGCGTCCCTTGGTCGTACCCCGCACCTTGACCAGATCGCCGATCTCGAAAAAATCAGCCGTGATCTGGTCCCCCACCGAAAAGCGGGCGGCGTCGGGCGTGCGAAACTCGCGGATCCGCAACGGAGCGGATTCGAGTCCGGCCGCTTCGGCCCGGGCCCGGTTGGCCTTCGACTGCCGGTGCAGTTTTTTCTTCTCTCCGTACCCGACCTGGATGGCCTCGTAGCCGTCGGTCTCGACCGTCTTGACCTGCAAAACGGTGCTTGGAGCGACCTCCAGTACGGTGACGGGGACGGCCTCGCCGTCCGCCGAGAATATCTGGGTCATGCCCAGTTTCTTTCCGATCAGCCCCTTCATCGTCTCTTCCGTCTCAGACCTTGATCTCCACATCCACACCCGCGGGCAGCTCGAGCTTCATGAGCGCGTCCACGGTCTGCGGAGTGGAGTCGTAGATGTCTATCAGGCGCTTGTGCACCCGCGTCTCGAACTGCTCCCGCGATTTCTTGTCCACGTGGGGGCCGCGCAGGACCGTGTACACCGTCCGTTTGATCGGCAGCGGCACCGGCCCCGAGATACGGGCCCCGGTACGTTTGGCGGTCCGGACGATCTCCTCGGCCGAACGGTCGAGAGTAGCATGTTCGTACGCCTTCAGGCGTATGCGGATCTTCTGGCCGGCCACGGCACCCGCTCCTTACTCGATGATCTCGGTCACAACCCCCGAGGCGACCGTGTGGCCCCCCTCGCGGA
>CAZNUA010000046.1:0-27254 GCA_964576115.1 uncultured Gemmatimonadota bacterium
GCAGGGGGCGCTACTGCCTGCTCGGTCTGCGCGTGCCGGCCCCCGAACTCTTCGTCGGGGTGGACGCCGATGCGGAGCGGGCACTGCCCGTTACCCTGCGTCGGGCCGCGCAGGCAGGGCTTTCGACCGTGTACGTGCCGAGCTGGCGGGAAGTGCGCGACACGGACGATCTGATCCGTCTGCAGGACCGGCTGCATCGCAGTGCCCGGCACCCCGACCTGGTCGCCGCGGTGGGACAGGCGCTGGCCGGTATCGGACCGGCCGGGGACCGGTCGCCGTGAGCGGGTCCCGGAACGCCGGCGGCCCGGGTGAGCGGACCGACGATTTCCTGACTCCCGCAGCCTGCGCCCGGGCGCAGATCAGGGTCAAGGACAGCCGTTTTCTGGCGCTCTGCGAGCCGTGTGCCGACCGCGATCGGGCTCGATCGCTGATCGAGGAGTACGAGCGGCAACATGCCGACGCCACCCATGTCTGCTGGGCCTGGCGGTTGCGCAGCGAACCCGAACCGGGTGAAGCCTGGTCCGATGCCGGTGAACCGGCGGGCACGGCGGGCGTCCCCATTGTGGGGGCCCTGCGGTCGGCCGCGCTGGAGAACGTTCTGGGAATCGTCGTGCGCTGGTTCGGCGGCACCAAACTCGGCCGGGGAGGGCTGATCCGGGCCTATCGGGAAGCCATGCAGGCCGCCCTGGAACAGGCCGAGATCGTGACCGCCGTCCCGCAGGCGGTCGTCCGCCTGCAGGCCCCGGCGGCCCTGATCGGCGAACTGCACCGGGTTGCCGCCGCTTTTGGAGCCGACTACCGGGAACAGCGGGTGGAGGGGGAGGGGGTCGTGATTACCGTTTCGCTCCCCGCCCGTCTCGTGGATACTCTTCGAGAACAGCTCGCCGCCGCAACGCGGGGAGCGGGCTCGGTGCGGTCCCTGGAGACGGACCGGGCCGCCGAGCCCGGTCAAGGAGAAGAAACCGATGACGAGTGAGGCAGGGCGCTGGGCGATCGGGCTCGATCTGGGCGGCAGTGCGGTCAAAAGCGGCCTGGTGGCCGCCGACGGCTCCATTGCGGTCTTCGAGCGCACGCCGATCGACCGCCGGGCCGGGGCCGATCACCTGCTTGCCGCTCTCCTGAACCAGATAGAGCGTCTGCGCGCAGCCGCCGCCGAGCGGGGTTTCGAACCGGTGGGCATCGGTGTGGGCAGCCCGGGCAGTATCGAACGGGCGACCGGCCGGATCCACAAATCCCCCAATTTCGCCGGCTGGACAGGGTATCCCCTGCGCGACGAACTCGTCCGGAACACCGAACTGCCCGTCTATCTCGCCAACGACGTGAACGCCGCCGCCCTGGGAGAGCTCAAGTTCGGGGCCGGTGAAGATTACGAGAATTTCATCATGATCACGCTCGGTACCGGAGTCGGGGGGGCGCTGGTGATCGGCGGTCGTCTCTACGACGGGGCTGAAGGCTTCGCGGGCGAGATCGGACACATGATGATCGATCCCGAGGGACCCGAGTGTCCCTGCGGAAACCGCGGCTGCCTCGAACAGCTGGTCGGGGCCTCGGCGATGGTCGACCGGGCCCGGGCTCTGCTGGCCGGATCCGATGCCGACGGCCCCCTGGCCGCCGTGCCGGAAGAGGAACTCACGCCCGAGATCATCGGTGAAGCCGCCGCCGACGGAGACCCGGTGGGCCGGATGGTCCTGGCCGAATCGGGGCGCTGGCTCGGGCTGGCCTTCATCACCCTCATCAACGTTCTGGATCCCGACTGCATTCTGGTCGGCGGGGGGATCGCCCAGGCCGGACCGCCGCTTTTCGATGCCATCCGTCAGACCGTCGGGAACCACGCCATGTCGGGCACGGCCCGGATCGTGCCCATCGTTCTCGCCGCCCTGGGAACCCGGGCCGGCACCGCCGGTGCCGGCGCCCTTGCCCTATGGCCCGAACTCTCCTGCGAATCCTGACCCGGTTTCTGACCGCGGGCCTTGCGGTCGTGCTCCTGCTGCCCGGGCCGGTCGGGGCGGGGGCCGCCGAGCAGGATCCCCCTCCGCCGCCGGGGGCTCGGCGCGCCCGGCCCGATACCATGAATGCCGCCCTCCAGGATACGACCCGGACCGGACGGGGGCACGGATACGACCGGATCGTAGCCGAGTACGTCTCGCTCTCGAGTGACGGAACGACGACCACCTTTCGCGGCAGTCCCGAGAAACCGGCCTGGGTGCGCATGCAGGATATCGAAGTCAAGGCCGGTATCATCATCTACGACCAGGAAAACGAGTGGATCACCGCCCTGCCGCTGCCCGATACCTCGGCCACGGGCCAGGCCGGGGGTCTGCACCGCCCGCTTTTCATCCAGGCCGATCAGCAGCTGGTCGGGACGCACATGTTCTACGATCTGAACGCCGACAAGGGCCAGGTCTGGAGCGGCGATACGACCTATGAATTCGGGTACTATCACGGCGATATCATCAGTGCCTACCGCAGCCAGCCCAACTACCTGACGGTTCGTCAGGCCCGCTTCACGACCTGCGACCTCGAGCATCCGCACTATTACTTCTCGGCCGAGAAAATGAAGATCATCCCCGAGGACAAGGTCATCGCCCGGGGAATCCGTTTCAATCTGCTGGGACTCAATATCCCCCCCCGGCTCTTCACCATTCCCGGGCTCGATCTCGAGATCTTCCCGCCGCTGCCCTTTCTGATCAAATCGATCCGTTCGGGGCGTCAGTCGGGACTGCTCATGCCCCGCTACTCCTCCAACACTCTGACCGGCGTCACGTTGAAGGATGTCGGGTATTACTGGGCTCCGAGCCCGTATTTCGACCTGCGCGCCGCGGCCGATATCACCGAGAAGCAGGGGGTGATCCTGCGGGCCCGCACCCGCTACGCCCTGCGCTACCGGCTGCAGGGCAATGTCGAGGTGAACTACAACTACAACCGCCAGACCCGGATCGTGCGTTGGGAAACCCGCTTCAACCACAACCAGACCCTGAGTCCCACCACCCGCCTCACCGCCCGGGGTAACTTCACCTCCTCGAAGGACTTCAATACCGCTCTCAGTGACGATCTCGACCGCCGGCTGCAGCGGATCCTGCGCTCGCACGTCAACTTCTCGCAGCGCCTGGAGGGAGGCGGCAGTTTCGCCGCTACTGCCAGCCAGACCCGCTATCTCGACCGGGACGTGACCAACACCCAGCTGCCGACCATAAGCCTGCGCCTGCCCCGGCGTCCCCTGTTCGGAATCGTCGAGGAAACAGGCCCGGCCGGAGCGCCGGGAGGGCTGCGGGGCCTGGGGCCGGCGGCCGGGGTGGCCCGGAGCACCGGTCCGGTCTGGTACGAGAACTTCTATTTCAGCTACAGCGCCAACTTCCGGGCTCAGACCGATGACAGGCTGATCGACGCCTCCGATCCCTCGCTCGGTAACGAAACCACCAGCCAGACCGGTCTCGAGCAGCGGGCCGATCTGAACTACGCGGGCAAGGCCTTCGGATGGCTGAACCTCCAGCCGGGCTTCAGCGCCCGGGAAGCCTGGTATATGGGAGACACAGCCGAGGAGGGCTTTCAGCGCCGGCTGACCTGGAATTCCAACCTGAGGGCCAGCACCAAGCTCTATGGTCTGGCCGAGGAACCGTTTGGTATCAATGCGTCCTTCCGGCACGTGGTCGAACCGAGTCTGACCTTCAGCTATGCTCCCGATTTCACCGACCTGCCCGATGTCCCCAATATGTTCGGAGCCAATCCCGGACCGCAGCAGCGGTTCGCTTTCCAGCTGGGCCAGATCTTTCAGATGAAGCGCCTGGTGGGCGAAGAAGAGCGGAAAACCGACCTCGCCCGGGTCACCACCGGGCTGTCCTACAACGAACAGTCCAGCGGGCGGAAACTGTCGGACGTTACATCTTCACTGGTAACGAACGCCGGACGCGTTCTGAACCTGCAGTTTTCAACGGTTCACAGCTTCTATGCTCCGGGAACCGACGAGCTGCAGTGGACGCCGGTTGCAGTGAGCGCGCGCTACCGTTCTTCGCTGCGACTCGACAGTGCCACGCTCGCCCGATGGTTTTCCCGGACCCCCGCCGAGACTGAGGCGGAAGCAGAGGAAGACGTACCGGAAGAAGCGGCAGGTCAGGAGCAGGCGGCAGCCGGGGAGGACACACCGTACGGTCTGCCGACCCGCGAGGCCAGCGATCTCACGCGTCCGGGTGCCGATCGGGCACGGACCGGCGGTCGGCGGTGGAACCTGACGGTGAACCACAGTTACCAGTGGGTGAAGGATCGACCCGAGCCCACACACAGTCTGGACGGTTCGCTGACGGTTAACCTGCCTCGCTGGACGCTGACGACGTCGGCACGCTACGACGTCACCGGCAGGGAGCTGATCCGGCACACGATCAGCATCTACCGGGATCTGCACTGCTGGGAGGCTCGACTGCAGGTGGTGACGCGCGGACCGGGTCGGGGATACTGGTTCGTCATCGCGATCACAGATATCCCCGAGATCAAGTACGAACGGCGAAGGACCGTGTTTTAATGCGGGTTTACGCCGGATGGCGGCTTGACGGGACCTCCCGCAGCCGCCTAGAATGACAGCAGGTGCAGACTCGGAGATTCACCAGAATCGACTGGTAGGAGGTGACAGAATGACGAAGAAGGAACTCGTTGCAGCGGCAGCCGACGCAGCTGGAATCTCGAAGGCCAAGGCGGAAGTTGCTCTCAATGCGGCTTTTGACGGTATCACGACGGCCCTGAAGCAGGGCGACAAGGTCACTCTCGTGGGCTTTGGGACGTTCTCGGCTTCGCACCGGGCGGCTCGCATGGGGCGCAACCCGCGCACCGGCGCGTCGATCCAGATCCCCGCCAGCAAGGTACCGAAGTTCAAGGCCGGGAAGTCGCTCAAGGACGCCATCCAGTAACCGTTTCTTTTCACCAGACGAAAAGGAGCAGGGGGGACGCCTCCTGCTCCTTTTTCTTTTGGTCGGCACCGGTCGGGAGGTACTACCTTGCTCCCCGGAGGATCCGCTTATGAGAACGATCGTGTTCGAAGACGACGGCTGGCGCCGGTTTCTGCCGCTGACCGCCCTCAGAAGCCTGCTCGAGGTGCGTTGCGGCATCCTGCCGCTGTGGGAAAAGACCTGGCTGGCGACGGGCGAAAAGGTGGATTTTGTGGCCTTCAGACCCGAAATACGGGCTCTTGCCGAAAAAAAATATGAAAAAAAACAGGTCCCATTTCCCGCCTGCAATCCGGCCGGATCGGACCTCTCTCTCTGGCTCAACGGACGCCTTCTCTGGACCCCCGAACTGATCGCTGAAACCCGGGAGCTGGCAGCGGGCGAGGCCCTGGTTCTGCCCGGCGGAACTCTCGCCGCCGCCGCGGCTGCGGTCGAGGCTTCCGGATCCGATCTTTCCGGGCGTCTCTCGGCGGCGGTCACACAGCTCCGCGAGGTGTCCTGGCCCGCTCTGGAGGTCTGGTACGATCTGCTCGAGTTCGGCCCGGCCGAGATCGGTGCCGATTCCGAACGGCTCGGCCTCACCCCGACCGCCGATCCGGCCGGCCTGCCCGAAGGGGCCCATCTGCTGGGAGAAGCCGGGGCCTACCTGGCCGACGGTGTGGTGATCGATCCGGGCGTGGTGTTCGATACTCGCCACGGCCCGGTCGTGGTGGACAGCGGCGCCCATCTCATGACCGGGGCGGTTCTGGCCGGTCCGTGTTACATCGGTCGGGAGTCACTGGTGAAAGTGCGAGCCGTCCTTTCCGAGGGATGTTCGATCGGGGAACGCTGCAAGGTGGGAGGGGAACTCGAGTGCGTCTTCATGCAGGGTTGGGCCAACAAGCAGCACGACGGCTACCTGGGCCACGCCGTGGTGGGCTCGTGGGTCAATCTGGGCGCGGCCACGAACAACAGCGATCTGAAGAACACCTACGGAGAGGTCGACACCTGGCTCGACGGGCAGATGCAGGGCAGCGGGCGGATGTTCCTGGGCTGCTGTCTGGGCGATCATACCAAGACCGCCATCGGGACGACCCTGATCACCGGCATGGTGGCCGGGGTGGGCTGTAACCTCTTCGGAGCGGGATTCCACCCGGTCCGGGTGCCCGATTTCATCTGGGGGCAACCGGGGGCGTACAAGGAATACCTGTTCGACCGGGTGGTGGAGACCGCACGGACCGTCATGGCCCGCCGCCAGGTCGATCTGCCGGCCGAGTACGAGGCCCTCATGCGTGCCTGTTTCGAGGCTTCGGCCCCGGAGCGAGAAGTGTTCCTCAATCGGCTGCAGCACAGCCGGACCGCCGCCCGGCGGCGGGACGAGCATTGACTCGCTGATGAAGCGCTCCACCGGAGCCGATATCGTCTTTGTCTCCATCACCCTTCTCTGGGGCACCTCCTTCGCTCTGGCCAAAGGGGCCCTCGTCTGGGTTACCCCCGCCCTCTTCGTGGCGATGCGGTTCGCCGTGGCCGGTGTGGTCTGGCTGGCGCTGTACGGCTCCTGCCTGAAGGATCTCAAACCGGGAACCTGGAGCCGCGGTCTGGCTCTCGGGGCCGTGCTGGGAGCGGGCTTCGTTTTCCAGACAGCGGGGCTCGAAGACACCGGGGCGAGTATGACCGGTTTTCTGACCGGACTGACGGTGGCGATCGTGCCCCTGCTCGTCATCGCGATCGAGCGCACCCTGCCGCGGGTGACCTCGGTCGCGGGGGTTCTGCTCTGCATCCTCGGTCTGTGGGTGCTGACCTCGCCTCAGGGAACCGGCCTGGGTACCGGCGATCTACTCGTCCTCGTGGGAGCATTTTTCTTCGCCCTCTATATCGTTTTCGTGGAGATGTTCACAGCCGACTACGACACCCGGGCCCTGACTCTGATCCAGGCCGTGGGGATCCTGGTCGTGGCGGTGCCGGGAATCCTGCTCGTCGAATCTCCGGCTGTGGAGTTCACCTGGGCCTTCACCTGGCGCTGGCTTGCCCTGGGGCTCATGGCGGCCGTGACCCTGGCCCTGCAGATTCACTGGCAGCGCTACATTTCCGCCACCCGGGCGGCCGTCATCATCACTCTGCAGACCCCCCTCTCGGCCCTGTTCGCCTTCCTGCTGCTGGCCGAAGTCCTCCCGCCGGCCGCGTATCTGGGCGGCGGTCTCATCTTTCTGGGGACTCTTGTGGCCGAAGGTGGTGCGCGCCTGCTGCCCCCGCGAACCCGCCGCAAGGAAAGGGCGGGTCATGGAGCCGATTGAGTCCTGACACCGGAACCGGTTAGACTCATCCCATGCTCGTCTCCCGGATATTCGAGAACCGGGTGATCTGGGCCGTCTGGGTGGTACTGGCTGTCGCTACACTTCTGGGACTCGCGCGATATACCCGCAGAATCGATCTGCCGGTCGAGGTGACAGCCGCCCGGAACGGCGTGGAGATCGTCGGCATCACACCCGATTCGGAGTCAGCCCTCGGCCCCGGATGGCCCGATGACCCGTCGGCCTACGCCATCGGCGAAGTCGAGGGGATCGCAATCCGCAATCCCTGGTATGTCCGGCTGGCCCTGGCCGGACACAGCCGCGGCCAGAACGTCCGCCTGCGTCTGCTGGATCCGGAATCGGGCCGGTTCCTGGCCGCAGAGGTCAGGGCAATGCTGGTCCGGGACTGGTTGCCGGCCGATCTGGTCACCCTGGCCCTGATCGCCCTGACAACTCTCGGCCTGGGCGCCTTCCTGCTCACCCGACGCTCGTATCATCCAGCCGCCGTCCCCCTGGCGCTGGCGCTGGCCGTGATCGGCAGCGCCATCACTCTCGATGAATTCGGGGCCGCCCTGGGTCCGGGTTTACTGAGATGGCTTCCTGGTCTGCTGTGGGCCTTTCTCTTTCCGCTCATCTCGCCGGCGGTACTCGAGTTCGCCAGCCGTTTCCCGGTCCGTTCGACCTTCTGGCAGCGATTTCCCTGGGTCACCCGGCTGGCCTGGGTCATTGCCCTGGCCATCGGGTTCGTGACCGCTCTCGGATCGATCCTGTATGTCGGCGGGATCGCACGGGCCGGACTATGGCTGTGCGTGGTGGCCCAGAACATTCTCTGGCTGGTGATGATTGCCATGGTTGCGGTCGTGGGGTACAGCCTGTGGCTGTCGTTCCGCGAATCGGAGGACTGGGCCACCCGGAACCGGATTCGCTGGGTGCTTGCCGGGGTGGCGATCGGAGGCGTGCCTCCCCTGCTGCTGATCTATATCCCCCGCCTGCTCCGGACCGCACCGCCCCTGCCCGAAGTGGCGGGGCTCACCTTCCTGCTGCTGATCCCGATCTGTCTGACCGTGGCCGTGATCAGGCATCACCTGCTCGATATCAGGATCGTCATCAGACAGGGATTGATCTACGGTCCGGCCACGCTGGCGGTCTATGTCCTCTTCGTTTCCGTTTTTGTGGGAGTCGGATTCGTTCTGCTGCAGAGGATCGGCCCCGACACCTCGGTCACCTTCAGCCTGTTGGGCACCCTGACGCTGCTGGCGATAAGCATCCATCTGCTCTTCGAGCCCCTGCGCCGGCGGTTGCAGAACCTGGTCGACCGGCTCTTCTTCCGCACCCGCTACGATTACGGCCAGACCCTGCGCTCTTTTCGCCAGGGGCTGGGCCAGCGGCTGACCGGAGTCTCGGCCCTGGGATACCTGCTGACCCAGGTCCGTAACGTGCTGAACCCGGAGTGGGCCACCGTCACCGACCTGACTGGCGAGTGGAGCGAGCCCTGGGATATCGTTCAGCCTGTCGAAGATGCGGTCGAACCCGAGGTGCGGGTACCCTTCCCGCACCTGGAGGGACTCGAGCTCAGACTGGGGCCGAAGCGTTCCGGAATGGCCTGGCATGCTCACGATCTGGCTCTGCTCGAGTCGCTCACCGATCTGACTTCGACGGCGCTGCAGCGTGAGATCCTGCAGCGACGCCTGCTGGCCGAGGAAGCCGAGAAGGAGCGGCTCGGGGCTCTCAACCGGCTCAAGGACGATTTTCTCTCCCTGGTCAGCCACGACCTGCGCAGTCCGCTCACCTCGCTGACCCTGAGTGCCGACCTCATTGCGTTGAATGCCGGCCAGGCCGGCGACGAGGAAACGCGCGACACCGCCCTGCGGATGAAACGGGCGGCGCTGCAGCTCGGGCACATGGTCGAGCGGCTGCTGCACACGGCCCGGGTCGAGGCCGGCCGGATCGATCCCGAACTCAAGGCGTGCGACGTGCGGGAATGCGTCAAGGCCGTCTTCGACCGGCACGATCTGCTGGCCGACAACGCCGGTGTAGCCCTGGAAAACATGGTTGCCGAGGGGATCACGGTGCTGGCCGATCCCCTCCTTCTGCAGGAAGCGCTCAGCAACCTGGTCGACAACGCGCTGAAGGTCTCAGAGCGCGGGACCAGTATTGTCATCAGTGCCGTCTCAGACGAAGAAAACGGTGATTGCCGCCTGGCGGTCACCGACTACGGCCCGGGCATCCCGGAAGAGATCCGCCCGACCCTGTTCGAACGGGGCAAGTTCATGAGCCAGCAGGCCGGCCGGACCGGCTTCGGACTGGGGCTCTACCTGGTGAACGAGCTGATCCGGCTGCAGGGCGGGGAACTCGAACTCGGGGAGACGTCCCGCAAGGGTACGACCTTCCACATACGCTTACCGAAATGGACGGGACATGCGCAGGCTTCTGATAGCTGACGACGATGTCGAAATCCGCGAATCCCTCGCGGCTCTCATTGCCAGAACCGGGTGGGAGGTCACCCAGGCCGGCGACGGTCTCGAGGCCCTGCGGGCGATCGAAGAGTCCCCGCCGCACCTGCTGCTGCTCGATCTGAAAATGCCCGAAAAGGGGGGGGAACAGGTACTCGAGGAAGTCCGTTTCCTCGAACCCGATCTGCCGGTTGTGATCCTGACCGGCCATGGTGACATCGAGGGCGCCGTGCGGGCGATGAAACTCGGGGCTCATGATTTCCTGACCAAACCGCCCGATCCCGATCACCTGCTGCTGGTGCTCGAACGGGCGGTGGAACGCAAAGCCCTCGAACGGGAAGTCTCCCGCACCCGCCGCACGCTGGCCGAAACCTTTGCGATCGTCGGCGGCGAAGCGCCGGCCATGCAGACCTTTCTCGATCAGCTCGAAAAAGTCGCTGCAACCGAGGCCACGGTCCTGCTGATGGGGGAGACCGGCACCGGCAAGGAACTCGCCGCCCGGGCCATCTGGGCCGACGGGCCCCGGTCCGGGGCTCCGTTCGTGGTCGTGAACTGCGCCACGCTGAGTGAAACCCTGCTTGAGTCCGATCTCTTCGGCCACGAAAAAGGTGCCTTCACCGGGGCGGTAGCCGGCAAGAAGGGCATGGTCGAAGAAGCCGACGGCGGCACGCTCTTTCTCGACGAGGTGGGCGAACTGCCCGCGCCGGTGCAGGCAAAGCTGTTGCGGGTGATCGAGTACGGCGAGTTCCAGCGGGTCGGTTCGACCGTCGCCCGGCACAGCGATGTGCGCGTGATCGCGGCCACCAACCGCGACCTCGAAGCCGAGATCGAAGCCGGCAGCTTCCGCAGCGATCTCTTTCACCGTCTCAGCGTGGTGACCCTGACAGTACCACCCCTGCGGGAGCGGCTCGAAGATCTGCCGGCGATCGTGAACCACCACCTGAAACTGCTCGGAGCCGAACTCGGTCGACCGATCCAGGACCTGGAACCCGAGGTCTGGGAGAGGCTGTCGGCCTACGACTGGCCGGGCAACGTCCGGGAAGTACGCAACGTGCTCGAACGCGGTCTGGTCCTCAGCCCCGACGGCCAGATCCACGCCGAAGATATCCCCCGGCCGGGAGAGGCGAAAGCCGGTGGAAGGGCGGAGATCGAGGTTCCCCCGGGTACCACGCTGGCCGAGGCGATGGAGACCTATAAGCGCTGGATGATCAGGCGGACTCTGGAAGCCTGCGAAGGCAATCAGACGAAAGCGGCGGATATGCTCGATATCCACCGCTCGTCGCTGAACCGGATGCTGAAGGAACTCGATCTGCGTTAGGAATCTCTAAACCGGAGGAAAAGTACTCAGAGGGAGGAATGTCATGGCTGACAGTGTCTACAAAGTCATCGAGCTGGTGGGTTCGAGCCCCGAATCGTGGGAGAAGGCCGTGCAGGCCGCCATCGACACCGCCTCGAAGTCGATCCGGGATATGCGGATCGCCGAGGTGGGCGAACTCGACGTCCAGCTCGAAGAGGGCAGGATCAAGAGCTACCGGGCCAAGGTGAAGGTCAGCTTCAAGTACCACACCGAGGAGTAGGCACGGCGAGGGTTCCCTTGCTCGGGCAGTCCCAGGTCGTCGCGGACAGGGGGGAGAGATCACCCTCCACCGGCTAGGCATTTATCGGTCGGGGGGGTGAAATGTGTCAAGCAGGCAGGGATTGCCATTCAGCTTTAAACATCTGACTCCTCGCCCCGTCCGAGTATCCAGGAGCCTGTCTGAACAATCGGCACCAGCGCTGACTGAAACGTGTGAAATACTCCAACAGGTTCCTATAGGAAGCGACGATCCTCTCCTGACCTGGATGGTGATGTGAGATTTTCTGTCATCGCAGCGGTCATCCTGCAAATGCTTCTGTCAGGACAGGTGCAGGCCCAGTGTCGGACAGACCACCGGATCATCCGGACCGGGATCGAACCCGAACCATGACAGCTCCAGTATCCGGTCGATCCCTCCCCCCGATTCTGATCAGCCTCGTTCTGTTGTTCCCGGCTGCCTGCGGGCGCGGGGGTGGATCTGTCGCGGTGGAAGATGTGAGTCCCCTCATCTCGACTGAACCGCTTCACGAAGAGTGGCAGGAGGTGCTCGAGCTCGGGGAAGCGACGTTTTTCGGTGTGGAGGGACCGGCCGATCATCCGCTGATGTGGTTCAGCCCCATTGACCTGGCACCGGGACCGGGACACGGCGTGATCGTCACCGAAGAAAGCGAACCGGATGTGAAGCTGCTCGGTCCGGCCGGGAACGTGATCGCCACCTATGGCAACGGCTTCGGCAGCGGCCCGGGCGAGTTCCGCGATACGATCTGCTCGGTCTGGATACCCGGGACAGGAGTCCTGGTAGCGGATGGCCCGAACAACCGGATCAGTGTCTTCACCGAAAACGGTGACTACGTCCGGGAGATACATCCCAAGGTTCGAACCCATGTACTGGCTGTTTCCGCCGGGCGGTTGTGGACGTCCAGTTGGCTTTCCTCTGCGATTGATCGGGTGGTGATACTCGATCTGGAAACAGGGGAAGCGCTGAAAGAACTCGGGGGACGTTATCGTGATGAACCCTGGGCGGAGAGATTCCGGGCGAATTGCTGCCTTTCCGGAGTACGTGACCGGATGCTCCTGTCCGTTCCCTATCCCTACGAGATCCAACACTACTCACCCGATGGCGACCTGCTGGGTCTGTTCGGACGCCGGGTACATGGGCTCGGGCCACCGGAGGAAATCGATTTCGGTGCTGGAAGAGTACTGTGTATGTCACGCGGCGGGCAGGTCGGGCACGTGGCCGTATTTCCCGATAGTCACAGCCTGGTGGCGTTCTACGAACACATCGAGTCTGGAACGGTTGCGGGTGGCGGGACGCGGATCGAGTATGTGGGTTATTTCGACCTCTTCACGCCGGAGGAAACCTGGTTGACTACGATCCCGGAAGCGGACCTGCTTCCCGGCCATGAGATCGGTGCCTGGACCATCGCCACCGACGGTGCTTTCTGGGGGGTCGTGTTCGGGGAGTTTCCCCGTATCGTACGCGTCCCGCTCCGCTTGCTCGACTGATCGCGACCCCGATCAGATAAGCGCATCCTCGGTCCAGCCGATCCTGACCAGTTCGATTTCGTCGAGATTGGCGATGCCCACGCCGTGACGGGTGTCGGCATAGCCCACGTGCTTGGAAGACACGACCCCGCGCGGGGGTCGCTCGTAGAAGCGGATGCGCATCTCTTCGAGCAGCTTGACGCCCAGAGCGTCGACCGCCACCGGATCGGTCGACACCAGCATACCCTTATACTGCCAGACGGCGTCGGTGTCGTAGCGGTGGGGACCGATCGAGTGGAAGAAGGGGGTCAGCACCACCAGGATATTAAGCCGGGTCTTGCCGGCGCAGATCGGCAGTTTCCAGAGCCCACCCAGGTCGGCACAGACGTCAGCGTGCCAGTCGGGCGGATTGTCGAAGGTGATGTAGTTCTTCAGACAGCCCCCGATTCCCGACCAGTCGTGAGCGCGCAGGGGGCGGGCGTTGATCAGGGCGGTGGCCTGCCTGAAGATCGGATCGCTGCGCAGTCCCCGGTCACGGATGGATATCCTGTCGGCTGAGATGCCGACCGCCAGGGCCCGCTCCCTGATCGCCTCTTCGAGCGCGGGCGGGGTGCGCAGGGGACGGTAGACGTTGGTCTTGATGCCGAGTGTGTCGGCGGGATCGAGCAGCCGCCGCCAGACCGCTGCGGCATCGTCGTTTTCGAACAGGGTCAAGACGGCGTCATCGAGCATGCGGGCGATCACCGGCGCCCGTACCTCGCCTTCGTCATCGAGCACATTTTCGTCCCGCACCAGCACCACCCGCACGTGTCGCGGATCCTGACGGGCCAGAGCCCGGGCGGCGGGCAGTCCCAGGCTCATGGCGGCCGTGCCGGCTGCGGCCTCGCGCATGAAATCGCGGCGTGTGACGATTTTCGTTTCGCTCATGATGGGCTCCCTCCCGGATAGAATCGTAATAACCCCGTGCATCCCGCGGATAATCGGGTGAGTATCTCGATCCCGTCGGATACAGACCGGATTGACACCCCTTTCAGAAACCGGCCGCTTCCAGCAGTGCCCGGGCCCGTTCGGCGTCCGGTGAATCGAAGACGATCCCGACCACTGCCTCATCCCGTTCCAGGGCGCTCCACAGACCGTCCTCGACCTGTACGATCGCAACCTCCCCCGCTTCGGGCATCCAGGCTGACCGGAAGGCGGCCGCCGCCGCGGCTGCCCGTTCGGCGTCCGGGTACCGCACCAGAAGCAGATAGGGATAGTCGGCGTCGAGTTCATAGGCGGCCAGAGCCGCCTCGGTCTCGGGTCCAAGCCCGAGCAGGTTCTCATCGGCCACGAACCAGTAGCGGTTCAGGTCGGTGTGCAGGTGGAAGTACCGGACCGATTCTGGATCGCGATCGGTCTCTGGCAGACGTCGGAGAATCTCGGGCAGGGGGGCATCCGCGCCGATGCGTTCGGCGATAGCCCGCCCCAGGGCTTCGATCTCGGCTCTGATGCCATCTTCGTTTTCCAGGGCGAAGACACTGGCGTAGTAGCGGCCCCGCCAGAGGTTCAGGTGGCCGGTGACATAGCAGGCGCCCTGGCCGATGGCGGCATTTTCACCGGAACGGAAGCGGCTGAAGATCCCGTAAGCATCCCCTCCCGTGCTCATGTCGTAGATCTCGGCCGTGAGTTCGTTATCCCCGCGCTCGAAACGGCGCACCATCATGCCCCGGTACGCATAGGAGAGGAAGAGTTCGCCGGCGCCGTTCATGTAGTCGAAGATGGTACCGGTGTCGTAGGCGGTACTCTCGGTTGCCGTCCAGCCTTCCACCTCGGCCGGTATGAGCCCTTCGAGTTCTCTCACGAGCTTTCCTCCACTGCAGCCCGATGCGAGCAGTGTCAGCAGAATGACAGTTGGAACCAGAGTGCGCATCGGTCCTCCCGGGATGCGGGCCGGCCAACATCATACAGGCGAGCCGGGCTCGAATACCAGCCGTCACCCGGGTCGGCCCGGTGCCTCTGCACAGAGAATCCCGGGGTCACGGCATGCACAATATCTTGACCGGACCGGAGGGGGGGCATACCCTACGAGCCATGCGATGCACGGGACAGACATAACCTGACCCGGAACCTCCCGCCCGACGGGCGCGGAGGTTTTTTTCGACCCGAAATCCGGACCGATGCCATGACTGCACGAGGTTCCAGCTCACAACCCCCGGCGGCCGCCATCATCATGGATTCGGCGCAGATCCGCCGGGCTCTGAGACGGATCGCGCACGAGATCATCGAAAAGACCGCGGGGGCGGAGAATCTGGCTCTGGTGGGAATCAAGACCCGCGGGGTGCCCCTGGCCCGGCGGCTGGCGGGCATGATCTGCGACACGGCCGAATGCGAGGTGCCGGTCGGAGTGCTCGACATCACCCTCTATCGGGATGATTTCCGCACCCGCGAAGAGGCTCCGATCGTGGGGCCGAGCGACATTCCCTTCACGGTCGATGGCCGTACGGTGGTGCTCGTAGACGATGTGCTCTACACCGGTCGTACGGTCAGGGCCGCACTGGACAGCCTCATGGATTACGGTCGGCCCGAGGTCATCCGGCTGGCGGTCCTGCTCGATCGGGGCCAGCGAGAGCTGCCGATCCGGGCCGATTTCGTCGGCCAGGAGATCCAGACCGAACAGGACAAGGAAGTCCGGGTCAAATTGAAGGAGATCGACGGCGAGGACGCCGTCCATCTCGTGAACGTCCCCGCCTGAACGGAGAGCGACGCGTGACCAGCAAGAAACTGTCCATCAAGCATCTGACGGGTCTCGAGGGAGTGCCGGCGCGGGACATCACGACCCTGCTCGATACGGCCGAGACTTTTCGCGAGATCCTGGAACGTCCGATCAAGAAAGTGCCGACCCTGACCGGGGTCACGGTCGTCAACTTCTTCTACGAAGCGTCGACCCGCACGCGGCTCTCCTTCGAACTGGCCGAAAAACGGCTTTCGGCCGACATCGTGAACTTCTCCACCTCGATTTCGAGCGTGAAGAAGGGGGAGACCCTGAAGGACACCATCCGCAATATCGAAGCCATGAAGATCGACATGGTCGTGATCCGGCACTCCCATGCCGGGGCGGCCGATTACCTGGCCCGGGTCACCGACGCCGTCATCCTCAACGCCGGCGACGGCTGTCACGAGCATCCCACCCAGGGCCTGCTCGATTTGCTGACCATGCGCCAGCATCTCAAGCGGTCGTTCAAGGGCCTGCGGGTGGTCATGATCGGCGATTTCCGTCACTCCCGCGTGATCAGGAGCGACATCTGGGGCCTGAAAGCCCTGGGCGCTTCGGTGGCGGTCTGTGCTCCCCCCTCGCTGATGCCGCCCGGCGCCGAAGCCTTCGGGATCGATCTGTACGACGATCTCGACGAAGCCCTCGAGGGCGCCGATGTAGCCAACGTGATGCGCATTCAGCTCGAGCGTCAGGAAGGCGGTCTGATCCCGAGCCTGCGCGAGTACAACCGCACGTTCGGGATCACGCGGGAACGGCTGCGGCGTCCCGGTGTGAAGAAGGATCTCATGATCATGCACCCCGGTCCCATCAACCGGGGGGTAGAGATCGACACCGATATCGCCGACGGCCCGCAGTCGGTCATCCTGCGGCAGGTCACCAACGGGGTGGCGGTCCGCATGGCGGCCCTGGTTCTGCTGGCCCCGCAGAAGGAACGCGGGGAGTAACAGGGCTCACAGTACCCGGAGACGGAGAAGCACATCCACAACGCCCAGGCAAGGACAGGCAATCAGGTGGCAGACATACTCATTTACGGCGGGCGGGTCATCGATCCGGCCCAGAACATCGACCGGAAGACCGATGTGGTGATCAGGCGCGGGCGGATCGAGAAGCTGGCTCGCGTACCGGCCGGCAGCCGGAGCGAATTCGGCACCGTCATCGATGCCCGGGGCAAAGTCGTCACGCCCGGGCTCATCGACCTGCACGTACACCTGCGCGAGCCCGGCCAGGAGCACAAGGAGACGATCGCGACCGGCACCCGGGCGGCCGCAGCGGGGGGCTTCACGGGTGTAGCCTGTATGCCGAACACGATCCCGGCCCTGGACGATGCCTCGCGCGTCAGACTGGTGATCGAGAAAGCCGAGGCGGTCCGTTTTCCGGTCTGGCCCATCGCCGCTGTCTCGGTCGGGCGCGAGGGCAAGGCCCTGGTCGAGATGGCCGAACTGGTCGAATGCGGTGCGGTGGCCTTCTCCGATGACGGCAATCCGGTCGCCGACGCCCACCTGATGCGCACCGCCCTGGAGTACTCGCGCATGCTCGAGGTGCCGATTGTCGAACATGCCGAGGAGAAATCCCTGACCGTCCTCGGTTCGATGCATGAGGGCCGTCCTGCAGCCCTGCTCGGTGTGCGCGGCATGCCCGGTCTCGCCGAAGATGTCATCGTCGCCCGGGATATCCTGATTGCCGAGTACACCGGCGGCCACCTGCACATCGCCCACCTCTCCACCGCCCGCTCGCTGGCTCTGGTCAAAGAGGCGAAGAAGCGCGGCGTGCGCGTGACCTGCGAAGTCACGCCCCACCACCTGACTCTGACCGATGAGGACGTGCGTGCTTCGGGGCTCGATACCCACTGGAAGATGTCTCCACCGCTGCGCTCCGCCGATGACGTCAAAGCCCTGCGGCGCGGTCTGGCCGACGGCACGATCGACTGCATCGCCACCGATCACGCCCCTCACCATGCCGATGACAAGGACTGCACTTTCGAAGAAGCGGCCTTCGGAATCGTGGGTCTCGAGACGGCTCTGGGAGTGGTGCTGAATGATCTGGTCGCCCCCGGCGTGATCGATCTGCCCCAGGCTGTAGCCCTGCTGACCTCGAAACCGGCCGAGGTCTTCAACCTGCCCGTCGGCACTTTGCGCAAGGGCACCGAAGCCAATGTCACGGTCATCGACCCCGAAGAAGAGTGGACGGTCGATCCCGCCGCTTTTGCATCCAAGGGAGTCAACACCCCGTGGGCCGGGCGAACCCTCACGGGACGGGCCACCGACGTGGTGGTGCAGGGGCGACGCTACCCGCTGTAATTTCCGCCGGATCCTGTTCTATCCCCGGATCCGTTTCTGGACCTGGATACGTTTCTGATCCGGGAACCGGGAACCTCCCCGGTTCTCCTCCCACGGGTGCGGCTGAACCCGGTCACGTTCCTTCAGGCGGCACCTGGCTCATGGCGTATTCGGCCAGGGCGGTGATGGTGAGGCTGGGATTGACCCCGGGATTGGCGGGCACGATCGAGCCATCCACGACATAGAGTCCGGAGTAGCGGTGAACCTGGCAGTCGAGACCGATCACCCCCTCGTCGGCATCCCGCCCGAACAAACAGCCCCCCAGGATGTGTGGGGTGACCGGCATCCTGAAAATGTTCTCGCCTATTGTACCTGCCGGCAGGCCGCCGGTTCTGGCGGCGAACCTCCGGGTGACAGTGTGGCCGATATCAATACGGGCCGGAGCCCTGTCCTCGCCCCGTCGCACGGCCACCAGACCCCGCCGGAAAAGGGTCAGCAAGCTCCGTCCCAGTTTCAGGCGCAGCCGATTGTCGGCGGTCTGCATCGCCATGATGATCGTCGTCCGCCGGGCCCAGCCGGGCAGGACATGGGAGCGCAGGGCGTTGAGGGGATTGCGAATCGTCTGCCACAGCGTCTGCCAGAGACTCCATAGCAGGCTGTCGCCGGTCGAAATGAGCGGGGCGGAAATCAGCCGCATGAGCGAAGAACCCTCGGGATAGCGCACCGGTTCGATCCGGGTCTCGTCGTCGGCCTCGAAGATCGAGGTGATAGCGATACCCTCGGAATAGGCGGGCTCGTGCGAGCGGCTGATGGAACCGTGCAGGGCCTCGCTGTTGGTACGCACGTTTTCTCCCAGCCGGGGCGAGAGCCGGGGCAGGGTGGCGGCGACATCACGGCAGTGCAGCAGCAGGCGGTTGCTCCCCAGGGTGCCGGCGGCAACGACAACGTTACGGGCTCGTTCGGTGCGCGCACGGCTTCCGATGTGCCGGGTCGGCCGCCAGGCGATCTCGTAACGGGCACCGTCATCCGGGTTGGCTGCCTCCTCTATCCCGACAACCGGCCGGATACCGGTCACCCGGGCCTCGGCCCTGATCACGGCCCCGTACTTCTCGGCGAAGAAGAGGTAATTCTTGGGCAGGGTGTTCTTGGCGTTGTAACGGCAGCCGACCATGCAGCCGCCGCAGTGGATGCAGGGGCGACGCGGCGGTCCCGTGCCTCCGAAATACGGGTCGGGTTCCTCCTCGACCTCGACCCCGGCCGGCCGGTCCGGATCGTTCCCGAAATAAACGCCGACCTCGGTCGGCCGGAAGCTCTCGCTCCGGCCCAGCTCGGTACAGATTTCGCGCAGGATCTCGTCAGCCGGCCAGAAACGGGGATTGGGGGTGACTCCGAGCATACGGCGGGCGGTTTCGTAATGTGGTGCCAGCTCGGTTCGCCAGTCGGCCAGGTGGCTCCAGGCGGGGTTGGAAAACAGCGGTGCCTCGGGCACTTCGAGGACGTTGGCGTATCCCAGGCTGCCGCCGCCGACGCCGTTGAAGTGCAGGACCATGAGCTGTTTCAGGGTGGTGATCTGCATAATCCCGAACAGACGCAGGGGCGGAGCCCAGAGGAACCGGCGCAGGTTCCAGTTGGTCCGCGGGAAATCGGCGTCCTCGAACCGCCGGCCCTGTTCCAGGACCAGCACCCGATAGCCCTTCTCGGCCAACCGCATGGCCGAGACACTGCCGCCGAAGCCCGATCCGATGATGATCCAGTCCCAGCAATCGGCGGTCCGTTCGGACATGAGGGCGCTCTCTCAAATCTGCGCACGTCGCTGCCGGGCGGCAGGTCGCGCCGGGTGATCGATCAGCGTTCGGCCACAGTGTAGCCGAGCCGGATGCCGGTGAGAAAGGGACCAGTGGAAAACCGGACCCGCTACGAGAAGGATTGCCCCGCGGAAGGAAACAGACAGCGCGATCGTTGAGAAAAGGCCGGGTGGGACCCGGGTGGTTGGAGAGGCAGGAAGGCCGGGAGGATAGGGTGTTGTACGCCTTCCGTGACCTCTTCCATGGCTGCGCGGGGCGGCATAGCTTATAGCGCCGCCGTACGCGGAGCTTGCGCTCGCTTGATTCCGCCTCAACCTGGCCGGGCCCCCCGGCCACAATCAAACCTCTGGCGATTCTGACAACCAGGGATGCACCGTATCCTGACACTGAGACGGGTCGAAGGCGAGGTTTGTTCATACCTTTTTTATTTTTCGTAACACTAAGCGACTCGGGTCCGCCGCGATGAACCGCCATGCCTGCACGCAGTTCGGTGCCCACCAGTGCTTGGCTTGACACATATCGAGCCCCAGCATAACTTAAGCAGTCTGGAATCAACGAGGTCGTAGCATGCAAGCCCATGTGTATTGCGCACTTCAGGGCTTTCCCGCCGGCCGATTGTCACGGAACCCTGACATGAAGACGTTCAGCACGACGCCGAAGGACATAGAGCGAGAATGGCTTGTGGTCGACGCCGAGGAACAGATCCTGGGGCGTCTGGCCACGCGGGTCGCCGCACTCCTGCGGGGGAAGAACAAACCGTACTTCGCCCCGCACCTGGATACCGGTGACCACGTAATCATCGTGAATGCAGACAAGATTGCGGTGACCGGGCGGAAAATGGAGCAGAAGACCTACACCCGTTATACCGGTCATCCGGGTGGTCTGCGGACCACTACTCTGCAGGAGCGGATGGCGAAACACCCCGAAGAAGTCGTGCGCGGAGCGATCAAGGGCATGCTGCCACGGGGACCGCTCGGTCGGCAGATGTTGCGTAAGCTTCACGTCTATGCGGGGCCGGAGCACCCGCACAAGGCCCAGCAGCCCCGGCCGCTGGCTCTGGAGGATTAGAGGAGTACCCATTATGGCAGAGTATTTCACAGCTACCGGTCGCCGTAAGGAGGCCAGCGCCAGCGTCCGACTCTACCCCGAGGGCAGCGGTCAGATCACGATCAACAAACGGACTTTCGAAGAATTCATACCCCGTCCCGTCCTGCGGAACCGGGTCATCCGGCCTCTCGAGCTGGTCAACCACACCGAGACATTCGATATCAAGTGCAACGTCAAGGGCGGCGGACTGAGCGGTCAGGCGGACGCCATCCAGCTCGGTATCGCCCGTGCCCTGGTCAGTTTCGATTCCGAGCTCCATGCAGTCTTGAAGGAAAAAGGTCTTCTCACCCGCGATGCGCGGGAGAAAGAACGCAAGAAGTACGGGCTCGCCGGCGCCCGTAAGCGGTTCCAGTTCAGCAAGCGGTAACCGCGGCCGGCCCTGTGGGCCGAGGATCGGGGAACGGTTGATCCGGTCCGGGCTCATCTGAACTCACACGGTTCCTGATCCCACCGCAGCGTCCCCGGCCCGGGCTCACTCACACCCGACGGGGCGGCAGGGAGATGAGGGAATCGGAGGATGAACGCATCAACCTCTCCGGAGGCTCCAGTATGCCTGAAGTAACACTGCAGGACCTTCTGCAGGCCGGTGTCCATTTCGGTCATCAGACGCATCGGTGGAACCCGAAGATGAAGAAATACATCTTCACCGAGCGTAACGGGATTTACATCATCGACTTGCAGAAGACGAAAAAGAACCTCGATCAAGCCGTGGAATTGGCCCGCCGTACCGTGGCAGGGGGCAAGAAGATCCTCTTCGTCGGTACCAAGAAGCAGGCCAAGCCGATCATCGAGGAAGAAGCCAAACGCTGTCGCATGCCGTATGTAACCGAGCGTTGGCTCGGCGGGATGCTGACCAACTACCAGACCATCCGCCGGAGTCTGAAGCGGCTCGAGGAACTGGAAACACTGCTCGAGGGAGTCGATCCCGACGCGCCGGTCGATGAAGCCGACCACGGTTTCACAAAGAAGGAAATCCTCGGCTTCACCCGGGAGCATTTCAAGCTCAACCGCGCTCTGGGGGGAATCCGCGATATGGGCTCTGCACTCCCGGGGGCGATCTTCGTCATCGACACCAAGAAGGAGTACATCGCGGTCAACGAAGCCCGCAAACTCGAGATCCCCGTCATGGCTATCGTTGATACCAACGTCGATCCCGAGCCGATCGACTATCCCATACCCGGCAACGATGACGCGATCCGCTCGATCCGGCTCATCACCGGAGCTATTGCCGATGCTGCCATCGAGAGCCTGATGAAGGTCAAGCCCGAAGCCCTCCGGGATGTTGATATGGGTCTCGAGGATATGGAGATCCCCGCCAAGGTGAGGGTCGAGGAGATCGCCGAAGAAGACGACGAGGGTGAGGACTAGCAAGTCCGGTGAACCCTGCTGAACACCGTACTGTGGTGAGTCGAGGCAGGGATTGAATGAGAAAGGGTAGTTAGCATGAGCGAAGCACAGATCCCGGCCAAACTGGTTATGGAACTGCGTGCCAAGACCGGCGCCGGCATGATGGATTGTAAGAAAGCACTGCAGGAAACCGGCAGCGATCTCGAGAAAGCGGCAGAATACCTGCGTAAGCAGGGCATTGACCAGGCCGACAAGAAAGCCGGTCGGGAAGCGAACGAGGGATTGGTCCACGCCTATATCCATCAGGGCGGGAAAATCGGCGTCCTGGTGGAAGTGAACTGCGAGACCGATTTCGTCGCCAAAACGGATGAGTTCAGGGATTTCTGTCATGAAATCGCCATGCAGATCGCCGCTACCTCACCGCAGTACTTGATTCGGGACGAGGTAGGCGGTGACATCATCGCCACCGAGAAAGAGATCTACCGGGCTGCGGCGATCAACGAGGGCAAGCCCGAAAAGGTCATTGACCGGATTGTGGAAGGCAAACTGGAGAAGTACTATGAGCAAGTCTGTCTGCTCGAGCAGGCCTGGATCCGAGAGGGTGACACCTCGATCGAGGAACTGATGAAGCAGACCATCGCCAAACTGGGTGAGAATATCAGTATCGCCCGGTTCACGCGATTCGCCCTGGGGGAGGGTGCCGAGAGCTGAGTCATCTCTTCCGGAGCGATGGGAGCCCCCCCGCTCGTCAGGCTTCCGGTGCGTTCCGGATCTCGCACAAGAGAGTATCGGCATGGCCCTGAAGTATGATCGGATTCTTCTTAAGCTGAGCGGTGAAGCACTCTGCGGTGACCGGAGTTTCGGTATCGATCCGGCCATGGCCAAATCGATCGCCGGTGAGATCAAGGCGATCGTCGATCTGGGTGTTCAGGTCGGTATTGTTATCGGCGGGGGGAACATCTTCAGGGGTCTTCGGGCAGCCGCCGAAGGACTCGACAGGGTGTCGGGAGATTACATGGGCATGCTGGCTACGGTCATCAACTCTCTGGCCATGCAGGATGCCCTGGAAAATCTCGATGTCCAGACCCGAGTTCTGACTGCGATCGACATGCGCGAGATCGCCGAACCGTATATCCGGCGTCGAGCCATGAGGCATCTGGAAAAAGGACGGGTCGTCATCTTCGCGGCCGGGACCGGGAATCCGTATTTCACCACCGATACCGCCGCTTCACTACGCGCTGTGGAGATAGAAGCCCAGGTACTTCTTAAAGGGACCAAGGTGGACGGTGTCTATTCCGCCGATCCCGTCACCGATCCCGATGCCGAGTTCTTCACCCACCTGTCTTACCTCGACATTCTCAAGCTCGGTCTCAATGTCATGGATGCAACTGCGGTATCACTCTGCATGGACAACAAGCTGCCTATTCTGGTATACAACCTCACGAAGCCCGGAGACCTGAAACGTATCGTTGAGGGTGAGAAGGTCGGTACCTTCGTTGAGGAGACTCCCGATGCTTGATCTCATTTACGAGGACGCCAAAGACCGTATGGATAAAGCGGTCAGCGTCTGCTCCGAAGAATTGTCCAAGCTGCGGACCGGGAAAGCCACTCCGGCCCTGGTTGAACATGTCAAAGTCGATGCGTATGGTTCCATGGTACCGCTGAACCAGGTGGCCGGTGTCGGCACGCCCGATGCGACCCTGATCGTCGTCAATCCATACGACAAATCGCTTGTCGGTCCGATCGAGAAAGCCATCATCAACGCCGACCTGGGTCTCAACCCCTCCAACGACGGGCAGATCATCCGTGTACCGGTCCCTTCGCTGAGTGAGGAACGGCGCAAGGAACTGGTCAAGGTTGCTCACCGGTACGCCGAGGAGGGACGCATCGCGGTACGCAATGTTCGGCGCGATGCGAATGAACAGAGCAAGAAGGCCCAGAAAGAAGAGAGCGGCATCAGCGAGGACAACATGCATACCGCTCTCGAGCGCATTCAGGAACTGACCGATAAAGAGATCGAACGCATTGACGAACTGCTGAAGAAAAAGGAAGCGCAGATTCTGGAAGTGTGATCTGCCTTTCCTCTTCTCGTTCCACCCCGAAGCCCGTTCCCCGTGAACGGGCTTTTTTTCAGGTCTGTCAGACGTTGACACAATCCGGACGCAATCCGAACGCAATCCGGATACAATCGGGGTATTCTTCTCTCGCACCCGAAAACCCGGTGTGATATACTCTGTTGCAGCAGTGCCATGCTCTGTGAGAAATGTGTAAATCCTGGTTGACACTATTGTTCAAATATCGGTAAAGTTGTCAGCCCTGGTGTTATGAGGTGCATCTGGGGCCAAACAGGTTCAGAAAATGAACAAATCACTTGAAGAGATGGAAATTGACATCCGGACCTTGTCCGGTGTTCTGTCCGCTTCCGTCATTCTGAGCCCGGATGGTAAAGACATCGATGAGATCCACATCGTATCTACCTGCGAGCGAACCCCGAAACAACTCGTCAGGGATGTAGAAACACTGATCCTGGGAAACCACGGCATACGAATCGATCACAAGAAAATCAGTATCGCCCAGGTCCGGGATGTTGACATTGAAGCGATCGTTGATACTGAAACGGAGAGCAAAGGGGCTGAGCGCCCGTCGCGTATCCGTTTCGTCTCCGCCAGGTCCAACACGTATGGGCTGCGGTGGGAGGTCGCGGTTGAGCTCGAGAGGGGCGGCATCCCCTCTGCGGCAACGGTGAATGGTGCCGGCAGCCGCAAGAACAAGGCCCGGCTGGTCGCCCAAGCAACCGCCGAAGCGTTGAACAACTACCTCGGCGAGAAACAGGCTGTCGCTGTCGACGAGGTTCAGATCAACGAAGGAATCGGCTACAAGACGGCAGTCGTCATCCTCACGCTTCTTGGTGACCGCACCGAAAAAGTGCTGGTCGGAAGCAGCCTGATGGATGAAGACATGCCAAAGGCAGTTGTTCATGCTACACTGGATGCAGTCAATCGGGCTCTGACCTGAAACTGGTCCGTGCCTGGTGCTTCGAAGCGAGAAAGAGGAAGATCGAACCTCAACAGGATGACTGAGTGAGAAAAGGTTAAAGACCGACATCTACTCGGCTTACCTACGAGCGGAGCGAATCCCCCAGCGGAGCGGGTACTTTGCCCAACTAGCGGACGGGCAAAGATTCCACTACAGAAAGGGGGAATAGCCATGTTCTGGAAGCTTTTGCTTACGGCCCTCGTTGCGACTTTATCAAAAACAAGTTGGTGAGCTGGTAGTTGTCGGTCTTTCCTTGTCCCCAGTCGAACTGATCTCGGATTAACTTAGGTTCAAAGGATGATTCGCAGACTAGCCCTTGTCATCTATCTTGTTTCACTTAGTATTATTGCAATTGTTCTGTTTATTGTGTCGGTAAATGAGCTTGAACATTACCGTATATCAATTATTGATATATTGTTTTGGACTGTTTTTGTTGTTTGGGCTGAACTTGCCTCAATAAAGTTGCCAAAAGGTGGAGCAGCTCTTAGTGTTGGTGGAGTTGTAGATTGTTCTATTATTGTTCTATTTCCAACACCAATAGCAGCATTGTATGGAGTGTTATCGGGCATAGTAACTTCAGTAAAACGTAAGGTTGACCTCGAAAGATTTGTATTTAATATTTCGATGTTTGCGGTAACGATGTCTGTGTCTTCATTGATAATAAACATTGCTAATGTTAAATTATATGAAGTGGGTCCCAATATTACATCTGATATTTCTTCTGTTCCTAATTTAATAATACCGATATTAGCTCCTTTTATATGTTCTATTATTGTATATTTCATTATAAATACTGGATTGGTCAGTATTGCAATAGGAATTAGTGAAAATGAATCGCCAATCTATATCTGGAAAACAAATTATAAATGGACAATACCTAGTATAGCTGCAATGGGTCCCATCGGGTTGGTTATTGCATTAGTTTACTATTTGTTATCTAGTATTAACCCAATATTAGCTATTATTGGAGTATCAGTTTTCTTTTTACCAACACTTCTAATGCGTTATGCACACAAATTATTTGTCGATGTAAATAATGCATACTTCAACTCAATAAAGGCACTGGTTTCTGCCTTAGACGCTAGTCATCACTATACCCAAGGTCACTCTACAAGGGTGAGTCGTAATGCAGAAATTGTATCGAAACACCTCAAGCTTCCTGAAAAAGATATAGAGTCTATCAGTCAAGGCGCTTTGTTACATGATATTGGAAAGATTGGATTAGATAAATCGATCCTGGATAAAGATGGAGCCCTCTCAAACTCAGAATGGGATCAAGTCAAACAGCATCCCGTGCTTGGTGCTAGAATAATCCATGACCTCACTTTTCTTGAGGAAGCGAAACAAGTTGTACTACATCATCATGAACGTATCGATGGTAAAGGTTATCCCTACGGACTAATAGGAGATGATATTCCTCTTGGCGCCAAGATTGTGAATGCATTGGATTCTTTAGATGCACTCACTTCTGATAGAGCGTACAGACATGCCTTAACTGTGGAGCAAGCACTGGATATTCTACAAACTGGCGCGGGGGAGCAGTTTGATAGAACAATTGTTAAAACGGTAACTGAACTGGTTGAATCCGGCCAGCTTGTTTTCCAATCTGAAGTGGAAGATGATGATCTTGAACCAGAGGTCATACTTACTCTCCGCGACGTTAAAGAGGCACTGAACACAGAAACAGAAGGATCACCGGTTTGACAGATTACAGAAGTAGTGGCGTAGACATTGAAGCTGGAGATGCTGTAAAGGCACGGATTGCAGATCTGGTTAAAAGTACATACTCAGAGCAGGTGCTTACCAGGGGAGGTGAATTCGCCGGATTGGTCCAGTTGCCTGATTATCATGATGCTCTTGCAGTTAGTATTGATGGAGTTGGCACAAAATTGAAAGTAGCCGTTCTATCCAATATCCACAACACTGTCGGCCAGGATCTTGTGAATCATTGCGTTAATGATATTGCGGTCATGGGTTGTGACCCCCTTTGCTTCGTGGATTACATGGCTCTGGGCAAACTTGATGAGCAGGTGGTTTTACAAATTATTGAAGGCCTGTGTGCCGGGTGTAAGGAAAACGGAATTGCATTGATAGGTGGTGAGACGGCGCAGATGCCAGATATGTATGCGGAGGGTGAGTATGATCTGGCAGGTGCAATTGTTGGATTGGTCAATCCGGAAAAGAGATTCCCGAAATCGAACATTGCGGCAGGAGAT
>CAZNUA010000047.1:0-26948 GCA_964576115.1 uncultured Gemmatimonadota bacterium
CGGTGAGTTTGGCGCACGAACCGAGACTGCGGGCCCGCTCGATCAGGCGCAGGTCCCCCTCGTCGACCGGCATGATCCGGCGGCGCAGATCGACATTGCGGTCCATCAGTTCACCGAAATGTCCGTGATCTCCGGCCAGCAGGGCTTCCCGGCCCTCCCGGGCCAGTCCGGCGATCGCCTCCAGGGTCTCGACGACGACCCGGTCGCCGGCCTCGAAACGGGTGCGCACCCCGTCGAGCAGACGGCCCGAGATTTTGCGGTAATCGGTCCGCCAGGCCAGCCACAGGGGGGGGAGCAGGGCGGGATCGAGGCTCTCGTAGCGGCCGTAGCCGTGCCGTTCGAGATGGTCGCGTTCGAAGTCCATGTACACACAGCCCTCCAGCACCTGGATGACCCGGTCCTGCAGACCGGCGCTGATCCCCAGCTCGACGGTTTCGGCTTCGAGCACGAGCGTGGGCAGGATCTCGAGCGGTATCTCGACCTCGTAGAACCGCGTCAGGGCCCGCATGGCGGCGGTGATGATGGCGCTCGAACCGCCCAGACCGACCTGCCGCGGGATGGTGGTGTCATAACTGATGGTAAAGGTGCGTTCGGGCAGGATTATCCCTTCGACCTCGCACCAGTCCGCAAAGCGCTTGGTGGCCGCCGCTATCAGGCGGACTCCGCCGTAGTACCCCTCGCTGGCGACCATGGTGCGCAGATGTTCGAGGCTGGCGAAAACATGCCGGTCGACCGGCTGGGGTTCGATCACGAGTTCATCGGAAGGGGTGAGGGTGACCCGGGCCTCGAAATCGCGCAGGGTGACCGAGATCGTCCGGCCCCAGTACCCGTCCGACGGGTTCCCGAGCAGTCCCGCCCGGGCGTACGCCCGCGTTTCAATGGTCATCGCTTCCCCGATTCCGTGCCGGTTTGGAGTCGAGATTCAGATGCGGTCTGTGTTCGGATATGATACTAAACACAAGTGGGTACTCTGAAAGGAGATCCTCATGAGGAAGAAGATCGCATTCGTCGCGGCTCTGGCAGTTCTTCTGTCGGCCTGTACCGGATCCTTCACGCTCACGGGGAAGGTCTATCAGTTCAACCGTGATATAGATGATCAGTGGATGGAGGAAGTCGTCTTTCTCGGTCTCTGTATCATCCCGGTCTATGAAATCGCACTCATCGCCGATGCCGTCATCTTCAACAGCGTGGAATTCTGGACCGGGGAGAACCTGATCGCCGATGCCGGCCAGGCCGCTCAATCGGTGTGGGTGAAGGTCGAGGATCAGGAGGCGACTATTATTCATCTCGAAGACGGTCGGGTTCGGGTCGAGACTCCGACCGGCGGTTTCATCCTCGCCCGTTCGGATGAAGGGGTGACCGCGGTCAGTCTCGATGGCACGGTCCGGCACCGGACGGTCAGGAACGCTGACGGTACGGTTTCGATCTATGATCAGGCGGGGACGCTGATCCGGACCTTCAGGCCGGGAGAGATCGTCCTGCCGCTCCGGTAACCGGCCCTTCCGGCTTCCGGACGGTCCAAGTCGTGAGTCTCATCGGTCGCATCATCGCGACCGGGATGGCGTTCCTGCCGGGCATCCTCAGAAACGGGGGAGGGGATCGAGGGCAGCGGTGAGACGGGCCGGGAAAGTGTCTGCCTGATCCCGGCCGAACATCTCCGTCAGGGAGGTCATGAAAGCGGTGTGGGAGCGTCCGCGGCGGTATTCGGGTTCACGCGGCGGATGCTTGAGCCAGCGTTCGACCTTTCCGAGGTCGGGATCGACCAGAAGAGTGGTGGTGTAATAGAGCAGGCCCGGGGCACGCCAGATGCACGATCCGCCCAGTTTGCGACCCTCCAGGGCCAGATCGCTCGAACCGGCGCGCTCGACGCCCGGTACCTCGATCCGTTCCAACCCCTCGATCAACCAGTCGGTGAGCCGGTCGTAGGCTTCCCGGATGCGGGTCAGACCGGGCAGGGGCAGGACGACCGAGATGATGAGGTTGCCGGGATCGAGTATGACCGCGCAGCCGCCCCCCCGCCGGCGCTCGATCCGCACACCGTCGGCAGCCACGGCCTCGAGGTGCAGCTCTTCGGCGGGCCGGCTGCCGCGGCCGAGCACGACCGCGGTGTCGGAGTGTTCGATCAGACGTACCCGGGGACCTGAGTCGGCGCGTACCGCCGCGATCAGGTCCTCGTCGAGATCCCAGGCGCCGATATGCAATTCGTCCGGGTCCAGAGTCGAGTCCCTCTCCATCGGTTCAGCGGGAGCGGAAAGGGGTCGCCGATCAGGTCTTTGTCGCCGGCGGGATGTGGATCGGCTGACCGGCCGTGACCTCGGCGGCCTCCATGACCGCTTCAGACAGGGTCGGGTGGGGGTGGATGGTGACCATCAGATCCTCCAGGGTGGCTCCCATCTCGATCGCCAGGGTGCCCTCGGCGATCAGTTCCGAGGCGTGCGGTCCCACCATGCCGACCCCCAGCACGAGCCCGCTCCCCGGCTCGGCCACGATCTTCACCAGTCCCTCGGTCCGGCCCATGGTCCGGGCCCGGCCCAGGGCGCGCAGGGGGAAGCGGCCGATCGCGACCTCGATCCCCCGCTCTTCGGCTTCCCGTTCGGTCAGGCCGCTCCAGGCGATCTCGGGATCGGTGAAGACCACCGCCGGGATGGCCCGGTTGTCGAAGGCCGAGGCATGACCGGCGATCACTTCGGCGGCCACTTTGCCCTCCCGGCTGGCCTTGTGGGCCAGCATTGGACCGGGAGCCACATCGCCGATGGCCCAGATGTTCTCTTCGGCCGTCCGCAGTTCTTCTGAAACCGGGATCCGCCCTCCGGCATCGACCTCGATGGCGGTGTTTTCCAGCCCCAGGTCGTCGGTGTTGGGCCGGCGGCCGATGGCGACCAGAACCCGGTCGAAGGTCTGCGTGCGGGTCTCGCCCTCCCGTTCGATCTCGACTCTGAACTCGCCGTCGCCGTACTCCACCCCGGTCACCTTCGAGTCGGTCAGGATGGCCTCGAAGCGGTCGGTGACCCGCTTGACCATGACCTCGACCAGATCGAAATCGGCCCCGGAGAGCAGGCGGGGGTTGAAATCCACCATCGTCACCGCCGAGCCGAGACCGGCGTACACGAGCCCCATCTCCAGCCCGATGTAGCCCCCGCCGACCACGAGCAGCGAGCCGGGGATCTCGGGCAGCAGCAGGGCCTCGGCCGAACTCCAGACCGGCTTCTCATACGCCGGGGGCAGTTCGTTGATGCGCGACCCCGTGGCGATGATGGCCCGTGAGAACTCCACCGTGCCCGCCCCCTCGATCGCCAGGGTGCGGTTGTCGGCGAACCGGGCCCGGCCGTGGATGACCTCGATGCCGCGCTTCTTGACGAGCGAGTTGACCCCGCCGGTCAGCGTTGTGACCACCTTTTGCGACCAGGCCAACAGTTTCTCCCGGTCCACCTCGATCGAACCGAAGGACAGGCCCATGGCGCCGGCCTCTCGGGCCGAGGTGATCAGCTCCACGGCGTTGATGAGGGTTTTCGACGGAATGCACCCTTCGGTCAGGCAGACCCCGCCCAGTTCCTCCCGCTCCTCGATGAGGGTGACTTCCAGGCCCAGGTCGGCGGCGCGCAGGGCGGCCACATAGCCGCCGGGACCGCCGCCGATGATGGCCAGTTCGGTTTCCTGGTTCAGCTGTCCCATGACCATGGTTCAGGCCTCCAGAAGGAGCAGGCTCGGATCGGAGAGATGACGGATCATCTCGGTCACGAAGCGGGCCGCATCGGCGCCGTCGGCCACGCGGTGATCGAAAGCCAGGGTGAGGGGCAGGATTGTGCGGATCACGATCTCGCCGTCGCGTACAACCGGTTTCTCCTGTGCCCGGCCCATGCCCAGGATCGCCACCTCGGGGTAGTTGATGGTGGGGATCAAGGCCGTGCCCCCCAGCGGCCCGACGTTGGTGATGGTGAACGTGCCGCCGCGCAGATCCTCGATGGTCAGTTCGTTGGCCCGGGCCCGGTCGGCGACGTCGTTCAGGTCGGCGGTGATCTGCGAGATGCTCTTGCAGTCCACCTTGCGGACCACCGGCACGATCAGGCCGCGCCCGGTGTCCACGGCGATGCCGATGTTGTAGTACTTCTTGTAGACGATTTTCTCCCGGAAGGGATCGAGACTGGCATTGAAAGAGGGGGTCGCCTTCAAGCCCGCCGCCACGGCCTTCATGACAAAAGGGAGCAGGGTCAGTTTGGGCTCGTCGGGGCCGCGGCGGGCCTTTTCGCGCGCGCGGAATTCCTCGAGCAGGGTCACGTCGGCCTCGTCCATGTGGGCCACGTGCGGCACCAGGATCATCGAGGTGACCATCTTGTGGGCCACCTTGCGGCGGATCGAGCGCAGATCCTCTTCCTCGATCTCGCCCCACTGACCGAAGTCGGGCAGGGGTTCGATGTCGAGGAAGGGGATGGCGCTGGCGGCCGTGGCCGCCATTTCGATCTCGGCCCGCTGCTCGCCCGATTCGGGGATCTCGAAGGCTCCCGCCGCCGGCACCAGGCCCTCGGCGAAAGCGCGCACATCCTCCGGGGTGACCCGGCCCCCCGGGCCGGTCCCCTGCACGGCGTTGATGTCCACCTCCAGCTCCCGGGCCAGTCGGCGGGTGGCCGGGGCGGCGGGCACCGGACCGGCAACGGGGACGACGGCGGGGGTATCTACCGCCGGTTCGGGTACGGGCGTTTCCTTTTCGGGGACCGGTGCGGCGGCTTCGGCTATTTCTGCTTCGACCTCCGGTCCGGCTTCGGCTGCGGCTTCGGGCTCGGCCGCAGCGGCGGGGGCCCCGGCTCCGTCGCCGATCACCGCCACCACGTCGCCCACATTGATGATGTCCCCTACCGCCCCGGCCAGACGCACGACCGTGCCGGCGGCGGGCGACGGGATCGTCACCGCCGCCTTGTCGGTCTCGACCTCGACCAGGGGGGCATCCTCGGCGATCGCCTCACCTTCGGTGACATGCCATTTCAGGATCTCCCCCTCGCGGATCCCTTCGCCGAGATCGGGCAGTTTGAACTCGTACACCATGGCCTCCTGCTCGTTCGGGCGGTCCGGAGCCGGGCTCCGAGCGCCTCAGAAATCGAGGGTTGTCTCCAGCCCGCGCCGGATGCGGCCGGTCTCGGGCAGGTAGGAGAGTTCTCGTCCGAAGTACGGGGTCACGACATCGTATCCGGTGATACGCTCGACCGGCGCTTCGAGCCAGAGCAGAGCGTGATCGTTGACCCGGGCGGTGATCTCCGAGGAAATCCCGAGGGTGCGCGGGGCTTCCTGAACCACCACCAGCCGGCCGGTCTTCTTCACGCTCTCGAGGATCGCATCGCTGTCCATCGGGGCGATGGTGAGCAGGTCGATGACCTCTATCGATACCCCCCGCTCGGCGGCCACCGCTTCGGCCGCATCGAGGGTCGGTTTGCGCATCGCGCCCCATGTTACCACACTCAGGTCGTTTCCTGCCTGCACGATCTCGGCCCGGCCGATGTCGGCTGCCTCTTCGGCTTCGGGGACCTCTTCCTTCCAGGCCCGGTAGGAGTGTTTGGGTTCCATGAAGACGACCGGATCGGGATCGCGGATGGCCGCGACGATCAGGGCCCGGGCGTTGCGTGGGGTCGAAGGGATCAGGACCTTGACCCCGGGCAGGTGGGCCCAGGTTGCCTCGCGGCTTTCGGAGTGGTGCTCCAGCGCCCGCACCCCGCCCCCGTAGGGCATCCGGACCACCAGTGGCACCTCGACCTGGCCGAGGGTGCGCTGGCGCAGCCGGCTGGCGTGACCTTCAAGCTGGGCGAACATGAGGTAGCTGAAGCCCGAAAACTGCATCTCGGCTACCGGGCGCAGGCCAGCCATGGCCATGCCGATGGCGGTGCCCAGGATCCCCGACTCGGCCAGCGGTGTGTCGAGCACCCTCTCGGCGTCGAAGCGGTCATAGAGGCCGTCGGTGACCCGGAAGACCCCCCCGTCCACGCCGACGTCCTCCCCCAGGATGACGACGCTGTCGTCCCGGGCCATTTCCTGCTCCAGCCCCAGATTGATTGCCTGGACCATGTTCAGCTTAGGCATCGTCGGTCTCCTCGCTCAGGTGGGCCGCAAACTCCCGGCGCTGGCGCTCGATCTCGGGGTGAGAGGTGCCGTAGACATGGTCGAAAAGGCGCTTGGGGTCGAAATCGGTCCGGGCTTCGAACTCGGTCACCACGGCGTCGATCTCGGCCTTGAGCTCGGCCTCGAGGGCGGTCTGCTTCTCCTCATTCCACAATCCCTTGCCCTCCAGGTAGCGGCGGAAGCGGGGCAGGGGTTCGTTGGCCCAGGCGGCCTCTTCCTCCGCCTCGGAGCGGTACTTCTTCGGATCGTCGGCCGTGGTGTGCATCAGCAGGCGGTAGGTGACGGCTTCTATCAGGGTCGGGCCCTCGCCCGCTTTGGCGCGCTCCAGGGCCTGGCGGGCGGCCACGTAGGTGGCCAGCACGTCGTTGCCGTCGACCTGGATGCCGTGGATGCCGGCCGCGATCGCCTTCTGGGCGATGGTGGCCGCCGCAGTCTGCTTCGAGCGGGGAACCGATATGGCCCACTGGTTGTTCTGGGCCACGAAGACGACCGGGGCCTGCCACACCCCGGCGAAATTCATGGCTTCGTAGACATCGCCCTGCGAGGAACCGCCGTCCCCGAAGAAGGTCACGACGGCCGTGTCCTTCTCGCCCCGGTACTTCATGGCCCAGGCGATCCCGGCTGCGTGCAGGGCCTGCGAGCCCACGATGATCGAGATCGGGGTGATCCTGTCCACCCCCTCGGGCAGGACATTGCCCTCCTCGTAGCCGTTGTGGAAGAGCAGGGCGTTCACCGCCGGTTCGCCCCGTACCAGACGCGCTCCCAGTTCGCGGAAGGCCGTGACCAGCCAGTCACTCTCGCCCATGGCGAAAGCCGGGCCCACGACCGCGGCCTCCTGCCCCGTACAGGGACCGAAGGTCCCGATCCGGCCCTGGCGCTGCAGGTTCAGCATGCGGGCGTCGAGCTGGCGGGCCCGCATCATGGCCCGGTACATCTCGATCAGGGTCTCGTCATCCAGATCGGGTTCCAGGTCGGGATCGGCCCGGCCCTCGGCATCCAGAATCTGCAGGTGTTGGACCGTGAAGCTCTCGAGTTCGGTCAGTGGCATTGTTCTCTCCTCGTCGGCGCGGTAGGCGTCGGCGTTTCAACAGGGCTAACAGGCACCCTCTTCGAGTTCCTCGATCTGATGAGCGACGTCGGCGATCGTCGTCCCGGCCAGAACCTCTTCCATGGCCTGCCGGGCCCGCCCGAAGACATCGAGCAGAACGTCCTGAATGTGCCGGCCGCACATGCACTCGTCGCTGGGCGGCTGGTTGTGCAGGGGAAACAAACCCCCGTTCTCCATCAGGTGGTAGACCTCGAGCAGGGAGATCTCCCGCGCTGGCCGGGCCAGGATCGAACCGCCTCCGGCGCCGGGGTGGGTCTCCACCAGCCCCGCCTTGCCCAGTATGCCCAGGATCCGGCGAATCACGACTGGGTTGGTGTTCACGCTCCGGGCGATCGTCTCCGACGTTTTCGGCACGCTGTCCCCCAAAGCGAGCATGCCCAGGACATGGACCGCGACGGTGAATCGGCTTGAATGACTCATTAATTAGCCCTCCTAATTGTCACTAATATAGTTACAGTTGCGGTCGTTGTCCAGTCCGACCGCAGAGAAAGTGCGATCGCCAGCTCGAATCTTTTCTTCCGACACCGAGCAATGCGTCCTGCCGCTCGAAGACGGCCCGCAGATATGAGTCCCGGGCGGGCCGGCCGGATCAATCCGAAGCAGGTCCAGAAGGCGGAGTGAATACGTCCCGTATCGGTTCGGGAGTTGAATGAGGCGGACCTGATCATTCGGCCTCCTCATATTCTGCTTGCCCGAAGATTTGTAACAGAACATATTACAGATAACCCGGCATGTGAAAGCGTATGCACGACAGTTGAGAGCAGGTGCACCGACCGGCACGTGAGAGCGGGTGCACCGACCGATGGTACCCCGACCGAAAGGGATACGACGATGGCCCACGAACTTCCGGCTCTGCCCTACGAGTACGACGCTCTGGAACCCCATATCGACGCCCGCACGATGGAGATCCACCACACGAAACACCACGGCGGGTACGTGACCAAGCTCAACGCCGCCCTGGAAGGGCACGCTGATCTCGAAGCGAAGGATCTGGCCGGCCTGCTGGCCGATCTGGACGCTGTTCCCGAGACGATCCGCACCGCCGTGCGCAACAATGGCGGCGGCCACGCCAACCACTCTCTGTTCTGGACGATCATGGATCCCGACGGGGGCGGTGAGCCGGCTGGGGAGCTGGCCCAAGCCATTACCGCCACCTTCGGTTCCTTCGCGGCTTTCACCGAGGAGTTCTCAGGCGCCGCCGCCACCCGTTTCGGCAGCGGTTGGGCCTGGCTGGTGGTGGATGCGGAGGGGGCCCTGAAGGTCTACTCGACCCCCAACCAGGACTCGCCCCTCATGCAGGGCGACACCCCGATTCTGGGACTCGATGTCTGGGAGCACGCCTACTACCTGCACTATCAGAACCGCCGCCCCGAGTACATCGAGGCCTTCTGGAACGTGGTCGACTGGAACCGGGTGGCGGCCAACTACGACGCCGCCAGGTAGACCGGACGACACCAGGTCACTGATCGAACGACAGTGTATTCCTGCGGCGGATTTCGGGCGGGAGAGCTGCCGGCGCCGGCGGCTCACCCGCCTCTGAGTCTGTGCAGGCGGGCCCGGATCTCATCCGGCTCGGAGTGCGGGTTGTTCCTGAGCAGAGTTTCGTATTCCCGGATCGCGGCCGGGGTATCCTCGATCCGCTCGTAGTACTCGGCCAGGGCCTGGCGGGCGTCGAACCAGTAGGGATCGATCTCGAGCGCCCGGCGGAAGGCCGCTGCGCTCTCTTCGTACCGCCTGACCCGGCGCAGGGCCCGACCCCACGACGTCTGTACCAGCGGATCGGCGGGGGCGGATTCGACCGCCCGCCGATAATACTCGACTGCCTGATCGTCATGCTCGTGATTGAAGGCGAAACGGCCCATTTCCATCAGGGTCAGGGTGTGATAGGGATCGTTCGCCAGAGCCTCGTTCCACGCTCCCAGGATTCTTTCGGTCGATTTGTCTTCTTCGCGCGCCCTGACTCCGCGCAGGTAATAGCCATCGGCCGGACTCAGTTCGATCAACTCGTCGATCAGCTTGTCCGCCTTCCGTTTGTCTCCGCCCAGAAGGCGCGGGACCATGTAGTAAAACGCCGCCAGGATGGCCCGGCTCTCGACGTGCCGGGGATCGAGCTCGAGAGCCCGTTCGAGGTCCCGTTTCAACCGTCCGGCGGTGAAGAAGAGCGAGACGTTGCTGGCCGAACGTCCCCGTGTTTCGACCCAGCCCCTCAGCAGGGGAGCGGTCTCCCGTCCCAGATCTATCGCCCTCCGGTACGCCTCGGCGGCGCCCTCGAAGTCCCAGCGGCCCTGCCGGGCCCGGCCGAGCAGTTCCCAGACCTCGGCGTCGTTCCGATCCCGGTTGATGAGCTCCCGCGCGGTTTCTTCGGCCTGTTCGTAGGCCCGGCTGTCGATCAGGCGGTAGAGTGCGGCTGTGTCCTGATCCTGTGTCGGGATCCGGGCTGTGGCACGGACCGGGCTGAGAGCCAGAACCACGATCAGCACGGGGGCGCAGAGATGCCCCGATGTCCGTCGCCGCCTGCGTTGATTCACCGGCACGTCCTCTCTGCATGAGCAGGGAACTCGCGCGGGGTCGACACGTTCATATCGGTGCCCGTATAGTGAAACGGACCGACTCTCCCGAGCGTTCCCGGACTGCGGTTCCCCGGTTGCTCTCCGGGACTGCGAAGGCTACCGGGACGCCTGCCGAGAGTCAACCGGAAGGACCCGATGAGCGACTGGCAGCGACGCATACGCGAACCCCGGATCTGGTTCCTCGCCCTGCTTGGGCTCGGCTCCCTCATCCTTCTGCTCTGGTTCTCCCGGGCTCTGGTACCGCTCTTCGGTGCCATGGTGGTCGGTTATCTGCTCGATCCGCTGGTCGTCGGACTCGAGAAGCGCAAGGTGCCTCACCTGCTGGCCATCGTTCTCGTCATGCTGGGCAGTATTCTTCTGGTCGGACTCATTCTCTTTGCCATCATCCCCACCCTGGTGGAGCAGATCAACGCTCTGGCCAACGAGGTGCCCGACCTCATCGCCCAGGCCGAGCAGTGGGTCGCCGATCTGCAGACCCGCATGCCCGAGGCATTCTCGGGCGCGCCGCTGCAGCGGTTCCTCGAACGACTCTCGGTCACCCTCGAGAATCTGCTCGGCAATCTCATCACCTGGTTGCTGGCTCTGGCGGGAGGGACGCTCGAAGGGGTGGTGTACGCCATCATCATTGCCTTTATCGTCTTTTTCCTGCTCAAGGACAAAGACGAGATCTGGGCCTATATCGTCAAGACTCTGCCCTTCCTGAAAGATCGCACGGTACAGGATGTGCTGGCCGATATCGACCGTCACATGGGCATGTTCCTCAAGGGCAAGTTCATCGTCGTCTTCCTTCTCTTCCTCTCGTCCACCCTGGTCTTCTGGCTCATCCGGCTCGATTTCTTCCTTCTGCTCGGGATCCTCACCGGTCTCTCCACGCTGGTGCCGTGGGTGGGAGCGTTCGTGGTCGGGATCGTGGTGGTAGCGGTCGGACTGCTGCAGTGGGGCCTGGGTGGTGCCCTCTGGACGCTTTGTGTATATCTGGTGGTTCAGATCGTAGACGCAAACCTCATGACACCCGTCATTATCGGCAGGGAGACGCACATCCACCCGATCGGGATCGTTGCTGCGATCCTGATCTGCGGAAGCCTCTGGGGCTTCTGGGGCGTCGTCTTCGCGGTCCCGGCCGCCGTGGTGGTCAAGAGCATGATGGAAGTGCTCTACTTTCCCTCCCTGGCCCGGGCTGACAGCGGGAGCGGATCCGACCAGGAATCGAAGCGGGATAGCGGATGAAATCGAGCCCATTCACAGACTTTCGCGGCCTGCGAGCAATCGCCCGGTTCCCGGCGGCCCGGCCGCTTCCCTGTTTCCCGCTGCTTTTCTTTCTCCTTCTCCTCTTCGGCCACGTTCCCCTGGACGCCCGGGCGCAGATGCCGGTCCGCGGGCCGGCTCCCTTCGCCGCCACGGTCGGTAACGCCTGGATCCTGCCGGGTGGAAACCTGGCCCTGAAGGATGCTGATGACGGTCGCTATGCCACCGCCGGCACAGCCTTCGTACAGCGTCTGATGTGGGCGCCGGGGCGCATCTGGGGGCTGATCCTGCAGGCTGCTTTCCCGACCTTCGGGGTGGATGCCGAAGCGGTTCAGGCCGATTACGGTTCATCACCGCCCATTGTCGACGGCGCCAACACGATCTCATCCTGGTCGCTGGGGCTCCGTCTGCGGGGAGGGCGGTCATGGCGGCGCGGACCTTACGCAGAAGCGGCTCTGGAACGGAATCGGGCCAGTCTCGAGGTCCGCCAGGAGGGCGAGTCGGCGGATTCGATCACGTTCGACTGGGAAACCGGCTGGATGGTCGGAGCCGGCTGGGTTCTGCCGGTCGGGCCGACGTTTTCAATCGATGGCGCCCTGGCCCTGCACCGCTACACCGAAGATTACTTCATCACCCGCTGGACCGCTTTCCGGATCATGGCGGTATTCACCTTTGGAGGTTCCCGTTGACGGTATCACATCAGTCTCTGTCTCACTGCCCCCGAAGACCCCGGCGGATCGGCCTTGGTACCGCCGGTCTCATCGGGGTGCTCCTGCTCGGAGCCGCTCCACAGGCCGGGGCTCAGAACGTCCGGATCCTGGCGCCCGAGAATGAAACTCTCGAACGCTCGGCGGTCTTTCAGCTCGGGTTCGGTGTCACCATTCCCCTGGCGCACCTGAGTGCGACCGACGACGCCATGGTCATGAACGCCAGCGGGGACATTACCCATATCGGCGACGGGTACGCCCGGTCGGGAACGAATCTCTGTCTACGGGTGTACATTCCCCTGACGAAGAAGATCGATCTGGCCGCCGATCTTACCCTGCCCCGGTTCAAGCTCGATCAGACCGAGTTCAGACGGGATTCCAGCATTCACATCACCAATCCCGACTACTACGGCCGGGCGCTCGGGCTGGGCGCGCGCTATATCGCCCTGAACCGGAACTGGGGTCGGGCTTTCCTGCTCGCAACCGGCGGGATGTACCAGCTCAACCTGGAGCGCTTTCTCAGCGGTCCCGAGGTGAAGACCCTTGGTGCCTACCATCCTGGAGCCTCGATCGGCGCCGGGGTGGAATACACGGTCTGGCTGCTGGCCACCGACTTTACCCTGCGCTACCATCGGTATACCGATTACGACCATTTCGGTGCCGGTGATCTGGCCTGGCTCGAGATAAGTCTGCAGGTGAGTTTCGATCTGGACGGGAAGTAGCGAGGTGCAGACCCGGGAGGTGAGGCGCACGACTGCTCCGCCCGGTGAGGGCGGAGGGTGCAAGGCGATTCGGTTACAGGGGTCGTGAACCGGGGTGTCAGACCTTCTGAACCCGACCTGACTTGAGGCACGAGGAACACACACGGATATAGCGGATGCGTCCGTCGACCCGCGCCCGGACCCGATGCAGGTTGGGCAGAAAGCGTCGTTTGGTCACATTGTGAGCATGTGATACATTCGCCCCCACCCGGGGTCCCTTGCCGCATATCTCACACCGGCGTGCCATCTGGTATACTCCTGGGTACCTGAGCGGGGTGTCGCACCCCGTTGCCAGATTTGCCTTCAGTTCGGATCGGCCGAAGGTTACGAACTGTTCAAAATAGGGACGGCCGGCCGGGGCGGCAAGATCTTCCGCCTCCAACCGGTCCTTGCAAAGGAGAGCCGTATGAGCCGTCGCCTCGTCTCCGCAGCCGCTGTCATCGCCCTTGTTCTCTGTACCGCCGTTCCGGTCCGAGCCCAGACCGGATTCGGTGTTCGCGCCGCCAGTCTCTCGGTTACCGGGGATCATGTCGAGATGGATCCGACCACGGCTTTCGGTGCCCATGTCGCCCTCGGGTTCGTTCCCTTTCTGAAGCTGCAGCTGGGAGCGGAGTACCTGAGCGGAACAGCCACCTACGGCTACACTCCCGCTATCCCCGGGAGCGACATCGAGGCTGATTTCACGAACATCGGAGTCTTTCTCGACGTGCGAAAACCGTTCGGTTTGATACCGCTCTTCCCGATCAAACTGGTCCTCGGCGGGGGCCTGAATTACAATCTGATGAGCTATGTCGATGAGGAGATGTTCAACGATCCTCCTGTCGGCGGTTTCAGCCCCGAAGACTTCTCGCACGTCGGCTGGCACGCCATGGGCGGTCTGCTCTTCGATCCCCCCGTGCTCCCCTTTACGATCACGGCCGAATACCGGCTGCAGAGCATCAAGCTGACCGACGAAACCGTCACCAGCAAGGGTTTCGTCATCGGTCTGACCTTCGGATTCTGACGGGAGCGGCAGGGGGAACCGCATTCACATGACCGAGCGGCTGGTCTCGTCCGTGCAGTATCTGCGCGGAGTCGGGCCCGCCCGGGCCCGGGCTCTCGAAAAAAGCGGTATCCGGAGCGTAGAGGATCTCCTCCTCTACGCTCCGCGTCGTTATGTGGACCGGCGCCAGTGCCGACGACTCGATACCCTGCAGGAAGGACAGACCGCCACCGTTCTCGCCGAAGTGCTCACCGCTCATGTCACCCGGGGACGACGGTCCCGGTTCGTGGCCCGGATCAGCGACGGCACGGGAGCGGCTTCGTGCGTCTGGTTCCGGGCCATACCCTACGTCAGGGGGGCCCTGCGGGCCGGCGATCTGGTCGTTCTTTCCGGCAAGGTCGGCAGCTGGCGGGGCGAATTGCAATTCGCGCACCCCGAGTTCGAGACGGTCGGCTCGGCCGACGACCGGGAGGGAGATGAGGAACTACTCGAAGAAACCCTGCATGCCGGCCGGCTGATTCCCATCTATCCCCTGACCGCCGATCTGCGTTCGGTCGGTCTGGCCAGCCGCGGACTGAGGCGCATTGTACGTACGGCTCTGGACTCTGTCGGCACCGATCTCAAAGAAACCCTCACCCCCGAACAGCTCGAGCGGCACGCCCTGCCCGGTATCCGCGAGGCCTTCGAACAGCTCCACTTCCCCGCCGATCCCGGCCACGCCGCCGCCGCCCATGCCCGCCTGGCCTATGAGGAATTTTTCTACATGCAGCTCCTGCTCGCCGATCGCAGCCGCGCGGTGAAGCAGCGGCGGGGACATGCCTTCCGGACCTGGGGACCGCTGGTGCGCGCCTATCTCGAGGGCCTGGGTTTTGTGCTGACCGGCGCCCAACAGCGGGTGCTGGCGGAGGTCTTCGAAGACATGGGGCGGGCCCGTCCGATGAACCGGCTGCTGCAGGGCGATGTGGGCAGCGGCAAGACGGTCATCGCCGCCGCGGTCATGCTCACGGCGGTCCAAAGCGGTATGCAGGCGGCCCTGATGGCGCCGACCGAGATTCTCGCCGAGCAGCACGCCGGATATCTGCGGGAGCAGTTCGCCCGGCTCGACGTGCCGGTTCACCTGCTGAGTTCGCGGCTGGGTTCGGGCGAGAGGAAGATCCTCCTGCAGGCCCTGGCCGGAGATCGCCCTCTGATCGTGATCGGCACCCACGCTCTGATCCAGGCCGATGTAGACTTTGCGCGTCTCGGGGCGGTCGTTGTCGACGAACAGCACCGGTTCGGTGTCCTGCAGCGGGGAGCTCTGCAGGCCAAGGGTGTCGATCCCGACGTTCTCGTCATGACCGCCACACCGATCCCCCGAACCCTGGCCATGACTCTGTACGGCGACCTGGAGACCAGCGTTATTGATGAAATGCCCCCGGGACGCCGGCCGGTTGCAACGCACCGCGTGTCACTGAGCCGGAAGGAAGAGGTCATCGGGCGGGTCCGGAAGGTTCTTGATTCCGGAGCTCAGGTCTACTGGGTTTTCCCCCTGGTAGAGGAAACCGAAAAGAGCGATCTGGCGGCTGCGGTCGAATCGTACGAACGGTTGAGCGGCGGGCCGCTCGCCGATCACCGTCTCGGTCTGGTTCACGGACGGCTCGGTTCGGAAGAAAAGGAACGCACGATGTCCCTCTTCCGACGGGGAGAGATCGACCTGCTGGTCGCCACGACCGTGATCGAGGTCGGGGTCGACGTCCCCGGAGCGACGATGATCCTCATTGATCATGCCGAGCGTTTCGGGCTTTCCCAGCTCCATCAACTCCGCGGCCGGGTGGGACGGGGCGGGGGCGATTCGACCTGCATTCTTCTCACCGGTTCGAATCTCACCCCCGAGGCCGAAAGTCGCCTGAAGGCCATGGTCGAGACCACCGACGGGTTCGCGATCGCCGAAGCCGATCTGGAAATTCGCGGCCCCGGCGAGTTCTTCGGCACCCGCCAGCACGGCCTGCCCTCCCTGCGGATCGCCAATCTCATTACCGACAGCCGTCTTCTGGCGGCCGCCCGGACCGATGCCTTCGCCGCCCTGGGACTCGGTGAGGATGACGCGCGCGACCGGCTTGGTGCCGATCCCGATCGACTTGCACTGTGGCGCGATGCGATCGCCAGGCGGCTGGGCGAGCGCATCGTTCTGGCCGATATCGCCTGAAGGGGCCGGGGATGACCGACCGAACGGAATCCGACGACCACATTTGGGGGATCAACACCGTTGCTGCCATGCTCGATTCCTCCCCCGACCGGATTCACAAGCTCTACCTCCTGCGCGGACGTCGAAATCCCCGTCTGCAGCACCTCTATGCCCGCGCCCGTGAGGCGGGAGTGCCGATCTCGCCGGTTCCCCGCGACGCCCTGGACCGTCTCGCCGACGGTCCTCACCAGGGAGTCGTCGCTGCGGTCGGTGCCGTGGTTGGCAGCGACTGGCACAGGGCCGTCGAAGCGGCCTTCGAACGCAACGAGACACCCCTGCTCGTCGTTCTCGACCATCTGCACGACCCGCACAACCTGGGTGCGATCGCCCGTAGTGCGGCGGCTTTCGGGGCGCACTCCCTCGTGGTGCCCCGTCACCGTTCCGCAGTCCCCGGGGGCGCTGCGGCCAAGGCGGCCGCTGGAGCCCTCGCCACCCTGCCGATCGCCCGGGTCCCCAACCTGGCTCGCTCTCTGGAGGCTATGAAGCAGAGCGGTCTCTGGATCGTCGGTACCGCCGTCGAAGCGGGCACCTTGCCGTGGCAGATCGATCTCACCGTCCCCCTCGCCCTGGTGATCGGAAGCGAACAGAAAGGACTGCGGCCGATAACGACCGCCGCCTGTGACCTGTGCGTTACCGTACCGCTGAAGGGAATGATGGAAAGCCTCAACGCCTCGGTGGCGGCCGGCATCATGCTCTACGAAATCATTCGGCAGAGGCGGAGCGCAGCGATCTGAACCGGTCCCGGTCAGGGTGCAGAAACAACTTGTCGCACCCCTTCGATCTCGGTCATCATCGCAGGGAATGTACGCCCGTTCCGGTCCCGCACGATCCGGGCGCACAGCCTGATGTAACTCTGATGGAGGAGTGCTAACGTATGCCTCTGGGTACGGTGAAATGGTTCAATAACCAGAAGGGCTATGGATTTATCAGCCAGACCGAAGGGCCCGATGTCTTTGCTCACTACACCGCCATCGCCGGTGAAGGATTCCGGACCCTGAAGGAAGGTGAAGAGGTGGAGTTCGAGATTACCGAAGGGCCGAAGGGGCCCCAGGCGGCGAACATCGTCCGCAGGGGGCTCAAGAACGTCCCGAACTCATAGCACACCGGGGTGGTCATCCGCGGGTGGCGGTCGGCACCTGCATCAAGGGCGCCACTCTGCAGATCCCGCCTGCGCGGGGATGAAAGACGGTCGGCATGCGCAGTGTATCGGTCTGCTCTCTCTCCCGGTCTGTATTCGCGGGTCTGATTCTGCTGCTCATCTCCGCCTGTGCCGGCCGGCAGGAGACCGGTACTCCCCCCGGTCTGGACGGCAACGAAATGTACGGGCAGTCGGATATGGAATGGGTGCTGGAGAATATCTCCATTTTCGCCACCCGCACCGATCTGATCCGGCCCGATCGGGCTACCGTCCGCTTCCTGCACGGGGTTCGCGAACCGGTCAGGATCACGATCTTCATGGGCTCCTGGTCGGTCGTGGCCCAGATCCACGTTCCGGAACTCTTCGCGGCTCTTCGGGCTGCGGATAATCGCCGCCTTGCGGTGCGGGTCGTCGGCCTCGACCGGCGACTGAGGGATCGGGACGGGCTCGCTCTCGAATACGGCATCGACACCTCGCTGACCATTGTGATCGAGAACCGGGGCCTTGAACTGGGACGGATAATCGAGGTACCCGCCAGCGATGCCGCCGGGGATGTGGTCGCGATATTGCGATCCACTCTCAACAGGTGATTCTCTAGAGGGGAAATTCGCCTCAGCGCAATATCACATTGCGACCGCTCCATCAAGCTCACTAATATTATAGGCCGTACCTAATCCGAGTCAGGACAAGAAGTTGCAGGAATGTTCAGTTCACTGATTCTCATCGGATTGCTGACCGTCCCCCAGGGACCGGGAGGGACGAACGGAAACGGCATGGGTCCCGGTTTGAACGGCCGTACGCCCTCGTCGGTTCTACGCCTGCCCGAAGGCAGTCATGCCATCGTGGTCGAGAAGGCCACGCAGAGCCTGGCCCTGTTCGGCGGTTCCCCCACGGGCAATCCCGTTCTGCTCCACGTTCTGCGGACCAATACCGGTGAGCGGGATGGAGACAAGGAAGTCGAAGGGGATCTGCGGACTCCCGAGGGAATCTATTTCTTCAACGGTGTGATCCCCGGTTCGGCTCTGCCGGCCGAGTACGGTGTGCGGGCTTACACGACCGATTTCCCCAATGTCTTCGATACCCTGCAGGGAAAAGACGGGAGCAATATCTGGCTGCACGCCACCGATGATCCGACCCGGGTGGAGGGCGGTCGAAATACCCGGGGATGTGTGGTCGTGACCAATGAAAGTCTCGAACTGCTCGCCGATACCATCCAGATGGCACCCGGTGCCGGAGCAACCCCCCTGATCATCGAGGAGCATTTCAACCTGCTCGAACCGCAGCAACTTACCGCCACCACCGCCGGTGTCGTCCAGCTCGTCAGTGACTGGGAAAAAGCCTGGGAGTCGCGGGACACCGATCGCTACATGAGTTACTACGATCAATCCTTCATCGGTAACGGGCGCGATTTCGCCGCTCACCGGGCCTACAAAGACCGGCTCAACCGGCAGTACCATTTCATCGACATCGAGATCGACCAGCTCCACCTTTTCGCCCACGACGATGAACTGGTGGCGACCTTCGATCAGACCTATACCTCCGACCGTTATCGGGCCGAATCCACCAAGAAGCTCTATTTCCGCCAGCGGGAAGAGGGTTGGAAGATCGTCCGCGAGACCGGCTATATCACCCGGGCCGGTGCCGTGACGACGCCGCTCCCCGCTCCGGCCGAACCTCCTGCTCAGGCCCCGGCAGCTGCACCCGACGTGCCTCCCGAGGCAGCTGAATCCGACCTGACTACGGTCAGGACTCTGGTGACGGCCTGGGCCCGGGCCTGGGAATCCCGCGATATCGACCGGTACATGGCCTTCTATGCATCCGCCTTCACCGGTGCCGGTCGCGATCGAGCCGGACACCGGGCCCACAAGGCCCGTCTGGCCCGCACCTATGAATGGATCGAGATCGACATCAGCGATCTGGAGGTCAGCGCCGACGGCGAGCGGGTCGTGGCCGCTTTCCACCAGCGGTATATCTCCGACGTGTATTCCGATCAGAGCAGCAAGCGCCTCGTCTTCGTTCGGGAAGAAGGAGAATGGAAGATCATCAGTGAAGAGGTGGCGGGGGGATTCTGAGATCCCCCTCGCCTGGAGGCGAGCATGAATGTAACGCGTCGACAGCTCACCTTCATCATCCTGAAACCGGACGGGACCAACTACACCCGGGAACTGACCGGGCGCTCCATCAGGATTCTCGTGACCGCCGGGACCCTGTTCCTGCTTGTTTGCGGAGGTCTCCTCTATACGGTTATCCATCAGCATGTGCGTCTGCGCCGTCTCTGGGCCGAGCATCAACTCCTCGTCGGACGTGAGATCGTGGCTCTGGCACCCCGGCCGACGTCGGCCGGGGCCGTGCCCGGAGCCGCCGATCCGTCACCTGCAACCCGGGTCACGGAATCCGGCGGTGGTGGGGATTCCCCAACCGCAGCACCGGACCAGAGTGCGGCAACGCCGGCCATCCGGTCGCAGACGGACCTGCAGGCACCGCCGCTGGATCAGGCACCTGCCCGGGTCGAGGCGTTCTCCCTGCTTCGCAACCAGAGCGGGATCGGCTGGGTTCTGGAGGCGCAACTGAGGAAGCGGGAATGGACCGGTGAGCTCCTGCAGGGTTACATTGCTGTCCTCATCGAAGACGGGCAGAGACCGGGCCGCTATTATACCATTCCCCCTCTGACGGTGGACGGCGGTTACCCTCTCTCGCCCCGGGCCGGGGACAGCTTCGCGATCCGGCGGTTGAAACCACTGCATTTCGAATTCACCCTCCCCGAGGGGTTTCTCATGCGCGAGGTCAGAATCCTGGTGTACGATCGGGAGGGCACTCTTCTGGCCGAGCAGGCCTTTGCGGTCCAGGGCATGCAATGAGAGGTCCGGCTACACTGTCTGTCGTGGTTCTCCTTCTGTTCGGCTCGACTGCCGGCACCGGTCACGGGGCCGGTCCCGGTTTTCTTTCCCGCGAACCGGCCGACACCGACGGTCCCGGTCGGACGCACCGCATTTTCTTCCCCGAAACCGATCACGAACTGCACGTCTACGACATCAGGGGGCGGCAGGATGGTCCCACCCTGCTTATCATCGGCGGCATGCACGGCGACGAACCGGGGGGGTACCTGGCGGCTGATCTCTACGCCGATCTGACCCTGCGGCGGGGCAATCTGATCATCGTCCCGCGGGCCAATATCTACTCCATTCACGAGGACAGCCGCGGTGTGCGCGGCGACCTGAACCGCCAGTTCGGGGTTGAGCAGGGACACACAATCGATCGTCAGATAGCTGGTGTGCTCGAAAACCTCATGGCCGAATCGGATGCCGTGCTGAACCTGCACGACGGTTCCGGGTTCTACCGGCTGACCTGGGAGAGCGAGCGCCGCAATCCCGCCCGTTGGGGGCAGTCTGTCATCATCGATTCCGAGACCTTCACCCGGCCCGACGGACGCCGCTATGACCTGCTTGAGGCCGCTACGGCAGTGGTGGAGCGGGCCAATACCGCTATCGAGAATCCCGACCATGCCTTCGCCGTGAAGAACACTCTGACCTTCGACGACAACTCGCAGCACAAGGAGCAGCGGCGCTCGGCAACCTACTATGCCGTCAGCCGGATCGGCATCCCCGGCTTCGGGATCGAGACCTCCCAGGACATCGGTGACGAATCCCTCCGGGTGGCCTACCAGGTCTCGATCATCAACGCCTTTCTCGATCTCTTCGGGATCGTGCCCGATCACCCTCGCTTTGCGCTCGAAACCCCGGCTCTGCACTACCTGGCCGTCGCGGTCAACGGCGGTCCTTCAGTACTCGTCGAGGACGGCGACAGGCTGGCCCTGCCGCCGGGCACGCCGGTGACGATCACACACGTGGAAGCCAATTACGAGCGCGGGCTGATCGTGGATATCGAGGACGTGAACGGCTTCAATGATCTGGGGCGGACGGTACGGCTCGAGCGCGAGACCCGGGTTTCGGTCCGCAAGGACAAATACCCCTGCGGAGGGATTGTCCTCGGCGTTGATCCCGACGCCGAACTTCCTCTGCTCTCCGCCCGGCGTGAACGGGGCACGCTCGAGATCGACGCCTTCCGCCTGGCTGTGAACGGCCGACCGGTGCTGCTCGAACCCGCTCGGACGCTCCCGGTGCTCTGGGGCGATGAAGTGACTCTCGGCGAACCTCTCGCCAGGGGCAGCGGCGAGTACAAGATCAACTTCCGGGGTTTCGTGGGGAACGCCGTCAGCAACGACGGTGAGGACCGGGGCTACACCATCCGCACCGACCGCGACCTGCTGCAGCGCTTCAGTCTCAGCGAAGAAAGCGGCCGGTATGAAGTGCGGGCCGAGTTCGGAGGCTACATCCACGCCACCGCCTATGTCGACATCGTGGAACCGACGCTGACGTACCTCCTCGTTCAGGTCGGAACTGGCCCCCCCCGGGCGTTGGCCGACGGCGATACCCTGCGCGTCGTACGACATGACAGTTTGCGGATCACCGATGTTCTCACCCGCCCGGAAGCGGCCGACCGACTGACCGTCAATTTCCGCGGCTTCCCCGGACCCGCGGGGGCCGAAGACCGCGGCCTCGTCATCCATCCCGACACCGACCTGCTTCTCGGCTACAGCCTCCAGGGCCGGGGGCGGCTCTACGAGATCACCGTGACGCGCCGGGGCCTTCCGGTCGGTCGGGTGATCGTCTGTCTGGAAGAGGGGACAGGCGGCGGGTGATGGCGGTCGCCGGAGGCCGCCTGCTGGCCGGTTGCATGTCGGGTACGTCGGCCGACGGCATCGATACCGCTCTGCTTCGCCTCGACGGCAAACCGCTTACCCCCCGGTTCACGCTTCTCGCCCGCCGTACCGATCCTTTCCCATCCGAAGTCCGCGAGCAGATCCTGGCCTGCGCCGAGGCGGGGCGGGCCTCGACCTCCGATCTCGCTGTGCTGCACGTCCGGCTGGGCGAACTCTACGCAGCTGCTCTGGTCCATCTCCTCGATCAGGCCGGTGTCGCGCCGGACCGTCTGGACGCCGTCGGTCTGCACGGCCAGACCGTCTATCACGCTCCCGAGCGCGGTGTGAGCCTGCAGATCGGGTCGGCCGCGGTCGTCGCCGAACGGCTCGGCTGTGACGTGGTGTACGATTTCCGCAGCCGGGATTTGGCGGCCGGAGGGCAGGGGGCACCCCTGGTCCCGTATGCCGATGCCGTTCTGTTCCGCAGCCCCGAAGCCGACCGGATCACCCTGAACCTCGGGGGTATCGCCAATCTGACCTGGCTGCCGGCGGGTCAGGGGCTGGCGGGCGTCTCCGGATTCGATACCGGACCGGGAAACATGATCATGGATGCCCTGGTCGGTCTCGGAACACGTGGTGAGCAGAGCTTCGACCGTGGGGGAGCGATCGCTCGTGCCGGTACGGTCGTTCCCGAATTGCTCGAGGCCTGGCTCGATCATCCCTTCTTCGGAATTGCCCCTCCCCGCAGTACCGGTCGGGAGACGTTCGGGACCGTGTTCGTCGGACCGTTCTGGGAGCGCGAAAGTGCCCGGCACAGCCTTGCCGATCTGGTCCGGACCGCTCTGGAGTTGACCGTCGAAACGGTCGGCCGGGCGCACGAGCGGTGGCTCCCCGCACTCGAATCCGGTCACCGGCGGGAGATGATCGTCTCCGGTGGCGGAGCCCGTAACCCCGTTCTCATGCAGCGGCTTGCCGAGCGGCTGGCGCCGGTCACAGTCATGACCAGCGAAGCCTATGATCTGCCGGTCGAAGCGCGGGAAGCGGTGGCTTTCGCCCTGCTCGCCGATGCCTGCCGGCACGGCGTACCGGCCGGTCTGCCGGCCGTGACCGGCGCCCGGCGGGCCTGTGTTCTCGGGGCCCTCGTCGCCGGTTCGCAGCAGTCCGCAACAGAAGGACAACCGTGAGTGGAACCGATCTGACCGTGCTGATCGTCTATCTCGGGTTGACTCTCGGGCTCGGGCTCCGGCTCGGCGGGAGGCAGCGAACCGCAACCGATTACTTTCTCGGCGGTCGGCAACTGCCCTGGCTGGCGGTGGCCTTTTCGGTCGTCGCCACCGAGACCAGCACTCTGACCGTCATCAGCGTTCCCGGTCTGGCCTATGCGGGAGACATGACCTTCCTGCAACTGGCCTTCGGGTATGTGATCGGGCGGATCGTCATCGCGTTCCTGCTCCTGCCCGCATATGTGCGCGGCGAGGCTGAAACCGCCTATGCCTTTCTCGGATCCCGGTTCGGCCGCACCCCGCAGTCGACCGCCTCGGTCCTCTTTATCGTTACCCGGGTGCTGGCCGACGGAGTACGCCTGTTCGCGACCGCCATTCCCCTGGCCCTGATCACCGGCTGGTCGTACGGTCTCTGCATTCTGGCGATCGGTGCCATCACGGTGGCCTACACCTGGGCCGGAGGTATCCGTTCGGTGGTCTGGCTCGATGCGCTCCAGCTCGTTCTCTACGTCGGCGGGGCGTTGATCGCTCTCTGGATTCTCCTGGTCGTGCTGGGTGGCTGGGAGGGAGTCGTGAGCCTGCTCCCGGCGGGCAAGCTCCGGGTCATCGATCCCGGTCTCGGCGAGGGACTGCGCGGCCTGTTGAGCGGCGGGTACCGCCTGCCCGCCGCGGTCGTGGGCGGAGCTTTCCTGAGCATGGCCAGTCACGGTACCGATCAGCTTCTGGTTCAGCGCCTGCTGGCTACCCGTGGATTGCGGCAGGCCCAGGCGGCCTTGATCGCCAGCGGTGTACTGGTGGTGCTGCAGTTCGCGCTCTTCCTGGTTCTGGGGGCGACCCTGCACGCCTTTTACGCCGGGGCGGCGATGCCCTCCGATGAGGTCTTCCCCCGCTTCATCGTCGAGGCTCTGCCGCCGGGCCTGTCGGGGCTGATGCTGGCGGCCATTTTCGCCGCCGCCATGAGCACGTTGAGTTCGAGCCTCAATTCCCTGGCCAGCAGCACCGTCTTCGATCTGGGGCGCCGGCGGTCCAGCCGAATGGCCGCAGAGACCGACCGCGACCTGCGGCGGGGCCGGCTGAGTACTCTTCTCTGGGCGGTCGTGCTCGTCGGCGGCGCCATGCTCTTCCGTTCGACCGAAAACCCTGTGGTCGAGATCGGTCTCTCGATCGCGTCGGTCACCTATGGCGGTTTCCTGGGTGTCTTTCTGCTCGGTCGGTTGACCCGGGTGCCCGGCGAACGGGCGGCGATGGTCGCTCTGCTCGGCGGGGTTGTCACGGCCGGCGCCCTGGCGCTGGGGACCAACCTCTTCTGGGTCTGGCTGGTGCCCTTCGGTTGCACCGTTTCGTTTACTCTCGGCTGGTTCGTCGGACGTCTGCCACATGCCGCGGCTCCACCGCCGACCGAGGTGTCGGAAAGGACATTCTGATGATGACACACACTGCGATCCGCTCGCTCCGGAACCCGATCGACGGGTATCCCGTTCTCCCGGTACTCGTCTGTGCGATCGTCCTGTGCCTGTCCGGTCCGGCGAAGAGTCAGGGGCAGACGGGTGGTGACCCTTTCCCCACCATCGAGACGAAGACCGCCGGCATGACGGCCAGGCCCGGTTTCTTCACCCTCTATTGGGATGAAGCCACCGGTCATCTCTTCTGGGAAATCGATCGTTTCGAAGAAGAATTTCTCTACGCGGTCTCCCTGGCGGCCGGACTGGGCAGCAATCCGGTCGGGCTCGACCGCGGACAGCTGGGATCCAGTCACATCCTCTTCGCCCGGCGGGTCGGTCCCCGGGTGTTGCTGATCGAACCGAACTACGGCTTCCGGGCCACCCACGACGATCGGGCCGTAGCCCGGGCGGTTTCCGAAACCTTTGCTCCTTCGACCCTCTGGGGCTTTCCGATTGCAGCCGAGACCGGGGAGCGGGTTCTGGTCGATGCCACCGATTTCTTCATGCAGGATGCCCACGGCGCCGCCGCCCGGCTATCGGGGGGCGGGGCTGTCTACCGGCTTGATCCGAGCCGCAGCGTCTTTCACCTGTCCCGCACGAAGGTCTTCGACTTCAACTGCGAGATCGAAACCTGGTTGACATTCACTGCCGTCGGGGCGAACCGCGAAATCCGCGGCAATGCTCCCAGTGCCAACGCAGTCACCCTGCGTGAGCACCATTCTCTGGTCGAACTTCCCGGGCCGGGCTATGAGCCGCGCGAGGCCGATCCCCGGGTCAGCGCCGGGGCCATCACCGTGCACGATTTCGGCGCCGCGGTCGACGAGCCGATCGTGCGCCGCTATGTGCGTCGTCACCGACTCATCAAGCGCAATCCGCGCGCGGCGAGATCGGAGCCGGTCGAACCGATCGTCTACTACGTCGATCCGGGAGCCCCCGAACCGATCCGCACAGCGCTCGTCGAGGGGGCGGCCTGGTGGAACGAAGCGTTTGAATTCGCCGGTTTCATCGACGCTTTCCAGGTGCGGGTACTGCCCGACGGAGCCGACCCCCAGGACCTGCGCTACAACATGATCCATTTCACCAACCGTTCCGAACGGGGCTGGTCGTACGGCGGCTCGGTCATAGACCCGCGTACCGGCGAGATCATCAAGGGCAATGTCAACCTGGGGGCTCTACGCCTGCGTCAGGATCAGCTCCTGGCCCGGGGATTGGTGCCGCAGTTCGCGTCCGCAGCCGGCGTGGCGACCGACTGGAGCCTGGCGGGTCTCGAGGCCTCTGACGGTCCCGATGCCGGTTACCTGGCGGCCTTTGACCCGGCCACCGATGCGGTTGAACTGGCCCTGGCCCGCGTGCGTCAGCTCTCCTGCCACGAGGTGGGCCATACTCTCGGTTTCGGACACAACTACGCCGCCAGCACCTGCGGGCGGGCGAGTGTAATGGATTATCCGGCCCCGACGGTGACAATCACCCGTGGCCGTATCGATCTTTCGGACGCCTACCCGGTCGGAGTGGGGGAATATGACAAGTACGCCGTGAAGTGGCTCTACGCCGAGTTCGGCCCCGGCGCCGACGAGCAGACCGAACTCGACCGGATCATCCACGAACGGATCGAAGCAGGCATCCGCTATGCGGCCGACGCCGAGGCCACCCCGATGGGGGCCGCTCACCCCTTTGCGGCCCAGTGGGACAACGGTGCCGATCCGGCCGCCTACCTCGAACACGAGATCGAGGTGCGCCGGCTCGGGCTGGAGGCTTTCGGCGAGGCCAATGTCCGACCGGGCTCGCCCCTGGCGGCGCTCGAAGAGGTGCTGGTGCCGCTCTACCTGCACCACCGGTACCAGGTCAAAGCCGCCGCCCACTCGATCGGCGGGGCGCTCTACGAATACGCCCTGCGTGGAGACGGGCAGACTCCGCTCGAGATCGTTGCACCGGAGAAGCAGCGGGAAGCCCTGGCCCTCGTTCTGGCAACCCTCGAGCCCGATTTTCTGGCTCTACCGGAGCGGATCCTGGCTCTGATTCCTCCCCGGGCTGCAGGGATGATTCGCGGCGAGACCTTTACGTCGAGCACCGCTCCCCTGCTCGATCCGATCGGCATGGCGGCCACCGCGGCCGATCTGACAACGGCCCTGATCGTGCAGCCCGAGCGGATGGCCCGGCTCGTCACCTTCCATGCCCGTCAGGATCGCTACCCGGGTCTGGAGGAGGTCATCGAGGCTCTGCTCGATGCGACCTGGTACGCTCCGGTGCCGGATGACGCCTACCGGACGAAAATCCTCGAGGCGGTGCAACAGGTCGTTCTCGACCGGCTGACAGGCGCCGCGGGAAGCGCGGGGTGCACCCCGGCTGTTCGGGCGGTCCTCAACGCCGAACTCCACGCTCTCTTCGACCGGATCGAGGCCCAGACCGACCGCAGTCCCTTTCGTCAGTTGGCTCTCGAGGAACTGGCTCGCTGGTTCGCCCGGCCGGAAGGTCTCACTCCTGCGAGCGGGGTACCCCCGATCCCGCAGGGGAGTCCGATCGGCACCCTGCCCCCGCCGGCTGTCCCGCCGGGGAGCCCGATCGGCGCCGTGTCCCCCCCGGCTGTCCCTCTTGTGTGATCGAGGGGCGAGCGCAGACTGCAGCCGATGGATTACTCCGACAGGCTCCAGACAGAGCGAAGACGCGCAAGGGCGTCCGAAGGCACGGGAAGGAACACTGAGCGGATGAAACGCCGGGAATTCATCGAACGAACCGCTGCCGGGAGTGCC
>CAZNUA010000048.1:0-26487 GCA_964576115.1 uncultured Gemmatimonadota bacterium
CCCGGCGAATCAGAGCGCACAACCGGTACGGTTTCATCCCGCTTGTCCTGATACTGCTTCCGATCGGGTGCGCCCGGCATCCGCCCCCGGCATCGATCCCTTCCGAGACCGCCCTCTGGGATCGCGCACCGAACGGCTATATCAGCGGTTGGAACCGGAGCCTCGAGGGGGGCGGTTTCCGCTACCACTCTCCCCACCCCGAGGTGGGCACCTCCCTGCTGACCCGGGCCACCGACACCCCGATGCCGATCGCCTGGGAAACCGCTCCCGTGCCGCGGGATCCCGGCCCTGCCGAGGCGATCTTCGTCTGGATGGGCGGTTTCAACCGCGGTTCACCGAACCACGATTTCTTTTTCTCCATCGACGGGCGGGAGACCTTCACCATCTCCACCATCCCCGAGGGTACCGGCGAGCAGTGGGAGATCGCCGGCGCCGACGGATGCCGGCTCGGTTTCCGCTCGCTGCTGACCGACCGTTACGACGACCTGATGGGTTACCTCTATCTGTCCGTCCCGCGCCGACTGCTCACCCCGTCCCGGCCGGTACGGATCGATGTCGTCGGCGAGCGGGCGGGAAGTAACGACTGGTACATGACCTTCGAGCACCCGGTTACAGAGGGCGTCACCCTGATCGCCGAGCCCGCCCTGGTCAGCGATCCCGGCGGTCCCCGGCAGCTCATCAGGGTGGATGTCGAGCATCTCGGTCCGCCGGCTGCAGCCGAGGTGCTCTTCGATGGTATGGTCCTGGGCGCCCTCGATCTCGAACCGGGCTATAACGCCCTCGACACATCCCTGCCCGCCGTTCGCGAACCTGTCGAGGTCGCCCTCGAGGTCCGGATCCCGGATATGGAACCGCTCGTCGAGACCGTCCGCCTGGCTCCGGTTCAGCCCCAGGAGCTCTGGCTGCTGCATCATTCCCATGTCGACATCGGCTACACCCACCTGCAGGCCGAGGTGGCCCGGCTGCAGATCGAAAATATCGAGAACGCGATTGCGTACGCCGAGGCCAGTCGGGAGAATCCGCCCGGTTCTCGATTCAAGTGGAACACCGAGGTGCTCTGGGCCGTCGACGAATATCTGCGAGGGGCTTCTGATGAACAGCGAGCTCGTTTCGGTGAAGCAGTCCGACAGGGGTGGATCGGTCTCGACGCACTCTATGCCAACGTTCTGACCGGGCTCTGCCGTTCCGAGGAACTGCTCCAGCTCTTCACCTGCGCCCGCGAGCTGGCCGAGGAGTTCGGGGTGCCGATCGAAGGAGCCATGATCACCGACATCCCCGGCTGGACCTGGGCGCTCATACCGGCCATGGCCCGCAGCGGGGTGCGTTACTTCTCGATCGGTCCCAACACCGGCCACCGCATCGGCTCGGTTCTCCGCGACCTGGGGGATCGTCCTTTCTGGTGGGTCTCGCCTTCAGGGACCGAGAAGGTCCTGGTCTGGGTGGCCGGTCGAGGCTATTCGTGGTTCCACACCGGCCTGGGCGCAAGAGCCATCACCACCCGTCTCGAGCCGGCAGCTCTGTTCAGCTACCTGCGCGAACTGGAAACCGCGGCGTGGCCGTACAGCATGGCTTCCTTCCGCTACAACATCGGTTCGGACAACGGGCCTCCCGATGCGTACCTGGCGGACTACGTACGCGACTGGAACGAGCGTTTCCTCACCCCCCGGATCGTCATCGCCACCACGGCGGAGATGATGCGCGAGTTCGAGCGCCGGCACGGGGAGGAACTGCCCGTCCTGAGCGGCGATATCACCGGTTACTGGGAGGATGGAGCCGCCTCGAGCGCGTATGAAACGGCCCTGAACCGGCATAGCGCCGAGCGACTGACCACCGCCGGGGCCCTGCAGGCGATGCTGGCGCCGGAGCTCGACCTGAGCGGGGAATTCGCCGAGGCCTGGCGCCATGTGCTGCTGTACTCCGAGCATACCTGGGGCTCGTGGAACTCGATCAGCGAGCCCGAGGCGCCCTTCACCCTGCAGCAGTGGGAGACCAAGCGGTTCTTTGCGTTGCGGGCCGATTCCCTCTCCCGGGCCATCGTGGACCGGATCACGAGCGCTGTCGGCGCCCGGCCCCGCTCGACTCCCGCCGCAGCCATGGATGTCCTCAATCCCTCCTCCTGGTCCCGGGGGGGAGTGCTCACCCTCGGTCCGGAGTACGCCCGCGGAGGCGAGCGGGTCACCGACGCCGAGGGCACCCTGCTGCCCGCCCAGGTGCTGCGTGACGGTTCGATGGCCGTGCTCGTGCCTGCGATCCCCCCTTTCGGATCCCGCCGGCTGCACTTCGATGACGGCTCGCCCGGTGCGGGAGGGGGGGTCAGGGTTACCGAAACGGTCCTGGAGAACGGGGTGCTGCGAGTGGAGGTGGATACAGCTTCCGGGGCGGTATGCAGTCTGCGCCGGATCGGTCGGACCGAGGAGTTCGTGGACCCTTCCCGTCATCCAGGCCTGAATACCTATGCCTACGTGGCCGGGCGCGATCCCGCCGAGCCGCTGGCCGCCGGTCAGGTACAGATCGAGATCGGGGAGCGGGGACCGCTCGTCGGGTCGATCGTCATCACCTCCCCGGCGCCCGGCTGCCGGAGTCTGCGGCGCGAAGTGCGCCTGACCCACGGGGCCGACCGGATCGAAATCGTGGACACCCTCGACAAGGAACGCGTCCGCGATCCCGAGGGTATCCACTTGCTCTTTCCCTTCCACATCCCCGACGGCGAGGTCCGTATCGATCTGGGCTGGGGTCACTACCGGCCCGGTCCCGACCAGCTACCCGGGGCCAACCGGAACTACTTCAGCGTCCAGCACTGGGTCGATGTCTCGAACGAGCGCTCCGGCGTGACCTTCGTGCCGGTCGACGCGCCCCTCATCGAACTGGGCCGGATCACGACCGACGCCGTCGCGGTCGGCTGGCGGGAGCGGATCGAACCTTCCTCGACCCTCATCTCCTACGTCATGAACAACTACTGGGAGACCAACTACCGGGCCTGGCAGGAGGGCCCGGTCACCTTCCGGTACACCATGCGACCGCACGATGGCTTCGATCCGGCCGCCGCTACCCGCGTCGGGCTGGAAGCGAGCCAGCCTCTGGTCGTCTGCAATATGGATCCGGGCGCCGCCCGCCCCGGTTTCGATCTAATCGTCGAGCCGACCGACATCATCGCCATGATCGCACCCCCCGAGCCGGGCCGGAACACCTTCGGGCTACGCCTCTACAACCCGACTGCAAAGACGATCCGAGCCCGGGTGAGGATGGCCGGGGTCGAACAGGAGTTGATCGAGATCCCCGGCCTGGATTTTACGACCATCCGGTTCGAACCCTGACCTGAGGTCCCGAATACTCCTCCGGGAGACAGGTGTCGTATATCGAAGAGGGCCTGTCTCAGAGTCCGGGCAGGTGGAGAATCAGATTGGGATCGGGGCAGAGTTCGAGGTAGCGGCGGCGTTCGGAGGGCGGAGCGACCCCCGGGAAATCGCCCTTCCACTCCCCGATATCGGTAATCAGCTGGAAGTGCAGATGCGGGGGCCAGCCCCCGTTCTCGTGCGCCTCACCGACCTGCCCCACGACCGCCCCGGCCCCGATCTCCTGACCCTGCCGACAGGTGTCCAGCGAGGAGCGGGTCAGGTGTCCGTAGAGGATCCAGAAAGAGAGCGGGCCCAGCCGGTGCTCGAGGATGATCGTGGGACCGTAGTCCCCCACCCCGGTGTTCTCGGCCAGGCTGTGCACCGTGGCGGGCAGCGGCGCTGAGACCGGTGTGCCCGATTCGACGAAGATATCGATCCCCAGATGAATGCTGCGCGGTTCCCGGTCCCGGGTGAAGAGCGGACTGTGGCGGTAGATGACCCGCTCCTCGTCATACCGGCCGATCCCCACCGCCGCCTCCTCGCGATGGAGCACTGCGTCGATCCAGGCCGAAAAAGCCGCGGGATCGCTCAGATTTACCGCATCGAGCTCGCGATTGTGAACCGAGAGATCGAGCACCGTCAGAGCCGTCTTTGACAGATCGAAGGAAAAAAGCGGACTAACAGCGGACCTTTCCGCCAGCTGTTTTCTGATCTGATCGCTCATCGAGTCCATCGAGTATCTCCACTCTCATTCTACCCGCAGGGCGTCCATGGGATCCACCCGCATGGTCCGCAGAGCCGGACAGACCACGGCTGTTATTCCGGTCAGACCGAGCACCACGCAGACGGCCAGCGTCAGCGGGAGGTTCCAGGCCTCGACTGCTACCGCCACCGACCCGGTGATGAGCCGTATCATGGCAGAGGCCAGAAGCAGGCCCAGTGCCAGACCGGTGAGAACCTGTACGAGTCCCTGCCGGAGAATCAGGCCGAGGATATTCCGGGCCCTGGCCCCCAGAGCCATCCGCAGACCGACTTCCCGGGTCCGCTGGTCCGCCAGAAAGCTGGTCACGGCGAACAGGCCTACTGACGCCATGAGGAACGCCGCCACGCCGAAGGTTATAAAAATCCCGCCGATAATGATGAGGTTGATCAGGTTACTGTTGACCGCGTCGCGCAGCGTCCTGACAAAGTAGATGGGCGTATCGCCCTGCAGCTCCATGACCTCCTCCCGGAGAGTCGCTGCATAGGTCAACGGTGCTCCCTCGACGCACAGACCGATACTCACAAATCCGAGATCCCCCTGGGGAATGGGACGGTAGGCCCCCTGAGGATCCCCCGCCGGGCTGTACGCCCCATCCATATTCAGGTCGGGAACGACTCCCACCACGGTGAGCCAGGGAGAATCGGTGTCATCATCCCCCAGACGAATCTGTTTGCCCAGAGGCTCCTGGTCGGGAAAGAACTGCTCGGCGAGGCTCTGATTGATCAGGGCGACGGCAGCCCCCCGGGTATCATCTGAGGCGGTGAAATCGCGGCCCTGCACGACGGGAACATCCAGAGCCCGGAAGAATCCGGGCGAGATCCAGGCCGATCGAACGTACGGGCCCTCTCCCCTTCCCACGGATTCGTCGCCCTGGAGCCCGAGTCGGAGCCGCTGCGCTTCTTCTCCGGGCAGAGAGGTGGCCAGGAAGGTCGAGACCACCCCCGGATGAGCCTCGAGCCGGCTGCACACATCCCGGTAGAAGGCCTGCCGAGCATCCCGGTCGGGAAAGTACTCGTCGAAGAGCCCGACCCGGGCCGTCAGCACCTGATCGACGGGATAGGGATAGTCCACGGTCTGTTTATTAACAACCCGCAGGGCCACATGGCCGGAGGTCACCATGAGAGCAGCCGATACGACGAGCTGAGCCGTCACCAGCAAACGGCTCAGTCGACCCTGCTTCAGGCCGGATCCGCCCCGCATGCCGGTCCGAAGAACCGTCTGAACACCGGTCCGGGAGGCTCGGTAGGCCGGGATGAGACCGGAGAGGATCGCAGCCAGGACCGTACTGGCCAGGACGAAAAGAAGAATGGGGGCATCCACCCGGAAGATCATCCAGAAGGGCGGTGGATAGGTCAGGTTGACCATAACGGTCCGGTTGAGGATTTCCATGATCCCGATCGTCAGAGCTGTTCCGAAGCAGGCTCCCCCCACCGCCAGAAGCAGAGCTTCCTGAAAAACCTCCTTCATGACCTGTCCCCGGCCGGCCCCTATGGCTACCCGGATAGCCAGGTCCCGGGATCGGGTCACAGCCCGGGCCAGGAGGAGGTTGGCCACATTGAAACAGGCGATCAGAAGGACCGAGAATCCGGTCAGAAGAAGAAAGGCAACGACGCCCCAGAGGTCCGAATCCTGGTATGACAGCGGGTAGGGTTCAAGATAGGCGCGGCGTCCCCGGGTTGATTCGGGGTACGCCTGATCCAGCCGGGTACTGATACCGTCGAACTCGGCCTTCGCTTCATTCAGGGTCACCCCGTCGCGAAGCCGGCCGAAGACCTCGAGTCCGGGGCCCTGCCCGCGCTCAAAGGTCTGGGGATCCACCGCCAGAGGCAGCCAGATGTCCTCCCAGTAGGGGAACCCGAATCCCTCGGGCATGATCCCTGCGATCGTGGTCGGCTCTCCGTTCACTCTCATCACCCGGCCGATGATGTCACCATCGGCGCCGAAGCGACTCTGCCAGACTGTATAGGAGATCAGCGCCACCCCCGGCGCTCCGGGGAGCCCTTCTTCGGGCAGGAAGGCGCGTCCCATGAACGGCCGGACCTGAAGCAGATCGAAGGTATTGGTCGTCACCCAGGCGCCAAAGAACCGTTCCGGCCGGTCGATGCCCGAGAGGTTCACGGTACCGGTGTAAAAACCGCCGAGATCCTCGAAGGTCGTCTGCTGTTCCCGCCAGTCGCGCAGATCGTGCAGGCTGACCGGGAGCCCGCTATCGACCTGTTCGGGATCAACCTGTTCCAGGTGCATGATCCGGCGCCCCCCGGGGACCGGCAGCGGCCGAAAAGCCATGGCCGCGACCAGGCAGAAGAGTACCGTGGTGAGACCGATCCCGAATCCGAGAACAACGATGCCACCGATCGAGAGCGACGGCCGACGGATCAGAGCCCGAACGGAATGCTTGAGATCCCGCCCCATATCGGGCAACCGGCTCCACCCTCGCCGGGTCGAGGAAAGTTCGCGAAGCTCTATCCTCTCCTGCTGGCTATCAGATCGATCGCCTCTCTTCCTCCAGCTCCGGGCCCGGAGCCTGAGCCCGCCGATTCCGGCTCCGACACACTCTCGAAACAGGAACAGGACCTTCCCGGTCAGGCTTTTTCCGACATCGGCAAGCTTGCTGACGAACGTCCTGACCATGTCAGACCCGAATTCGCCCCGGAAGGCGGACGGGTAGGAGTGGAGGCAGAACCGAAAAAAGGCGACGATCCAACCGCTCGATGGCGACGTTCCCGTCGTATTCCTCACCGGATTCATCTCACAGTCCTTTCGGCGAGAGAGCCCGGTTCCGGGCCAGTGAGACGAGGTTTTCCAGCCGTTCCACTTCCAGGGCCATAACCCTGCGGCCCAGGGAGGTATAGCGGAAGTACTTGCGCCGAGCGTCATCATGGCCATCGCCGGGTTCGAATTCCTCAACCAATCCGTCGTCCTTGAGCCGCTTCAGGGCCTGATAGAGACTCCCGGTGGTCGGTTTCAGCCTCCCGGCCGTCCGTTCCTCGATCTCTTTGCCGAGGGCGTAGCCGTGCGAAGCTCCCGAACCCAGGGCCAGAAGGATCTGAAAGGCGAACTCGGAAAGAGGCAGGTAGTGTTCTGGATCTGTCGCCATACCGGACATGGCTTTCTTCCTTGTCTGTGTCTTCCGGATTCCTCAACTGGTTCCGGTGCAGAAACGGCTCTTTACCGCGTTTCTGCCTCGTGTCCTGTCACGCGACATGGCACTCGGGAACGCTGTCATTGTAGTGGCTTTCACTATAGTGAGAATACGATTCAAACTGAGAAAAGGTTCCAGCAGCTCACCGCCGAGTATCCTGAGTCATGAGTTTGTTGCGGCACACCGGGGATCGTCAATCCGTCCCCACGCGTCACCGCGAACGTGAATATCTCCTCACAGCGCCAGCCTATGCCCGCCGTGCACGAAGAGATGCTCTCCCGTGATCCAGCCGGCCTGCTCCGATGCCAGCCAGAGAACCGCGTCGGCGATGTCCTCGGGGTTGTTGTCGCCGGTGACGATGACCACCGCATCGTGCAGACCCGGATCGATCATGATGGATTCCTTCAATCAACAGGTCAGGTGAGAGCCTCCCTCAACGGTTCCGACTCAGGTCCTTGAGTTCGATCCTGCGGAACTCGATCGGGTGGGTCTCGGCCTGCAGAGCGATATAGCCGCTTTCGAGCAGAGTCCCTTCGGGCAGGGGAAAGCCCTCGGGCACGTCGCCCCCGATCTGCGGCTGCTCATAGGTGAAGACAGTATCACCCTCCACAACGTGATAGATGAATCCCGACGAGTGCACATGCATCTCGACCGTGACCCACTCGTCGCCAGGAAAGGTTCTCGAGGTTGAGTTGGTGCAGTGCCTGGTGATGAGTTCGCCTTCCATGACCACGTGGGTGCCGGGCGTGCAGACGTTCAGGGTCGGCCGCTCCCCCTCCCCCGTTCCCCCCAGGAACTGCGCTTCGACCGAAACCGGAAAGTCCTGGTCCAGGAGCATGCTCCGGGCCGACTGGGAATGCAGCATGGCCCCATTGTTTCTCAAGGCCCAGCCGGGTCCGCCCGCGATCTGCTCGCCCGTGAAGCGGTATTCCACCCGCAGGATGTATTCCGAAAAAGGCTGGTGATAGAAGATGTGCCCGAACTCCCCTCCCCACGTTCCCTCATAGTCCTCGTAGCTGACTTTGAGCAGCCCGTCCTCGACCCGGAAGATATCCCGGTAGTTGTCGTTGAGCTCGTGGCCGGAGATCTTGACATCCCAGCCCGAGAGATCGGAACCGTTGAAGAGCTGGATCCAGTCATCCTGAGCGGCACTGCAGCCGGCCAGAGCGAGCAGGGGGAGCAGGGAGAGATACTTCATGGTGGATTGTACCCTTCGCGTGGCGGTGGCAGTCGGTCGGGCCGAGATGACAGCAGTTCTGTGCCGATGGGAGGAGTCTATCACTCCACTGCCGGCGATATCCACCACCAGCATCGCTGTTTTCAGACTCGATACCTCAATCGCGGCGGCGGCCGGTGCGACGTTCCGATCGGCCAGCCGTTGCTGTTTCCTTCTGCAGAATCGGAAGGGTCAGAGCAGACGCGGTGTTGTTGATACCCGTGTCGGCAGGCAGAGAATCAATCCGGACCTCACCTGTTCACGGTATGATGCTTCAACCGATGGCGTTACCTCACTCCTGCCGCAGGGTTGAAGCCGGGTCAATCGCCGTTGCCCGGCGGGCCGGCAGGTAGCCGGCGGCGGTGGAGACGACCAGGAGAACCACCCCCACCCCGATGTATACCATCGGATCACCCGGACTGACATCGTAGAGAAGCCCTGCGATCAGGCGGCTCAGCACTCCCGCGCAGACGGTGCCGACGAGGATGCCGACGCCGGTCAGCAGCAGCCCCCGGCCGGTGATCAACCAGATGATTCCGGAACGTCCGGCGCCGAGGGCGGAGCGGATTCCGATCTCGGCCGTACGGCTGGTAACCAGCCAGGAAAGCAGGCCATAGAGTCCGACCATGCAGAGACTCAGGGCTATCGCGGCGAAGAGGCCGAGCAGGATCACCTGCAGACGGCGGGGTGCCACCGAGTCGCTGATGATGTTCTCAAAGGTGGTGATCCCGGCCAGCGGCAGTTCGGGATCCAGTTGTCCAACTACCTCCCTCAGGTCCGCGATCGTCTCCCGGGGAGGGTCGGCGGTCCGGATGACCAGGGTCATGGATCGGGGTGTGGAGAACTGGAGGTTGGAGAGGTAGATGCCGGGGAAGGACTCGGTCTCCAGACCGTACTGCCTGACATCGCCGACCACACCGATGATCTCCCACCCGTCGTCTTCGGAGTCCCCCTGATATCTGACTCGCTGACCGAGCGGATCATCATCGGAGAACATCTGCCGTGCGAATGATGCATTGATGATCGCGACCGTCGGGGTTTGCGGGGTGTCCTGTTCCGAATCGGGCCGCCGCCCCGTCAGCAGGGGGATCTGCATGGTCTCGAAATAGCCAGGTTCGATATAGCGCCTTTGACAGTCGATCGGTTCGATGTCGGGGCGTCCGGCGACTTCGAAGTAGTGTGATCTGCCTCCGCGAAAGGGCAGGCCGTCGATCCCTGAGATCGAAGTGAAAGCCGGTAACCGCTCGATTGTGCGGCGAAGCTCGGCATGAAACAGGCGGGCGTGCTCCGGGGTCGGGTAGCGGGCTGCGGGCAGAGAGATTTCGGTGATGAGCAGATGGTCGGGTTCGAATCCCACCTCGACCTGCAGCAGGCGATCGAGACTCCTCAGCAGCAGCCCGGCCCCGACCAGGAGGGTGAGCGCAAGGGCCACCTCGGCCACGACCAGGACGCTCTGCAGCCGGAAGCGGCCCCGGCCGGGTACCGGCGGTCGTTCGCCGGAGCGCAGCCCGGTCAGGATATCACGCCGGCTTCCGGAGAACGCCGGGGCCAAACCGACGACGACTCCAGCCAGCACCGAAATCCCGGCGGTGAAGAGAAGCACCGCGTGGTTCATTCCAATCCCGGCCGACCGGGGCAGACCGGTGCCCAGACCCCGGACGATCAGCTCGATTCCGAGCCAGGCCAGGGCGATGCCGATAATCCCGCCGAACAGAGCCAGTACGAAACTCTCGGTCAACATCTGCAACAGGAGTCGTCTCCGTCCCGCCCCCAGGGCCAGACGGACCGCCATTTCGCGTCGCCGGGTTTCAGCCCGTGCCAGGGTCAGATTGGTGACGTTGGCGCAGGCGATCAGCAGCACCATGAGCACCGCCCCCAGCAGCATCAGCAGCGGGGCGCGAATATTGCCGATATACGTAGACAGCAGCGGACGCACCCGCCACTGCCAGCCGTCATTCGTAGCCGGGTACCGCACGGCGAGATCGGCCGCGATGCCTTCGACTTCATCAACGGCGGCGGCGAACTCGACTCCCGGCTTCAGGCGGGCCAGTACCCGCAACCAGTGGCGGCCCCGGCCGAGCCTGTCCTGACCGGTCCAGGCACAGGGCAGGCAGAGGTTCACCTCCCCGTCTTCGAAGTGGAAGTCGGCCGGCAGAACGCCGATGACGGTATGCGGTTCCCCGTCCAGGGTGATTGATTCGCCGATGATACTTTCGCGACCGCCGAACCGGCTCGACCAGAAGGCGTGTCCCAGCAGGACGACCGGTTCGGCTCCGGCCTCATCATCAGTCGACAGGATCGGTCGACCGATCACGGGCAGGGCGCCCAGCATCTCAAAGAAACCGGCCGAGACCCGCAGGCCCGCAACGACTTCTGGATCACCCTGCCCGGTCAGGGTGGCCGATCGTGGATAGTACGTCCCCACTTCCTGCAGCAGGGTGGAGCGCTGGCGCAGATCCTCGAAATTGGGGGGCGAGAATCCCATGAACCAGCCCTCGGGAGCCCGCTCATCTATCATGATCAACTGTTCGGAATCAGGATAGGGCAGGGGCGCGAGGAGCACCCCCTGCACCACACTGAAGATGGCGGTGTTGGCCCCTATCCCCAGCGCCAGGGTGATGATCACGACCAGGCTGAAACCGGGATACCGATGCAGGGTTCTGAGAGCAAGATGGGCATCACTCCGGCGATCTTCGAAGAACCGGACCAGGCGCAGACGTCGGTCCCGCGACTGGATGTCCCGGCGGCCCTGGCGGTCACCCGCTTCAAGATCACCGAACCGGCGCAGCGCTTCCCGGCGAGCCTCTTCGGGATCCCAGCCCTCGGCGATGAGATCCCCGGTCAGGGCTTCGAGGTGGAAGCGATGCTCCTGCTCCACCTCGGCTTCGATCGGGATTGAGTTCACATCGGGTCGCCGGCCGGTGATGTGTCCGACCCGCCGCCACTTTTCTTTCCCGGTCATGCTCAGATCTCCGCGGATCGCAGGACGACATCCATCGCCCTGACGTACTGACGCCAGCCGTCGGTCTGGACCTGCAGATGCTCGGCCCCGGCCGGTGTCAGATCGTAGTACTTGGCTTCCCGACCGGTGGCTGAACGCCTCCACTCTGAACCCAACCAGCCCCGTTTCTCGAGCCGTCGCAGCGACTGATAGAGGGCACTGTCCTCTATCTTGATGGCTTCGCCCGTCTTGCGGTGAACCCACTTGCTGATGTCGTAGCCGTGCATCGGCTGCAGACTGACCACTTTGAGAATCAGCAGATCGAGGGTGCCGCGCAGCAGTTCAAGGGATTCCCGGCTCATGGTTCAGCTCCCGTTCGGGCCAGTGTCCTGAGCCGCATATCCGCTACTATCCATTCCCGGTTATGCAATGAAAGCATGACTCAGAACATGAGATACAACTGAAGCAACAGATTCTGATGTATCAGGTTCTGCTGTATAAACGGCTTCCATTCCAGAAATGTTGCCCGAAATCGTCAGCCGAGAATCGTTTATGAAATCCGACTCAAGCCTACTCCACCCGCAGAGCTTCCAGGGGATCGACCTGCGAGGCCCGTCGGGCGGGAAGCCAGCCGGCCAGCGCAGAAACGAGGGTAAGAAGGAGAATCGCCGCCGTATAGGTCGCCGGATCCGATACGGTCACCTCGAAAAGCAGCCCCTGGAGTGCCCGGGCGGCGAGCCATGAAGCGGCGGCTCCCAGGATGATGCCTGCACATGCCAGCCTGACGGTCTGCATGAGAACGCGCACCCGCACGCCTGAGACGGACTCTCCGAGAGCCATCCGGATGCCGATCTCCCGCCTGCGCCGGCTCACCGCATACGAAATGACGCCGTAGATGCCCAGGGCGGCCAGGATCAGTGCGAAGAGGGCGAAGCCGCTGAGCAGCCACACCACCGAGCGCCGGGCGAACATCGCCCGGTCCACCAATCCCTGCACGGTCCGGAATTCGGTCACCGGCAGATCGGGATCGACGCGCTGAAGGGCGGCTCGCACCCGGGGCATGAGTTCTGCCGGCGGCCGCCCGCTCCTGATCACCAGATCGAGCGAACCGAAACCGACGCGATTCACCCGGACAGACATATAGAACTCATTGCCGGATTCCCGCTCGGGCCCGAAGTACCGCACATCGTGCACCACCCCGATGACCCGCCACTCCGAACCCTGAGACATCAGGGATTGCCCGATCGGATCCCGGTCCGGCCAGAGGGTGTGCGCCATGGTCTCGTTGACCATGATGACCCGCTCGCTGGACGGGATCTCGGCCGGCGTGAACTCCCGGCCGACAAGGAGTGGGATATTCATGGCCGCCAGATACCCATCGCTGATGATGCGCGGGTGGGCCGGCACGAACTGATCCTGTTCGTTGTCCGGCCCGCTCGCCGTCACCCCCCAATTCCGCCAGCCGTAGTTCTGACCCAGCGGCAGGGCATCAGTCAGGCCCGCCGCCTCGACACCGGGAAGGGCGCGTACGGTGCGGAGAATTTCGTCGAGGTACACTTTTTCCGCCTCCCCCCCTTCTCCTCCCGACGGATCCACCCGCAGGGCCAGGACATGATCGGACTCAAAGCCCAGGTCCACCTCGAGAACGCTGACGAGACTCCGCAGCAACAAGCCCGTCCCCGTGAGCAGGAGGCAGGCCAGGACGATCTGGGTGACGATGAGCGAGCCGCGCGCCCAACCGCGACGGTGACCGCCGTCTGAGGTGCGATCGCCTGCTTTCAGCGCCCCGTACGGTCCCGCCGCTGACACCCGCAACGCCGGCGCCAGGCCGAATCCCAGGCCGGTCAGAAGCGCGGCCGTCAGCGCGAATCCCAACGTGGCCGTATCAATCCGGACATGGTGAAGCAGGGGGATGGCTGCTGCCTCGATACGGGCCAGCAGCAGCGTTCCTCCAACCGCGAGCAACAGCCCGACCAGTGCACCGCAACCGGACAGTGCCAGACTCTCGGTCAGCATCTGCCGGATCAGGCGTCCGCGGCCTGCGCCCAGCGCGACCCGGACGGCCATCTCCTTCTCCCGTGACGAGGCGCGCGCCAGAAGCAGGTGTGAGAGGTTGACGCAGACCAGCAGCATCACGAACGCGACCGCGACGGCGAGGATGAACACGGCCTGGCGGTGGGTGCCGCTTACCCGCTCGCGGAGCGGGGTGAGGCGCGGATCGAAATCGTTTCGCCAGTTCTCTCCCCCCCGTACCGGTTCGATGCTCTCACCGATCGCGGTTGCCTCGGCCCGGGCGGCTTCGAGGCTCACCCCCGGCGCCAGACGCCCGATCAGAGCCAGGGTGTTCCCCTGACGGTTGATCGCCGGACTCAAGGGGATGGGTACGAAGAGATCGACCCTGCTACCCGGCGCAAACATCGCGGCGAAATCGAAGGACTGCGGCAGTACGCCCACGACCGTTACCGGGACATCATCGAGCAGGATCGGGCGGCCGACGACAGCGGGATCCGCAGCCAGGCTGCGCTGCCAGAAGCGATGACTCAGGAGCGCCGCCCGGGGCTCTTCCCAGGCGGATCCGGCGACTTCTTCAGCCGTGAAGAGCCGCCCGATCTGAGGCTCGACGCCCAGCAGTGAAAAGAAGTTCTCGAGAACCGGAACAGCGGTCACCCGTTCCGGTTCGCCGGCACCGGTGAAGTGGATATCGCCCGGACCGTAGAAAGGCGAGAACGCTGCTACATCAACCAGTGTCCGGCTCCGGGTTTTCAGTTCCTGCAGGTTTATCACCTGCACGGTCTGACTGGAGAGGTTGGTGCTTGTACCGTTGGCGATCCAGACCAGGCGGGAGGGATCCTCGAATGGCAGAGGACGCAGCAGCAGCGCGTTGACCACATTGAAAACCATACAGCTCGCCCCGATCCCGAGTCCGACGATCAGGACGGCGAAGAGGGCCAGTCCGGCGTCCCGCCGCAGCACCCGGAGGAAATTGCACAGGTCCTGCCCGATCGTCTCCACCACCGGCAATCCACGGTACTCCCGGTGCAGTTCCCGGGTCTGGTCCACCCCGCCGAGACTGATCAGGGCCCGGCGACGGGCCTCTTCGGCCGACAGCCCGCGCTTGAGGTTGTCCTGAATCGCCAGGTCGAGGTGGGCCGAGAGTTCGGCTTCGAAGTCCTCCTCCCGATCGCGCCGGCGGATCACCGCGATCACCCGGGCCAGGAATTCCCGCAGGGCGTCCATCACCGGGCCTCCGCCGGCTCGGTTGACAGCACCCGGCCCATCACCTCCACCAGCCGCTCCCAGTACTCCTTCTCGGAAGCCAGCCGGGCCGATCCTTTCTTGGTGATCTCGTAGAACTTGGCCTTCCGGTTGTTCTCTGAAGTGCCCCACCGGGCGCGGATCCACCCGCGGTTCTGCAGGCGGACCAGCGAGGCATAAATGGTGCCCTGGTTCAGCAGGATCTGGTCTCCGCTGGTCTGCTCGATACGCCGGGCCAGGCCGTAGCCGTGCAGCGGGCCCAGGGCCGTGAGGGTCTGCAGCACCATGATATCGAGGGTGCCCTGCATCAGGTCGATCTTCCGCCGTGTCATGACTCTCCTGCGGTTCTTCTGTGGTTCTCTCTGTTGTGCCTGAGGAGATCTGCATCACTCATGTGGCCATACAACAGGTAATATACGGAGGCCCCTTTCCCTTTGTTCCAGAAATAGGGCCCCACAATCCATTCGGGCTGACCCGACCGGTAACTACGGGAGATACAGCAACCGATCACAATCGTGAGAGAGAATCGTTGCATTCTGGAGTCTGAGAGCGTTGCGAATTGGATGCTATGAAGGCCTGCTATCAGCTCCGCAGCTCCCGCAGACAGGGGGGCACCAGGTAGAGGTTGCCCATCAGCCGGCCGAGCAGGAAGGCGACGGCCGCGGCGGTGGCGCCGACCATGTCGAAGAGATGGATCCCGATCAGCAGGCAGGCCACGATCCCGGCCATCTCGATGACGGTGGCCCAGCTGATCGGGCTGGTGGTGCGGGCGTGAACCAGGAAGCCGCGCTGGGAGGAGAGCAGGACGGCCAGGGCGGGCAGCAGGGGCAGGATGCGGGCCGGGGTGATGGCGAAGGCGGTCAGCTCGGGACTCAGACCCGAAATGATCCTGAACCAGACATCGGCCAGCGGGGTCCACGCGATCAGGGCGTAGGCGACCGAGGTTACGAGAGCCAGGATCGCGCCGAAGCGGATCAGTTCCGCCAGATGTTCGCGCCGCCGGCCCAGCAGGGCGATGATCACTTCCTGGTAGCTGAGACCGATGCTGCGGAAGATGAAGGTCAGCGAGTTGAGCACCGGCATGACCGCCAGCGATTCGATCGGAAAGCGGGCCCGTCCCAGGAAGAAGGTGACCACCGGATGCACCGCCAGGCTGATGACCGACGTCAGCGCCAGCGGGTAGTAAAAGGTGGCGATGTTCCCGTAGCTCAGGGTCACCTCACCCTCGGTGCAGACCTCGCAGTTCGTAAAAAGCCGGCGGACAGTACCGCGGGCCATGAGCCGGGTGACGGCTGATTCGAGCACGACCGCGATCGAGAGAGCAAGAGCGCCGATGCTCGCACCGGGCAAATCGGTCATCACGATCAGCACCACGGCCGAAAGAGTGACCGAGAGCATCCGCACGACCGTCCCGTAGGCCACCCGGCGGGTCAGGTTGTCGCGGATGAGCAGGCCCTGATAAAAACGGCGGAAACCGATCGCCGCCGGCCAGGGCAGGAAGAGCAGCAGGGCCTGGTGGGTCAGTCCAGCCACCTCGGGGGGCACGTCCATGAGCTCGCGTACGAGCAGATTGAAGACGGAGGGCAGTAGCAGGACCACCATCCCGAGCGTGACCAGGGCGTTGAGCGCAAAGAGGAAGTTGCGCAGCTTGCGGAAGTTGTGGGGGGAATCAGCCAGGGCGGTGGAGGCACCCATGATCATGATCACCGGCGCTTCCACGATGATGGCGAAAGCGAAGGCTACGCCGTAGGCGGCCAGGTTGAACTTGGCTTCGGGCAGGCGCGCGATCACCGCCGCCAGGAAGGGGCCTTCGAAAGCCATCATCAGCCAGGTGGCCGCCAGCGGCGACCAGAAAGCCGCGATTCGACGCAGGGGCAGGGTCATTGAGGTGGAGCTGGAATTCAGATCGGGATGCACGTCAGAGCCTTGTTTCCCCTTCCGGTTCGAACCGCTCCTTCCGGATCGGGAAAGAAGCGGGTGCGGCGGAACGCTTCCCCATACTATTGTTGGAGTTCGATTCCGGCCACCTCTGTCATACCGGAGCCCGAAATACGCCGTGGAAGCGACTGTCGCCATAGAAAGAATCGAGCCGGATCTTGCTCCGGTCCTGGCCCTGCTTGGCGTCCCCGGTTCCGACCGGTTGCACGCCGACGTCCGGGAGCTGATCGAGCAGAGCTATGCCCTCTTCTCCGACCTGGCTGTCGGACGGGGCCTGACTGAAACGATCGAGAGGGAGAGCTTCGCCGTGCTCTACCGCGGTGCCGGCCAGAACGACCCCGACACCCCGCTCGAGCACATTTTCCCAGGGGCCGAGGCCCTGGCGCTCTACGCCGTCACGATCGGAGCCGCAATCAGCGACGAGATTACAGGGCTCTTCGACAGGGGGGAGTATGCGGCCGGCTCGGTGCTCGATGCCGTCGCCTCGGCCGGGACCGAGCGTCTGGCCGAGGTGGTGCAGACCGACTGGCTCGAGCAACAGGGGCTCGGGGGAACACCCACCGCGGCCCGGGCCTCGCTGCGGTACAGTCCGGGCTATTGCGGGTGGCACGTGAGCGGACAACGGGCGCTTTTCGATGCTCTCGAACCGGAACGGATCGGAATCGAGCTCTCGGAAAGCTCGCTGATGCAACCGATCAAATCAACCACCGGCGTGATCGTCACCGGCGCCCGGGAGCTGCATGTTTTCGACCCGGTCTTCCCCTGCTGCGCCGCCTGCGCCTGCCCGACCTGCCGGGAACGGATCAGAGACCTTTTCGCACCAGAGAACGACAGCCCGAGCTGAATGGATACAGAGATGGACCTCAACCCCCTGCTGCCGCAGATATCCGCCGCCCTCGAGACAGGCCGGCACGAGGACGTACGCACCCTGGTCAAGGCGGCGCTGGAGATCGACACCGCCCCTGAGATCGTACTCGATCAGGGCCTGATCCCCGGTATGAGCGTGGTCGGAGACCGCTTCCGGGACGGCGAGATCTTTCTGCCCGAGGTCCTGATTGCAGCCCGCGCCATGCATGCCGGACTCGATATCCTCAAGCCGCTCCTGGCAGCCAGTGACGCTCCCCGCCGCGGCAGGGTCGTCATCGGCACGGTGCGCGGCGATCTGCACGACATCGGCAAGAACCTGGTGGCAATCATGCTCGAGGGGGCCGGCTTTGATGTGATCGATCTGGGCACCGATGTGGCACCTGACGCATTTATCGACACCGCCGAGGCCGAGGGTGCCTCCGTGATCGCGATGAGCGCCTTGCTGACCACGACCATGACCGAGATGCAGAAGGTCGTGAACCGCCTGCACGAACGTCACCTGTCGACCGCTCACTGCACCATCGTGGGTGGGGCGCCGCTCACGGCCGCCTTCGCCGAGAAGATCGGAGCCGATGCCTGGGCCGCCGACGCGCCCTCTGCGGTCGAGGAAGTAGTACGGCTCATCGGAACCTTCAAGCAGGGAAAAGGGGTATGAAACCTCTGCTCGAACGGATTGGAGCCGGTGAGATCATCGTCTGCGACGGAGCCTGGGGGACTACCATCCAGAGCGGCCCCGGGTATGAGAAGTGTCCCGAGGAGGTGAATCTCTCGGACCCGGAATTTTTAACCGCGACCGCTGCGGCTTTCATCGAGGCGGGAGCCGAGATCGTCACGACCAATACCTTCGGGGGCTCGCCTCTCAAACTGGCGCCGGCCGGGCTCGATGAACGCACCGCCGAGATCAACGAGCGAGCCGTGCAGGCGGCCCGTGCTGCAGCCGGAGAGCAGGTCCTGGTGGCCGGTTCCTGCGGTCCCTCGGGGAAACTGCTCGTCACCGGCGACGTGTCCCCCGAAGATCTGGAAGAGAATTTCGAGCGCCAGATGACGAGCCTGGCCGAAGCCGGCGCCGATCTCTTCATCATCGAGACCATGACCGATCTGATCGAGGCCACGATTGCAGTACGCACAGCCCGCCGGATCGCACCCGAAAAGCCGGTGGTCGCGACCATGACCTTCGATCCGACCCCGCAGGGGTTCCGTACCATCATGGGTGTTTCGATCGAGGAGAGTATCACCCGCCTGCTCGAGGCCGGGGCCGATATCATCGGTTCGAACTGCGGCCACGGTATGATTACCCTGATCGAGGTGGCACGGGATTTCGGGCGGCTGACCGACGCTCCCCTCATTATCCAGCCCAACGCCGGAATCCCGAGCCTGGAAGACGAGGGCGTCGTCTATCCGGAAACACCCGAAGCTTTCGCCGCCGGCGTGCCCGATCTGCTGGCCGCCGGCGTGGCGATCATCGGCGGCTGCTGCGGCAGCACGCCCGCACACATCAGGGCGCTCAGCGAGGCGGTGCGGGCCCGGTCGGGAGCAGCCTGAACAGGGAGGCAAGGGCGATGACCGACGAACGCACGGCCCGAGACAGCATGGGCGAGATCGCCGTACCCGCCGCAGCGTACTGGGATGCGCAGACTGCCCGGGCGCGACAGAATTTCCCCATCTCGGGAACAACACCCCTGCCCGCCTTCGTTCGGGCGGGCGGAACCGTCAAATGGGCCACGGCCTCGGCCAATACCGAACTCGGTCTCCTCGATCCCGAACTCGGGCGGGCCATTATCCGGGCCGCCGGGGAGGTCGCAGCGGGAGAACTGGCGGATGAGTTCGTGGTCGACATCTTCCAGGCCGGGGCCGGCACCAGCCATCACATGAACCTCAACGAGGTCCTGGCCAGCCGGGCGGCCGAGATTCTGGGGGGCGAGCGGGGCGATTTCTCCCGTGTACATCCCAACGACCACGTCAACTTCGGACAGAGCACCAACGACGTCATACCCACCATCATCAGGATTGCGGCTCTGAACCTGAGCAGAGTCCTGCTCGAGAACCTCGACCGGCTGGCCGAGGCTTTCTCGGAGAAAGCCGGCCAATTCGACGAGGTCCTGAAGAGCGGGCGTACCCACCTGCAGGACGCCGTCCCCGTCCGGCTGGGTCAGGAGTTCGCCGCCTGGGCGGCGACCCTGCGGGAGAGCCGGGACGGGATCGCCCGCGCCCGGTGCGACTGTACCGTTCTGGGAATCGGAGGGTCGGCCACGGGGACCGGCCTGAATACCGATCCAGCCTACCGCAACCTGGTCTGCCGCCTGCTCTCCGACCGGCTGGGCGAGGAACTCACCCCGGCCGGGGATCTGCACGCGGCGATGCAGAGCATGCTGCCGCTGGTACAGCTCTCCGGTTCACTCCGGGCCCTGGCGGTCGAGGTCGGGCGTATCTGCAACGATCTACGCCTGATGGCCAGCGGACCGCGGACCGGCCTGAGTGAAATCGAACTGCCCCCGGTTCAGCCGGGTTCGAGCATCATGCCGGGCAAGGTCAATCCGGTCATCTGCGAGATGACCAACCAGGTCTGCTTCCAGGTCATGGGTAGCGATCACGTCATCGCCCTGGCAGCCCAGGCCGGGCAGTTCGAACTGAACGTCATGATGCCGATCCTGGGGCACAATCTGCTCTGGAGCCTGCAGATCATGGCCAGTGCGCTGGACGTCCTGACCTCCCGGTGCGTACGCGGTATCACCGCCAACCGGGAGCGCTGTGCCGAATACGCCGCCCGCACGCTGGGCATCGTCACCGCCTTGAATCCCTGCCTGGGGTACGACGCTGCCTCTGAAATCGCCCGGGAAGCGGTCCGCTCGGGCCGGAGTGTCGAGGCGGTTCTGCGCCAGACCGGACTCCTGAGCGAGACCGAGATCGCCGAGATGCTCGATCCCCAGGCCATGACCGAGCCGGGCATCCCGACCTGCCGGGAAGCCGACCGGGCTCCGGTCTGGGAAAAACTCGAGGCTCTGAAAAGGAAGGCCGCCGGAGCGGGAGACAATCGGGCGGCGCCGTGAGATCGATTGCGGCCAGGCCCGGGATTACTCCGATCTCAGGGCCTTGACCGGATCGACGCTGGTCGCCCGCCGGGCCGGGAGCCAGCTCGCGAACAAGGTCAGCAGCGCCAGCCCGGCAGTGACGCAGGCGTACACGACCGGATCACCGGGATCAACCCCGTAGAGGATGCTCTCGAGCACGCGCATGGTGGCCCAGGCGACTGCCAGCCCGATCGAGAGTCCGATCGCCAGCAACAGCGCTCCCCGTCCCAGAACCAACCGCACGACATCCCCACTGCCCGCACCCAGAGCGAGCCTGATGCCGAATTCATGCACCCGCTGTGACACGGTCCAAGCCACCACCCCGTAGACCCCGACCACCGCCAGCACCAGTGCCACGACACTGAAGATGCTGAAGAGCCAGGCGTAGAGCGGCACCTCCCAGTTGGCTTCCTCCACGACCTGCTCCATCGTCCTGAGCGCAAAGAGAGGCAAATCGGAATCCTCGGCCCAGATCGCCTCGCGGACCGCCCCGGCGAGAGCGAGCGGTTCACGTTCGGTCCGCACCACGTAGCATCCACCCCGGACCACCCCCGGCTGCAATGGGTAGTACACACAGGGCCGCGGCGCCCGGTTCAGGTTCCGCTGGTGCACGTCGGCCACCAGACCCACGACCTGGTACCAGCCCCCCTCTTCGGGGTCGCGGGAAAAACGCAGCCAGCGGCCCAGGGGATCCTGCCCCGGCCAGCAGACTCCGGCCAAATGCTCGTTCACGATCGCGATTTGGGAGGCACCGGCCAGCAGATCGTAGTCGGTCACGTCCCGCCCTTTGAGTAAGGGGATCTGCATCGTTCTGAAATAATCGGGCATGATCGCCCGCACGTTGGTCGTCGTCCGGGCGTCGGCGTTGGGATCTTCGGTGTCCCAGTATACCCGGCGGGCCGTATTGGCGTCGCTCATGGGCAGGTGAGAAATGAGGGACGTCCCGGTTACCCCCGGGATCGTCCCGATACGCTCGAGGGTGCTTTCGAAGAAAAGTGTCGGTTCTCCCCCGGTCCAGTACCGGCCGGCCTCGAGTTCTACCCGCAGGGTCAGAAGGTCGCTGCGCTCGAATCCCGGATGCACCAGGCGGGTCTTCATGAAACCCTTGATCATGAGACCGGCCGCAACCAGAACCACCAGCGCCAGGGCAACCTCGAAGGTGACCAGGAATGATCTGAACCAGCCCATGCGGGTACCGCCGCTGATCCGGGACGTCCCCTCGGCCAGCCCCTGATTCAAATCGGTTTTCATGGCCTGCAGAGCCGGCACGATCCCGAAGATGATGCCACACAGACCGGTGATGAGAATCAGGCCGGCCACGACCTGCGGTTTGATGCTGAAATCGAGATAATACGGGATTTCGACCGGCACCCCGCGCAGGACCAGGTCGCGCCCCACACCACCCAACAAGATCCCCACCGTCCCGCCGAGCAGAGCCAGCATGATGCTCTCGATCAGAAGCTGGCGCAGCACCCGCCAGCGTCCGGCTCCCAGCGCGGCCCGGATAGCGATCTCCCGCTCCCGGGCCGTGGCCCGGGCCAGGAGCAGGTTGGCCACATTGGCACAGGCCAGCAGGAGCACGAAACAGACGATGCCGTAGAGAATGAGAATCGGTTCCCGGATATCATCGACCAGGTCGTCCTTGGCACTGCGCACCAGGGGTCCGAGTCCTTCGTTGGTTTCGAGGTGCGCACGTGCCAGCCCGACACTCACAGCAGTCAGGTCCGCCCTGAGGTCGTCGCGCCGATAGCCTTCTTTCAGGCGGGCGATCACGTCCAGGAAATGGTGTCCCCAGGTGTGTTGTGGCTGCGGCTGGAAAGCCGTCCAGATGACAGCCGTGCCGGGAAAGGCGAAACCGGGCGGCATGAGGCCGATGACCATATGCGGCCGGTCGTTCAGAGAGATCGTTTCTCCGATCACCTCCTCGTCACCGCCGAACAGACGCTGCCAGATTCCCCACCCCAGCAGAGCGACCTCCGGCGCGCCAGGCTCGCAGTCTTCGGCTCGGATCGTACGACCGGCCAGCGGTTCCACCTGCAGGACGTCATCGAGCAGACCGGCGGTCACCGCCGCTCCTTCGAGCCGTTCGGGACGGCCCCGGCCGACGAGGGAAAAACGCTGCCAATCGAGAGCGGCCAGGGCTTCGCTGGTTCGACTCTGTTCCCGCCAGGCGATAAAGTCGGGCCAGGTCACCGAAGTGCGGTCCCACTGCCGCGAGGGAGCGGTCTGATAGACCGCCATGAGGCGCCGGGCCTGCGGAAAAGGGAGTGGATCGATGAGGACTTCGTAGAAGAAGGTGAACATGGTGGCATTGGCGCCGATACCCAGACCCAGACAGAGAACAGCCGCGACGGTGAAGAGAGGGTTCCGGATCAGCATCCGGAAGCCGTAGCGGATATCGTGGAAGAGTGCTTTCACAATCCCGGCCACCTCTGCTCATATACTCGCACCTGCACGATCTGACTTCGATCATACTCCGGGATCATAACGGCGTCCCGTTCCTATCTGGACGGAAGAGCCAACCGGAGAGTTGCACCCGATTATGTGGTATGGTATCTGCTCGGGAACGTCACACATGCCCACCCGAATTTTCCGGACGGGCATTGGCTCGCAACGACCCGACGGGCAGGAGCAACGGACAACGGCCATGACCGAACTCAGACGCGAACTCACTCTCTACGGGCTGACCATGGTCGCGATAGGATCCTGTATCGGTTCCGGTATCTTCCTGACCCCGGCCCAGATCGCCTCGGTGCTTCCTGCGCCCCTGTTGATCCTGCTCGTCTGGGCCCTGGGCGGACTGATCACGCTCACGGGCGCTCTGACGTTCGCCGAACTCGGCGCCATGTTCCCGCAGGCGGGAGGGGTATACGTCTACCTGAAGGAGGCCTGGGGGGAACTGCCCGGTTTCCTCTACGGCTGGGCCTATCTGCTGATCATCACGTCGGGGGCGATCGCGGCATTGACGATCGCCTTCGCTCAATACCTGGCTTTCCTGGTTCCACTGGGACCGAACGGCATTACTGTCACCGCCATCGGGGCCATCATCGTCGTCACGGCCGTGAATATCGTGCGGGTGAAGGCGGGGGAGATTTTTTCAAATATTTTCACCGGGCTGAAACTGCTCGGCGTACTCGGCCTGATTGCAGTCGGTCTCCTGGGGGGGAAAAGCGCCACGCTGGCGGCGCCTCCACCGACGGCACCGGCTGCCGGCACCACCCCGTTGCTGGCCGGGTTCGGCCTGGCCCTGATCGGAGTGCTCTGGTCGTACGGTGGCTGGCAGCACGCTTCCTTCGTCGCCGGTGAAGCCCGCGATCCCCGCCGGGCGGTTCCCCTGGCCATGGTCGGAGGGGCGCTCGTGGTTTCAGCCGCCTACCTGCTGAGCAATCTGGCCTATCTCTTTCTGCTGCCGGTGGATCAGATCGCAGTCTCGAACAGCGTGGCGGCCGACGCCGTATCGACGATCATTCCCTTCGGCGGCAGCGTTATCGCCATTGTCATCGCCCTCTCGGTTTTCGGAACGGCCGGTATTTACACTCTCTCGGCACCGCGCATCTACTACGCCATGGCCGACGATGGTCTCTTCTTCAGGGCTCTGGCAAAGGTCCATCCCCGCTTCCGCACGCCGGTCAACGCCATTGTGACCCAGTCGGCGTGGGCGATTCTGCTGCTGCTCTTCTGGGGAACTTTCGAGGACGTCATCACCTACGTGGTCTTCACCGACTGGCTTTTCTTCGCCCTGACCGGAGCCGGGGTTTTGATCCTGCGCCGCCGGCGTCCCGAAGCCAAACGCCCATACCGGGTTTTCGGATACCCCGTCACACCAATCATCTTCGTCACCATCTCGGGTTTCTTCGTGATCAATACCCTGATCGAACGCCCTCTTCACGCCCTGGCCGGCCTGATCCTCATGGGCCTGGGAGTCGTTGCATACTTTGCTTTCCGGAGCCGGGTCAGTTCTTGAACTCATCCTTGTTCAGACCATAACTCTTCATCTTGCCATAGAGCGAGCGGGGTTCGATGCCGGCCAGTTCGGCCGTCTCGCCGATCCGCCCGCCGGTCTGCTCGAGAAGACGGGTCAGATAGTCTTTCTCCACCCGGCGGACCGCCTGAGCCCGCACCTCTCTGATCGATCGCGCGTACCATTCCTCGGGGATTCGAATGGTAAACTCACCGCCGTCATCGGGGCCGCTCGAGCCGGGGGGAACCGTCCGCAGAACGGTGAGTTCGTCCGGCAGGTCCAGAGTGTCGATAGTATCATCCCGGCAGAGAAGAACCGCCCGTTCGAGAACATTGATCAGTTCCCGGATGTTTCCCGGCCAGTGGTAACGGCTGAGTAGTTCTACGGCGTCGTGTGAGATACCCTGGATCTGTTTGCCCGTGCGCGAGGCTATCTCGCGGGTGAAAGACTCAGCCAGCAGGGGAAGGTCGGCCAGCCGTTCCCGCAGGGGAGGCATTTCGACCGTCACGGTACCGAGGCGAAGATAGAGATCGTTTCGCAATCGCCCCTCTTCCAGCTCACGCTGAACATCCCGGCTGGTGGAGGCGATGACCCGCAGGTCCACCGGGATGCCGTTGCCGGCCCCGTTCGCCCGCACCTCGTGGTTTTCGAGCGTCCAGAGAAGCTTGACCTGGAGATGGATCGGCAAGTCACAGATCTCGTCGATGAAAAGAGTGCCGCCGTGAGCCAGTTCGAGACCGCCCCTCTGGACGGGAGAGGTGCCGACAGGAGTATCTCCCACCTGACCGAACAGGTGACTTTCGATTACCGGGTCAGGGGCGCCGCTGCAGTTGATCGCCAGAAAGGGGCCGTCGGCCCGGCGACTGGCGTAATGTATGGCTCGGGCCAGCCGTTCTTTCCCCACCCCGGTTTCTCCCCGTACCAACAGGGGGTACTCGCTGTCCACCGCCCGCCGCACGACCTGCAGGAACTGCTGCATCGCTTCGCTCGAGGCAACGAAGTCGGTGAGGGCCGGCTTCCTGACCGCCCGCCGGGCGGTGAAGACTTCATGAAGGATTTCTTTTCGATGCCGGATGATAGAAGTGAAAATATCGGCGAGCTGATCGTCGGAGAGGGTACGCGGCAGAAGCACTTCCATGCCGGAACCCTTCATCAGGGCCTGCTCTTGGATCCCGAAATCATCGGTCAGTACGACGACGGCGCGCGAATATCCCGTGCCGGTCAATTCCCGGGCGCTGTCGGCGACCGGTTCCGGCAGAACGCTACGTTCGATAACCATGATGTCGCAGGGATAGTCGAGGAGCAGATCGTAATCGATCTGGTCTTCTGTCAGGGAAATGAGCGTGACGTCATCATGCTGTATCAGGCGTTCAAACCGGTCCCGATCACGATCGTTGCCGATAGCATTTAGAACTCGCAGGAGCACGACACACCCCCATCGGTTGAATCGGAATCATCCCCTCGGGCGTATGGAGGATCCGACCCCGCCAGAAGCCGGTTCTCCCGCTCTTCTTCTTGTATGACACCTTAGACCCGGCTGTCCTTTACCACAGACACCGATTTTTTCAGCCTGGATGCAGACATTTTTCCCCGGTTTCGGACATCTTCGTTCCGTTTCGGGTGCTTTTTTCCGTTTCCGGCCCCCCACTCTTCTTCGGGACCTCGAAATCTCTGTCAGAGACCTTTACCTCCGGGTTCGATGTGATCTAGTATCCCACGCATGACTCACGCCCTTGAGCCAGATCAGGCGAGGTCCCGTCCGCACCTGGATCCGGCTGTCGAAAGCCTGCCGAGCCCCGAGCCGGAAGATGACAACAACAGACAGGATCCGCCAGCGGACGAACCGGAGGATAAGGCTGAGGACGTGAAAGGCCCGCCCGATCCTTTCACCGGGCACGATGGTGCCGACAGCTCCTACCTGGACCGGGCCTGAACCCGGATAATACACACCCGCCGCCCGACCCCCGTGGCTGGGGCCGGACGGCGGGTGCCGTTTCCCCG
>CAZNUA010000049.1:0-2743 GCA_964576115.1 uncultured Gemmatimonadota bacterium
GATGAGCTCGCATCCGAGAAACCGCTGCCGCCGCCGGGAGCGGGTGATGACCGTCACGGCCCTGACCGCTCTGCTGGCCGGCCTGGTGGCCACCGCGCCACCGGTACGGGCCCAATCCTTCGGAGTCCCCGTCTCCGATCCCAGGGTGGAACTGCGCTTCGACCGCTATCACGACTACGACGCCGTCGGTGAGGCTCTCGACCAACTGCTTGCCGCCTGGCCCGACCTGCTGCGCCTCGATGTGATCGGCCAGTCCTGGGAGGGACGCGACATGCGGGTGGTCGTGATCAACAATCCCGAGACCGGGCCCGACACCGCCAAGACCGCCTTCTGGGTCGACGGCAATATCCACGGCAACGAAATCCAGGGGATCGAGGTCAACCTCTACCTGATCTGGTTCCTGACCGAGAACTACGGCGTGCTGCCCGAGGTGACGCGACTGGTTGACGAACGGGCCTTCTACGTCTGCATGACCCAGAATCCCGACGGCTCGCAGTACTGGTTCGATTATGCCAACACCGGCTCCTCGAGCCGCAGCGGCACCCGGCCGCTCGATTCCGACAACGACGGCCGGGTCGACGAAGACGGCTACGACGATCTGGACGGCGACGGCAACATCGTCCAGATGCGCATGTACGTGCCGGGTGAGGGGAACATGAACATCAGCCCTGTCGACGACCGCCTGATGGTGCGCTGCGAACAGGGCGAGAGCGGCGACTGGATCACACTGGGCTATGAAGGAATCGACAACGACGGCGACGGCCGTCTGAACGAGGACGGGCCCGGCGGGTACGATCTGAACCGGAACTGGCCGGCCGACTGGCAGCCGAACTGGATCCAGGGGGGTGCCCACTGGTATCCCCTCTCCAATCCCGAGTCGCGGTCGGTGGCCGACTTTCTCGAGTCGCATCCGAATGTGGCCGGAGTGCAGTCGTGGCACAACATGGGCGGCATGATCCTGCGCGGTCCCGGCACCCAGGATCACGGTGACTACACCCGGCGCGACCGCCAGGCTCTGGACTGGATCGCCGAGCGGGGCGAGCTGATTCTGCCCTACTACCGCTACATGGTCCTCTGGCGCGACCTTTACCCGGTTCACGGCGGCTTCATCGACTACACCTACGACGACCTGGGCATCTTCAGTTTCTCGAACGAACTCTGGTCTAACCGGCAGTACTACAACGAAGCCTGGACCGAGGACAGCCCGGTACCCGCCGAACAGCAGGAGCTCTTCTACAACGACGCTCTCGGCATGGGGGCCTGGTACGTGGACTGGCACGAAGTCGAGCATCCGCAGTACGGGACGATCCAGGTGGGAGGCTGGGCCAAATACTACGGCCGCATGACTCCACCCTACATGCTGCAGGAACTCTGTCACCGTAACGCCATGTTCGCTCTCTTCCACGCCGACCAGATGCCCCTGGTCGAACTGGGCGAGGTGAGCGTCGAGCGGCTTTCGGGCAACACCTGGCAGGTAACCGCTTCGGCCCGCAACCTGCGCGTGCTTCCCACCCGGGCCGATGTAGCCCGGCGCAACCGGATCGGCCTGCCCGACGTCTTCGCCCTCGAAGGAGCCGAGGTCACTCTGGGAAGCTTCGTCTCCGGAGCCCTCGGCGACGTATTGCAACCGGTCGAACGCAACCCGGCCCGGATCGCCCTGGAAACGGGAATCGACGGACTGGCCGAAGTTACGGTACGCTGGATCGTGACCGGCCGGGGTCCGGTCACCGTCACCTATACGAGCCAGAAGGGGGGTACGGTCAGCCGGACGGTTGACCTGCGCTGACCGTGGAGAGTCTGATCGTCATAGGTATCGTCGTTCTCTGGGGGTTGCTGGCGCTGCTGCTGCTCGTCGGCCTGCTGGCCCGGGCGCGTCACCTGCTCCTGCGGCCGATCCCGCGCGAGGAGGCTCCGGCGGTCGACTGCCGGGCCTGCCGTCTGCCCTTCCACGCCGCCTCGTGGAAGTGCGGGAGGTGCGGAGCCTTCCTGCGTCCCTGGCCTTTCTACATGCTGGGCCGTCTTCTTGAACCCCTCCTCATTCTTTTCATCCTGCCCTGGATCATCCTGATCGGTTCTCTTCTCTCGCTCCTGGTCGGCCTGGTGCATTTCATCCTGCCCGCCCAGGGGGGTAGCCTCGAACGCCTGACCGCCCGGCTGGGCAACTGGATTTCCCCGGTCTTCGCCCGCTGGGTACCGCCCCGGTGGCGGCTTTACTCCGAGGCGCCCCGGCTCGAACCGGCCGAAATCGACACCCCCATCGACACCGCGCTGGAGGCATCGTTCATCCTGGGCGGAGCCCTGCTCGGCAGCGAGGAAGGTGAACTCACCGCCGTGGCCTTCGCCCCTTCGGAAGAAACCCTCGATCTGCTGCGCCGTGAGAAGGGGGGGATCCACGAGCTGTGGGGCTATGTGGCCGGCGACCGGGTACTTACGCCCGTCTTTTCGGACCAGATCATCGGCGCCCTCATGCGCGGCGAAGATCTGACCAGGTATGTCGACGGTCTCGATCTGCATCTGGATCAGCCCGGGCGCGAGCTCGAGATCGAACCCTCCGAACGCATCGAACGCGACGGCCGAACGGTTCCGCCCTGGCGCTTCAGGATCCGACGGCTGACCGACATTAAGGGAGAGTATCCTCTGCTGTGGGAGGTCGACGCTGATCCCGCGACCCTGCTCAGAATCCAGGCCCTGATCGAGGAACTGGTGACCTGGGACACCCTGCCCTGCCAGCTGGTCTTTCGCT
>CAZNUA010000049.1:2843-21571 GCA_964576115.1 uncultured Gemmatimonadota bacterium
GGCTTCTACAGCCACGACCGGCTCGACAACAACAAGGTGCCGAGTGCGGAGGAGATCATCCCGGAGTATCAGTCCGTCGCCGTGGGTGACCGGATACCGCTGACCGCGAGCGGGTATATGAAGGTCGAATCGATACAGGCCGACAGTTTCCTCTGCGTGGCCTGTCCCGACCAGGGTGAACCCTGGTTCACCTGGGTCTGGGGGCTCTATCCCGTGGAGGATGGACAGACCCGCCTCGTGGTGCGACTGCGCTGGCACCAGGAGCAGTGGCTGCACACGGTTACGATCCGCCTGTTCGAGATCATCATGATGAAGCGGCATATGAAGGGAATAAAAAAACGCGCCGAATCCCTGGTGCGGACAATCAACCGGACCGGGTGATCGGGGTATGACACGGATCAGGTGAGCAGGGCGGTCACCGGGTCGAGCAGGGTGCCCTCTGAATCGAAGCGCAGGGTCTCGCCCCGCCCCAGCACCTCCAGGTCGTCGCGCCGGGTGACTTCGTCTTCATAGGCCCGGCTCACCCGCAGGATCTCGAGATTCAGGGTGTCGGCGATGTGCATGATACGTGCCGAGTCGGGCTCGATCAGACCGCAGGTCGACAGAGCCGTTTCCAGGCACTCCCGGTCGGTTTCGAGCACGATCGGGCAGCGGGCCTTGTAGGGCACCAGGGCGGTGATGGCATTCAGCCGGGTTTTATCCCAGTCGATGGCGTCATAGAGCCGGCGGGGGATGAAATCGACCAGGCCGACCCCCAGGGCATTGCCGTGGGTTTCGGGGGTCAGGGCGCGCACCACGAGTCGGGTCACCTCGGCCGGCGGCGGTCGCAGATCCTGGCGGCGCTCCCAGGCGTCGAGACTGCCCCGGCCGGTCACGTTCGGATCGACTCCCACCCCGCTCAGGTTCTTGCCCATCCGGTCCACGAGCAGGACGTCGGCGCTTTCGAAGGGCAGGCGTGCCATGAGCCGGATCGCTTCACCGAGCAGTTCGGCCTCGCGCGAAAAGATCTCGTCGACCGCCACGGCCGCAATCCGGGCGGTCTGCTCCCGGGCGTTCTCGATGATCGCCAGACCCCCGACCACGTTGGTGCGCCGCACGACCACCGATACCGCCTCGCGGGCCAGGGTGGAGAACCCGGTCTGGACCGCGGCCCGGTGATAGAGCGCCGCCCCCTCGAGCTTGCCCAGCCCGATCAGCATCATCTTCAACAGACCGCTCTCGACCTCACCCCGGAACTCGGTGTGGGGTTTGACGCGGTTAACGATGAGAATGGCGTCGGCCTCGGCCGCGTGCCGGTCGACGTGTACCGGCAGGCCGCGGGTCGTCTCGCCCACCACGACCGTCTTCATCGAAGCCCGGATCGGAGCTCCGACCGCCCCCTCGGTAATACCGAGCGAATCCAGTACCTCGAGCTGACCCGGGGCGGTGCCGCCGCCGTGACTGCCCATGGCGGGAACCAGGAAGGGCTCGAAGCCCATCTCGCGCAGAGCGCCGACGATCGAACCGACGATCGGGACCAGGTCGTGGATGCCGCGGCTGCCGACTGGAAGAGCGATAGACGCTCCCGCGGGCACACGGCGTACCAGGTCGAGTTTTTCCAGTTCGCGAGGTACCGCCTCTTCGGGAGGGGCCTCCCGTTCGGCAGCGAAGTGACGTTTGACGGTGAGCATCTCAGGGTACGTCATGGCAGACATAAGATGGGCGCCGGAACCGCCTGCGGGCCAGCGGAAATATACCTCGGTCCAGACCGGCTCGGTGTCGGGGGGGATTGCGATAATCCCCGCAACAGCCGCCGCTGTCGAGGTCGACCCGGAAATGTATGGGCCCGGGTTTTAGATGGTGCCATCGCGAGCGGAGGAAAGCCTGCCCGATGATCGAGCGTGAAGAACTGGAGCGGCTTTTCCGGGAAGCGAACCGGAAAGCCGAGGCCCGTCAGTACAACAGTGCCATCGCCGTCTACCGCCAGGTGATCACTCTGGCCGGCGACGACGACCCCCTGGCCGCCGAATGCGCTCATTGGGGGATCGGTGAAGCTTCTCTTTCGGCGGGCAACTACCCCGAAGCGCTCGTAGCGCTGCAATCAGCCCTGGCCATCAATCCGGTCGAAGCGGCGTATCATTATCTGCTCGGCGTCGTATATACCCGACTGGGAGCACGCGACGAAGCCCTGGCCGCTCTGGGCCGGGCGTTCGAGTTGGAACCGCGTAAACCCAAGGTACTACGCGGTTACGGCTGGGCTCTGCACCGGTTTGGATACCACCGGAGGGGTATGACGATGCTACACCAGGCTCTGGCAAATAATCCCGATGACACACTGACCCTGACCGAACTCGGCTGGGCGTACGCCCTCGAAGGTCGGTACCCGGAATCGCTTGTCTGCCTGGAGCGGGCCCGGGAGTGCGATCCGGTTTCCTTCAGTATCACAGCGGCGCTGGCCACCGTCGAACGACTCGATTCCAATCCGCCCTCGAGCGGGTTCATTCCCGCCACCGGTCCGATCCTGCTCACGGTCGACGACGATTGGGATGACGAGGACGAGATCTGGGACGACGATGATGACGGCGATGACGAGGCTGACTGGGACGAGGAGTGGGAAGACGAGGATGACGATGACGGGTGGGACGGTGAAGGCGAAGATGAGAACTGTGAGGACGACGAGGAGTGGGAGGATGACGATAACGAGATAGATATCAGCTGAGGTTCACCGGTCAGCATCGGTTCTCGTGTGGTGCGCCATGCCTGGCGCACCATAAAAAAGACCCGGTCCGCACGAAAGGGACCGGGCCTTTTTCTTTCCCTCTTTTACAGCTCGACGAGCTCGAGCTGCTCCTTGACGTGAGCGGCACTGGTGTGCAGGGCTTCCCGCTCGGTATCGGTCAGTTCGACCTCAATGATCCCCTCCAGACCGTTCGCTCCGATCTTGCAGGGAACGCCGACGAAGGTGCCCTCGATCCCGTACTCGCCCTCGAGGTAGGCCGAGCAGGGCAGGATCCGCTTCTTGTCACGTACGATGCTTTCGACCATCTGTGCGGCAGCTACGCCGGGGGCGTAGTAGGCACTGCCGGTCTTGAGCAGACCGACGATCTCGCCGCCGCCCTTGCGGGTGCGCTCGACCAGAGCCTCGATGTCATCGGCCCCCAAAAGTTGCGGAAGCGGGATCCCGCCGATCGTGGTGTAACTGGGAAGCGGTACCATGCTGTCTCCGTGACCGCCCAGTACCATGGCCTGGATGTCCTCGACCGAAACATCGAGCTTCATGGCAATGAAGGAGCGGAATCGGGCGGTGTCGAGAATCCCCGCCATACCGAAGACCCGGTTCTTCGGGAAGCCCGAAACCTTCCAAGACACCCAGGTCATCACGTCGAGCGGATTGGCGACCATGATGATGATCGCATCGGGGCTCGCCTTGGCGGCCCCGGCCGTCACGGCCTTGGCGATCGCCACATTGGCGTCCCTCAGGTCATCGCGAGACATGCCGGGTTTGCGCGGCATGCCCGAGGTAATGACGACGATATCGCTGCCTTCGCTCGGACCGTAGTCGTTCGCGCCGGTGATCCGGGTGTCGAAGCCGGAAACCGGTGCGGATTCCCACATGTCAAGAGCTTTGCCCTGAGGCATGTCCTCGATGATGTCGACCAGGACGATCTCTCGGGCCAACTCTTTCAGAGCACAGTACTGGGTAACAGTGGCACCGACATGTCCGGCGCCGACAACGGTAATCTTCTGTGCACCCACGGGATTCGCCCTTTCGTTTGGATCTTTCGTTTAGTTGGAGACCTCAACGGGTTCGACGCGTACCTGTTTCCGGTTCCGTCCCCGGCGCTCGAATACCACCGTCCCGTCCACGAGTGCGAAGAGGCTGTCGTCCCCACCGCGGCCCACATTGGGGCCGGGGTGGATTCTGGTTCCCCTCTGCCGCACCAGAATTGTTCCCGCCGTCACCGTCTGGCCGCCGTAGCGTTTCACACCCAGGAACTGCGGTTGACTGTCACGCCCGTTCCGGCTCGAACCGACACCTTTCTTGTGTGCCATGGTATCCTCCCGACCTAGGCCGTCGTGACCTTCGTCACAACGGCTTCGGTGAAGCGCTGCCGGTGGCCGATGAGCCGGCGGTATTTCTTGCGCCGTTTCTTCTTCACGATGGTTACCTTCCGGTCCCGACCGTGACCCAGAATCTCCAGGCTGACGTTCGCCCCCGGAACCTCCGGCGTACCGATGGCGGTGTCCTTCTCGCTGCGCAGCAGCAAAACCCGATCGGCATCCACCTTTGTACCAGCCTCAAGCCCGTCGTGGAAGGGAATCCGTATGACGTCCCCTTCGCTGACGACCATCTGCAGGCCTTTGATCTCGATTACTGCGTACACCCCGATCCCTCCATCTGTTGCGGGATCTCCCACCGTACCGGCCGCCTCAGCGGCCGGACATGGCAAAGAACGCCCTTTGGTACCCGCTGTCAAGTTTCCTGGACCTCGTCGTCCCGTACTTACTGTACGCCGCACAAGGGAACGCAACTGTCAACGCCGAGATTGCCGGACAGACCCGCCGTATCAGGTCACGAATTCGGAGGTCACATACCGTTTGCGCCGCACACTGTAGACCTCGAAATCGTCGGCCGGCAGTTTCGGGTTCTCCTCGACCTGAACCCGCAACCGGAACCGACTCTGTATCATCCGTACCAGGCGACCGTTCTCCTCCTGCAGGTGAGCGGCCACTTCGGGATGGACTTCGAGCCGGTACTTGCGGTCACGCGAACCGACCCGGGCCCGCTGGAACCAGCGCTCGATCTTGGTCGTCACCGTCTCACGGCTCAAAACCCGTCCGGTTCCGCTGCAGGTCGGGCAGGTCTCCGAGAGGGTGTGGTAGAGACTGGGCCGGACCCGCTGACGGGTCAGTTCCACCAGACCGAATTCCGAGAAGTCGGAGATATTGAATTTGGCCCGGCCCTGTTTCATGCCGGCCCGCAGCTCCCCGAGCACCTGCCGCTGGTGACCGGGATCGTCCATGTCGATGAAATCGACGACCACGATGCCGCCGATATCGCGCAGACGCAGCTGCCGGGCGATTTCCTTGGCAGCTTCGATGTTGGTTCGCAGAATCGTCTGAGCCTGATCCTTCGAGCCGACATAGCGGCCGGTGTTGACATCGACGCAGACCATTCCCTCGGTATGCTCGATGATGATGTTCCCGCCCCGTTTGAGCCAGACTTTGCGATCCATCGTCTTCTTGATCTCAGGCTCGATATCGTACTTGTCGAAGATCGGCTCTTTACCTCGGTACAGATGCACGCGGTCGAGCAGATGCGGAGCCACATCGCGCAGGTAGCGTCTGGTCTCGTCGTAAATCCTCTTGGAGTCCACCATCAGGCGCGAAATGTGCGCCCCGAAGACGTCCCGGATGATGCTGGTCGCAAAACCGGTCTCTTCGTGCAGCCGGCTTGGCGCCGGCAGGGTCTGGTAATTGCGCTGGATGTCTTCCCAGCGTTTGACCTGGCGTTCCAGATCGCTCTGGATGGCCTTCTGGTCTTTACCTTCGGCTTCGGTCCGCAGGATGACACCGAGCTGTTTCGGCTTGATGTTGCGGACGATCCTGTAGAGGCGCCGGCGTTCGTTCCGGTCGGATATCTTGCGGCTGATGCCGATCTTGGAATCGGCTGTCAGCAGGACGAGAAACCGTCCGGGGAGGCTGACCTGGGTCGTGAGGCGCGGTCCTTTGGTACCGATCGGCTCCTTGGTGACCTGAACCATGATGTCCTGGTTCCGGTTGAGCCGCTGTTCGATCGGCCGATGTTCGCTGTTCCCCTTCTGCGAGCGGGAGCGGCTGCGGCGCGAACCGTTACGCCCCTTTTTCTGGCCGCCATCCTCGGAATCATCATCCTCTTCGTATTCCACGTCGAGGGTGGCGGTGATCTCTTCCATCCGGGCTGAAACATCGGAGACATGCAGGAAAGCGCTCATCTCCAGACCGATGTCCACGAATGCGGCCTGCATGCCCGGCAACACAGTCTTGACAACGCCCTTGTACACGTTTCCAACGATACGGACGTTGTCGGGCCGCTCGACATCAAGTTCGACCAGCTGGCCATCCTCCAGCAACGCGATGCGCTCTTCGGTAGCACCGACGTTGATGAAGATCTCTTTTTTCACGTACTCTCTCGCCCCCTCCGGCGATCGCTCCTTTGTGGGTTCTGAGGGGTTGGAGCAGATTCCAGTACGGGTGGAGGGCCCAGGTATCCGAACGAGTCTGCGTGGCCGGTAAAGAAGCGGGGCCTAGCTGAATACTTCTGATTCGTTACACGAACAGTAGCTCTGCATGGTCCTGCGGAATCGCAGGGCCCCGGTCCGCTCGGAGACCGTGGGAGAAATGACCAGAACGGGCTTGATGGTCTCTCCACACTGTGGACAGAGATCGCCTCTCTGCTCCCGTGCCTTGGCGATCTTATCCGCGAATGTTTTCCCTTTAGCCATGGGAATCGGATCCTTCGCTGGCGGTACCCGGGGCTCAGAGCCCCGGGAACCGGCCGGAAATGCTGTCAGAGCATCGTCTCAGGATCAGCTCAACCGGCCACAAACTCACAGAAATAATAAGTTCGCTCTGAAACAGGAGAGTGTCAAACGTATTGTCAGGACTCCGCCGTATGGGCCGCTTCGGCCAGCTCGGTCAAGAGACCGCTCTCCCAGGCTCCTTCCAGGGCGCTGCCGACGACCACGACCGCGGCTCCCGCCACGACCCGCTCCCGTACCGCGTCCGCATCCCTGATCCCCCCCCCGACAAAGAGGGGGAGTCCGGTCGCTCCGGCTACGGCCTCGACCATCTCCACCGGCACCGCCAGTTCTGCCCCCGATCCGCTGTCGAGATAGACACAGCGCATTCCCAGGTAACGCGCCGCCAGAGCATGGGCTACCGCCAGATCGGGTTTCGAGCGGGGCAGCGGCGGTGTCATCGACATGTACTGCGCACTGGTAATCGGACCCGATTCGACCAGCAGGTAGGCGGTCGGGACGGTTTCCAGACCGAGAGCGTGAATCCGGGGGGCGGCGGTTACCTGCTGTCCGATCAGGTACTCCGGATTGCGTCCCGAGACCAGACAGAGAAAGAGCATGGCATCGGCCTCGCCGCAGACCTGGTCGGCTCCCCCGGGAAAGAGGACGACCGGTAGATCGCCCCCCTCTTTCGCCGCTCTGACTGCCGGTACGAAACCGTCGCCGAGCATCAGGCTCGAACCGATGAGAATCAGGTCGGCCCCGGCCGTGGTCGCTGCCGCAGCGGCCCGCGCGATTTCTTGAGGGGTACTGCGATCGGGATCGCAGACGACCGCCAGGCACCCTCCCCGGTCGGCAGTGCGGTCGTGCAGAAACAGTTCGATCGGTCCGGGCTTCGTGGGGCCGGTCGCTAATGGCCCGGAAGGCATCGGTGCGGGACGGGTCATCTCACTTCCCCTCTTCGGGCCAGCTGCGGATGATGTCGGGGACCGCCCCCAGGGCTTCGTCGAGACGATTCCCTTCAGGTCCGCCGGCTTGAGCCATGTGCGGCTTTCCGCCGCCGGTCCCGCCCACGATTTCGGCCACCCGGCTGACGATCGCGCCGGCCTGCCAGCCGTCGCTGACCAGGTCGTCGCTCACGACACAGAGCAGGACGGCTTTGCCCTGCTGTTCCATACCCAGTACCCCGATCCCCCGCCCGATCTTGCTGCGCACACTGTCAGCCAGGGTCCGCAGAGTGCCGATATCGGGCGCTTCGATCCGGCCGCGCACGACTGCAATCCCGTCTACTTCGACGGCCGCCGAGATCAGATCCTTGACCTGGTCGAGGCCGCGTCGCTGGGCCGCAGCGGCGACGCCTTTGCGCAGGGTGCGGATCTCCTCGAGCAGGTTCTCGACCGTCTCGCTCAGCTGCCCCTCGCCGCTCCCGGTGAGTTCGCGCAGCCGGTTGAGAGTTTCATGTTCCTGCAGCGAGAGCTCAACGGCCTCGTCACCGGTCACCGCCTCGATCCGCCGCACCCCGCTCGAGATGCTGCCCTCGTTCGTGATCCTGAAGAAACCGATGTCACCGGTCCGCCTCACATGGGTGCCGCCGCAGAGTTCGCTGGCCCACGGCCCCGATTCCACCACCCGGACCACATCGCCGTAGCGGTCGCCGAAGAAAGCCAGGGCGCCCTTCTCGAGAGCTTCGCTGTAGGGCATCTCACGGGCCGAGACCCGCACATTGGCGCGAATGGCTTCGTTCACCTGCCGCTCGACAGCGGCGATCTCGGCCGGGGTCAGGGCCGTGAAGTGGGAGAAATCGAAGCGGAGCCGTTCCGGTTCGACCAGCGAACCGGATTGCTGGACGTGATCTCCGAGGATCCGCCGCAGGGCGGCGTGAGCCAGGTGCGTCGCGGTGTGATTGCGCATGATCCTGTGCCGGCGTTCGGCATCGATGCGGGCGGTGACCCGCGCCGGGGCGACCGTCCCGGCCGCAACCCGTCCCTTGTGAAAGATCACCTCTCCGAACCGTTTCACCAGTTCCACGGTAAAGGTGAATCCCTTGCCTCTGATTTCGCCGGTATCGGCCACCTGCCCCCCGGCTTCGGCATAGAAGGGGGTCTCGGCCAGCACAACCCAGCCCGTCATGCCCTGATCGAGATGGGCCACCTGGTTGAATTCGGCGTCGAAGAGATTGACGATGCGGGTAGCGGTCTTCCACCGACGCCGGTCGTAGCCGACGAAAGTGCGCCCGCCCTCGGGACGCACGGCGGCTGCGGCCCGTTGTGCCTCTTCTTCGCCGGCACCCTCCCGCCCGGCTCGATCGGCGCGAGAGCGTTCCTTCTGCTCGGCCAGCGCCTTCTGGAAGTCTTCTATATCAACCGGGAGTCCCCGCTCCTCGGCCATGACCTGGGTCAGATCGAGAGGGAATCCGTAGGTGTCATAAAGCAGAAAAGCATCACGTCCCCCAATGGCGATCTCGCCTTCTTCCTCCACCCGAGCGGCGATTTCCTCGAAGCGCTGGAGCCCCTGATCGAGGGTCTCGCCGAACCGCTCCTCTTCGGTCCGGATCACCAGCTCGACCCGCTCGGCCGCTCCCGACAGCTCGGGATAGGCCTCGCCGAACATCGATACCACCGTGCCGACAAGCCGGTGGATAAAGGGTTCGCGTACCCCCAGCTTGCGGCCATGCCGGGCGGCCCGGCGCAGCAGGCGGCGCAGCACGTAGCCCCGGCCGTCATTTGAGGGCACCACGCCGTCGGTAATGGCGAACACCAGCCCGCGGATATGATCGGCCACCACCCGATGACTGAGTCCCCCTTCGCCGCGTTCGTAGTCGATTCCGGTCAGGGCGCAGACCTCTTCGATGACCGGGTACATCAGGTCGGTCTCGTAGTTGCCGGGCACTTCCTGCACGACGCTCGCCAGACGTTCCAGACCCAGCCCGGTGTCGATGCTCGGTCGAGGCAGGGATACCAGTTCACCGGAGGCGAGGGCGTCATACTGCATGAAGACCAGGTTCCAGATTTCGAGAAAGCGGTCGCCGTCGGTGGGATCGATGCCGGCCCGGTCCGACCCGGTTGCCGGTGCCAGATCGAAGAGCAGCTCGGAGCAGGGTCCCTGCGGTCCCGTCTCGCCCATGCTCCAGTAATTGTCTTTGCGGCCCAGACGGTGGATCCGGTCGGGATCGATGTCGGTGGCTTCGATCCAGGCCTGTTCGGCTTCGTCATCTTCGGCATAGATCGTGACGTAGAGACGATCTTTGGGTAGACCGATCCGATCGCAGATGAATTCCCAGGCGAACGCGGCCGCTTCGGACTTGAAGTAATCCCCGAAAGAGAAATTGCCCATCATCTCGAAGAAGGTATGGTGCCGCGGCGTGCGGCCGACGTTCTCCAGATCGTTGTGCTTGCCCGAAACGCGAATACACTTCTGGGCCGAGACGGCCCGGGCGTAAGCCCGCGTTTCCTCACCGGTAAAGACCCGCTTGAACTGATTCATCCCGGCATTGGTGAAGAGCAGGGTCGGGTCTTCGGCCGGGACGACAGGACTCGAGGGAACCTCGGTATGGCCCTGTCCGGCGAAGTAGTCGAGGAACGCTCGGCGCAGTTCGTTTCCCGTCATCGGACCTTCCTGATCGTATGCTTCGGCGGGCTGCGGGCCTGCCTTGCGGTCGGATCCGCCTCGCCGTCCTGGCTCTGTGTTCAGGCTGCTGTTTATTCGTCGACCAGCAGCCCGGCCGCCGTCATCTCCTCGACCACGACCCGCACGGCGTCGATAACCGTTGCGACCGGATAGCCGGCCCGGTTCAGGAGCCCTGCCAGACGCCGGCCCGCCACTTCGGCTCGTAATCCCTCATACCGCCCACTGCGGCGGCGCAGCAGATCCAGGGCTTCGTCGAAGAGAACGTTACCGGCCTCGATTTCGTTCTTGTACGCCTCGTACGCGGTCGCGTGCGCCAGTTCGGGAGCGATCCCCCGCCGGCGCAAGTCGGCTTCTATCCGGGCCGGAGCGTGACGCTTGAGGCGGCGCCGCTCCTCGGCGAAGGAGCGCGCCCAGGCCTCGTCATCCAGTGCCCCGTCCCGAACCAGCTGCTCCACGACCGTCTCCACAACCGGGGGTGCAACATCACCCCTGAGCAGAGCCCGGCGCAACTCCTCTTCTGTCCGGGGCCGCACCGCCAGCAGCCGTCGGGCCCGGGCTCGGGTACGTACCAACCGGTCGTGACGAGCGAGAGCATCGAAGCGGTCGGAGTCGATGTGTGAGCCGACCGTCAGCCCTTCCGCTCTGACCAGGTCGACCGGCAGGCGGAGGCTGGTCCCCTCGGAGAGCCGAACCACGCGCAGGTCAGGCTTCCCGCCTGGCGCGTGCACCGAGACTACTGTGACACTATCGGCGGGCATGGTCTAGTACCGTGTCACGCGATACGTCCTAGGTATCGGAAGCTTCCCGAGCTGCTTCCTGAGCTGCTTCCTGCTCCTGCTCCTCCGCAGCTGCGTCCGCTTCGGCCCCGGCTTCGGCGGGTGCGGGAGCCAGAGGGGGCATTTCCAGATCATCGCGGACCTGGTTCTCGATCTCGCGGCCGAGGTCGGGATTCTCCTTGAGGAAGATCCGCACGTTCTCGCGGCCCTGTCCCAGGCGCTCCTCGCCGAAGGAGTACCAGGTCCCCGCCTTTTCGATGATCCCCAGCTCGAGGGCCATATCGATCACTTCCCCCTCGCGGGAGATGCCCTCGTTGTAAATGATGTCGAACTCGGCCTGCTTGAAGGGCGGAGCCACCTTGTTCTTGACCACCTTGACCCGGGTACGGTTGCCGATGACGTTGGTGCCCTCCTTGACCGCTCCGATCCGGCGGATGTCGAGCCGCACCGAAGAGTAGAACTTGAGCGCCCGACCGCCGGGGGTGGTTTCGGGATTGCCGAACATCACTCCGATCTTCTCGCGGATCTGGTTGACGAAGAGCAGACAGCATTTCGATTTGCTGACTGCGGCGGTGAGTTTGCGCATGGCCTGGCTCATCAGGCGGGCCTGCAGACCCACAAAAGAGTCCCCCATCTCGCCGTCGATCTCGGCCTTGGGCACCAGTGCCGCCACCGAGTCGACCACCACCAGATCGATGGCGTTCGAACGCACCAGCGTTTCGGCGATATCGAGAGCCTGCTCGCCGGTATCGGGCTGGGATACGAGCAGATCGTCGACGTTGACCCCGAGCCGTTCGGCGTAGTTGACATCCATGGCGTGTTCGGCGTCGATGAAGGCCGCCGCGCCGTTAGCTTTCTGCGTCTCGGCCGCGATGTGCAGGGCCAGGGTCGTCTTACCCGAGGATTCGGGCCCGAAGACCTCGAGTACCCGCCCCCTCGGCACACCGCCGATGCCCAGGGCTGCATCGAGTCCGAGACTCCCCGTGCTGATCGACGGCACCGAGTCGATCCGGTCCTCCCGACCGAGCCGCATGATGGCTCCCTTACCGAACTGTTTCTCGATCTGGGAGACGGCCATCTCGATGGCCTTTTCCTTGTTCTTGTCCCATGCTGTCATCAGATCTTGTCCTCCCTGCCTCAGCTTCCACCCTTCCCGGTCCGGCTGTAAACGCGCCGGGCCGTCCGGGAATCCGGGTCAGCAGCTTTCTCGTCACGGGGGGATCGGGTGGGGGGTGATTGAGAATACCGCCGGTTCCGCCGGATCTCAACCTTCATTGCGGATCTCAACCTTCGGTACGGGTCTCATACATCGTTGCGGGTTTGCCCTGAATCAGGCGTCCCGACCTGTCCTGCAGGCCGCACCCGCCCGGTCCGATTTTCGCCTTTCTTTTGCTTACCCTATCATCCACGTCCGACATTGTCACGCCCCAATCCGATTTCCACCAGGGGCGAATACGTCGCCCCGTGCCGGCTCAGGACGCTCTGGAACAGAATCATCCGTCGGGTGACCCAGTTCTCGAAGGGGATCACCCAGTCGGCCGCAGCGTGTTCGAGCGCTCGCCGCTCTCCCGCCTGTTTGATCCGGCCGATAGTCAGGTGAGGGTGAAAAGTCCGCCGCTCCGGTTCGAAACCGATCGGTTCGAGGGCATCATCGAGCCGGGTTTTGAGCGCTGTCGCCTCCTCCCGGCCGTCGGCGAAGCCGATCCACACTACCCGCGGCCGCCGGAAATCGGGGAAGGCACCAACGCCGTCCAGTGAGGTCAGAAAGGGCTCGACTTCGGCTGCAACGCCTGTCATGGCCTCGCCGATCGGCTCGACCTGGCCGGGCTCGATATCGCCGAGAAAAATGCAGGTCAGATGCATCGCCTCGGCCTTGACCCAGCGGATGCGCCCGGCGCTGTGGGGCACCGACTCGTGCAGCCGGGCCAGGTGCCGGGTGACCTCCTCCGGAACCGGCAGGGCGATGAAGCTCCTGATCCCCATCCGTGCCTCCGCTCACTCCCGGGAAGGTGTTTCCCACCCCCCTCGCTGCGGGTCGAGTCCCTCGATCAGACGCCTGAGCAAATCGAGGGCTACGGTTCGGGCCCGGCTGCGATTGAGCCAGCGGCCGCTGTTCCCAAAGAGATACCGGCGTACGACGACACCGTCGGATCCGGCACCGGCCACGAACGTCAGCCCGACCGGTTTCCCCGGCCGCTCACCGGTGGGGCCGGCGATCCCGGTCACGGCCAGGGCCCAGTCGGTCCCCGCCCGCTCGCGCGCTCCGGCTGCCATAGCCCGGGCGACGGGTTTGGAAACCGCCCCCTGGTCAGCAATCAGCTCGGCCGGCACGCCGAGCTCCCCGGTCTTGGCCTCGTCCGAGTAGGTCACCCAGCCGCGCCGGAACCAGGTCGAAGCTCCCGGCACCCCCGTCAGGGCGGCGGCGATCATCCCTCCCGTGCACGACTCGGCCGTGGCCACGGTCTGGTGTGCAGCGGTAAGGAGGCGGGCCAGGTGCTCGGGCAGATCGATATTTTCGCGGGCATAGAGATAGGAACCGGCGGCGTGCACGATCCGGGCCTCGGCCTCATCGAGCAGGCGCTCCAGGGCAACTTCATCCTCTTCCTCTCCGGTCAGGTAGAGGGCCGTGCCCTGCACCGAGGGCAGGTAGGCCAGACGCACGGCCGGAGCCATCGCCTCGAGTCCGCCGATTCGTTCGAAGAGGTCCGATTCGCCGATTCCGGTGGTGCGGTACCAGCGGCGCCGCACGATCGGGCCTGCTTCGCGGGTTCGACTCAGGAGAGGTTCGACCCAGCTCGTCATCAGCGCCTTCATCTCTCCGGGCACGCCCGGCAGAACGAAGAGAAAGCGGTCATCCACGCGACGAAGCATGCCGGGGGCGGTCCCCCGCGGATTGACGACGGCTTCGAAACCCTCGGGGACCAGGGCCTGATCGAGATTCAACTCCGAGACCTCCCGGCTGCGGGAGGCGAAGAAGTCCCTGACCGCAGCGACGACTTCTTCGCGGCGGGACAGGGGCGCTTCAAAAAGCTCGGCCAGTGCGGAGGTGGTCCGGTCGTCGGCGGTCGGACCGAGACCACCGCTGACGATGACGACCGGAACCTGATCCAGAGCTTCGGCGGTCGCCTGCCGGATCGCGTCGGGATCGTCGCCGACCGAGATCGCCCGGGTGACCCTGATGCCCAGATCGGCCAGCCGGCCGGCTATCCAGGCCGTGTTGGTGTCGGCCCGGACCCCGTTGATGAGTTCATCACCGATGGTGATGATCCAGCAGGTATTGTTCGTGTCCGGTGCGCTCACCACTGCCGCTCCCTTCCCTTCACGCCGCCAGCAGACCCAGCAGCCCCCGCACCACGAGATTGGTGAAGATCCCGGCCACCACATCGTCGAGCATGACCCCCCAACCGCCCTTCAATCTCTGCGCCCGGTTGGCGGGGAAGGGTTTGAGGATGTCGAAGAGCCGGAAGAGGATGACGGCCGCCACTATCGCTTCGGTCGTTTTCGGCAGAGCCCAGACAGCCACGGCGAATCCGGCGAATTCATCCCAGACGATCGCTCCGGCGTCGTGGCCCAGCTGCTTCTCGGCCGCCGTACAGAGGGGGATGCCGACCCCGATCAGGACCGCGGCGGCGATTCCCCCGGCCAGGACCGATATCCCGGGCATACAGCAGTAGACCAGAGCCAGCACCAGGGTGGCGATAGTGCCGGGAGCCACCGGAGCGAAGCCCAATCCGAAGCCGCAGGCGATCCAGGTGGGAAAGGTGATGATCCCTTTGAGGGTACGCAGGCTCATGCCGCATTCCCTCCTGTTTCCCGCTTTCCCGTCACCGGCATGGTGGCCGCATTCACGGTGAAGTAGCGCACTCCGCTGATCACGGTCAGCACCAGCGCCGCAGCGAACAGACCCTGTACCAGCCACCAGACGGCGCCCGAGTCGATCCAGGCCCCCGGGAGACCGACCGCCTCGGCCACCCGGGCCGCCGCCTCGAAGATGAGCACGGCGGCGATGGTGATGATCTGCCAGGTGGTCTTGGCCTTGCCCTCGGCGGCGGTGATCACCTGCTCACCCCTCATCCGGCGGACCGTACGCAGGACTGTGATCGCGATCTCCCGCAGGGCGATGAGGTGCACCAGCCAGATCGAGAACCAGCTGCGGGAAGCCCCGATCCCGAGCGCCGCCCAGTAGAAGGCGCTCAGGACCAGGAGTTTGTCGGCCAGAGGATCGAGGAAGCGGCCCAGATCGCTGTCCGAGCCGTAGCGCCGGGCGATCCAGCCGTCGAGAGTGTCGGTCAGCCCGGCCACCAGAAAAACGATCCCCGCCGTCACCGCCCCCCCGGCGGTTCCGCGGGTGGCGAACCAGAGAAAAACCGGTATCAGGACGAGCCGGAAGCAGGTCAGAACGTTCGGGATGGTCCACATGGTCAGTCGTCGAGGGCGACGCGGGCCTGGATGGCGCGGGAGATGGTGTGCTCGTCGGCGTATTCGAGATCCCCCCCCATCGGGATCCCGCGGGCCAGACGGGTGACGCGCACACCGAGAGGGCCGACGAGCCGGGCGATATACAGGGCGGTGGTGTCGCCGTCGAGAGTGGCGGCCACGGCCAGGATCAGTTCGGCGGTTTCCCCTTCACGCAGACGGGCGATCAAGCCGTCGATGGCCAGGTCTTCCGGCCCCACTCCTTCGAGGGGATTGATCGCTCCGCCGAGCACGTGGTAGGTGCCCGAATGAATCCCGGTCCGTTCGATCGCCAGCAGATCGGTCGGGGCCTCCACCACACAGATCGTCTCATCGGTACGGCGCGGATCGGCACAGATCCCGCAGAGTTCGCCCCGCTCGGCCAGATTGTTACAGCGGGGGCAGAAGGTAATGTCGGCCGCCACCCGCTCGAGCACTCCGGCCAGCCGGCGGGGGGCTTCATTGCGCGCTTTCAGCAGATGGAAAGTCAGCCGCTGGGCGGTCTTGCGCCCGATACCGGGCAAACGGGTGAACTCGTCGATGAGGGCTTCAATACTCTCTGGCAGGGCACTCATGCTACCTCGGTCTCACCGCTGGTGACATCGACCGGTACCGGGGCTCAGCGGAACTGCCCCAGCAGACTGTCCAGATCCAAACCGGGGGGAAGCAGGCCTCCCGCCGCCCCGGCCATGGTTTCCCGGGCTTTGGCTGCGGCCGCTTCGCCGGCACTAGCCACCGCCGCCACGATCAGATCCTCGAGCATCTCCACATCTCCGTCGGCCAGGGCTTCGGGGTCGATCGAGAGATCCACCAGCTGGCGCTCTCCGTCCACGACCGCGCGCACCAGCCCTCCCGCCGCACTCCCTTCGGCCCGCACCTGTTTGAGTTCTTCCTGGGCGCGGGCCATATTCTGCTGGACCTCCTGGATCTTCTTCAGGAAGCCGGGATCAAATGGATTGGCCATCAGACTCTCCTGCCGCCCGGTCCGTCCTCCAGGCGCGCGTTGAACAAATCGACGATGGTCTTCAGTTCCTCGTTCTGACTGCAGAGTCGCTCGAGAAGCCGGGCGTTGAGATCCTCGCCTGTTCCGCCCGCCGAACCCGCTTCGGGGCTCAGATCACCCGCGACAGCACCTTCATCGCGCAGGCAGGTCACACCGAAAGGGTGACCGCAGACCTGGCGGGTCACATCCCTGATCAGGTCGGCATGGCGGGTCACCTGGTTGATATGAAAGGTGTGATTGCCCGTCCCGAAGGCGAGCAGCAGGTTATTGTCCCGGACTCCCTTGAGACGGGCCTCGCTCAGAAAGACTCCCAGCGCAACCTTGCGCCGGCGGACCTCCTCGACAATGTCTTTCCACTTTCCCTGAACCGCCTCGGCGCCGGCATTTTTCCCCCCGGAGCGCGTCCCGGTCCGCGAGTCCGAGCGATCCGGAGATCCGGATTCGGGAGCCATTTCGGTCTCGTAACTATCAATCGGCGGCAGATCGTCGTCGCCGGTAACCGGACCGTGATCGCGGGCCAGCAGAGGAGCTGAGTCTCCACCGGTTTCGGCGACTCGACCGGGGCCCGTCCCGCTCCCGCCCTGCGGTGTACCCTGGGCGGGCGCGTCCTTCCCGGGCGTGTCCGCTTCGGGGGTATCCGCATCCGGCTTCGCCGGCGGCGGGTTAGGGTCCGGCGCCGGCGGGGAATCGCCGGATCGCCCGGCGGCGGGATCCTTTTGCGGCGTCGTGACCGGGTTCGCCCCCAGGGTGGCGTCGATCCGGTCGAGCAGACGGCGCAGATCGACCGAACGGTCCATGTGCACCAGGCGTAGAAAGGCGGCTTCGAGCTCGATCCAGGGCTGGGGCGAAGAACGCAACGACCGGGCGACCTCACCGGCGAACTCGAGACGGCGCAGGAAATCCTCGAGTCCGAGCAGACCGGCCGTATCGAGGTAGCGCTGCCGCTCTTCGGGAAGCAGGGCTTCGAGGGTCGTTTCTCCGCCGGCGGCGGCGGCGATCAGGAAGCGCAGGTGCTCGGCGTACCCGAGAATGAACTCGTACGGTTCCTGCCCCTCCTCGACCAGTTCGGCGGCCAGCTTCAGGGCACCGGCGGCGTCGGCCCCGGCCGAGAGCCGGGTGAGCCGGAAATAGCGCTCTGAATCGACCACTCCCAGAACCGTACGGGCGCCCTCCAGCGTGATCGTCTCCCCCGTGAAAGCCCTCACCTGGTCGAGCAGGCTCTCGGCGTCACGCAGCGAACCGTCGGCCCGGGCGGCGATCAGGTGCAGGGCCTCCACTTCGGCCTCGATTGTCTCGGCCGTGACGATCGCGGTCAGGGTATCGGTCATGGCCCCGATGCCGATCCGCCGGAAATCGTAGCGCTGCACCCGGCTGATAATGGTCGGGATGACCTTGTGCGGTTCGGTGGTGGCGAAGACGAAGACGACGTGCTCGGGTGGTTCTTCGAGGGTCTTGAGCAGGGCATTGAAAGCCGAGGTGCTGAGCATGTGCACTTCGTCGATGATGTAGACTTTGTAGCGTCCCTCGAAGGCCGCGTAGCGGACCGTCTCGCGCAGCTCTCTGATCTGGTCGACCGAATTGTTGCTCGCCCCGTCGATCTCCATCACATCGACGCTCAATCCCCTGGAGATCGCGGTGCAGCTCTCGCATTCCCCGCACGGTTCCCGGACCATGGTGTCCGAGGACCGACAGTTCAGGGCTTTGGCCAGCAGCCGTGCGGTCGTGGTCTTGCCCGTGCCGCGGGGACCGGCGAAGAGATAGGCGTGGGCGATCTGGCGGGTCTCGAGGGCGTTCTGCAGGGTTCGGGTGATGTGCTCCTGACCGACGACCTCGGCAAAGGTCTGCGGCCGGTACTTCAGGGCGGTGACTTCATATCTCTGATCGCTCATAAGCACCTATGGTAGCCGATGAAGAGTGGGGCCGTACACCCGCCGTCGAGGGTCGTCTCCCGCCGGCGCGTCCGGCAGCCGGCTCCGGTCAGGCAACCCCGCGGCGCCCGGACACGACCACCTGCCGCTGCTCCCTTCCGGGCCTGACGGGGTTCAGTGGGCGTCCGTCGCGCGGGACCCGGCCATCGACGCTGCTTACCGGGCGGCCGGAGGGTGCAGGCACCCCCTCGGGCGGGAATCCGATCCGGCTGGAGCGGGTTGCCGGTACAGGGTACCGCTAGCCCCCCATCTGGTACGGCCCCGGATCCGGTTCTCGCAAAGTGTACAGTGTACTGGCGGAGAGGGTGGGATGGCGCGCTCTCGGCTTTGCCTCGTGCACGCGATCCCGCGCCCTGCCCCGCACTCTGCGACCGACATTCCCTTCGCAAATCGATCGCATGTCTTCTGGCGGAGAGGGTGGGATGGCGCGCTCTCGGCTTTGCCTCGTGCACGCGATCCC
>CAZNUA010000049.1:21671-25528 GCA_964576115.1 uncultured Gemmatimonadota bacterium
GACCGACATTCCCTTCGCAAATCGATCGCATGTCTTCTGGCGGAGAGGGTGGGATTCGAACCCACGGTGCGGGGGTACCGCACACACGATTTCCAGTCGTGCACCTTCGGCCAGCTCGGTCACCTCTCCACGCAAGTCCGGGTGTACGACAGATGGAATAAGCTAGGCGGCACTGTCGGAGGTGTCAATCCTCCCGGCGGAACGGCAGACCCGATTGTCTTCTACGATTCTGCGAAACCGAGATCGAGAAAGGTCTGCTGCAGAACCGAGAGCGATACCGGCTTTTTCAGCAGGGCGTGTACGCCGGGGGGAAGCTCGTCCGTTTCCTCACGGTAGCGGTCGTGTCCGGTGATCACGATGATGGGCATGTCGGGCCGCAGTTCGTGAACCGCCTCCGCCAGGCTGATCCCGGTCATCGCGGGCATGACATGATCGGAGATCAGTAGATCGAAGGTTCCCTGTTCGATCTCCTGCAACGCTTCGGCCGCGCTGGTAACGGAGACGACCGTGTGACCGAATGTTTTCAGAATCTCGCCCAGGGTTGCGAGGTTGCGGACATCGTCATCGACCAGGATGAGTTTCAAAGCCCTGACAGCGGAAATGTCATCAGTGGAAACAACCTCTTCATTCTCAACAACCACAGGGGAAGCCGGGAAGGTGAGAGTGATTCGCGTTCCCTCGGCGGGCGCGCTGTCGATATGCATCGTCCCCTGTGCTCCTTCGACGACCTCCGCAATCATGCACAGCCCCATCCCGGTGCCTGCTTCCCCCTTGGTCGTGAAGAACGGCGTCAGACATGTCTCGCGGATCTCTTCGCTCATGCCAATACCGGTGTCTTCAATCTGGACCTCGATCATTCCGTTCACCGAACGGGTGCGCAGGGAAATGGTACCGTCTGCTTCGAGGGCATCAACCGCGTTGAGGATCAGGTTGACGATCATCTCGCGCAGTTCGCTCTCGCTGGCTACGACCGGGGCCACCTGGCCTGTTTCCACCTGCATATCGATCCGTACCCCACGGCTCTGGGCCTGGCCGTACCACTTCGGGCGGGTCATGTCCACGGCATCGTGAACCACCCGGTTGACATCCACCGGGATGATCTGCGTCAGCGCCCTGGTGGAGCGGTAAAACGCCCGCAGGCGTTCCACGGTCTGGGCGGCATCCATGGCCGCATTCTGGATCGTTTCCAGCTTGTGAGTCGCGTTGGCGGTATCCGCCAGAGTCTGAGGATCATTCAGGAGCAGTTCGGCATAACCGATGATCGGCGCCAACGCATTGTTGATGTCGTGCGCAATACCGCTGGCCATCTGCCCCAGGGCATGCAGACGTTCCTTGCGGATATGTTCCTCCTGAGCCCGGCCCAACTCGGACAGAGTCTGCTCGAGTTCTTCGGTGCGTTGGCGCAGTTCACCGGTGGCGATCCGCACCTGGTTGCGCAGAAGCACAACGAACGTGACCGAGATCAGCAGCAGCGCGAGCAGGATACCGGCTGCCAGGAGCAGGCCCCGGCTCAGAGTCCGGCCGGTCGACTCACTGATCCAGTCATCGAGCAACCGGTAGTAAACGGAGCCAGTATTCTCCTTGAGCACTTCGAGATGATGATCGATCGCAGCGAGCAGATCGGCATTGCGCTCCGGTGGAGCGGCGATGAAGAGCGAGGTCGGGAAGAAGACGATGGGCGTATCCTGCAGCCGGTACCTGCGCTTGTGAGTCAGACCGAAGAAACGGTTCACCACGCCGGCGTCCACCCGGTCGCCGGCGATGGCTTCAAAGACAGCCGTGTTCGAACTCACCGGCAGGATTTCACAGACCAACCCCAGCTCGTCGACCATCTGAGAGAAAACATCGTGCTGGATGCTCCCTTCGAGGATCGCGACGCTCTTCCCTCGCAAATCGGGGAACGATTCGATCCGCTGCCGGGTGGGAGCGTAGACCTCCAGCCAGTCCGAGATGACGGGGATCTGATTAAAGGAGAATCTCTTGGCCCGTTCGGGCGAGAGCGCAATATCGGGCAGCAGGTCGATCTCGGCCGTTTCGAGCCGCTCAAGGCACTCCGGCCAAGAACCGGGGATAAACTCCAGTGTCCACCCCTCCTGTTCGGCGATGACCTCGATGATCTCGATGAAAATTCCGCCGACCTCTTCCGGACCGTTGTGAAACACTTTCGGCGCGTTCTGGTACACCCCGACGCGGACCGTGGTCGGTGAAACCTGAACGTCAGCGGAACGTGAGATACTCGCGAGGGCGGACTGAGTGGTGATCGGAACCAAGGTACAGAGCAGAACGGTGATGCAGATCGAGGCAGTCCGGTAACGACGGTTGGCCCACACATCCGTGGGGCCGACATGAAAGAAGGAGACCATACCCATCCTGCCCTCCCGACAATCCACCCCTGTGCTAGACAATGTGGTCAGTTCGAGCAGCACTGGTTCCCGATTGCACATGAGTGTACGGGCACCCGGGCGTCGGATGCGAGTGGAATTCTATTCCGGTCCTTCTCCTTCCACCTTCTTCCCCCCCCTCTCGGTTACCTGCGCTGCAAGCGTCTCGAGACGCTTCTCGATGCGCTCTTTCTGGGTTTTGAGTTGTTCAGCGCGTTCTTCCGTCGGATCAGAATCGAGTTCGTTCTCGATCTCCTCGAGGCGATCCGTGAGGATCTGTATGCTCTCCTCGCGGCTGGCAGCTTCTTCGGCCTTGTCGAAGATCAGGTCTTCGGCCCGGTTCTTTTCCTCTTCTTCCTCACCGATGACACCCACCAGGTCCGGGATGAAGGTCTTCTCATCCGCACTGCGGCGGTACATGAAGGTGGGCGAGACGATCTCCACTCCATTCTCATGCAGAATATCCAGAATGGCGGCTCGCAGACGGGAGCGAGCCGTAATGAGGCCTTTCACCTCGGAGAGCAGACCTGAAACCCGGTAGCTGACTGCGAAGTTGCCCAGATCCATCACGTGCACGAAGGGCTCTTCCAACCCGGCCGCCAGAGCCGCCTCCTTGAGCAGTTTCTCCACCTTTCCCCGAGGAACATCGTAACCCAGCGACACAGAGGCGGTGATGGCCGTGCCAGAGGAACGCACCGTCGTCACGGGATTCTGGACCAGATAGAGATTCGGCAGGGTGGTCAGCTCGCGCTGCTCGGTCTGGATCTCGGTATGAAAGAGTCCCCGTTCCGAGACCCGACCGAAATGCTCGTTGACGCTGATGAAGTCCCCCATCCGGAAACCCTTCACCACACGCAGCATGAAACCCGCCAGGGCGTTCCCCAGCACCGTTGTGGAAGACAGGGCGATGGCAGCGCTGACGATGATCCCGATCAGGCTCAGGAGCTGGCCTTGCACCTCATTGCCGACCGGCAGAACGAGGATCAGCACGATGATACCCAGCAGACCCGTGCCGGTGTTGACCAGCTGCCGCCGGTAGCGATGCCCTTCACTGAAGAAGGTTCGTCTGGCCATCAGGCTGTTTATCAGATAGATGAGCGCAACGAAAATAACCACGACCCCGGCGGCCGGCACCAGTGACAGAAGCAGACCGCCGAGCGTGTCCAGAAACGGCTGTGAAGAGTTCATGATTCCCATCCGGGCTGGTTTGTGGATCCGTCTCTCGAGCCCGGCAGCCTCATGGGCCGTGCACGGGCGGTACCGCCAGCATACAGCAGGATGCCCCGCATCCTGTAGGGCCACCGCAAAGGTCGATCCTGCCGGGCGCACCTGCCAACCGATCGACCGACGATACCGCACCAGAGACGGCACGCTCGTTGCGGCCAATGTGGACAGAACCGTGCAACAAACAGGGAATTCATCCGGTATCATCCGGCATCGGATCCGTCACGCCAGTGTATTCCACCAGGGAGAACG
>CAZNUA010000050.1:0-20177 GCA_964576115.1 uncultured Gemmatimonadota bacterium
TCGATCTCTGCACCCCGCTCTCGCACACCGACCTCGACCGGGTGCGCAAGCGGGAGGATCTGGCCCTGGTCGTGGGTTCCTACCTGCAGTTCTCCCTCATCGGTCTGAACAATCAGCGCCGGCCCTTCAGCGATATCGCCTGCCGGCGGGCCCTGACCCGGGCGCTGGACCGCGAGCTCATGCACTGGATTCTCCGGGGTGGGGCCGGGATCGCCTATGACCGCTTCATCACCCCGGGCCTGCGCCCCGATGTGACGGCGCCCCGCGCCCTTGACTCCGACCCGCAAGCGGCGGAGGCGGACATACGAGCTCTGGCGGCGGGCCTGGACCGGCCCTTGAAAGGGGTCATGTTGGCACATCCGAACTCGGACCGGCAAATCGCCTTGGAAGCTCTCTTTACACTGCAACTGGAACCCTACGGGATCGATCTCGAGCTCGAATTTCACTATCCCTTCCAAGCTTTCCAGGAGGTCCTCGACAGCGGCCAGTGGGATATCTCCGTGGATGGTTTGTCCTCAGACAACGGCGACCTGTTTGCGGCTCTCTACGAACTGTATCTCAAACCGGCCGGACAGGGGGGCATCGGGATCTGCGGCATGAGAGACGACGGTCTCACGGCCCTTGCCGATCGGGCTAAATCCCTTCCGGATACAGTCAGTCGCAGGAACGCCTATGAAAACGTCCTGGCTGTCATCGCCTCCCGTGTCCCCTGCATTCCCCTGGGAGTCTCCCGCACGGTTCATGCCCGCAGTACGCGGCTGGCGCCCTTTTTCCCCGGGCACGGGCTCGAGGTGAAGCTGAACCGGATCGCCTGGGCGGACGACCGGTGAGACTGCCGACGGCGAGAAAGCTGGTGAATTTTCTCGGGCGGCTCTCCCTGCGCTGGAAGCTCATCGCGGCGGTTTCCCTGCTGGTGGTTCTGATCGATATCGGGATTCTCATGCTGGTCTCGGGAGCCCAGCGGCGTGCCCTGGAAACGGAGATCATTGCCAGTATCGATCGGAACGCCGACTCTTTGTCCCGGATGATCGTTCCCGCAATTCTTCATGACGATCGGCTGGATATTTACGTCCAGCTCGAGAATTCCAGGCGGGCGTCCCATATCCTGGCCATTGCCGCGGTCGACACGGCCGGCACGCCCTTTTCCATGACCCACAGCGGCTATTTCGAGGCTTTTCTGCAGAGCGATGACTTCAGATCCCACATGCGGCGCAGAGCCTACGGCACCTTTGCGCACTATGCCCCGTCCGAAGAGAAAGAGATGAGGTCGTATTTTTCCACGATCGTGGCCAACTACGACCAGGTCCTCGGGGCGCTGCTGATCTGTTATGAGCAGAACTGGATCTACGAACAGGTCCGGCATCTGCAGCGGCGGGTGCTCCTGGTCGGCCTCGTCGCCCTGGCCGTGGGCTGGCTGCTGACGGCCCTTCTCAGCAGGGGTATCGTGGCGCCCATCGAGCGCCTCAAACGGGCCGCGGTGCGGATCGGGGCCGGGGAGTTCGGCAAGACGGTCGAGGTCGAGACGCACGACGAGATCGGGGCCCTGGCCGAGACCTTCAATACCATGTCGATAGAACTGAAGAAACGCGAAGAGGAAGTGCGCCGGGCCGAGCGGCTCTCGGCGATCGGCCAGACCGCCTCGGTCGTCGCCCACGAGATGAAGACCCCCCTCACGAGCGTGAAGACCTATGTCGACATGCTCTCGATGAAGTACGAAGACGCCTCTTTCCGGGTCAAGTTTTCCGGCACGGTCGAAGCCCAGGTCAACCGGCTTGAAAAACTCGTCGACGATCTGCTCGATTACAGCCGGGATACCCGCCTGCACATGACCCAGCTCGATCTTAGCCTGCACCTCCACCAGGCCGTCGCCTTCTTCGGCGACATGATCGTGGCCCAGCGGGTGACGGTCTATGAGGACTACCGCACCGAGCAGGCGGTTGCAGCCGATCCCGACAAGCTGGAACAGATCTTCTTCAATCTGATCCGTAATGCCGTCGAAGCCCAGGGAGAGAGCGGGGCGCTCGGCCTGCTGACCCTTGACGACGGCGATGACGTCGTTGTGCTCGTGGCCGATGCCGGAACGGGAATCCCCGAGGAAACGGCGGCCACGATCTTCGATCCCTTCGTTTCGACCAAGGCCAAAGGCACCGGCCTCGGTCTGGCCATCGCCCGCAAGATCACCGAGGCGCACCGGGGTACGATCGAGGTGCGTTCGCCCCTGAAGACCCTGGCCGAGGAATACCGGACACTTGTCCAGAAGACCCTGGCTGAACACTGGCCCGGCGCCGGATACGGGACCTGTTTCGTCATCCGCCTGCCGGCCCTGAGGGAAAGCGATACCTGAACCGATGGCGCGTATTCTGGCAATAGACGACGAGGTCAGCATCCTGGAGTCGTACCAGATCGCCCTGGATGATCTCTATGACGTGATTACCGCCGAAAGCGGGCCCCGGGGACTCGCCCTGCTGGCCGAAGAGCGGTTCGATCTGGTTCTGCTCGACATCTCGATGCCCGAAATCGGCGGTATTGAGGTCCTGCAGCAGATCCGGACCCTGGAGTACGACTGCGCCGTCATCATGGTCACCGTACACAAGGATGTGGAGCATGTGGTCGAAGCCATGCGGGCGGGAGCCGACGACTACATTACCAAACCCTTCAAGGTGGCCGAACTGCGGCACCGGATCGAACAGTCCATCAAACTGGTCAATCTCGAGCGCAAGACCCGCAGCCTCGAAGCCAGCCTGCGGGCGACCGAAGAACGGGGCGAGATCGTCTACGCCTCGGCTTCGATGGAAGAAGTCTTCCGTTCCCTGGCCACGGCGGCACCGACTGCGGCTTCGATCCTGATCACGGGCGAATCGGGGACCGGCAAGGAACTCGCCGCCCAGTTCGTACACGAGCACTCCGATCGCAGTGACTGTCCCCTGATTACCGTGAACTGCGCGGCGATTCCCGAGACCCTGCTCGAATCCGAACTCTTTGGTCATGAGAAGGGTGCCTTCAGCGGGGCCACCGAGCGTAAAATCGGCAAGTTCGAAATGGCCGACCAGGGTACCGTCTTCCTCGACGAGATCGGAACCCTGCCCCTCGATCTTCAATCCAAGCTGCTGCGGACCATCGAGTCGCGGGTCATCGAACGGGTCGGAGGCACCACCCCCATTCACCTAGATGTGCGCTGGATCGCAGCCACCAACCGCGATCTCGACGAACTCGTTCAGGCAGGGAATTTCCGCGAGGATCTCTACTTCCGCCTCGACGTCATCTCGGTTCTGCTGCCGCCGCTGCGTCAGCGACTCGAGGATATTCCCGCTCTGGCGGCCCATTTTCTGGAGCAGTACGCCCGGGAGATGAAACGGCCGGCGCTCAAACTCAGCGATGAGGTTCTGGAAGTCTTCCAGGTTTACCGATGGCCCGGCAATGTGCGGGAGCTCAAGAACCTGATTGAGCAGTTCATGGTCCTCGAGCGGGGACCCGAGGTACCGGTCGATCACCTGCCGGAACGCATGCTCGAAGCCTATCAGGAAGAAATCGGGGTCGATATCACCGAGATCCAGGAATCCCGGTACAAAGATGCGGTCGAGGAATTCCGGCGGACCTTCATCGTGCGGGCCATGCGGACCGCCGACGGGAATCAGGCTCACGCCGCCCGGCTGCTGGGCCTGCATCGCAATACTCTTCTGCACCATCTCAAGACTCTCGATATCAAGCCCGAAGAATACGGCCAGTAAGATCGGGCACTTCGGAGAGCGGGGTGCACGATATATCGGGCGTATGGCGTAAGTTTATGTAATTCAATATCTTACGGTTCAATACTCAGACTGGACAGGGCCTTGAGAGACCTCGAATGATATCTGATTGCACGATGTATTGTGCAATTGGTCATCCTTTACTCTTCTGATGCCTGACCGCCGGATGTCCGGATCGATACCAGTAGATATTTCTAACTTATTGTCCTGCAATTTCTTAGAAATGCAATCCGTATTGCTCGTGGAGCGACGGCATCGGTTTGGCATGTAAATTGCGTACTTTTTTCTCGCGTCGTGGTCTCAATCGTACGGAGGTAGCACCGATGGTCATGGTCCCGACACCGATTGCGCCCCCCCTGGGAACGGTTCCGGGTCATCCGGCTGCTCTGGGTCTGGATCGGGCTGCTTCGCGTCGCAACCGGGTGCTGGTGATTGAAAGCGATGTCGACCTGCGTGATGCGGTAACCGGCGCTCTGACCGTGGCCCTGCCCACCCGTGGAGCGCGGGCGGGATACGAAGCGCGACGCCTGCTCGATGAATTTTCGCCGACGATCGTGGTGATGAATCTGCAGCTCGACGATATGAACGGACTCGACCTGCTCCGTTACGTTCGTCAGAGACTGCCCGGATCGAAAGTGATCGTCACCTCCGATTCGGGTGATTCCGATCTGGTTACCCGGGTGATAGCTCTCGGAGTCGGCGACTTTCTGGAGAAACCCTATTCAACGGGGGAACTCTTCCGGTCGCTCGAGAATTCTGTCCGCGGCATCAGTGCCCCGATCGACGACAGGATCCTGGCTGCCCGTTACCACGAGAAGAGCCGGCTCCGACTGCGCTCCCTGCTGATGAGTGCGGGGGGGTGAGAATTACTCCGATGAATGACGGTTCACTGCATTCGCTCCTGCGCCGGCTGGCCCGACAGGAACTCCAGGCCCGGATCGAAGATGAGTCCCGATTCGCTCAGCGTCGCCGTGCGTCCGGGGCTGCAGAGGAAACGACAACAGATCAGAACCAACACGACGAGGAGATGACTTTCGACGACTTGGCGGCCCCCCATCGCGGTATTGCGGAAGGTTTGTCGAGGGCTGGTGCTTCCGTCTGATCCATACAGCCCGCCTTCCGACACGGGCCGCGACGTCCCGGCCATCGGCCAGGCCTATGAGATGGCCGGGACTTTTTTTCTCACTGGGTGGGGCAGGGGAAAGAGGGGTAAAGGAGCGAGAGGTGAAGTTGGTGCCGGAGGCCGGATTCGAACCGGCACGGTGTTGCCACCGGGGGATTTTGAGTCCCCTGCGTCTACCAGTTTCGCCACTCCGGCAGCAGAGGCGTGCGCAACAAAGATAGAGCGACTCACCTCTGAGTCCAAGGCCGCAGCGCAGACGACTGTCTGCGACAATGGTCCGGAGAGCGGCGCCGGTTTGAAGAAAGACGAGATCGGATGCTGAGATCCGAGCCAGCGAGCAGGGCACTCTCGACAGCCTCTGACCTGATTCCCGGGATTCTGGACAAACTGCCCCTGGGGATAATCCTGATCGATGCCGGGGAGCGGATCGTATACGCCAACCCGGCCCTGTACGAGATCGTCGGTCCCGAGCACCCGGTTACCGTCGGGGCCCGGGATCTCGAAGTGCTTGAACTGTCTCCCTTCTGCGATTGTGCGGAGTTCTCGGACAATTTCGCTCCCCTGCGAAAGGGAGAGAGAATCAATTTCCGCTGGTCGATGCTCACCACCGACGGCAACGGCTGTGAGGTGGAAACGATCTTCCGGGTGCAGGGCTTTCCTATGCAATCCAACGGCGACATCGATGCCGGGGCCCTGCTCCTGTTCGACGACATCACCGAAGGCTATCGTCTGAAAACCCAGCTCGGTCGAGCCCAGCGGATGGAGAGCGTCGGCAGCCTGGCCAGTGCCGTCGCCCATGATTTCAACAACATCCTGACGGTCATCCTGAGCAGTGTGCATCTGCTCAAGCAGGACTTCGGTCCCGCCAGTCAGTACCGGGGACCTCTCGATGTCATCGAGAATACCGCCCTGAGCGCCGGCGAACTGGCCGAACAGCTGCTTTCTCTGGCCCGCCCCGGCGGGCTCGAGCACCACGAGATCGATCTCAACGCCACCATAAGCGAAGCCCGTCCCCTCCTGCAGCGGGTGTTGCGCGAGGGAATCTCCCTCGACATCCATTTCGAACCGGACATCTGGTGCATCCACGCCGATCCTTCCCAGATCCTTCACACCCTGGTCAATCTCTGTATCAACGCCCAGGAAGCAATGGCGGGACGTGGAACGATCACCCTCGCCACGGCCAACGTCGACCGCAGTTCAGGTTCGCACGTTGAGGGAGGGCTCGATCCAGGTCACTATGTCGTTCTCTCGGTGTCCGATGAGGGGCACGGTATTGCGGCCGGAATCGCCGACCGCGTCTTCGATCCGTTTTTCACGACCAAGGAAGGCGGTACCGGTCTGGGACTCTCCACCGCCTACAGTTTCGCCAAGGAACAGGGGGGAACCGTCACCCTCTATTCCGAGCCCGATCGGGGTACGCGGATCAATGTATACCTGCGGGCCGAACCCCGCTCGCCCCACCCGGTAGCCCGCCCCGCCGATCCTCACGAAGAAGAATCTCTCACCGGATCTGAAACCATTCTCCTGGTCGATGACGAACCCCTGCTGCTCGAACTCGGCACCGAGATTCTCGAACTGCACGGATATTCGGTCATCCCGGCGGCTTCGGGGGAGGAAGCGGTGGATATTTTCCAACGCGCTCCCGAGCGCATTCCTCTGGCCATTCTCGACATGGCCATGCCGGGCATGAACGGTCTGGAAACACTCCGTACGCTGCGCCAGAGCGATCCCGAACTCAGAGCGATCATTTCCAGCGGTTTCCACACCTCGCGGAAGATGAAGGATCTGCTCGGGACCGAGGTCGACGCCTTCGTCAACAAGCCCTATGAGATCGATGCTCTGACCCGCAAGGTCCGCACCCTGCTCGACGCCCGGAGCGGCGGGAACTACTGATTCCGACTCCCCGGGCTGTCCCGCTCCCGCTTCCACGCTGTGCCATCGTAGTGGACAAAACCGGCCCGGCGTGTTTCTCTTCCTTCTGAAGGAGGCACGGCGGCGATGGTCTTCACTCCGGTTCGCATCGGCACCCTCGAACTGCCCAACCGTATCGTCCGGGCCGCCTGCGGCGAGCGGCGGGCCGATCGCGACGGCTTCGTCGGGCATGACATGCTTGCCTATATGGATACCCTGGCCCGGGGCGGGAGCGGGCTCGTCATCCTCGGCCACGGCTATGTGCGCCGGGATGGCCGACTGACCGACAATGAAACCGGTCTCGACCGCGACGACGGAGTTCCCCGCCTGCGCCTGGTGGCCGAGCAGATCCGCAAGGCGGGGGGACGCTCGGCGATTCAGATCAGCCACGGCGGGCCGCAGTGCCGACCGTCGGTGATCGAAACCGTTCCGGTCTCGCCCTCGGGCGTAGAGGTGCGCAAGACCAAAGTACAGCCATGCATCCTTGAAGAGCCGGACATCCACGAGTTGATCGAAGCTTTCGGTGCCGCCGCCCGGCGGGCGCGCGAGGCGGCATTCGACGCCGTTCAGATCCATGCCGCCCATGGGTACCTGATTACCCAGTTTCTCAGTCCGGCCACCAACCAGCGCACCGATGACTGGGGCGGCACCCCCGCCCGGCGCCGGGCTTTTCTGATGGCGGTACTCCGGCAGGTACGCGAAGCAGTCGGTGAGGATTACCCGGTACTGATCAAACTCAACCTCGATGACTGCATTCCGGGCGGGATCCCTCTCGAAGAAGCCCTGTCTGCAGCCGAAGCCGTCGCGGCGGCGGGCGTAGCGGCGATCGAGGTCAGCGGCGGGATGGTGGACTCCGAACGCGGTGCGGCCCGCAAGAACATCGAACCGGGCAAACAGGAAGCGTACTTCCGGCGTCTGGCCCGAGCGGTGAAACAGAGAATTGACTGCCCCGTAATTCTGGTCGGGGGACTGAAGTCGATCGAGGTGATCACCGACGTACTGCAGTCGGGCGATGCCGATCTGGTCGCTCTCGGTCGTCCCCTGATCCGCGAGCCCCACCTGCCGCTTGACTGGCTAGACGGTCGGCAGACGCCGGCCGATTGTACCTCCTGCAACCGCTGTGCTCTCTACAAAGACAGAGTCCTGCGGTGTGAGAGCCTCATCCTCGAGCAGGCCGAGGCCGAGGCGGAAGCTGAGGCTCGAGCCGCGGAAACCGACTCTGCGGAGTCCGATACGGAGTGATCAGGGCCGGGGCGGCTCGGCCGGCGGGATCCGCCGCCAGGTGTCCCGCTGACGGTTCGGGTCGTGGACCGAGCAGGTTTCGGTCGGCTGGTTGGTCGCCAGGAAGATCTCGGTAAAACGGTCGGGGCAGGTAGGCAGGGCCAGCTTGAAATCGGGATCCTCGGTCGTAAAGGAAGTTGCACACAACTCCACCTCCACGATCCCCGGCGGTCTCAGCCAGTCGTCCTGGGGCAGGGCCCGTTCCGAATCGTTATAGAGATCCCTGATGAACCGCGCCCAGACCGGCATTGCCATGACCGCTCCCGAGGGATCGGGCAGGCCGGTACGGGCTCGGCCGCCGGGGATGCGCATCGAGATCCGATCGGGCAGGCCGATCCACACTCCCGCCACAATGTGCGGGGTGTAACCGATGAACCAGGCATCGCTCCAGTCGTTGGTGGTACCCGTCTTGCCCGCCGCCGGGACGGTCACGCTGTAAAAACTGCGGGCCAGTCCGGCTGTGCCCCGCGGCGGTGTCAGCACCCCCTTCATCATATCCACCACCAGGTAGGCCAGTTCCGGTTCGATCACCTGCCGCAGGCGTACCTGGGGAGCTTCGATCTCGCGGCCGAAGCGGTCGCGCACGTAGCGCACCATGCGCGGTTCGGCCCGCATGCCCAGGTTGGCGAAGACGGTGAAAGCGCTGACCATCTCCAGCAGGGTCACCTCGCTGGATCCGATCGCCAGCGAAGGGTAGGGCCTCAACGGCGATTCGATCCCGAACATGCGGGCGTAATTGACCAGGATCTCCGCACTCATCGAGCCCTTGCGGCCGAGCCCGCCCCCCATCACCAGGCGGGCTGCGACCAGGTTGATCGAGCGCATCAGGGCTTCACGCAGGGGCAGGGGTTCGGAGAAATCGCCGTAGTAATTCTCGGGGGTCCAGCGCGACCCGTCGGGCTGAGGGATCGTGATGGGCTGGTTCGGAACCCGGGTGGCCGGAGTGTAACCGTTATCCAGGGCCGCAGTGTAGAGGAACGGTTTGAAGGACGAGCCCGCCTGTCGGTGGGCCTGGGTGGCGTTGTTGAACTTCGTTGTCGCGAAATCGCGTCCCCCGATCAGGGCCAGGATATCCCCGTTCTTGGGATCCATGGCGATGAAAGCCCCCTGCAGGGTATAGCGGGTTCGGAAATCGGCTACCCAGCTGGTGTCGGGTTCGATCCCTTCGGGGATCGCGGCCAGACTCTCGGCAATGGCGGGCCGGATGATCCATTCGTCGTACCCCGCCTGTTTCTCGTCGAGCATGCGGTACAGATGCTCCTCGGCCAGTTGCTGCAGGCCCAGGTCGAGCGTGGTGCCGATACTGGCTCCGTCCCGGTAGAGCAGGTCGGAGCCGTATTTGCGCTCCATGTCCTGCCGGATCCATTCCACGAAGTACGGTGCGGCGGCCGCGTCCTCGGTCTGCTCGGCGAAAGCGAGGGGATTATCGAACAGGGTGTCGGCGGCAGCCTGTTCCAGGTAGCCGGCGTCGACCATGTACTGCAGGGCCCGGTTGCGCCGGCGATGAGCCGCCTCCCGGTTCTTGAAGTAGTAATAAGGTCCCTGCAGAATCCCGATCAGGTACGCGCTCTCCAGTAGATCGAGTTCGAGAACGTCCTTGTTGAAATAGTTCCGGGCTGCCTGCTGGATGCCGTAGGCCCCGTTGGCGAAATAGACCTCGTTCAGAAACATGGTCAGGATTTCGTCTTTGGAGTAGTTGCGTTCCAGGGCGATGGCGGTCAGCTGCTCGCGGATCTTGCGGGTGATGGTCTGTTTCAGGCCGATGTTCTCGAACAGATTGCGGGCCAGCTGCTGGGTGATTGTGCTGGCGCCAGAGACGATCCTCAGGTTGAGCACGTTCGAGACCATCGCAGCGGCGAAACGCTTGACATGGATTCCCCAGTGGTCGTAGAAATCGCGATCCTCGACCGCCAGCAGACACTCCTTGAGATGCCGCGGGATTTTGTCGAGGGTGACCGGTTCGCGCTGCTGGGTGAAGAATTCCTGCAGGGTTTCGCCGTTGGTGTCGTAGACGCGGGTCACCAGGCGGTGCTCGATACGGCTCAACTGGGTCGGGGTGGGCAGATCGCGGCTGAGCAGGTAGAGGGCGAAGCCGGTCACGATCCCCGCCACCAGGCTGGCGGCGATCACGATCAGGATGAACTTCCGGCCCCAGACACGGGGCAGCCAGTCCTTCAGGTTGTCGTAGCGGATGAATTGCCAGAGAGCCGAGGCGGCCCGCCGGGGCCACTCCCGAGCCCGGCGGCGTCCGGTCTCTGCATCATCGCGTCGCGCCATGATCGCTTCCTTTGTCCGTATGCCCTGTCACCCGACATGATACCTGGCGTCGCGCCCGGCCTGTATAATGCTCTTGACCGACGACGGTAGCAAAGGTTCCCTGAGGCCGTGTATCTGACCAGGTGGAGGTTGCCCGGATGCCCTTCGCACCCGTTGATGAACAGCTCCAGGTTCTGCTTCGCGGCTGCGATGCCGTGATCCGCGAGGATGAACTGCGCGCCAAACTAAACCGGTCGCGAAAGACCGATACACCGCTGATTATCAAGGAAGGTTTCGATCCCACCGCCCCCGATCTGCACCTGGGGCACACCGTCTCGATCCGCAAGCTGCAGCAGTTTCAGGATCTCGGGCACACCGTGGTATTTCTGATCGGCGATTTCACCGGGCTTATCGGGGATCCGTCGGGCCGCAACGAACAGCGCCGGCAGATGTCTCCCGAAGAGGTGCAGGCCAACGCCGAGACCTACAAGGAACAGATCTTCACCATCCTCGATCCCGAGACCACCGTCATCGATTTCAACAGCCGCTGGTCCCTGCCGATGACCAGCCGCGAGATTCTCGAGCTGGCCAGCCGCTACACTGTGGCCCGGTTGCTGGAGAGGGACGATTTCAGCAAGCGCTACGAGGGGGGAGAGCCGATCAGCATGCTCGAGTTTCTCTACCCCCTCTTTCAGGGCTACGACTCGGTGGCTCTCAAAGCCGATGCCGAGCTCGGGGGTACCGATCAGCTCTTCAACCTTCTGGTGGGCCGCGAAATCCAGCGCGAATACGGTCTCGAACCGCAGGTTGTCATGACCCTGCCCCTGCTGGTCGGTACCGACGGCACCGAGAAGATGAGCAAGAGTCTGGGGAACTACATCGGCATTTTCGAACCCCCCGAAGAGATGTATGGCAAGACCATGTCGATCCCCGATGATCTGATTCACTCCTGGTACGAGCTGCTGACCGACGTGCCGACGGCCGAGATCGAGGCGATCGATCGTCAGCTCGCCGAACGCAGTGTCAACCCGCGCGATCTCAAGGCTCGCCTGGCGCGTCATATCGTCACCCAGTATCACGGTCCCGAGGCCGCCCGGCGGGCGGAGGAACACTTCCGGACCGTCATCGTCGAGAAAGACCTGCCCGACGGAATGCCCGAGGCGGTTGTGAGCGGTCCGGTCTGGATTGTCGAACTGCTCGAAACCCACGGCCTTGTCGAGAGCCGCGGTGAAGCCCGCCGATTGATCGACCAGGGGGCGGTTTCCCTGGACGGCGAGCGTATCAGCGATCAGATGTTCGAAGTCCCCGCCGATACCGGGCACGTCATCAAGGTCGGCAAGCGCCGCTTTCTCAGTATTCGGCCGGCGAGCGCTTCAGACGGGGAGTAAAGCCTCCTCTTTTCGAACCGGTCTGCACTCATCCGGATTTTTCCCTTTCGCAACCTGATCTGTTTTTCGCCAACCACCGGTTGCTCCGGGTCGTTGATATCCACAGAAGGAGTGACGCAACGTCTGACCGGTCGGACGCATCTTTGTGGAAAGGATCCACTCCCGATGGCACTCAACCGGACCGAGCCCGAGGGATAAAAACCCATGGCGGATCGCACGAAAGAAATCCGGTCTTTCGTCGCCTTCATGACCTTGCTGATCGGGATGGGGCTGCTGCTGGCCCTTTCGATAGGGTGCAGCTCTTCTTCTGCCACCGGTGGGGAGTGGCAGTACGAAGAGACGATCGAGGGCGATGTACGCACCATCCGCACCCTGTCTGGATCTGTCTGGGGCGGTGAGGTCCGGCTGGTCGAGGAAGCCTCGATCGGCGTTCTCGAAGGCGCCGATGAGCATATGTTCGGAGACATTCGCAGCCTCTGGCAGCACGAGGGCCGGCTCTTCGTACTCGACTCCGGAGTACCGGCTCTACGCGTCTACGATCTCGAAGGCTCATACATGCAGGATATCGGCGGATCGGGGAGCGGGCCGGGAGAGTACCTGCGGCCGCGCAGTATCGCCGTCAGCCCGGTCGATGGCACGATCTACGTGCGCGACGGAAGTCAGGGACGCCTGAACCGATACACCTTTGCCGGCGATCCGATCGATAATTGGCCGCTCCTGTCGGGCATGATGACCAGCACCCCCCTGGTCATGACCCCCGACGGCAGGGTGTTCACCACGACCATCCGGATCGACTGGGACACCGGTCTCTTCAGCGGCGGGTACATGCAGGCCGGTCCCGAGGGTGCGATCGGGGATACGCTCTGGGAGCCGGAATACGACTTCGATGACTGGCAGGTGGAAGCCCGCAACGAAGAGGATAGTGTCCATATCGAGAATGTCCCCTTCGCCCCCTCCGTACTCTGGACCCTCTGTCCCGACGGGACCGTCGTCGGTGGCGTAAGCGAAGAGTACCGCTTCGATCTCTTCTATTCCGACGGACGGCACACGGTGGTGGAGAAAACCTGGGAGCGGGTGCCGGTTCTTGCTGACGAGGCCAGGTGGTACCGCGACCGCACCACGGCCGATCTGCGAACGACCCTGCCCGGCTGGGCCTGGAACGGGCCTGAAGTGCCCCGCCAAAAACCCGCCTTCGCCGATTTCATCCCCGACCGCAGCGGCCGTCTCTGGGTCCGCCGGCAGGGGCCGGGAGTGCACCTCGAAGAGGGCGATGATCACCCCCGGGATCGGGCCGATTTCTACGCCCGGCCCGCCTGGCGGGAGACCTTTACCTTCGACGTTTTCGACCTCGAGGGTCGGTTCCTGGGTTCGGTGCCGATCCCTGATGGTTTTCAGTCTTCTCCCGAACCCTTTATCGTCGACGACCTGGTACTGGCGCTGGTGGAGGACGACGAAGGAGTACAGTACGTCAGGCGCTACCGTCTGGTTATTCCGTCCATACCGGAACGCTGATGGCTGGAAAGGATACAGGTACGATGTCCATATCGCGTGAGTCTCGATTGCATGTCGCAGCATACTTGAACCCGTTCGGGTCTATCGCTCCGGTAGTGATTGGTACAGGCCTGCTTGTTCTCGCGGCCTGTGCCGGGGGAGTCGGTGAACGTTCGGGTGATTGGGAATCCGAGATTGCCACCGAGGGCAATGTCACTACCGTCCGGACCATCAGCGGTTCGATCTGGGACGGCGAGGCCCGACTGGTCGAGGAAGCCTCGATCGGCGAAGCCGACGGTGACGACAATTACCTGCTCGGCAATATCGGCAGTCTGTGCGCTCATGACGGGCGGATTTTTTTACTCGATCGCCAGGTTCCGGCCGTGCGGGTGTACGACTGGAACGGTCGCTGGATCCGCAATATCGGCCGGGAGGGAAGCGGGCCCGGGGAACTGCGCATGCCCACCTGCGTGCGGGTCAACCCCGTCGACGGCCGCATTTTCGTGCGCGACGGCAGTGCCGGGCGCCTGAACGTCTACTCCTTCGAGGGTGAATCTCTCGACACCTGGCCGATTCGCTCCGGTTACATGACCTCACGGCAGCTCATTGTGACACCTGCGGGCCGGATCTGGTCCCCGACCTGGAAAGCGGTGGGAGGAGAGGAGACCATCCTCGATTATCGTGATGCCATGGCGGTTCTCACTCCCGAGGGCTTCGGCCCCGATACCCTGCTGGCACCGGTCTTCGAATTCGAAGAGTGGCGCATCGAGATCCGGGGCGAGAACCAGTTCATCAGCAATAACGTGCCCTTCGCACCCGCCTCGAACTGGGTTATGACTCCCCTGGGAACCATGGTCGGCGGAGTCTCCGACGAGTACCGGTTCGACATCTACCACCCCGACGGCCGGATCGTGCGGATCGAGAAAGAGTGGGAACGCATTCCGGTCACCGCCGACGAACGGTCCTGGCACCGGGCCCGGGCCACCGCCAACATGCGCGGTATGCAGGAGGGCTGGGCCTGGAACGGCCCCGACCTGCCGAATCACAAGCCGCCCTTCGAAGATTTTCTGACCGACGCCGACGGTCGCATCTGGGTCATCCGACCCGGCCCGGGCGTTCTGGATCCCGACGCGCCAGCCCGGCCCGAGGACCGCCGGGAGTTCTGGAGCCACCCGCGCTGGCACGATTCATACTTCATCGATGTCTTCGACCACGAGGGCCGGTTCCTGGGTTCGCTCGATATCCCCGAGGGTTTTGAGACCTATCCCGAGCCGTACATTGCAGGGCAGACGGTGATTGCACTCACGACCGACGCCGCGGGTGTGCCGCGCGTCAAGCGATACCGGCTCGTTCTTCCTGAAGAGGGAGGGGAATGATCCGATTTCCCGCGTGTAGTCGGCCTCGTCATTGTGTCTTATCCTTACAGAACAATGAGAGATGCGATCCACATGTATCACAGTCACCGGGTTCATGACCACTGTTGCGGACCGGATCCGTGAACAACCTCGGGCCGACACAGTGAAAGCACGGGGGGAAGCACGTGAGTGAACAGACCGAAAGCAGGTTGAGATCCAACCGGACCGGGGTTCTGCTCTCAGGGGCTCTGCTCCTGATTGCCGCGGTGCTGGTTCTCTCGGCCTGCTCATCCGGTGGATCGACTGGTGACGTAACCGCTCGCTGGCAGTCTGAAACATCGACCGAGGGTGGCGTTACAATCGTACGCACTCTGGGCGGCTCGGTCTGGCAGGGCGAAGCCCGTCTGGTCGAGGAAGCCTCGATCGGTTCGACCGACGGGCCCGATGAATATCTGCTCGGGCAGATTTCCGGCATGGCGGTCCACGGCGATCGGATCTATATCCTCGATTCCCAGATCCCGGTTGTGCGGGTCTATGATCTCGACGGGGTCCACCTCATGGATATCGGCCGCAGCGGCGGTGGGCCGGGTGAGTTCCGTGAGCCACGTAGTCTGGCCGTTGATCCGAACACCGGCCGGCTCTTCGTGCGCGACAGCCAGAATGCCCGGGTGAATATCTACTCCCCCGCGGGTGACCCCCTCGACCAGTGGGCGATCAGTTCCACCTTCAGTACGTCCCGTCCGCTGGTGGCGACCGTGGGTGGTGAACTGTACACGATGCAGCTTCTCAATCCCGGGAGCAGTCTCGACGACTGGCAGATGGGCATGTGCCGGCTGGGACCGCAGGGGACAGAACTCGATACCATTCCCGCTCCGGTCTTCGATTTCGATTCCAGCCAGTGGCGGGTCATCGCCCGCACGGAGAACAACGAATCAGCCACGACCATCCCCTATGCCCCTGGCGCCATGTGGACCATGACAGCGGAGGGCGCCATGGTCGGCGGGGTCTCGGAGGAGTACCGTTTCGAAGTCCGCTGGCCCGACGGTCACACCACCCGCATCGAGAAAGTCTGGGGCGACCGGGTCCCGGTCCGCCGCGAGGAGGCCGCCTGGCTGCGCCGGCGGATTACCGAACAGTTCCAGGAGAACTTCCCCGGCTGGGCCTGGAGCAACCACCGGGATATCCCGGGTCATAAACCACCCTACTCTTCGCTGGTGGCCGATCTGAGCGGTCGGATCTGGGTCGGACGGCTCGGTCCCAGCGTCGAACTCGAGGACGGTGTTATACAGGCCGATGATTCGCGCGACTACTGGCGCTATCCCCGCTGGCGGAGCACGACCTTCTGGGAAGTCTTCACGGCCGAGGGCGAGTTCCTGGGACCGATCGCGGTGCCGGAGAACCTGCAGCTCGGCGATGCATCCTGGATTCATGAGGATACCGTCGTGGCCCGTTATACCGATGACGATGGCGTACCCTACGTGAAGCGCTACCGGATCGTCCTGCCCTGATCTGGTGTCGCGTGACAGGGCACCAGTGCCCGCGGATACGGTTTCAACCTTGGTCGCCCGGCGGTCATCCAAGGTACAGAGCTGTACTGTCGTCCCTGCCTCACCGGGAGGGAGGCCGGTGACCGGGCGGTACTGTTCCGGGTGCGGTATTGTCGGAAGGGTGCAATCGATGCGCGCGATCGCAATGACAGGGATACTGCTGATAGCGGTCGGATGTGCCGGCCGACACGGGGGGGTCGAGGGGGAATGGGAGTTCCGCCGGACGGTGCAGGGGAACACCACCACCGTGAGGACGATATCCGGTTCGGTCTGGGGCGGACGGGCCCAGCTGGTCGAGGAAGCCTCGATCGGAGATCCCGAACGGGGCGATGCCTATCTGCTGGCTCAGGTCCGGGCCATCGAATGCGACGGTGAGCGGATCTACGTGCTCGACCGGCAGATCCCGATCATCCATGTCTACGACATGCAGGGTGAACACCTGCGCGATATCGGGCGTGAAGGCGAGGGGCCGGGGGAGTACTTGCAACCCCGCAGCCTCGCCATCAACCCGGCCGATGGCAATCTCTACGTCCGTGACGGCCGGGGGGCGCGGGTTCCCATCTTCACCCCGCAGGGGGAATACGTCGACCAGTGGAGGCTCTTCGGGGGGTGGTCGTTTGGCAGTCCGATGTTCTTTGCCGATGACGGCAAGCTCTACACCCCGGCGATCATCAACGCCGGACCGAATACCGAGGTCTGGGAGTGGCGCTCCGGCCGCATCTCCTGGGGCCCCGAAGGGGCTCTCGGTGATACTCTGGCCGAACCGGAGGTGGATTTCGAAGAGTGGCAGTTGATTGCCCAGAGTTCAGATCACGGAACGTCGGTTAACACCGTGCCCTTTTCACCGGGGGCGAACTGGACCTGGAGCCGGGACCGCAAGATCATTGGGGGCGTCTCGGAGCAATACCGTTTCGAGGTCCGCTGGCCCGACGGCCGGATTGTTGTCATCGAACGTGACTACGTACCCGTTCCGGTCGATCCCGACGAAGCCCGTTGGCACGAACGAGCCGAAACAGCTGGACTACGTGGTGTCCAACCCGGCTGGGCCTGGAACGGGAAACAGATTCCCGCGCACAAACCTCCCTTCGATTATTTCACTGCCGACCGTAGCGGCCGGATCTGGGTCCAGCGCCCCGGACCGGGCCGGCGCGTCGAGGGCGGCGTGGAAGATCCTCTCTCGAGCAGTGCCTCGGGCTGGTACCGAAATCCTCTCTGGGTCAATACCTGGATGGTGGATGTCTTTACCTGCGAGGGGGAATTTCTGGGGGAGGTGGACCTACCAGCAGGTTTCAACTTCTCGCCCGAACCGTACATCCAGGACGATATCGTGATTGCGTATTTCGAGGATGACGAGGGCCTGCCCCATATCAAGAAGTACCGGCTGGTGATGCCCTGAACCTGATCGTTCCAGGCCCTTCCCTTTCACGCTGTCTATCGAACTCCGATCGCGATGGGATCTCCCCGGCGGGAAGCGGGCGGAAATCGTTTATCCCGTCCAGATATTTTCCGGGTGAAAAGAGCAATGAGGTTCGAGTACGGTGGGCGTTCACGATTGTCCGGCCTGAAGAGTCAGGGTTGAAAGGGTTTCCACCGTGGAAATGATTCGGGAATCTCCTCCAGGTCACCTCGCCGGGATCGTCCTCGTCGTGCTCGCGCCGCTCCTGCTCTCGGGATGTTCACGGGAAGAGCCGGCGCTGGCTGCCCTCGAAGAGCTCCGGAGCGTGGTCCGGGCCGACTACGATACCGGAGAGTACGACTACGAAGGGATCCGGTCGAAGTACTACCCGGACTATGCCGCCTTCGCTCAGCGGTGGCGGGGTACCGAAGCGGGTTTGCAGGCTGAGCTCTGGATCCTGCAGACGATCCGCAATGCCGATCTGCGCCAGGAGCTCTCAGCCCCTGAAGTGACGGACAAACTCGACGCGATCTTCGCCGAATACGGGCACTCGCCCCATATCTACCACATGGCCGATTCCTGGTACTCCCTGCCGTCCGAGGAGCTCGAAGAGCGGTTCGACTATCTGATCGAGCACTCGCCCGACGCCCGGGTCCGGGCTGCGTCGATGTACGCCTTGGTCGACGCCGGCTCCCGCGACAATGCTTCTGCAGAGCTGGCCGGGCGTCGGGAGGCATTGCTGAACGATCTCGTCCGGGATTACGCCGAGGTGCCCTGGAACAGCACCACTTTCGGAGAGATCGCTGCGGCCGAACTGAATCCGCACGATCCGGCCGATCTCGAAGTCGGTGATCGGGCGCCTGAAATCACCGGCCGGAACATCGATGGTGAGGAGATGAAACTGAGCGACTATCTCGGCAACGTGGTGGTTCTTGACTTCTGGGGGGACTGGTGACCGCCTTGCCGGGAGATGTACCCACACGAGCGGTCGCTCGTTGACAGACTCAGAGACGAACCTTTCACCATCATCGGCGTGAATTCCGATCCGCCCGACGTCTACCGGACGGCGGTCGAAGAGAATGATATCAGCTGGCCGTCCTTTTTCGATGGTGGGACGACCGGCGGCCCGATAGCAACCCGCTGGGGAGTACGCCTCTGGCCGACCGTGTATACCTTCGATCATGAGGGCGTGATCCGGGCAATCGGACATGCCGTCGATGAGGAACTCGTCGACAGCCTGATCGAGGCGGCCAGACAGAACTGAAAGACCGACAACATTCGGGGAACTCTTGTTTCCGTCGGAGCGAACCGTTATCATATGAGAAGTCATGATCCCTTGAAAAAAGGGCGTTCGGAGCGATTTGGGAGTTGACTGAAGCTCCGGATGTCCTAGATTGACTGGTCCGCCCTGAACCAGGGGCGGATCTCGTTCTTTGACATGTCCGAGGGTGAAGTCGCAGGGCGATCGTCGATCGCTTTGAGATGGAACCTTGCCTGCTCACGCGATCTTCGGATCGCTGTGATGGAGCAAGGATTGCAACTCCATGAACGTCGGCGCAATGAACCTCCGGGTTCTGAGCGTCACACGTTTTTTCCCATGGAGAGTTTGATCCTGGCTCAGGACGAACGCTGGCGGCGTGCCTTATACATGCAAGTCGTACGCGAACGGGATCTTCGGATCCCTAGTAGAGTGGCGAACGGGTGAGTAACACGTGAGCAACCTGCCTTGGAGTGGGGGATAACCTTCCCAACGGAGGGCTAATACCGCATATGGCGATAGTGGGGCATCCCACAGTCGTGAAAGCTCCGGCGCTTCAAGATGGGCTCGCGCCCTATTAGGTAGTTGGTGAGGTAACGGCTCACCAAGCTGACGATGGGTAGCCGACCTGAGAGGGTGACCGGCCACACTGGGACTGAGATACGGCCCAGACTCCTACGGGAGGCAGCAGTAGGGAATATTGCGCAATGGGCGAAAGCCTGACGCAGCAACGCCGCGTGGAGGATGAAGTCCTTCGGGGTGTAAACTCCTTTCAGGGGGGAAGAAACCTGCTCAGCAGCTGACGGTACCCCCAGAAGAAGCTCCGGCTAACTCCGTGCCAGCAGCCGCGGTAATACGGGGGGAGCAAGCGTTGTCCGGAATCACTGGGCGTAAAGGGTGCGTAGGCGGGAATGTAAGTCCGTGGTGAAACCTGACGGCTCAACTGTCAGCCTGCCCCGGAAACTGCATTTCTTGAGTGCTGCAGAGGAGACCGGAATTCCTGGTGTAGCGGTGAAATGCGTAGATATCAGGAAGAACACCGGTTGCGAAGGCGGGTCTCTGGGCAAGCACTGACGCTGAGGCACGAAAGCTGGGGGAGCAAACAGGATTAGATACCCTGGTAGTCCCAGCCGTAAACGATGAGCACTAGGTGTCGGGTGGGTCGATCCGCTCGGTGCCGCAGTTAACGCATTAAGTGCTCCGCCTGGGGAGTACGCTCGCAAGGGTGAAACTCAAAGGAATTGACGGGGGCCCGCACAAGCGGTGGAGCATGTGGTTCAATTCGATGCAACGCGAAGAACCTTACCCGGGCTTGACATGCTGGGGACTCCGGCAGAGATGTCGGTTCGGCAGGCTTCGGCCTGTCGCCCCTGCACAGGTGCTGCATGGCTGTCGTCAGCTCGTGTCGTGAGATGTTGGGTTAAG
>CAZNUA010000051.1:0-18466 GCA_964576115.1 uncultured Gemmatimonadota bacterium
TGACGATCGTTTTGAGTCGGAGTGCAATCGGATTACGCCGGAGTGCGATCGGATTACGCCGGAGTGCGATCGGATTGCGCCGAAGAGCGATCGTATTGCGCCTGAGTACAATCGGATTGCGTCGAAGAGCGATCGTATTGCGCATGCACGTCGGATAGATTCTGAGCTCACTGCTGCTGGCCTCCCTAATGGATCGCGTACAGATGAAATCTTGAGGTAATACAGAAGAACCGGCACGGCTCTTCGGACAACCCCGCCGGTTCTTGTATTCAGTGATCGGTGGATTCAGAACGTCACTGTCAGGCTTCCGGCGTTCTCGCGGTTCCGCATGGGCTTCAGACCCGGGAACCGTTTCACAAGATGATTATCAGGATCACTAATGACCACCGAATAATCGCCCGGCGCGAAGACCTTCGGTTCGAAGCGGGTGCCGCTGATGCGCAGGGTGTAGAGGATCTCGCCATCGGCCTCGGCAATCACCTGCACGACCGGATCGGTGAGCCCGCTGACCTCCACCACCGGCAGCCATCCCCACGCCCCGCGACCGTCGTTATCGAGCTGATGACAGGTCACCGGCCAGCCGGGGTACTGCCGAGCACCGGCCTGGGAGGGATCGACCCAGCGCGGCCAGCACTCGATCACGATTTCGCGGCTGGAGCGGACAAAACGCACGATCCCGTAGCCGGGCGCCCGGTTATGCAGGTTCTCGGGCGGGATGTGGGTGCGATGGGGATTGGAGACGGCGTGCACCGTCATGCGATTGCCGAAACCGTCGAAAAAGTCACCCGTGTACTCGGGTGAACCCGGCTTGCGGTTACGACCCGGCTGAGGAGGAAACCAGCGCCGTGGCCAGGTATTGCCGACGCTCGGTACGCAGAGCGCAAAACCGGCGTCCCGAAAGGCTTCCACCCCGTACTGGATGGTGCTGCCCAGGTGCTGGTCTCCGGCGATATGTACGGCGCAGGCCCGGCGCATCTCCCGCAGAGCCCGGTTGCGCCCCGAGGGGGGCCAGCCGTTCGAGTCGCCGTCACTGGTCAGCTTGTAGTCGCGCGGGTATTCCCCTTCTTCAAGGTAGGGCAAACCCGGAATGACCGAGCCGCTGGCGGCGTCCTGCGGGATTGTGGCCACATTGGCGAAAACGGTCTGTGAGAGGACCGCTTTCATCCAGGTCCCTCCCGACCAGTCGGCCGCCCAGGCGTGCAGGAAGTCGAGCTGACGCCGGCCCAGCAGGACCGCCCCGGGGGTATCGGCCTCGCAGGCCGGATCGAAGCCGGAGGCCTGCGGCCAGCCGTTCACGAACTGTCCGGCCGGCACCGCCACCGTGGGCGAGGATTTGAACTGCCGGTCGGCGAGGACGGCAAAGCTCACCCCGCCCCAGGTGACGTCGGTGTAGTAGACCGAGATCCCCTGTTCGACTGGAGCGGGATCATAGGGAGGAGGCAGATGGCTGGTCTGGGTGCGGTGAACCGCGTTCACGAATCGGGGGGGCAGGCGGTAGCCGCCCGAGTCCTGGGCCGTCATTCCCTCTGAGGCTTCGGCCTTTTTTCCCCCCGCACCCCAGATATTGCCGTGGTAGACATCATGATCATCGGGAATCGATACGCTCGGCCGTTCGCGGGTCAGATCGGCGAAAGCCCAGCACCAGCGGTACCATTTATAGAGATAGTCGAGCAGAGCGTCCTCGACCGGGTTGCGGATGGCCGGGGTGAGATCCCCCTCGTAAACCTGATCGCCGCTGAAGAAGAGAAAATCGGGATCGTGGTGCGTGACCGCGGCAACGATTTCGTTGTGGGGAAACCAGTATCCGTTGTGGTTCCATTCCAGACCCCCCGTGTAGCACTTGTGACCGGTAAAGGCGGCCACGACGTACTCGTCCTCATCCGGTTCGGCCCGGATCGTCCCGTCGTACGCATACCGCTCGCTCGAGTGGTCCGAGGTCTTCAGATCGTAGAGCACACGGAAGGGGATCGCGGTCTCGCCCGGCCAATCCTCGATCCGGAAGGTGGCGGTGTAACTGTCGGACACCCATTCGGTCTCGGCCACTGTCCGCCAGGGGCCCGACCCTCCCGGCTTGAGCTGCAGTTGCAATGACCTTTCGTCATCGGGCCCGAGCGGCCCCAGCTGAGCAGTCAGGGTCAGCACTTTCCGGCTGACCGTGTACTGAGCCGAGAGTACCGGACCGAAGAGGCGGTCGGGATGGGAGGTGATCTTCGGCCCTCGCAGGGTCCAGTCTTCAAACCAGTAACCGCGCTCGCTGCCCTGCGGGCCGTGGTGCGAGACGAGCGCGATTCCACCATCGAGGAACCGAGCCGGGACATCACGGTACTCGGTACGGCTGACCTCGGCCCCGAATGCAGGATCGAGAGCACTCAGGGTCAGAACCCAGCCGTCCTCCTCCTGACGACCGGCGAGAGTGAGCAGAACCGGCCCCGAGGGATTGCTCAGGGCGGGGCTCTGCGGTCGGTCGGCGGCCAGGACAGGCACCTCATTCTCTGCGACCGGGCCGCTGATCCCCCACCCCACCGCCGGATAGCTTCCCTGCGACATGTCCCGGAAGGCGGTCCCGCCCCAGCCGTCGACGACCGCCAGCAGGCCGCCGTCGCGGGCCGGTTTGTGATGGGTCCAGGCCGTCAGGCGCCAGTCGACATCCTCGCCTCCACCTCCGATCAGGAACCCCCGCCAGGCCTCGGCCGGCAACTGGCCGGAATCGAGCGGACCGGTCAGCACGCTCATGGTAAACCACCCCCGGCCGGCTGCCAGCGCGCGGTCGAGCCGGAAGAGGGTACGCAGAGGCCAGTTTCGCCGTCCCTCGACACATTCGACCCGCCCTCTGTCCAGGCGCCAGTCAGCCAGCCGGTTGGCGAAGTACTCCGGTCCGATCCAGACCCGCTCGAGATCCTCGGCAAAATCACCGGAAACGGGACCGGACCCGATGCAGCCGGAAAGCAGGAAGAGGAAAGCGAACAGGGGACCAAACAGGAGACATGATCCAAGGCTGAATCGGAGACCGGATAGCGTCGGTTCGGTTGTCGGCATGGACGACACCTCCATCAAGAACCTGTGACCGGTACGGATTATTTTTCCATCTCTCCGGCGACAGGGCGTGCTATCGTGTCCGTGACGAGCGTATCATACAGCGTCGCGACATCCACGCAGATTACGCGGAGGCAACACGGTGTTCGTACCAACCAGACTTTTCCTGACCAAGGGGGTCGGGGAGCACCGCGAGGAACTGCAGTCGTTCGAGCTGGCCCTGCGCCAGGCCGGAATCCAGCGTCTCAACCTCGTCAATGTTTCGTCGATCTACCCTCCCGGTTGTACTGTCATCTCGCGCGAGAAGGGCCTGGCTCAACTCGAGGCCGGTCAGATCACCTTTGCGGTCATGGCGCGGGCCTGTTCGAACGAACCGCGCCGGCAGATCGCCGCCTCGATCGGAGTCGCCATCCCGGCCGACAAGAGCATGTACGGCTACCTGGCCGAGTACCACGGTTACGGCCAGACCACGGCCGAGGCCGGGGAGTATGCCGAGAACATGGCCGCGGCCATGCTGGCCTCGACCCTCGGGGTGGCCTTCGACGAGGATGAGAGCTGGGACAACAAGCGCCAGCTCTGGAAGATCAGCGGCAAGATCGTGCGCAGCCGGAACATCACCCAGTCGGCCGAGATCGGCAAGGACGGCAAGTGGAAAACCGTCATCGCCGCGGCCGTACTGCTGCCCTGAAAACACCGGGAAGACGATGGCTTCCAAACCGAAACGAACCGCACCCGACCGGTCATCTCCGTCGTCCGAACCGGGTGCGCCGCCACCCGACGGGGAAAAGCCCGTTTTTGACCAGACCACCCCGGAACCCGAACGGGAAGCGCCGGTGTCCGTTCCGACGACACCGAAGTCCGGAGGGACATCCCGCTGGCTGCAGGGGGCGCGGATCGCGCCAGCACCGGTGACAGGAAACGAAACCGTCCGGGAACTGATCGATTCGACTTTTCTGGCATATAACGCCGCCCGTCTGCGCGAGGCTGCCCAGCTGCTCTCGGGGCGGATCCTGCGCGAGGGAGTGACCGTGGGGGTGAGTCTGTCGGGAGCACTGACACCGGCCGGGCTGGGCGGTTCATGTCTGATCCCGCTCATCGAGAACGGCTTCGTGGACTGGATCTCGACCACCGGGGCCAATCTCTATCACGACGCTCACTTCGCTCTCGATCTGGACCTGCACCGGGGTTCCCCCCACACCCCCGATCCCGAACTGCGCCGCGACGGGGTGATCCGGATCTACGACGTCCTCTTCACCTACGAGGTTCTGCTCGAGACCGACCGTTTCTTCCGCACCATGGCTGCGGCCGAGGAATTCGGACGGTCGATGAGCAGCGCCGAGTTTCACCACCTGGTCGGAAAGTACCTGACCGCCCGGGCCGAAGCGCTGGGCACCGGGTCGCGCTCGATCCTGGTCAGCGCCTACGAGCACGGGGTTCCGGTCTACACTCCCTCCCCGGGTGATTCCTCCATCTGGATGAACATGGCCCGTCTGGCTCTGGAGGGAGGCGGCCCGGCGGTCGACGTTTCAGCCGACGTCAACGAAACCGCCGCCATCGTTTACGGAGCCAAGGCGAAGGGAGAGCGGAGTGCGGTACTTGTCCTCGGGGGAGGAGCCCCGAAGAATTTCGTTCTGCAGACCGAACCGCAGATCCAGGAAGTGCTCGGGCTCGAGGAAGCCGGCCACGACTATTTCGTCCAGATCACCGATGCGCGCCCCGACACCGGCGGGCTCTCGGGGGCGACCCCGAGCGAGGCGATGACGTGGGGCAAGATCGATCCCGATGCTCTGTCCGACACCGTGGTCTGCTACACCGACACTACCATCGCCCTGCCCCTGCTGACCTCCTATCTGCTCGCCGCCTGCGACCCGCGCCCTCCGGCCCGCCTGTACGATCGCCGGTCAGAACTGCTGACCGGTCTGAAGGCAGCCTTCAGGGCACGGCAGACTGAAGAAGAACGGGAAGATTCGTGAGCACATGGGAGGTGAATCAGGATCCGGGATCGCTCCGCCCGGTAACTACCGAAAGCACCACTAACCGCCAGGAGAATCCATGCGGATCATCCTCGCCGGCTACAATCTCGACACCGATCTGATCGAGCAGCTCCGGACCGCGACCGACCATCCCGAGGCTCTGACCCCCGAAACCGTCGCCGTGGCGTACGCCCGTATCAGCCGCGACCCGCGCCCGGTGACCGAACTGCGCCGGCGGGCGATCGAGGATGTCGAGAGCGCCCGGGCTTCGGCCCGCAGTATCGTCTTCGGCCTCAACCACCAGTCGGTGGCCGAACACGCCGCCTTCAACTTCGACGTGCTCGACATCTCCCGTCTCTGCGTCGAGGTCCTGGAGTGGCACCGGCTCTGCTCATACACCGAAAAATCACAGCGCTACCAGGAACTGACCGACGCCCACGTGATCCCGGAAGGACTCGAGGGGGAAGCGCTCGAACTTTTCGAGAAGACCGTGGTCAGGCAGTTCGCCCTCTACACGCGGGCTTTCGGGATCCTGCACGACCACTTCCGGGCTCGACATGCCGACATGCTCGATACCCCCGCCGGAGAGCGGATCGTGGCCGGGTATGCCAAGGAAGACGCCCGCTACATCACCCCCCTGGCCACAAAGGCCCAGCTGGGTTTGACCGCCAACGCCCGCAACCTGGAATACATCATCAGGCGCCTGCGCGCCCACCCCCTGGCCGAAGCCAGACAGCTGGGCGAGGAGTTCTTCCGCCTGGCGGGCGAGGTGGCCCCCGCCCTGATTCTGCTCACCGATCCGATCGAGTACGAGAAGCAGTTCGGCCGCCCCCTGAGTGATGATTTTTTCACCCGCACCCACCCCCACGCCCGCGAGGTCGTCGAGGCCCTGATCGATAGTCACCCCACCAGTCACGAGGACACCGCTCTGCCACAGCTGGGCGATGTCACCCTCCTCGAAAGCCCCCCCGATGCCGACCGGAGCGTGCTGACCGCCATCATCCACGCCCATTCCGGTGAGCCGGCTGCGGCTTGCGCCGCCCTGGCCGACCGCCTGCTGTCCGACGGCGAAGGAGCACGCGAGCTGATGCGGGAGTTTCTGGTTCATGCCAACCCGTGGGAGTCGGCCACCCGGGAATTCGAGACCGCCGCCTTCACCTTCGAGGTGATTCTGAGCGCGGCCTGCTACGGCCAGATGAAACGGCACCGCATGAGCACCCAGCTGGTGCAGGACTACGATCCCGCCCTCGGTCTGACCATTCCCCCTTCGGTCACCGAGACCGGTCTGGAGAAAGACTTCCGCGAACTGGCCGAAGAGAGCGGCGAGGTCTATTCCCGCCTGCTCGCCGCCGCCCCCGAGGCGGCGCCCTATGTCCTGACCAACGCCCACCGCCGCCGCCTGCTCATCCGCACCGACGTGCGCGAGCTCTACCACATCAGCCGCCTGCGCGAGGACGCTCACGCTCAGTGGGACATCCGCACCGTGTCGGCCGACATGCTCTCCCTGGCCCGCGCCGAAGCCCCGCTGGCCCTGATGCTCGCCCGCGGCAAGGATGCCTTCGATGAAAAGAAGCAAGAGCTCTGATCGAACATCCTCACCCCGTCGTACCGTCCAGCGGCCGCAGAGTCACCCCGTCGTACCGTCCGGCGGTCGCAGAGTCGTATCGTCGCTCCGCCGGTAACCGCCGGCAGAAGGGGGTAAACCTGCCCGTTCGTTCCTGCGTACACTGGAACGGGGAATAACCGGGTGTGTGTGGAGGCCGGTCCGGGTAAACGGGCCGGAGGTTCGCCAGGTATACTCCTCTGACCGGGCGGTGCCCGCCGATGAGCCCCACCCGCGTGGCGGCTTATCGCAGGTGCTTCCCGCCACATGATCGCTCAACCACTGCACAGGAGGAGCGTTCGATGCGCCTCATCCGACAGAGCCTGCGAACCCTGCGCCGCAATCCCGCTGTTTCGAGCATCGCCGTCGTGAGCCTCGTGCTCGCCATCACGCTGAATGCCGTCATCTACAGCGTGGTGGACTATATCTGGCTGCAGCCCGCACCCTACGATGAGCCTGACGAGATCGTGCACCTCTTCGCCGGCACCGAACGCGCCCCGATGGATGCACTCTCCTGGCCCGACTATCTCGACCTGCGGGCGGGCATGGAGACAGTCAGCGACATGGCCGCGGTGCAGCACCGGGGAGCCAGTCTCTTCAGCGAAGACTACTCCGTCATGCTCTTTGCCGACGTGGTCTCGCGCAACTTCTTCACCGTGCTCGGCGTCGAAGCGCACCTCGGGGATGTCTTTGCCGAAACCGATTCCGAGCTGCTGCAGGCCGAACCGATGGTGATTCTAAGCCACAGTCTCTGGCAGCGGCAATTCGGCGGCGATCCCGACATCGTCGGGCAGACCGTCATGATCACAAACCGGCAGCGGACCGTGATGGGGATCGCCCCGCCCGGTTTCTACGGCATGCGCCGCCTGACGCCGATCGACCTCTGGTTCCCCGAAGAGACGTGGGGCTATCCCGAAGAACGCTCCTCACGCCGCTTCCGTGACTTCTACCCGGTCGCCCGGCTGGCCCCGGGCGAGACCGCCGCGAGCGCTCAGGCCGAGGCCGAAGCCCTCTACCGGGGACTCGAGCTGGTCGACTTCGCTTCCAACGAAGACCAGCACGCCATGGTCGTGACCGATCGGCAACTGCAGAACCGCAGCTGGTCAACAATGGGAATCATGCTCCTGGCAATCGTGGGCGCCTTTCTGATGATTTCGTGCGCCAATGTCTCGGGCCTGTTGCTGGCCCGCTCGCTCGGCCGGCAGCGCGAAATGGCCATCAGGCTGGCGGTGGGCGGCAACCGCGGCCACCTGATCCGGCAGTTGCTGACCGAGGGCCTGGTGCTGGCCGGAATCGCCGGCGTCCTGAGCCTGGTCGCGACCAGCTGGCTTCTGGGTCTGCTCCCCACCATCATGCCGCCGATGCCGGTCTATATCGAATGGAACTTCGCGCTCGACAGCCGGACGATCATCTTCGCTCTGGCACTGGCTCTTTTCACCGCCCTGCTGACCACCCTGCTGCCCGCCCTGAAGGCATCCCGGCCCAATCTCGTGCCGGTCCTGAAGAGCGGTCAGGGTGCGGGGACGCGCCGGGAAGGGCGCCTCGGGAGTCTCAACCTGCTGGTCGTCGGCCAGCTGGCGCTGAGTTTCGTGCTGATCGCGGTGACCGGCCTGCTCACCCGCAGTTTCCTGCAGGTGCAGTCGCTCGATCTCGGCTTCGGCAACGACAACCTGCTCGTGGCCGAGGTCTACCCCGAAGGGGGCCGGGAGGAAGCCACCGGGTTCTGTCTCGATCTGCTCGACCGGGTGCGGGCCATCCCCGGCGTCAGGCACGCCACCATCGCCCGCCACGTGCCCTTCAACCCCTCGGGGGGCGGGGCGACCCGACAGGTGTTCGTGCCCGAGGCGGGACCGGGCTGGGAGGAGGCGAGCAGGGCAATCAAATTCAACCTCGTCGAGCCGGACTACTTCGCCACCCTCGATATCCCCCTGCTCAGAGGGCGGAAGTTCGGGGATACCGACACCGGCGGCAGCACACCGGTCATGATCGTGAACGAGACCATGGCCCAGCGGTACTGGCCCGATGCCGATCCACTCGGGCGGCGGGTGATCCTGAATTCGGCCGACGGACCGGCGGTCGAAGTGGTGGGCGTCGTACCCGACGGCATCTACAACAGTATCGGGGAAGACCCCGAACCCTACTTCTACCTTCCCTTCGGACAGCTCAGCTGGTGGGATTACCTGCTGGTGGTGGACGCCGGCGCCGACCCGTATGCGGTCATGGAGCCGGTCCACGGGGAGATGCGAGCCATGAGCAGTTCGCTCGACATCTTCCCGATGACGACCCTGCATCAGCTGGTCCGCGACAACACCTACGAACGCGAGCTCACGATGTGGCTGGTCCTCTTCCTGGCCGGACTCGGGGTGGCTCTGGCCGGAGTCGGTCTTTACGGGGTGATCTCGTACGCCGTGACCCGCCGGACCCACGAGATGGGCGTGCGGCAGGCCCTCGGGGCGAACCGGCGCGACATCGTGCGCCTGATCGTACGCCATGGCGGCTGGCTCTGTCTGGGGGGACTCGCGATCGGGATCCCGGTCGCGGTCGCAGCCGGCGGGCTGATGCAGGGTCTGCTGTTCGGGGTGCGTCCGGTGGATCCGATGAGCCTGGTGCTCGCGTTCATCGTCCTGGCAGCAATCGTCCTGCTGGCTACGGTTCTACCCGGACGACGGGCCGCAGCAGTCGACCCGCTCAACGCAATCCGGTACGAGTAAGGAGCTGAAAACAGGCGACTCCCGACGGCTGTCGTCAATCACCCTGAGGAAAGCTCCTATCCTCGACGGCCTTCGACCCGGGCCAGTTCGGCGTCGAGACGGGCGGCCAGATCCCGGACCCGATCGGGTTCGGCGGAACTCAGGTCCCTGCTCTCGGAGATATCGGTTTCCAGGTCGAAGAGCTCGACCACCTCGCGCCGCCGCACCAGCTTCCAGTGCCCGGCCCTGATCGCCGCTGCCCCGCCATAGCTCCAGATGAGATCGCGTTCGGCCCCCTCCCCACCCCGGAGCACCCCTGAAATGTCGGTTCCATCGAGATCGCTGTCTCCGATCGCGGTTACGTCGAGATCGCTGTCTTCGATCGCGGTTCCATCGAGATCGCTGTCTCCGATCGCGGTTCCTGCCTCCGCACCACCCGCTCTTCCTGCATCTCTCGTCTCTCCCGCACCGCTGTCTGTTCCCCTTGTTCCCCCTGTTCCCCCTGTTCCCCCTGTTCCGCTTGTTCCCCTTGTTCCCCTTTCGACTCCGACCCCGGCCAGAGCGGCAAAGGTCGGAAAGAGATCGAGCGTGCAGCCGGGCCAGGACAGGTCGACGCCGGCCGCCACCCGGCCGGGCCACTGCACCAGAGCCGGCATCCTGATCCCCCCTTCGTAGAGAAATCGCTTTGCGCCCCGCAGGGGCGTGCAGGTCCCCCCCCAGTCGAGTTCTGGTCCGTTGTCGGAGACGAAGAGAAGCAGGGTATTGCCGGCCCGACCGCTGGTCTCGAGCGCCCGGATCACCCGCCCCACCCCCTCGTCGAGGGCAGCGACCATGCCCGCATACGCTCGCCGCTTCTCATCGGCAATACCGGGGAAGCGGTCGGCATCCTCCCGGCGCGGCTGCAGAATGATCCGGTTCTCTTCGTCGCGGGCATAATGCGGGGCACTGTAGGAGAGGTAGAGGAAAAGGGGGCGATCGTCGCCGGCCGCAATCAGCCTCTCGGCCTCACGGGTGAGCAGATCGGTCACGTAGCCCTCTTCACGGAGTTCCTCGTCGTTGCGCCACCAGTCGTGCTCGCGGGCATACGCGTGGCGGTAATAATCCACCAGCCCGCCCCGGAAGCCGTAGAAGTGCTCGAATCCGTGCCGGTGCGGGTGGTAGACCGGATCGAGACGGCCGAGATGCCACTTGCCCACGCAGGCGGTGCGGTACCCGGCTCTCTGCAGCACTTCGGGCAGGGTCACCGTGTCGGGGTCGAGCCCGTGGGTGTCGGCGGGCATCAGGGCGGTCGTGAGGTTCACGCCGGAGCCGAAGGGGTAGCGGCCGGTGAGCAGGGCGTAGCGGCTCGGCGTGCAGACCGGGGCCGCGGTATAGAAATCGGTAAGCCGGGCCCCCCGCTCGCCGATTGAATCGATGTGCGGGGTGTCGTAATCGGTACAGCCGAAGCACGAGAGGTCTGATAAGCCCAGATCATCGACGAAGATCAGAACGATATCTGGCTGCCGGCCACCGCCCCGGGCACTGCACGATCCCAGACTCACGCCGGCCGATCCGAGAGCCAGCCCCCCCGCCCCGAGGGCGATTCCGCCGCCTGCGGCGGCGGTGAGATCGAGAAAGGTTCGACGTTTCATCACCCGGGCCCGGCGTGCTTTCCGACGATATCGCGCATGGTCTTCATGGCGATGACCCCGGTGCCGCGAACCGCCCGGCGGCCCGCCGCATCATGTAGCCGTGATCGAGGCGGGGTTCGTCATCGGCATGAGCCTGCATCAGGGCGATGCGCCGCTCGAGCAGTTCGGGCAGGTTTCGTCCGTACATGAGCGGACTTTCTTCCCCGCCGGTCGTGGCCATGAACTCGACCCCCGAAACGCAGAGCGCCTGCAGGCGGCGGGAGTTTTCGATTTCCCGGTCGATCATTTCCCGCAGCAGTGCGCGGCTCTGCTCCCGCCCCGCTTGCCTGCCCGCCGCGTGATGCAAAACTTGATGTACAACTTCACGATCATCACCATGTGCTTCTTCATTACTCGAATTCTCTGAGCCGGCAGAATCGGTACAGCCGTACACCCCGGCAATCCAGGCAGCCACATTGCGCTGGGTCTCGAACCAGCAGCGCAGGGCGCTGAGCCGGACGAACTGGTCGGCGATCACGTTCTGATCACCGGGTAGATTCCGACTGCCAGGCAGCCCGCTCGCCCGCTCCCGGGCCCCAGTCAGCAGACCGATGGCCCGGTCGAGAGGCTCGAAGACGTTGGCATCGATCCGCTCGACACAGCGGCGGCAGTGATCGGGCCGGGCCAGGACGAAGAGCACGTCGCGGCTCAGATCGACGTTGTTGGGATTGTGCGGGGTGGTGCACATGTGATTTTCATAGAAGGCCCGCTCGGTTTCCGGGATAGCCTCGATGTCGGGCACCAGGGGGCGGGCCCAGAGACGGTACCAGGCGAATCCGAAGGTGGTGTAGAGCGAGGTGACGTTGGGGAAGGCCAGGATCGCCTCCTCGGCTCCGGCCCAGGCCTCGCAGAGCGTCCCGGCCAGTTCTTCGCCGGCCCATTCGGCGGCCAGGCGGTGCACTTCGGTCTCGATATCGAGCCCGGGATCGAACTGATAGGCCAGCACGATCTCGTGATTGGGGTTGAAAGGCACCAGCCCGGGGGGACTCACCCCGCCGATGTGGGCCAGGTGTCGAACCCCGCCGCCATGGAGCAGTGTGAGACGCCGATGGGTCAGTCGCGGATAGGGTACTCCGATCAGGGGAGCGAAAACCGTATTCGGCCCGGCGGCGAAGTAGTAGTGGGCCTGTGAACCCCGATCGGCGAGTTCGGCCAACCGCTCGCCCTCCTCGGGCGCGAAATCCAGCTGATGAACGCTCCCGCCGTTGATCTCGCGTACATCGGGATAGCGGGGATGGGCATAGGGCATCGCCCAGCCGCGGGTCGCAAGCGAGGCCGTCTCGACCCCCAGCCCCTCTTCCAGACCTGCCCAGACGGTGTCGTGCTCGGCATAGAAGGATTCCAGCCGGGTCAAGACCCGGAAATCGGGATTGAGCTCCCGGCCCGCATCGCGCAGGGTGCGCAGGAAACGGACGACATTCTCGCCGGCCGCCCGGGCGATCTCGGAGTCGTCCTTCCACTCCCGGATCAGATAGGCCCCGCCGTTGCGGCCGACATAGAGTGAACTGGTGTACTCGAAACCCGCCCCGCTGTCGTTGCTCCAGACCGAGAGATAGGCCAGTTCGGGAACCTCCTGCAGAAGGCGGCGGATCATCTCGGCGTAGTGTTCGCGTACCAGCGGGTGGGTGACGGTCAGGTTGTAGCGCGGTTTGAAACTGCGGAAGGGATGGTCGACCCGGGCCCCGCGCAGCATCGGGTAGCGGGTGAAGATCTCCTCGGGCACCGAGCGGGGCTCGAAGCAGAGCAGCCCGGGTTCCAGACCCTGTTCGACCGCCAGGCGGGCGTTTTCTTTCAGCCGCGCCAGGTTGGCCTCGAGCCAGTCGCGGGGGTAGAGACCTTCATTGAGCGAACTGGAAACGAACTGATCCAGGGCCGGGCAATAGGTGTAGAACATCGGATAGATCTCGCCCGGCGGCCCCGTTTCGAGACCCTGCGGGAAAGCCAGGGAATTGACCTCGACCTGGGTTACCCCTACCTCGGCCAGACGCCGCAGATAGGCGGCCCGGTCGAAACCGGCCTGAACCCGCCCCTCCTGAGCCAGGAAGAAATCATAGACACTTCGCTGCCAGGCGAAGGTAACCGGGTAGAACACCCCGATCGCCACCTCATCGAGGCTGCGGCCGGCCAGGCATCGGAGCAGGTACCGGAGGAAACCGATGAGGTAGCGGTCGCGGGTCGGCACCAGGCGGCCCGCCCCGTCGGCGCCGAGCTGCAGAAATACGCCGGGCCCGTCGCCGGTGAGTCGAGCGCGTTCACCTGTACCGGTTCCGGCGGCACCTTCACCGGCGGCACTTTCACCAGCTGCACCTTTACCGGCGGCACTTTCACCAGCTGCACCTTTACCGGAGACACTCTTCACGCCTGCCTTCCCCCCGGCGCTCCCCGGCACACCTGACGGTACGGATGGCACGGCAGTCAGAAGAAAGCGGCCCGGCACCGGGCCTGGAAATTCTGCCGACCGGGAGCCCGGCAGCGTCTCGACCGCCGCCCCGGCCGCAGAGGCCAGCAGGTCGGCCGCGGTGCAGTATACCGGTGCCGCATCGGCGGCGATGAGAACGGTCTCGATCCTCTGCAGGGCGTCACTGATCGTCATGGGCGGTTTCTCCCTGAACGGTCCATCACGCACGGTTCTCCCCGAATGGTCCCTCACGGGCGTTTCTCCCTGGACGGTTCCTCACGTACGATTTCTCAAACCGCGATCCCGGCCAGGGCATCCAGAAGCCGTTCCACGTCCGCGGCCGAATTGTAGACGTGGAACGAGATTCGGATCGCATCGAGGTGGGCTTCACCGACCGGACGGACCCGGATTTTCTGCCGGCCCAGGGCGGTGGTGAACTCGCGGTAGTCTCGACCGGTCGGACGGAAGGTGATCATTGCCGAGCGGTCGGCGGCACGGTCGGGAGAAAGCAGCTCGATCCCCGGTATCTCCTCGAGCCCCCGCACGAAGGCTTCGGCCAGGGCGGTGTCGTGCCGTTCAATTTCCTGCAGCCCGATGGCTCGGATGAACTCCACCGCCTCTCCCAGTCCGTAGTAGAGCGCATCGTTCTGCGTGCCGAACTCGTAGCGCTGGGCCGAATCCTGCAGCTCGAGACGCTTGTTGTCGAGATCGGTCAGGCGATCGGAGTACGCCCCGACCACGGTCGGCCGAATCGTCTCCCACATGCCCCGCCGCACCCAGAGGATCCCCGTGCGCCGGGGTCCGAGCAGCCACTTGTGGGCGCTGACGGCATAGGCATCCACGTTCATTCCGGCGATATCGAAGGGATGGGAACCGATCGCCTGCGCTCCGTCCAGGGCGTACAGGATACCCCTGTCCCGGGCCAGCCGGCCGATCTCGGCAACCGGGAAGATCTGACCCGTCGTGCAGGTGATGTGGGAAATGAAGATCAGGCGCGTACGCCGGGTGATGAGAGCCTCGATCCGCTCGAGGTTACCCTGGCTGTTCTCGCGATCGGGCTCGAAGAACCGCACCCTTATGCCCCGTTCCTGCATCAGGTTGAGCAGGGGAATGTTCAGGGCCGGGTGCTCGTGGGTCGAGGTGATGATCTCGTCCCCCGCTGCGAGCGGCAGGCCGTTGAGGACGATATTGATCCCCTCGGTGGCGGTGCTGACGAAAGCCAGTTCTTCTTTATCGATACCCGGTCCGAACAGAGGCGCGGCCGCCTGCTTCATGGCCCACCAGTCGTCCAGACTGTGGCCGGCGGCCGGGCGGGTATCTTCTGCATCGCTCTTTTCCTTCACGGTCCGGATGACCGAGAGGGGGCTGGCTCCCAGACCACCGGTGTTGAGGTAGGTGTAATCATCGGGCAGCAGGAACTGCTCGCGGATCAGCCGCCAGTAACGTTCGTCACCGGGATCGATCTGCTGCAGTTCCTGCCGGAGCCGGCTGCTTTCGAGACAGGTCTCGAGTCGCGCGTCGGAACCGGCCGCCAGAGCGGCGGGATCGGCAGCCAGCGACGAATCAACAGCGGCTGCGGCTGAGGATGGAGCGTCCGGTCCAGCGGAAACAGCGGCGGCGGACGCAGCGGCGGAGGCGGCGGCAGGGGGCAGGAGGACTCCCCCCATGAGACCGCTCAGCGAACCGAAGAAAGCGCGGCGCTCCATGATATCTCCCGGTCGGGGGTGCAGGAGGGCGGGACACCTGTCTGAGAATAGAACAGAGACCGCCGTGCTGCCAGAGGCGATAACATTACTCGGGTGACCGCTGCGGACTGGAACTTCCCCCCTGCCGCAGGTACACTCACTTATTGTCGTCGGCACACTCAGACATCGCGTCACAGCCGGTCGACGCCCGAACGGACCGGTAAAAGGGAACCAAGGTGAAGAGACGCACCGCTCTCAGGACTCTCGGAATTGCTGGAGGAGCCACTCTGCTGACTCCCTGGCGCCTGGGAGCCGACGGTGTTCTCGGACGAGCCGGCGGTGACATCGATCAGGAACTGACCCGCCAGATCCGGCGGGCCCTCGACAACCTGGCCGAGGAGGACCCGGCTCGGGCCGATGTCCGTATCGAGGGGGGCGGACCCCGCCTGTTCATCAACGGCGAGGAACGCTACCCGCTCATGGCCCTGAGCGTGGAGCTGCTCGAGACCATCCGCGGTTACTCCGATGCCGGCCTGCGTCTCTTCGCTCCGATCATCGGCCTGAATGCCGGCTGGCTCAGGCCCCGACGCTACGACTGGTCATGGGTCGAGGCGTATTTCGGAGCCCTGCTGTCGATCGAATCCGAGGCCTGGTTTCTGCCGCGGCTTCATCTCGATGCCCCGGAATGGTGGAAGGACGACCATCCGGAGGAACTGATCGTCTACGGACTCCCCTATCCCGAGGACGACTGGGCTCCCCCCGACCTGATCGGGGAGGCCGGTCTGGACTGGAACGGCCTGAAGGACCTGCGGGATGCTTCTCTGGCCTCGGGGGTCTGGCGGGTCGAGACCGGCGACATGCTGGCCGATTTTCTCGCCTTCATGGAGAGTTCCCCCCTGGCGGCCCGGATGATCGGATATCAGGTGGCCGGAGCCATGAACGGTGAGTGGCATTACAAGGGTTCGCGCTACCTGCCCGATTACAGCACTCCGATGCAGGCCCTGTGTGGAACACCCCCGCCGGTCGAGGCCAGGCTCGAAACCACCGCCGGACTGCTGCGCGATCCCGTTCGCGAACAGGCCGTCATCAACTGGTGCCGGCGCTATCACGAAATCATCGCCGACACCATCGTACAGTTCGCGGGAGTCACCAAACGCAACACCGGCCGACGGGTTCTCTGCGGTGCGTTTTACACCTACCTGCTCGAAAATATCTGCATCCAGGAAGCGGGACACCTGGCCCCGCAGGTCGTGCTCGAAAGCGACGACATCGATTTCCTCGCCTGCCCGTACAGCTACCAGCACACCAATCTGCCCGGTAAAGAGCGGTGGGAGAGCGATGTTGTGGATGGAGCCGGCAACTGGCTGGGCCGGGCCCGCGGAGTCGGTGGCGACGGGGGCTACCGGACCCTGCCGGCTTCGATCGCCCGCCACGGAAAGCTCTTCATCGTCGAAATGGATCCCAGCACCTATCTGGAACCGAACCGGGCGGGTGAGGGGGGCTCAGGGCACGAAACGGTCGAAGGCACACTGCAGATCATTCGCCGCGATCTGGCCGGCATGTTCGCCAGCGGCGTGGGAGGCTGGCTCTTCGACTTCGGTCATTACAACGCCCGTTTCGCCGCCGATCGGGGCTGGTACGATGACCGCCCGATCATCCGCGAGATCCGCCGACTCGTAGAACTGGGTCAGGAGCGGAGCCAGCTCGATATCGGTTCGGTGGCCGAGATCGCAGCGGTCTACGACGCCGAATCATTCTGCGCCACCCAGCACTGGACGAACGAGCGTCCGTGGCGGGGGTACGGCATCGCCGTGACCGATTACTTCAGCCACTGGCTCCTCGATTCCCAGGCCCGCACCTTGCACCGTCTCGGGGCACCGCTCGACTTCCTGTATCATTTCGACCTGGAACGGCGCGACTTTCGGCGAGCCCGCCTGATCTTCATGGTCAACATCTTCCGGCTCACCCCCAACGAGCGGGCGGATCTGAAAGAAATGCTCGAGGGCAGTAACGCCACCGTGGTCTGGTTCTACGCTCCCGGCTATATCACCGACGATCGCTTCGATCTGGCCCAGATGCAGGATCTGACCGGCATGGGATTCGCCGTCTATCCCGACCCGGGACCGATGATGATCCGCTCCTGGATCGACGATCCCGAAGGACCGCTGGGAATGACTTTCGGGACAGAGCCGCCGCGCGGACCACGGTTCGTGGTCGACGATCCCGAAGCGGAAATCCTGGGAGTCTGGACCGACCTCTCGGAACCGGCCATGGCGCGCAAAGAGCAGGAGGGCTGGACCTCGGTCTATGTCGGTGCGCCCCCTCTGCCGGTGGAGATTCTGCGCTGGCTGGCCCGGCAGGCAGGAGTCGAGTTGTGGAGCAGCCGCCCCGATGTGATCCGCGCCACCCAGGGTGCAGCGGCAATCACCGCCACCTCGACCGGCGAGCGGGTGCTGCGCCTGCCCCTGCCGATGCGCCCGGCCGCCGGGGGACCGAAGTCGCGCGAACACGTGCTCGACATGCAGTTCGGAGAAGTGCGGATCTTCACCGCCCGGTAGGAACCGATCCCGTCAGGAACCAATCCCGGTAGGAACCAATCCCGGTAGGAACCGATCCCGGTAGAATCCAATCCCGTCAGGAACCGATCCCGTCCGTTCCAGACTCGTATCGGAGTTCGTCCCGATCCAGATCACAAATCATGTCGGATCGCAGAATATTCCCGATCGCCGTTCATTCCAGATTGCGATTCGCCTCGAATCAGAAATCATCGCCGGGGCAGAATGTCGATCAGTATGACAGTCCCCGGTCGGACAGAAACCGTGAAATCGGCATACCGGCTCTCGCCGATCATGGATTCTGCAGCGTCTATCACGATACCGGCGCTCATTTCTGACTCGCTGCCTGGATGACCTGCGAGCCCACCTCCGGCACGTCTGCCCGATCTGCCGTGCGACCCGACTCCGGACTCCTTCCAGGATATTTCCCCCTTGCCCCCTTCGATAACACGTACACCGGTCAGACACCGCCCCGCGGGCAGGAGTACGTGACAGTCAGCTTCGGCTTCACCGGCGGTCACTTCCAGCACGATCGTCTCCTCATGCCCACGCGCTGCCCGGTCATCCCCGCTGTCCGACCCGGTTTCCGCTCCCCTCTCGGCATCCGCCGCCGCATCCCCTATCGTCTCTTCACCGGCCCGTGTTCCCTTTTCTGCACCTGTCTTGCCCCGAACGGATTCGCTCTCGATCCGCCACCGGTAGCCGATCGCCGCTCCCGAGGCGGGATAGGCCAGCCGGACATCGGCCTCGTTCACCCCGGCCGCGGGCCAGCGGGGGGCCAGACGGAGTCGGCGGAAACAGGCACCGGTATCAACCACCCCCGCCAGTCCCTCGACCAGAGCCCAGAGCATGGCGCTCG
>CAZNUA010000051.1:18566-19906 GCA_964576115.1 uncultured Gemmatimonadota bacterium
CCGGTATCAACCACCCCCGCCAGTCCCTCGACCAGAGCCCAGAGCATGGCGCTCGAACCCCAGCCGTCGGTCGGTCGGGCCTCGGGGCTGGTGCTCGTCTCGACCGATGACGGTGTGCCGTTGGGGAAATACCAGAGGAAGGTCTCGCCCCTTTCGGCGATCAGGCGGGCATAGCGACGCAGGATATCCACGCCGTATTCTTCGCAGCCGTACTCGAAGGCGGCCCGGGCCAGTTCCCCCCCCACCAGGGGCATGATCCCCCCGTTCACATAGGCTCCCGCGACGAGTTTGTCGTCACCGTAGATGCCGTCGGGAAAAGGCGGATCGATCGAGAACCACTCGGCGAAAGCCCCGGTCGTCTCGCGCCGGTGACTGTATTCGGCGATGATCGCCGCAGCCTGTTCGGCATCGGCCGCCCCGCGGTTGATCGCCATGGGGTTGCTGAGGCTGAGCTGTTCGGCCTCATCGACCCCCTCGATCTCGACCGGCGTGAGCTTGACGAAGTGGGTGTAGAAGCGACCGTTGAAGCACACCTCGTTCATCCGCGCGCGCAGATCGGAGGCCCGCCGGGCCCACGCGGCCGCTTTGGCACCGCTGCCGAGATGGTCGTAGAGCTGGGCGATCAGCCGGAACGCCTCGACGTAGCCGGAATTGTCGCCGTGCATGATGCCCCAGAAGGTGTCGTCGGTGATCTGGAACTGCAGCCACTCGTGCCGGCCGGCGGTATAAGCGAAGTCCCAGGTGTCGATGGTGTAGGCCCGCTTCACGAGGTCGAGATCTGACTCCCAGTACCAGGGGTGGGTCAGGATATAGTGCAGAGCCCGCTCGGCGTGCGGGAGCATGGCCGCCAGCCACCCGTCATCGCCGGTGGCCTGCCAGGCCAGCCAGAGAGCCTTGACGAAACGGTACTCGACATCGGCCTCGACCGGTACGCGCACGTACTTGGTCCAGTTTTCGCGCTCGCAGGGCAGCTTTTCGGGCCAGGTCGTGACGTAGTCGAAAATACGTCCCGAAGCAGCCTGGGTGTGGGCAAAGTGCTCGACCGCACTGGTCACGTCGGGCACGAACCAGCGGCCGGCCCGGAGCATGTCGGAATGATCGCGGATCCAGAGCGAATGCGTATCGGGCGTGCGGAAGCCGCTTACCCGGCGGCCGTCCAGGTTCATCTCCACGACATCGGCATCCAGAAATGAACGAACAAGGGGCAGCAGAACATCGAGCTCGGTATCACCGCACCGGATCGTTACTTCGTGCTCCGGATTCTCGCTTGCCGCCATGATCACGCTCCCGTGCAGCGTTCGACCAGAAGGTATCCTGCTACTGTGATTATGCTCCTGCGC
>CAZNUA010000052.1:0-19726 GCA_964576115.1 uncultured Gemmatimonadota bacterium
ACAGACAGACAAATAGACAGTCAGACAGACAGAAAAAATAGACAGACGGTCCCACGGGCGATATGGGTCTTGTCGGGTGAGATGTCTGCCGCTTGGGGTGGTGAGTGTATCAGTACTGCTTTTCGTTGCGGGCGATCAGTTCGTAGAGTCCCCAGAAAGCGAAGATCCAGACCAGGGCGGCAAAGTAGAGCTGGATCATGGTATTGGTTGGGGCATCGTACAGGAGACCGGACGCGGCTGGCAGGGCTGCCAGAATCACAAAGAGAATGTACCGCCATACACCTCGGGCGTGAATTGCCCCCCAGACCAGAGAGGCCCAGAGCAGGGTGCCGAGATAGATCAGGCCGACTTCGTTGCTCCCGGCATCCAGAAAGTAGGCGATCAGAGCGGGAACGAGCGAGATGACGAAGAACAGCAGGTAACCGATGAACCGCTTCAGTGCCTTCACGCTGCGGAACCTCCGTAAGAGACGGTTCTCAATTCGTGTGTTGTGCCGACCCTGCGGGCTCGGGCACAATAGCTTTGAGCCTGCAGGGAGTCAACGAAAAGCTTCTCTCCTCCGCTGGAATGCACCCGGCGGAGTGCTGACGGGGTGTGCCACGTGCCGGACGTGACTCTGAAAATCGAGCTGGAGTATGACGGATCGGCTTATCACGGCTGGCAGATCCAGCCGGAAGGACCGACCGTCCAAGCCGAACTCGAACAGGCTTTCACGGTCCTGCTGCGCACACCGATCGTGGTCGTGGGGCAGGGGCGAACCGACGCCGGGGTGCATGCCGAGGCCCAGGTTGCCCATGTCGTTCTGCCCACCGACTGGCCCGATCTCGATGACCTGCAGCGGCGTCTGAATGGACTGCTGGGACGGACCTGTGCCGTGACGGCGCTGTCCCGGGTGCCGGACGGTTTCCACGCCCGCTACGATGCCCTCGAACGGCGTTATCGCTACCAGATCGTCCGGGTCCCGTCTCCTCTCAGACGTACGACTCACTGGTACGTTCATGGTCCTCTCGATCTGAAAATCGTCCGGCAGGCTGTCACCCTGTGCAGAGGCGAGCACGACTTCGGCGCCTTCTGCACCCACAGCCGGGAAATGGATCATACCCGCTGTACCGTCACCTCCTTCATCTTGGAAGAGACAGAGACCGAGCTTACCTTGCGTGTTGCCGCCAATCGGTTCCTGCACAATATGGTCAGGCGACTGGTCGGCGAGATGATCGGTCTGGCCCGGGGGAAACGAGCGCTGGAATTTTTCCAGGAACGACTCGAGAATCCCGTTTCAGCCGAAAACGGACTCACGGCACCGCCCCACGGACTTTTTCTGGAGGCGGTCATTTACCCGGAATGAGGCTGCCTCGATGAAGTTCTTTCTCGACACTGCAAATATTGAACAGATCAAGGAAGCCGCCGCGCTGGGTGTGCTCGATGGAGTGACCACCAATCCTTCCCTGGTGGCCAAAGAAGGTCGCGAGCACCACGATCTGTTACGAGAAATCTGCACGATTGTGGATGGTCCGGTCTCGGCCGAAGTGCTGGCTCTCGAGCACGACGAGATGGTCGCCGAGGCCCGCATCCTGGCTGCCGTCCACGACAATATTGTCGTCAAGCTTCCGACTGTCCCCGAGGGTCTCAAGGCCTGCAAGACCGTGAGCGCCGAGGGTGTCGCGGTCAATATGACCCTGATCTTCAACCCGGTGCAGGGCCTGATGTGCGCCAAGGCCGGGGCTGCGTATGTCAGCCCGTTTCTCGGCCGGCTCGATGACATTCAGCACGATGGTATGGAGCTGGTCCACCAGCTGGTCACGATCATGCGCAACTACGGTTTCCCCACCCAGGTCCTGGCGGCCAGCATCCGTAACCCCCTGCACGTGGTCGATGCCGCCATGCTCGGTGCCGACGTCATCACCATCCCGCACGCGGTCATGATGAAGCTCATCAAACATCCCCTGACTGATATCGGTCTGGAGCGTTTCCTGGCCGATGCCCGGGCCGCCATGGCCGAGCTCGAAAAAGCAGGGAACAGCTAGGGGTCGGAGGAGTGGTGAGAAGTATGAAACGGACATTGTTCTCATGGGTTATCAGCGTGACCGCCGGAATCATCGTCGGCGGGGCCGGTGGTTTTCTGGCCCTGACACTTGTCAACGGCGGTGATGCCACCGCCGACAGCAATCCGGACGGCGGGGGTGGGGCGGTCGGGACGAGGCCTGGGATCGAGAGTGTCGGAGACCCGGTCGAGTCAGCCAATGGAGCGGCCGGGGGTGGATACGGAACGGGAACCAGCGGGGAACGATACCGCTCGGCGGCCTTTGAACAGGAACTCCGAAATGCGGTCAACGAAGTCCTCGGCGATCAGCGCCGGACCGCCATCGTTACCGCCACCGAGCGCGTGCGCCCAGCTGTGGTGACGGTCTTCGTGGTCGAGCGTCAACGCCGGCGCGGCATTTTCGACGATCTCTGGGCAGACTTCTTCGGCAGCCAGATCCCAGGTCAGGTGTACGAAAACCGGGGGCTGGGATCGGGCGTGATCGTGACCGACGACGGATACGTTGTGACCAACGACCACGTGGTCGGCTCGGCCGATGAGATCACGGTCCGACTGACGGACGGACGCGAATTCACCGGTGTGGTCGTGGATTCGGATCCCCGGCAGGATCTGGCGGTCATCAAAATCGATCCGCCTGAAAACCTGCCGGTGGCCGAGCTGGGCGATTCGGCGGACATCATGATCGGAGAATGGATCATCGCTCTGGGCAGTCCCTTCGGGTTCCTGCTGCAGGATCCCCAGCCCAGCGTGTCGGTCGGTGTGGTCAGTGCGGTGGGCCGCTCCTTCATGACCCCGGGCGAGAACGGCACGCGCTATTTCCCCTCGACCATCCAGACCGATGCCGCCATCAATCCCGGAAATTCGGGCGGGCCGCTGGTCAACGTGCTGGGCGAGGTGGTCGGGATAAATTCCTTCATTCTCAGCCAGAGCGGCGGATCGGTCGGGATCGGTTTCGCCATCCCGATCAACCAGGTCCACGAGGCGCTCGATCAGATCCGCACGATCGGGTATATCCGCAAGCCCTGGTACGGCTTCGAGACCGACGATAATTCCTACGCCTACGTCGCCCGGTACAATGTGGAGAACGAGCGTGGGGCGGTGGTGGTCCGGGTCGATGACGATTCGAACGCCGAACGTCTGGGTATCAAACCGGGTTCGCTCATCGTCGGCATCAATGGCGAGCGCGTCGAGGGCAATCAGGACCTGGAGGCGGTTCTGCTCATGACGGCCATCGGCGAGACTGTCAGTCTCGAATACTATCCCTATGGATCATCGCGCAAGCGCACCGTCGAACTCACCATCGAGGAGCGGCCCCGCGGCCGCTGAAGCGGAAGGCGACCGGCATGATCGAGCGCTATACCCGGCCCGAGATGGGGCGGATCTGGAGCGAGCAGCACAAGTTCGAGACCTGGCTCGAGGTCGAGATCACGGCCTGTGAGGCCCAGCGCGATCTGGGCCGCATCCCCGCCGAAGCGGTCGAGGTCATCAAGGGAAAGGCCACTTTTTCGATCGACCGTATTCTCGAGATCGAGGCCGAAACGCGTCACGATGTGATTGCCTTTTTAACCGCGGTAGCCGAGAACGTGGGACCCGAGGGACGGTACCTGCATCTCGGTATGACCTCTTACGACATGTCCGACACCGCTCTGGGGCTGCGCCTGCGCGAAGCGGGCGAGGTGCTGCTGGCCGGGCTCGACGGCGTACGTGAGGCTATCGGCAAACGCGCCGTGGAGCACCGCGACACACCCTGTATCGGACGCACCCACGGGGTGCATGCCGAGCCGATCACCTTCGGGCTGAAGCTGGCCGTCTGGTACGATGAATTGCGCCGCCATCGCGAGCGGCTCGTCGAGGCCATCCACGGCGTGGCGGTGGGCAAGATCTCCGGTTCTGTGGGTACCTTCGCCCACCTGGCTCCCGAGGTCGAGACGGCTGTCTGCGCCGCCCTCGATCTTCAGCCGGCGCCGGCCAGCAACCAGATTCTGCAGCGCGACCGGCACGCGCATTTCATTTCGGTCCTGGCCGGCATCGGGGCCACCCTGGGCAAGATCACGACCGAGATCCGCAACCTGCAGAGGACCGAGATACGTGAGGTCGAGGAGGGCTTCCGGGCGGGGCAGAAGGGTTCCTCCTCGATGCCGCACAAGCGCAATCCAATCATCTGCGAGCGTATCACCGGTATGGCCCGGCTGCTGCGGGGCTGGGCCTCGGCGGCGCTGGAGAACGTCGAACTCTGGCACGAACGAGACATCACCAACAGCGCCCCCGAACGGGTCATTCTGCCCGATGCCTGTATCACGCTCGATTACATGATGTTCAAATTGACCGATGTCGTCGCCAACCTGGTCGTGCGTCCCGATCGGATGATGGCCAATCTCGAATCGACCGGGGGGCTGGTCTTTTCCCAGAAGGTGCTCACTGCGCTGGTTGAAAGCGGCATGAAGCGCGAGGAGGCCTATGCCGCGGTGCAGGAAAACGCCATGGCGGCCTGGGAAGAGGGGGGGCCTACTTTCCGGGAGCGGATCGCGGCCGATGAGCGGGTCCGGGGGACAATCGATGCCGACGTTCTCGAAGCCTGCTTCGACGTGACCGCCCAGCTGGTCCATATTCCCGAGATCTTCAAACGCGTCGGACTTGAGTAAGGACAGCACATCGAGCCTTGAGTGAGGACAGCACATTGGGGCTTGAGTAAGGACAGTACACAGTACATCAAGGCTTGAGTGAGGATAGCACAGAGGAGGGCCGAGGGTGCGCATCGCACGGGGTGGAGGCGTCATCGTGGCGCTGGCCGTTGCTGTGGGTGCCGGTGGGCTGATCCTCTTCCTGTACACTGCCGCACCGCCCGCCTGGCCGGCTCTGCTCTTTCTACTCGTTCCGCTGACAGCGCTCTTTTTCTTTCGCGACCCCGAGCGCGAGCCGGACAGGTCGATCGCGCCCGGGACGGCTCTGGCTCCGGCCGACGGGCGCGTTCTCGTCTTCGACCGTGAAGAGGGGGCCTGGACCGTCCAGATCTACCTGACTCTGTTCGACGTGCATGTCGTACGCCTGCCGCTTGCGGCCCAGGTCGAGTCCTGCCGCCGGAGCGGGCGGGGTTACCGGTCGGCCCGTACCCCGGCGGCCCGGGCCAACCATCGTCTGTCCTGCGTCTGTTCGGGTTCTGCGGGGGTGTTCGAAGTCGATCTCGTCGCGGGGTTGATGGCCAGGCGGATCGTTCCCTATCTTGCGCCGGGAGAAAGTGCCGAGCGGGGCGGGCGGCTCGGCCTGATCCGGTTCGGCAGTCGAGTGGAGTGCCGTCTGCCGGCCGGGTACCGGCCTCTCTGTCAGCCGGGGGACCGGATCCGGGCCGGGAGAACACCGCTGGCCGAACCGGCGGCGGATCCGAGCGAAGCGTAAGGGGAGCGATGCTGCCGACCCTGCTGACCATCGGCAATCTGATTCTGGGTTTCAGTGCGATCATCGTCATCATTCAGCCCGCGGCGGTCGGCTTTACCGTTGCGCCGCTCGAGCTGGCGGTCTGGCTGATCGTGGCGGCCGGGATTCTGGATGCCATCGACGGACCGCTGGCCCGGCGGGGAAAGAGCCGCGTGACACCGTGGGGCGCCGAACTGGATGCCCTGGCAGACGTGATCTCGTTCGGAGTGGCTCCGGCGGTGGTGATCGGTACCGCCGCTCCCGAGGGGTGGCAGGGCGCTGTGATTGTCGCGGGGATCGTTTTCGTGCTGGCAGGCACGTGGCGTCTGGCTCGCTTTCTGTGGGCCGGCGCTACCGCCCGGGAAGGTCGCTTCAGCGGTCTGCCGAGTACGGCCGCCGGACTGGCGGTGGTCGCGTTCTGGCTTTTCGAATACGACCGCCTGGGGGGACTCACCCACATCGGGATCGCGACCGCAGGCATGATCGTGCTGGCACTGCTCATGGTCAGCCGGATCGCGTACGAAAAATTCCCGGAACTGGGTGAGGGGGGAACCCGCAACAGAGTAAAATGGGTGGTGACGGCGGTGGCCGTTATCGCGATCGCTCTCGATCCGCCCCGGGCGGGACTGGCGGTCGTGCTGCTTTACCTCGCCCACGGTCCGCTGGCGGTGCTCATTCGACGGCGCCGGACCGCCGGGTTCGACCGGGGATCGGAAGGAGATGCCGGGGGTGGCTAACATAATGCGCAATCGCAAACTGGGAGTGCTCTTTCTCTGGCTGGTCTGCGGAGCGGTGATCGGGAGTCTGCTGGGACAGCTTCTCGGTCTCATTCTGCCGCCCGGAGTCGTGAAGGATTTCTTTCTTGCCGGTACTGACCTCGGTTTCGGACCGACCACGATCGACCTGGCGGTGCTGACCTTTACTCTCGGATTCACTCTCACTATCAATGTCATGGGAGTTCTTGGTATTCTTTTCGCAGCCTATTATTTCAGGTGGTTCCGCTGACAGACGGGATCGCGGACAGGGAACCGTCGGGTGCGCAAGAAATCCGGCGGTTCAGGGAGGAGCGACATGGGGGGCATAGGTTCCCAGGAACTGCTGATCATCATTCTCATCGGCCTGATATTCTTCGGTGCCAAGCGCTTGCCTGAGATCGCCCGGGGTATCGGAAAGGGGATGTCGGAGTTCAAGAAAGCGGCCCGCGATATCCAGACCGAGATCAACCGCGAAGTGGACTTCGCCGGGAAGCTGCTCGATGATTCTCCACCTCAACCGCCGGCCTCGCCTGAAATGACCGATCCCGCCTGGGAGAGCCCCTATCCGGGTGAACCGACACCGCCCGCGGCCGGTGAACCGACACCCACTGCGGCCGATGAACCGACACCGCCCGCGGCGGGTGAACCGTCACCACCTGAGGTTGGTGAACCGACGTCGACGGCGACCGGTGCCCGGGAGCCGGAGACCGGTAACCGGTTAGACGACGGACCGGAAGGAGAGCCGGAAGCGGACCGGGCATGACCGGTACGTCCCGGATCGATCTCCCGCGGCCCGGGCTCGAAGAGACAGGTGACGCAATTTCCCGGGGCGAGCGTACCGCCGGGGACAACTGCGAGGACAGCCTCGAACGCATTGCATCGTACGATTCCCAACTCAATGCCTTCATCACGGTTGCCGCCGGGAGCGCCCGGTCGGCCGCCGCAGACATCGACGCCCGGCCGGCCCTGGATCGCGGGAGCCTGCCCCTGGCCGGAGTTTGTCTCGGGATCAAAGACAATCTGGTTGGCTCGCTCGGGGAGGTGCCGACGACGGCCGGGTCGCGGATTCTGAGCACCTGGATCCCGCCGGCCGGGTATGAAGCAACCTGTGTCGAGCGCCTGCACCGGGCCGGGGCGGTCATTATCGGCAAGACCAACTGTGATGAGTTCGGGATGGGCTCGAGCGGGGAGTACAGCGCTTTCGGTGCCACCCGCAATCCCCGCGACCTGGGTCGCGTGCCGGGGGGGTCGAGCAGCGGCAGTGCGGCGGCGGTCGCGGCCGGGCTCGTCGACGCGGCTCTGGGCACCGATACCGGCGGCTCGATCCGCCAACCGGCCGCTCTGACCGGAACGGTCGGGCTCAAACCCACCTGGGGGCGCGTCAGTCGCTGGGGTCTGGTGGCCTATGCCTCGAGTTTCGATTCGATCGGACCGATTACCCGGACCGTGCGCGGGGCCGCCCTCCTGCTCGGAGTGATCGCGGGTCAGGACACGCGCGATGCGACGTCTTCCTCTCAACCCGTTCCCGATTATCTGGCCGATATCGAAGCGGATGTCGAGGGATTCGTCGTCGCCCGGCTGTCGGCCGGGAACGGAACGGCGATTCAGCCCGCGATCTCGGCCGGTGTGCAGCAGGCTGCCGATCTGCTTGCCGGGGCCGGGGCCCGGGTCGAACACCGTCCGGATCCGGTGCCGCACGAGGCGATTGCCGCCTACTATCTGATCGCAACCTCAGAAGCGGCCAGTAATCTGGCCCGATACGACGGTCTGCGCTATGGCTCCGCGGTCCGTCTCGAAAGCAGCCTGACCGAGCGCGTGGCCGCCACCCGCGGAACCGGCTTCGGTCCCGAAGTCAGGCGGCGGATCGTTCTGGGGACTTTCGCCCTTTCGCGGGGCTATGCCGAACAGTACTACCGGCGTGCGGTCCGGTTGCGGGCGCGGGTGGGGGCGGCCTGGTCCGAGCTCTTCGAGAGTGCCGATCTGGTCCTGATGCCGACCACTCCCACCACCGCCTGGCCCCTGGGCGAAAAGCTGTCCGATCCGGTGGCGATGTACCTCAGCGATCGGTTTACGATCCCCGTCAATCTGGCCGGACTGCCGGCCATTTCGGTGCCGATCGGAGAAGATGAGAACGGTCTGCCGGTGGGGGTTCAGCTGGTGGCGCCGCCCTTCGCCGAGAAACGGTTGTTGAGAGCGGCCCGGGCGATCGAGCGGGGGTGTGCGTGAAACAGAAGAGAACGAGAATCGGGAGCGTACGTGTATCGGGAGCGTACGTGTATCGGGAGCGTCTGTGAGTCGGGAGTGCACGTGAAGCCGAAGCGCGACACAGATCCGTTCGAACCGGTCATCGGGCTGGAGATTCACGTCCAGCTGGCCACCGTTTCGAAGATGTTCTGCGCCTGCGCGGCCGGTTTCGGTGACCCGCCGAACAGCCGGGTCTGCCCGGTCTGCCTCGGTTTGCCGGGTGCTCTGCCGGTACCCAACGCCGCCGCGGTCGAGCAGGGCATCCGGATCGCACTGGCGCTGGACTGCAGCGTTGCTCCCGTGTCGCGGTTCGCACGCAAGAATTACTTCTACCCCGATCTGCCCAAGGGGTACCAGATCACCCAGTACACAGAACCTCTGGCCGTCGGCGGTCGTTTCACTCTGCCCGCCGCCGGGGAACGGCGATCCGAAGAGACCGGGCCGAAAATGGGTGACGAACGGGAAATCGGAATCGTTCGGGTTCACCTCGAAGAGGATGCCGCTCGCAGTCTGCACGACTCTGCCCGCCATCGGGACGACGCCGCCGGGCAGGGAAGAACCCGGCTCGACTTCAATCGCAGCGGGGTGCCGCTGGCCGAGATCGTCACCGCCCCCGACATCCGCTCTCCCGACGAAGCCGAGCGTTTTCTGCGCGAACTGCACCGCCTGCTGCTTTTTCTCGGGGTAACCCGGGGCGGACTGGAAGAGGGCGCCCTGCGCTGCGATGCCAATGTCTCGCTCCGGCCCGTGACCGGCGACAGCAGTCAGGAACAAGGCGCGAAACGGGGCAGTGAAGGGGATGGTGGTGGGGACAGGGAAACAGGTGGGGAAAGAACCGAGTTGAAAAACCTCAATTCCTTCGCCGGGGTGCGCCGGGCGCTCGAGTATGAAATCGAACGGCAGCGCAGCTGCCTGGCAACCGGCGGTCGGATCGAACCGGCCACCCTGTTCTGGGATGAAAACCGGCGTGAGGCTATCCCGATGCGGGGCAAGGAAACGAGTGCCGATTACCGTTATTTTCCCGAACCGGATCTGCCTCCCCTGCACCTCGAACCGGCGCTGATCGCCGATCTGGCGGCGGCTCTGCCCGAACTCCCCCTGGCCCGGCAGAAACGTTATACGGGGCTGGGACTCGACCGCCGGACCGCCCATCTTCTGACCGCCGAGCCGGCTGTCGCCGGGTTTTTCGAAGACCTGCTTGCAGTGGGGCTCGGACCGGTCGAAGCCGCGGGATGGATGACAGGCGAGGTCCTGAGGTGGTTGAATGAAAGCGGCGGGGAACTGGCCGATCTGCCGATCGAACCCGGTCAGATCCGGGAGGTGCAGGACCGGCTGGACGCCGGGGTGATCAACCGGGCCGGAGCCCGGACTCTTTTCAGACGGCTCTGTGACGGGTCGGGCGGGATCGAAGCCCTCATCGACGAACTGGAGCTGCGTCGGATCGACGATGACGAAACCCTGCGCCGGACGGCCCGGGAGGTGCTCGAAGCCCATCCCGACGAAACCGCCGCCTGGATTGCCGGACGGGACGAACTGACCGCTTTCTTCATGGGGCGGATCATGGACCGGACCGGCGGTCGGGCCGAACCGCACCGAGCCCGCGAGATCCTGGCCGATATCCGGGCCGGAGGAAGCAAGTGATGCGCACCATATGCCTGACAGGCGGGATCGCGAGCGGCAAATCGCTGGCAGCCGCGGTCTTCGAGAACCTGGGGGCCCGAGTTGTCAGGGCCGACGATCTGGCCCGCGAACTGATGACCGCTCCCGACCTCAGGGATGCCCTGACTCAAGCGCTGGGCACCTCGTACTACACCGCCGACGGCGAGCTCGACCGGGCTGCCCTGGCCGAGCGGCTTTTCTCCGATTCTGAAGCCCGCCAGGCCGTCAATGCCCTGGTGCATCCCCGGGTGTACGAGGCGATCAACCGGCAGGCTGCTTCCGCCGGCCCGACGTACGCCTGTTTCGTCGTCGAGACCGCTCTGGCGGTCGAGACCGGCTATGCCGACCGCTTCGAGATCGTTATAGTAGTCACCGCTCCCCGTGATGAGAGAGTGCGTCGGCTCATCGACCAGACAGGACTGACTGCCGCACAAGCCGAAACCCGGTTGGCGGCCCAGCTGCCGCAGTCCGTCCTTGTCGAGCGGGCCGACTATGTGATCGACAACGCCGGCACGATCGCCGAACTTGAGGATCGTGCCGCCGAACTTTACCGGGAAGTGTGCGCTCATGGATGAGAACGATCGAAACCGCCGCCTGAGGGAGATGAAGGAACGCGCCCGGGAGGGCGGGGGAGCCGAACGGATCGCCAAGCAGCACGAAAAGGGCAAGCTCACCGCCCGCGAGCGGCTCGATCTGCTGCTGGATCCCGGCACCTTCGTCGAGCAGGACATGTTCGTGACCCACCGCTCGACCGCCTTCGGCATGGAGGAACAGAAGATCCCCGGTGACGGGGTGGTCACCGGCTACGGGCGGATCGACGGGCGGCTCGTTTTCGTTTTCAGCCAGGATTTCACCGTCTTCGGCGGTTCTCTTTCCGAAGCCCACGCCGAAAAAATCTGCAAGCTGATGGACCAGGCCATGAAGGTCGGGGTGCCGGTGATCGGGCTCAACGACTCGGGCGGCGCCCGGATTCAGGAAGGCGTGGTGAGCCTGGGCGGATATGCCGATATCTTTCTGCGCAACACCCTGGCCAGCGGGGTCGTGCCCCAGATCAGCGTGGTGATGGGGCCATGCGCCGGCGGAGCGGTCTACAGCCCGGCCATCACCGATTTCATCGTCATGGTCCGCAATACCTCCTACATGTTCGTGACCGGCCCCAACGTGGTCAAAACGGTCACCCACGAGGACGTCACTTTCGAACACCTGGGCGGTGCCGATACGCACGCCACCACCTCGGGTGTGGCTCAGTTCGCGAGCGACACCGAGGTCGAGGCGCTCGAGACGGTCCGGACCCTGGTTGGTTATATCCCCTCCAACAACCGGGAGGATCCTCCCCGGGGACCCACTGAGGATCCCGCCGACCGCGCCGACGTCGAACTCGACACGCTGGTGCCCGAGAATCCCAACAAGCCCTACGACATGCACGAGGTGATCCGGCGGACCGCGGATCACGGCGAATTCCTCGAGGTCCACCGCGATTACGGCCGCAACATCATCGTCGGCTTCGCCCGTTTCGGTTCGCGCCCGGTCGGGATCGTCGCCAACCAGCCGGCTGAACTGGCCGGAGTGCTCGATATCGCCGCCTCGCTCAAGGGAGCCCGCTTCATCCGTTTCTGCGATGCCTTCAACATTCCCCTGGTGACCTTCGAGGACGTTCCCGGCTTCCTGCCCGGCACCGAACAGGAGCACGGCGGTATCATCAAGCACGGCGCCAAACTGCTCTATGCCTACTGCGAGGCCACCGTGCCGAAGATCACGATCATTACCCGCAAGGCCTACGGCGGGGCGTACGATGTGATGAACTCCAAGCACATCCGCGGCGATGTGAATCTGGCCTGGCCCACCGCCGAAATCGCTGTCATGGGCCCGAAGGGAGCGGTGGAGATCATCTTCCGCAAGGAGATCGCAGAGGACGAAGACCCCGAGGCGGCCACCGAGCAGAAAGTGGATGAATACCGCGAGACCTTCGCCAATCCCTATATCGCCGCCCAGCGCGGCTACCTGGACGACATCATCGAACCGCGCACCACCCGACGCCGGATCATCGAATCGCTTATCATGCTCGACACCAAAGTCGACGCCAATCCCGCCAAAAAGCACGGGAACATCCCCCTCTGACAGGAGATCCTCCAGTGACCAGCCCCCGCGCTCGCCTGCCCTTCGCTCTGCACCCGCCCGCCCATCCGCCGCTTGACAGACGCCTGTTCTCCCGTCTCCCGTTCTCCCGGCGCCAGCTCGACCGACGCCCGTTCTCCCGGCGGCCGCTGCTCACCCTGTCCGCTTTCGCTCTCTGTCTCGCCCTCGGTCTGCCGGATGCGGCCTCTGCCCAGCCTGTCGTCCAGACCGGAGATCTGCCCCTGACCGTGGCCGAGGCCTCGGATTTCACCCGCACCGCCACCTACGACGACGTCGTGGCCTGGCTCGGCACCCTGCAGTCGCTGGGGGCCGAGTTCACCGTGATGTGGCAGGGTGAGACGACCGAGGGACGGCCGATGCCCCTGGTGATCGTCTCGCGTCCCCTGATCACCGATCCGGCCGAGGCCCACGCCTCCGGCAAACCGATCCTCTTCCTGCAGGCCAACATCCACGCCGGCGAGGTCGAGGGCAAAGACGCCATGCTGATGTTCCTGCGCGATGTCACCCTGGGGGCCGAACGGGCCCTGCTCGACGACGTCATCCTGCTCATCGATCCCATCCACAACCCCGACGGGAACGAGAAATGGGCTCCGGTGGCCCGCAACCGGCGCGGCCAGGACGGTCCCGAAGAGGTCGGTATCCGCTACAACGGCATGGGGCTGGACCTGAACCGCGATTACGTCAAGGCGGGTGCGCCGGAAACGCGGAACACGATGAACGCCGTTCTCAATGTCTGGCACCCCCACCTGTTCGTGGACATGCACACCACCAACGGCTCGCGGCATGGCTACGACCTGACGTATGCCGCCCCGATGACCCCGACCGCTCCCCCCCAACCGGTGGCCTGGACCAACGAGGTGCTGCTGCCCGAGATCAGGCGGCGGACGGCCGAGCGCGGTCACCCCATGTTCGATTACGGCAACCACGACCGGGGCAATCCCCCGACCAGCTGGAGAACCTTCGGCTGGCAGCCGCGCTATGCGTCGAATTACATGGGCATACGCGGCATGATCAGCATCCTGAGCGAAGCCGTGTCCTACCGACCCTTCCGCACCCGCCTGAGCGCTACCTACTGGCTGGTGCGCGAGATCACCGATTATATGGGCCAACACGCCGCCGAGGTCCTGGCCCTGTTGCGCGAGAGCGAGCGGCAGGTCGTGGCCTGGGGCACCGATCCCGCTTCGGCCCCCGAACTGGGAGTGGACTTCGAACTGCGCAGCCGGGGGCGGGAGATGGTCACCTACGAGGTCATGACCCCGCCCGAAGATCCGAGCGATCGCCGGGCTCGGGGCACCTACACCGGCGAGATCCGTGAAGCCGAGATGGAGGTCATGACGGTTTTCGAACCTGTCGGAACCAGACCCTTCCCGGCCGGCTATGTCATCCCGGTGGCCTTCCCCGAGGCGATCGAACTGCTGCGGCTGCACGGTATCAGAGTGGAACAGTTCCTTGCGCCGTGGGAGGGGGAGGTTGGTGTTTTCCGCATTGAGACTCTGACCGTGCAGGAACGTCCCTACCAGGGACACCGGATGGTGTTGCTGGAGGGGGAGTACCGGACCGAGACCCGGGGAGTCAACGCCGGCGATTACTGGGTCAGTACCGCCCAGCCGCTCGGGGCCCTGGTCTTCACCCTGCTCGAACCTGAGATCGACGACAGCCTGTTCACCTGGAACCTCTTCGATCGCAGTCTTTCGGAGGGACGCGATTCGCCGGTCCTCAAGCTGATGCAAGTCCCCGCAGCGGCCCGTACCGGTCTGCCCGGACCTGGTGAGTCGCGTTAGAGGTGCCTCAGGTTCCCGGGTTCGCAAAATCGGATGCGGCGCAACCCGGGACCGAAGCGAGATAAAGAGAGAACGCGGCCGCGGCGTTGCCTGAGAGGGTATGCGCCGGAGAGCCCGAAACGTCATAGAGGGAGCACTTCATGAAGAACCTCGCCGAAATCCCTGAGCGACTGCTGATGGGCCCGGGCCCGAGCAATGTCAGCCCGGCTGTGCTCGACGCCCTGTCCCGGCCCACCATCGGTCACCTCGACCCCGAATTCCTGGCCGTCATGGACAGTCTGCAGGAGATGCTGCGCGAAGTACTGCAGACCGGCAATCCCTTCACCATCGCCGTCTCGGGCACCGGGAGCGCGGCCATGGAAGCCGCGGTCGACAACCTGGTCGAACCGGGGGACCGGGTCGTGGTCGGCGTCAACGGCGTTTTCGGAACCCGGCTGGTGGAGATGGCCCGGCGGGCCGGAGCCGAGGTCGAACCGATCGAAATCGAATGGGGCCGGCCGATCCCCCTCGAGGCGGTCGAGACGGCCCTGCAGGCTGCGCCGACCGCCCTGGTAATGGTCGTGCACGGTGAGACCTCGACCGGGGTGCAGCAGCCCCTCGAAGGGCTGGGAGCGCTGTGCCGCGAGAACGGTGCCTTGCTGCTGATCGACTGTGTCACCAGTCTGGGCGGCGTGCCGGTCGCGCTGGACGACTGGCAGGTGGATGCCTGTTACTCGGGAACCCAGAAGTGCCTCTCGGTTCCCCCCGGACTGGCGCCCCTGAGCTTCTCGGACCGCGCTCGCGAAAAGCTGGCCGGACGCAGCGCGCCGGTCTCGTCGTGGTATCTCGACATGAGTCTGGTGGCTGACTACTGGAGCGCCGACCGCCGCTACCATCACACCGCCCCGATCAACATGGTCTACGCCCTGCACGAGGGCCTGCGCAGTGTGCTGGCCGAGGGGCTGGAGAACCGCTGGGAGAGGCACCGGCGCCACGCCGCTGCGGTCCAGGCCGGTCTGCAGGCGCTCGGCTGGGAGCTCTTCGTCGAAGAGGCCTGGCGGCTGGCGCCGCTCACGACCGTGATCCCCGCTCAGGGAATCGACGAAAAAGACCTGCGCCGCCGCCTGCTCGAGGAGTTCGGAATCGAGATCGGGGGTGGTCTGGGCCCGCTGGCCGGGAAGGTCGTCCGGGTCGGCCTGATGGGTGAATCGAGCCGACCGGAGAACGTCCTGCGGTTCCTCGAGGCGGTCGAGACCGTCACCGGAGCGCCGGCGGGTGAAGCCACCGGAGCGGCCGAGTCCGTTCTGCAGAGCTGAGAGCGAGAGACTCGTGTCGCGCAAGCCCCTGTTTTCGAAAGTCCTGGTCGCCAACCGGGGCGAGATAGCCATCCGGATCTTCCGGACCTGTCATGAGATCGGTATCGATACGGTGGCGGTCTACAGCGATGCCGACGCCCTGGCGCCGCATCGGGCCGAGGCGCGCCAGGCCTTCCGGATCGGTCCGGCCCCGGCAGGCGAGTCCTATCTGGCGGTCGACCGCATTCTCGAAGCCGCCGCGCAGAGCGGGGCCGAGGCGATCCACCCCGGGTACGGCTTTCTGGCCGAAAACGCCGATTTCGCCGAGGCCGTACAGACGGCAGGACTGGTCTGGATCGGTCCGCCCCCAGAGGCCATGCGCCTGCTCGGAGATAAGACGGCGGCCCGCAAGATGGCCGCCGACCAGGCGGTACCGGTGGTCCCCGGCACTCCCGGGCCGGTCCGCGGGATCGACGAGGCCCGCCCCGCGGCTGCCGGAATAGGTTATCCGGTTCTGCTCAAGGCCGCCGCCGGCGGGGGGGGCAAGGGCATGCGGGTGGTCGAAGCCGAGGAGGACCTGGAGAAGGCGCTGAAAATGGCGGGCAGCGAGGCCCGGTCGGCCTTCGGTGACGATGCGGTCTACATCGAAAAGTACCTGGAACGGCCCCGGCACGTCGAGGTGCAGATCATGGCCGACGCTCATGGTACATGCGTCTGGCTCGGCGAGCGGGAGTGCAGCGTGCAACGACGCCATCAGAAGATCATCGAGGAATCTCCCAGCCCGGTTCTGACGCCGCAGATACGACGCGAGATGGGTGAGGCTGCCGTTCGGCTGGCCTCCGCCGCCGGATACCGGGGGGCGGGGACGGTGGAGTATCTGCTCGAGGGTGACAGTTTCTACTTTCTCGAGGTCAACGCTCGTCTGCAGGTGGAACATCCGGTCACAGAAATGGTCACCGGCCGCGATCTGGTGCACGATCAGCTCCTGATCGCCGCCGGCCAATCTCTCGGATATGACCAGGAGGACATCCAACCCACGGGTCATGCCATCGAAGTGCGCCTGTACGCCGAGGATCCCGATAACAATTTCTATCCCGCCCCGGGAATCATCACCGCTGTCGATCCGGCCTCGGGGCCCGGTATCCGGCATGACAGCGGCGTGGGCACCGGGAGCGAGGTGACCCTGCATTACGATCCCCTGATCGCCAAGCTGATCGCCTGGGCTCCCGACCGATCGCGGGCGATCAGACGTCTGCGCCGGGCCCTGACCGAATACCAGATCGCCGGAGTGACGACGATCCTGCCCTTCCTGCGCGAGATCCTGCTGTACGAACCGTTCGAATCGGGGCGCTATGACACGACCATCGTCCCCCGGATGATGGAGGAGCGCCGGCGCCAGATCGCCGAAAAAGCTCTTTCGGGACCCGCCGCCGAAGAGGATCACTACGCCTTTGTGGCGGCGGTGGCAACGGCCCTGTTTCACGTCGGCCGCAGCGGCGGTTTTCTGGGCGATGACGGCGGATCGGGCCCGGCGCCGCCGGCCGCGTCGGCCTGGAAAGAGCAGGGGAGGAGGCTCGAGTTATGGCGGAGGTAATCTGGGCCGTCAGTCTCGGGGGACAGGTCTTCGAGCTCGAACTGCATTCCACCGCCCGGGAGGGCGTCTGGGACCTGGAACTGTCCGGGACCGGAGCCGGTTCGGGCCGCACCCCGGTCTCCCTGCGGCACGTGCACGGCAGCAAGTATCTGATCAGCCTCGGTAACAGAACTGCACCGATTTTCCTCAATCGGTGCGATGAAGGGTATCACACCGTTCTCTATGGGCACGATTTCACCGCCGCGGTCGAGGAAGCCCGGCTTTTCAACCTGAAGCAGGAAATGGCCGCTCGCAAAGGCACCGACGGTCCGGTTGAGGTCACCGCCCCCATGCCGGGGCTCGTGCTGACGGTCGAGGTGGCTGTCGACGACCGGGTCGAGGAAGGCGACGGACTGCTGGTGGTGGAATCGATGAAGATGGAGAACGAGGTCAGGTCGCCGTCCGCCGGAATCGTGAAAGCCATTGCGGTCGAACAAGGCCAGACGGTGGACAGGGGCGCCGTGATGATGAAAATCGTTCCCGCCGAGGATAGCTGAGACCTGCGCTCCGGACTTGCGCCGATTCGTTTAGCCTTCTAACTTTATTTAACTCGCCCGGATTGCTGACCCGACCGGGACTCTCCGATCTGAACGGAGACGATTGGCCGGCGGGTCGGGGATCTCCGCCAGCATGTACGAACCGATTTGAGGTTTCGTTCACCCTAAACCCGGAGATCCTCGGAGTGCAGCCGTCGGCCGGTGTCTGGACCGGCCGGGGACTGTGCCGAGCATCGGGGAGGAGTGTTTCGAAAAGGGAGGCCCCGACCGGTGGAAACCGGAGCCTGGACCGACCGGATCGAGGCGCATATCGCCAATGCCCTCGCTCTGGAAGATGACATCGAAGTTGTAGAAACGATCCTGCCGGCCAAAGCGGCCGGCGGCCGGATCGCGATCTACATCTATCGGACCGACGGGGTCCGGGTGGAAGACTGCGCCCGTATCAATCGGCGCCTTTCACGCGATTTCGAACACGATCCCGAACTCGCCGGGCGATTCGCGATCGAAGTCTCCTCGCCGGGGCTCGATCGCAAACTCACCACCCGCCGCGACTTCGAACGCGCGGTCGGTGAACTCCTGCGTCTGGTGATAGCCGGCGAGGAGGAAGATACGACCATACGTCACGGGATCCTGACCGACGTCGGGGACGATTACCTGCTGCTCGATCCGAGCCCCGAAGATGGGCACGGAAAGGGCGCCGGTGTTTCCCGGGAGCCGTTCCGGATTCCCCTGGAGACCGTTCGGGAGGGGACGATCGAGATCGTTCTGTAGCGACGTCCCCGACCGGCTGGAGGATGCATGGCAGAGGATATTAATTACGAAATTATCGAGGCCCTGAGCCAGATCGCCCGGGAGCGCAACCTGAAGCGGGAGATCGTTTTCGAGAGCCTCGAGATCGGGTTGCTGACGGCCGCCAAGCGGGCGCTGGGCACCCTCGATCCCGTCGACATCGACGTGGACAAGGAAACGGGTGCGATCTCGATCGGCATCGTGAAGGAAGTCGTTGAGACCGAAGACGAGATCGTCGAACCCCTCCTGCAGATATCGCTCGAGAAAGCCCGCGAACTCGATCCCGAGACAGAGGTGGGATGGCACACCTACGTGGACGTGCCGGTAACCGCATTCGGGCGAACCGCCATCCAGGCGGCCAAACAGGTTCTGCAGCAGCGCATCCGCGAAGCCGAGCGCGACAAGATCTTCGAGGAATACCTCGATCGCGAGGGGGAGATCATCACCGGCAGCGTGCAGCAGGTCACCCGGGGAACCCTGCTGGTCAACATCGGCCGGGTCGAGGCGATCCTGCCCTATCGCGAGCAGATCAGGCGCGAGAGGTTCCGGCAGGGCGACACCATCAAGGCCCTGGTCAAGGAAGTTTCGATGAGTGCCAAGGGGCCCTCGATCATCTTGAGCCGGGCCGACGAGGTGTTCGTCCGCAAGCTTTTCGCCATCGAGGTGCCCGAGATCTACGAGGGAATCGTGGAGATCAAGAAGATCGCCCGCAGCCCCGGCGAGCGCTGCAAGGTGGCCGTGCGCAGTCACGATCTGCGGGTCGATGCGGTCGGGGCGTGCGTGGGCATGAAGGGCTCGCGCGTGCAGAGCATCGTACGCGAGCTCAATAACGAGCGCATCGATATCGTCCCCTGGTCCCCCGATGTGACCTTCTTCGTGACCAAAGCGATCGGTCCGGCGAAGGTCCAGCGGGTGTTGATCGATGAAGAGAGGCGGGAGCTGACCCTGATCATGCCCGAGGACCAGATAGCATTGGCTCTCGGACCGGGGGGCACCAACGCCCGTCTGGCCGGCGAACTGACCGGATACAACATCGATGTGGTCTCGGAATCCGATTACGACCGGGCTCTCAAGGAGGTCGAAGGGGTATACCAGAGGGTTACCGAACTCGATCTCACCGAGCATCAGATCGACATGCTGCGCGGCGGCGGAGTGGAATACGTCCAGGATCTGGCGAACTTCACCCCCGAGGAGATCCAGAACATCCCCGGTATGGGGCCAGCCACATTCGAGAGCGTCATTGACGCCTACGAAAAACACACCGGGACCGCCTACGTTCCTCCCGAGCGTGAGACCGAAGCTGATGAGCAGGACGAGACCGCCGACCAGATCCCGACGCCCGAACCGGCAGCAGTGCCGGCCGACGGTCTGGATGAGAGTCGCTGGTTGATTGATACCGAACTGCTCAAGAGTGTCGAAGAAGCCGAGCGGGCCGAAGTGGAGGACGTGCCCGAAGCACCCGAAGCGGAAGACGCGCCCGAGGCTCCCGCAGCGGTCGCGGAGCCC
>CAZNUA010000053.1:0-19479 GCA_964576115.1 uncultured Gemmatimonadota bacterium
TTCTAGAAATACACCCGGGCCCGGATGAAGCCGCCCTGGCCCTGGGAGCCGAATTCGGTGCCCTCGTCGCCGGCCGATAGATAGCCGTAGAGGGTCAGGTCGACGTTCTGGGCGAAGGAATAGAGCACGGTGGGGATGAGGACGAGACTGCGGTCGCCGGTGTTGGCCAGGCCCGATACGGAGAAGGTCCAGAGCTGCCAGGCCGGGTGGCTCAGGGTGGCGAAGAGCATGCCTTTGCCCAGCGTGCGTCGGGTTCCGGTCAGGCGTGAAAGCCAGGTGGTCAGCGAGTAGGGCTCGTCCCACTGACCCCGGCCGTCGTAGTAACCCTCGACCGCCAGCAGGGTGCCCCACGGCAGGGTTGTATTTCCTCCCACGGTCGCCTCCCACCAGGTGCTGCCGGCGTGCCGGTTGTAGGTGGCCTCGCCCCACAGCCCGAAGCCGAGAACCTCTCCGGTCACATCCCCCCCCAGCACGAGCCGTCGTTCGGTTCCGCCGACCGGCCGGCCCATGAAGTCGAGACTGGTCGATTCGTGCAGTTCGGCCACCAGGGCCGAGAGATCCCAGCCGCTGATATGGTGGCGCAGTCGCAGCGCCTTCGCGCTGGAACGGGGTCCGCCGTCGGGCACGTAGACCAGACTGATGTCCCCCAGCGGTCCGGTGGGCAGACTGGCCTGCACCGCCCCGACCCCCTCGCGTTCGTAGGTCGGTTCGAGCAGGTTCTTGGGTCGGAAGAGCTCGGTGGGATTGAAGACCATCCCCCGGCCCCAGGCCAGGTACTGCTTGCCGGCGGTGATCGTGAACGGCCCGGGTCGCAGGACGACATAGGCGTGGTTGAGGAAATGCTGATCCTCGATCGGAATCGGAAAGGTCGGCGCCAGAGCTTTATAGCGCTCGGGCAGCAGGTCGCGCAGGCGGATCGAGGTGTTGCCGCGGTAGATCTGCCAGACGACCGCGGCCGAAGCCCGGGTGCTGCGCCCGGCGGTGACGTCGACGTCGGCCCGCAGGCGGTCGTAATCCAGATGGCTCCAGGCGCCGTCGTGACGGGCCAGGCTGTACTGGTGCTCGAAGTAGCCGGTCAGAACGGCTCCCTCCTGGGCCCGGGCGGTCCGCGGCCCGGAGACGAGCGTTCCGGCGAACAGGAGCAGGATGGAGAACAGGTGCGGGAGTGAGCAGGGAAGGATGAGTGGTAAGGCGATGAGTGACCGTCGGCTGGAGGATCGCCTCACAAATCCCCTCCCTCGAGATAGCGCAGCGTGAAGATCTCCTCGGGGACCTCAACATCGAGTTCGAACTCGATGAGTTCCAGGGTGGTCGAGGTATCGGCCTGCAGGGCGTTGTCGAGGGTGATCCGGAAGGGATACCAGCGCTCACCCACCCGGCGTACGTCCCCCAGGGTGGCGGTCTTGAGCAGACGGCCGCTGCGGGCGTAGCGCTCTTCTTTCAGGGGTATCCAGCGTTCGGTGTCGATCCAGAGCCGCTCTGAAGGATAGGCCAGACCGCTGGTCTTGCCGGTGAGGTGCAGCACCCAGGCAGGGCGGCCGTCGATCTCCTCTTGACCCTCGATCACGGCGTCGTAGTCCTCGATCAGGCTGGGATTCTCCGAGGCGTCGCCGTAGGAGAAGTCGCTGCCCATCAGTCCCTGGCGCAGCATGTGCCCCTGTATGCGCACGCTCTTGCCCACCCGGGGCAGGTAGATCCACATCAGGTCGGGGCCCAGGCGCAGGAAGCGGCTGCCGGCATCGCGGGCCGGGGCGGTGAACTCGAGGAAAGAGCGGTCCTCGCCCTGCGACCACGAGCTGAACTCGAGCTCGCGCACGTCGCCGTCGGAGTAGGTAATGATCATGCGGGCGGTGGACCGGGCGCTGGTGAAGGTCATGTTGGCATCGACCCGGCGCAGGATCTCCTCGGCCGAGGGCTGGGCCCGGACCGTCGCCGGCAGCAGCAGACAGCCGAAGAGGATCGCGGACAGAAGAACGATCGGGTATCTCGGAGCGGGCTTCAGGACGGCAATGATCATTCTCTCAAGGCCTCCGCCGGCTTCATCCGGATCGCCCGTCGGGCCGGCAGCAGAGTGGCGGCCCCCGCGGTGAGTACTCCCAGGCCGATCCCGATGATCAGGTGGCTCAGTTTCCAGTCGGGGTAGAATATCGCGCTCACCGGCCAGTCCATGCCCTCGAAGGCCTTGGACATGTTGAGGCCGGTCTTCTCGAGCCAGAGGGCGAAACCGCTGCCCACCAGAGCGCCGATCACGGCTCCGATGAGACCGATGATCATCCCCTCGCTGATGATGAGTCCGAAGATATGCGAGGTGCGCATCCCCATCGCACTCAGCATCCCGAACTCCTGGGTGCGTTCCATGACCGTCATGAGCATGGTGTTGACGATGATCAGTCCCGCCATGAAGAGGAAGATGAACATGATGACCGCGTAGATGGCATCGGCCATGTCCAGCAGCTGGAAGATCTCGCCCTGCTCTTTCCAGGGGGTAACTGCCACGCCACCGGGAACGAGGGGATCGAGTTCGGCGTGCAGAGAGACGGCTGTCACATCCGCCTCTTCGAAATCCTCGACGAAGACGAGAATCTCGGTTGTCGCATCCTCGAGGTAGGTCATCTCCTGGGCCTGGTCGAGGGGCAGGAAAACGGTCACCCGGTCGAGCGGATCGACTCCGGTGGCCGCCAGCCCCGTGATCGGCGCCCGCAGGCCGCCCAGCGAGCGATAGGCGGTCTGCCCCAGCAGGGTCAGGGTGTCGCCGACTGTAAGCCCCAGATGCTCGGCCAGCAGGTGACCGACCAGCAGCCCGGCTTCACCCGCCTGCGGCGCCCGTCCCTCCGATACCATGGCCAGGATATCGAGGTAGCCGACCTCCCGCTCCAGGTCGGCTCCGATGAGGATGGCCGCCCGGTTGTCTGTGCCGTTGTCGGCCAGGACAGCGGTTCTGATCCGGGGCAGGGCCTCGACGACATCGGGGTGGGAGCGGATGACGGGCAGGAGCTCGGAGAGATGGGGCACATTCAAATGCAGGGGAAGAAACCGCTCCCGGTCCGGATACTCGCTCTGGGTGATCCGGATGTGTCCCGACTGGATCCTGGCCCAGCTATCCAGGAAATCGTCGAGGAGACCGTTGATGTATCCGAAAGCGAAGGTCACGACGGCCACCGCGGCCAGGACCGCGGACATCGTCAATAGAGTGCGCCGGGTGTTGCGCCGGGTGTTGCGTACCGCCAGGCGGAGCAGGGGGAGGCGCCGGTTCGGATCAGACATGGCGTAGCGCCTCCACGGCATCGAGTCGGCTCGCCCGGGCGGCCGGATAGAGCGCCGCCAGCGTCGCCAGCAATCCGGTCGCGAGCCAGATCACGACGATCATGACGAGGTTGAAGGCGGGATAGATGACCCCCCGGACGGGGTAGCCGATATCCATATCCCCGTAGGTGGCGGTGAGGTCCCAGCCGTTGGTGGCCAGCCAGATGATGGGAATGAGCGCGATCAGGGTTCCGACAGCCCCGCCGAGCAGACCATTCACGGCGCCCTCGACGAGGAAAATCCGGCGCACGCCCTGCCGGCGCAGTCCCATGGCCATGAGCATCCCGATCTCCCGGGTTCGCTCGTAAGTGGCCATGAGGATGGTGTTGGTGATGCCGACCACGGCCATGAGCAACAGGATGCCCAGCATGACGCCCTGCCCCGAACGCTTGATCTTGGTCAGGGCGATGAAATTGTCCTCGATCGAGCGCCAACCCTTCACCTCTACGTCACCGGAGCCCGCCAGGGCTTCGTTTACCCGCTGCATGGCTGCCTCTTCCCGCACCCCCATCCGGAACCGCAGGGCGAGTTCGGTCACCGACTCCGGCATCTCCAGCACCTCCTGGGCTCCGTTCAGGGAGATCAGGAACGAGTTCTGGTCGATCAGGGGATTGCCGGTACCGATGACGCCGATGACCGGCAGATCGAGCGCTTCGTACGCACCCGCGGCCGTCTTGGTCAGGACCGTCAGCCAGTCGCCGGGCGCGACCGCAAAGAGATCGGCCAGCCCGCTGCCGAGCAGCATGCCCTCCTCCGCGGGATCGAGATAGGCCCCGTCCACGATCGCCTCCGGGATGCGGAAGACGTCGGTGTCGCTACCCGAAAGGTCGATGCCGATGCCCTGGCAGGGGATCTGATCCACCCCGTTCGAGAGCTGGGCGAAGAAGGTCAGGCGGGGAGTCGTGGCGGCCACGCCGGGTACCGACTCGATCGTGGCCCGAAGTCCGGCGAAATCGTCCAGAACGGGCTCCAGGGGTAGCTCGTTCCTCTCGTCGAAGTATCCGGCGGCATAGACCTTGGCGTGACCGGTCTGAAAGTTGATCAGGTTGTCGAAGCTCTGCTGTTCGAGACCCGCCATCAGGGAGAAGCTGAACTGCATCAGGACCACGGCGATGGCCACCGTCGAGGCGGTGATCAGGGTGCGCCGCCGGTTGCGGAACAGGTTCCTGATCCCGAGCCGGAAGGTGGTCCCGAAATCCAGGGTACCGGGGACGATCTCATCCATGGCCGTTGCCTCTCCGCTCATCCGATTCCACCATCCCGTCGCGCAGCATCACCAGCCGGGAGGCGTGTCCCATCACCAGGGGATCGTGGGTGGAGAAGACGAAGGTCGTGCCCCGGCGTTCGTTCATCTCGTGCATCAGGGCCATGAGTTCCTCGGCCGTGGTCGAATCGAGGTTGGCGGTCGGTTCGTCGGCCAGGACCAGCGTGGGCTCCTTGACCAGCGCCCGGGCCACCGCAACCCGCTGTTGCTGACCTCCGCTCAGTTCGTTGGGGCGTCGGTCCGACAGGCCGGCCAGCCCCACGTCCTCGAGGATCTCCTCGACTCTCCGGGCCCGTTCACCGGCATCGGTGACCCCTTTCAGATGCAGGGGGAACTCCACGTTCTCGAAGGCGGTCAGCACCGGGATCAGGTTGAAAGTCTGGAAGACGAAGCCGAGGTGGGTGTTGCGGAAATCGGCGATGGCCTTCGACGAGAGCCCCTCGGTGGACTCGCCGCCGATCCGGATGGTTCCGGCGGTCGGAGTGTCGAGCACGCCGAGGAGGTTCAGCAGGGTGGTCTTGCCCGAGCCGGAGGGGCCCGCGATGCTCATGAAGGAGCCGTCTTCGATCTCGAGGGTGAGCCCCCTGATCGCGGGGACGTCAACCGCCCCGACCCGGTAGGTCTTCTCGACGTCGGTCAACGATGCGGCTGCGGCCATGGTCGCTGTCCTTTCTGGCGCCCGGTTACACAGGAGCGTTCAGTCCGGCGGGAGGCCTCAGTGCAGGCCGCCGTCCCCGAAGATCTCCTGATTGATCGTTTCGACTTCGGTCCCCGGAGCGACCACGGGGATGGTAAAGGTGAAGGCCTTGGTGGTCGGCATCAGGCAGACCTGCTCGGTGCAGGTCTGATAGTACAGACCCATCGGTACTTCCAGCTCGCCCGTTTCGGCATCGGCAGGCAGGCGGCCGACCAGTTTGATGACGATCCGGTCCCAGTACTCCTCGCCGATGAGCCCGGGCAGGTCCTCATCGGGTTTCTTATAATCCTCGGGGTAGCGCACGAAGGGCCAGGCCACGGGCGAATCCTCGGGGATCTTCAGGTCGGTCGCGATCACCATCGGATCGGTCGTGCCGTGGGCGTAGAGATGGTAACCGGCGGCGATCTCGACCACGACTGCGGCCTGGAAGGTGGCGCCCGGTTCGAAGCCGGTTTTCGGCAGAGCCGGGGTGAGGTTGACGACCTCCTCGGGTTTCATGATCTGCGCCCCGGCCCCGGCGGGCAGGGCGAGCAGACAGGCAGCGAGCAAGCCGGCGGTGAGCAGAGTATTCCGGGTGTGCACGGTCAGAGCCTCCTGAGGGTGGGGGTGTTCTCCTACCCGATCAAAGATAGGATCGAATCCGTATCCGTGCTACACCTCAGGATACGGCACGGATCGGAGCTTCTTCACTGCCGTCCGCACCGCCGCCGGTGCGGGCCGGTCGAATCGGGATCCGGTCGGGCCCGGGTTTCACCATTCTCATCGCGCATTTCTTTGTATAACGTTACAGGTTGGTTCTGTCACGACCGCCGGACCTGTATTCCGCACACCGAGGAGGCTCAGATGAAGCACGCCCCATTTTGTACCCGACTGCTTTCCCCTGCTTCGCTACCGTCCCGCGAGCGCACCGCTCGCGCTGCCGGTTTGCTCGCGCTCGCGATCCTCGCCCTTCTCGCTGCGGCGCCCGCTGCGGCCCGGGCTCAGGCGGGGGCCGGCCGGCTCGACATCGAGACAATCATGCAGGATCAGTCGTGGGTGAGCTCGCCCCCCTCGGGGATCGTCTGGAGCGAGGACTCGCGCTTCCTCTACTTCCAGTGGGATCGGGAACGGACCGGTGAACCGCAGGTCTGGCGGGTACCGGCTGCCGGAGGAGAGCCCGAAATGGTCCCACTGGATGAGCTGCTGGCTCTGCCGGCGGTGGTGCGATCGGGCTACAGCGGGGGGGTCTCGCTCTCCTTCGCCGGCGTCTGGGATGAAGCCCATCGCCGGAGGGTTTTCACCCGCGACGGCGACCTGTGGATCTGGGACGCCCGGCGCGGCGAGCAGACCCGTCTCACGTTCACAACCGACGCGGAGAGTTCGGTGCAGTGGTCGGCCGATGAAGAGCGCCTCTTTTTCACCTCGGGTACCGATCACTTCAGCATCACCCCCGCCGGGGGCGAGCTGCGCCAGTGGATCCGTTTCGAGAGCGGCCGCGAGGCAGCGGGAGAGCGCGGGGCCCCGAAGACCGAACTGCAGACCTGGCTCGAGGCCCAGCAGCTCGAGCTGTTCGATATCGTCCGCAGCCGGCGCGAAGCGGCCGAACGCAGCCGGGCGGCCCGGGAGCGCTTCCCGAATCCGGAGCGCCCGCTCACGGTGCGGCCCGGGGCGGGAGAGCAGTTCGCCGGGAGCACGATCACCTCCGACGGTCGCTTCGTCCCCTACCTGCTCTATATCCGCCCCCGGCAGCAGGGACAGCGGACGATCGTGCCCGACTACGTGACCGAAGACGGCTTCGTCCGCGACCGCAACTCCCGTACCAAGGTGGGCGAACCGCTCGGGCGCTACCGGCTGGGCATTGCCGATACCGAGCGCGATACGAGCTTCGCGGTCGATCTCTCCCTGCTCGACGATCTGGTGGCCGAACCGCTCGGGCCGCCGAATGCCGACGGCAACTGGAAAGAACAACAGGGAGCGGTCCTGCCGGTACGCATCAGCCTGCCGCAGATCGGGCCCGACAACCGGCGGGGCATCGTGGAGGTTCGCTCGCTCGACAACAAGGATCGTTTCCTGCTCGGGCTGGAGCTGGAATCGGGCCGGGTTCACCTCATCGACCACCAGCACGACGACGCCTGGATCGGGGGACCGGTGTACGGTCTGGGATGGATGCCCGACGGCGAGAGCCTCTGGTATCTGTCCGAGAAAACCGGCTATGCCCACCTCTATGTGAAGAACTTCGACGGCTCGGGCGAGCGAGCCCTGACCGCGGGCGCCTTCGAGATCTACAACGTCCGGCTCGATGAGGAGAACGATCGCTGGTTCTTTGCGGCCAACGACACCCACCCCGGAGTACGGCATTTCTATTCCATGCCGCTTGCCGGCGGCGAGTGGACCCGCTACACCTCCGGGCAGGGGGCCCATAATGTGTCGGTGAGCCCCGACGGACACTGGTTGGCCGATCTGTGGAGCCGGGCCGATCATCCAGCCGAGCTCTACGTCAAGCGCCTGCGCCCCGGTGACGAACTGGTTCAGGTAACCGAATCCACCAGCCCCGAATGGCGTTCCTGCGACTGGATCGCGCCGCCGGTGGTGACGTTTGCCGCCCGGGACGGCGCCACGGTCTACGCCCGTCTGTACCGCGACGAAAACTGGCAGCCCGGGGGGCCGGCGGTGATTTTCGTTCACGGCGCGGGGTATCTGCAGAACGCCCATACCTGGTGGAGTTCGTATCAGCGCGAATACATGTTCCACCACTTCCTGATGCAGGAAGGTTACCTCGTACTCGACATCGACTACCGGGGTTCGGCCGGCTACGGCCGCGACTGGCGCACCGGTATTTATCGCTGGATGGGGGATAAAGATCTGACCGACCAGGTCGATGGAGCCCGCTGGCTGATCGACGAATACGATGTCGATCCCGACCGGATCGGCATCTACGGAGGATCCTATGGCGGGTTCATGACCCTGATGGCGATGTTCACGACCGATACCTTTGCCGCCGGAGCGGCCCTGCGGCCGGTGACCGATTGGGCGCACTACAATCACGGCTACACCGCGAACATCCTGAACGTCCCCCAGGCCGACTCGGTGGCCTATGCGCGCTCATCGCCGATCTATCACGCCGAAGGGCTCGACGGGGCTTTACTCATCTGTCACGGTCTGGTAGATACCAATGTACACCCCCAGGATTCCATTCGGCTCGCCCAGCGCCTCATCGAACTCCGGAAGGAGAACTGGGAACTCGCGCTCTATCCCGTTGAGGGTCACGGTTTCACTGAACCGACCTCGTGGATGGACGAGTACAAGCGTATCTTCAAACTCTTCGAGACCTGGCTGAAATAGCCCGGGAGGTTCGCTATGGGCAGCGCATCCGAGAAACCGGCCGCAAGGATCCTTCTGGTCGACGACAACGAAGCGATCCAGAATTTCATGACCGAGGTCTTTACCAGCTGGGGGCCGTTCGAGAACAGTCCCTGTGCGGTCACCACAGCCGGCAGTGTGGTCGAAGCCGACGAGAAACTCGGGACCGGCGAGTTCGATCTGATCATCCTCGACATGGTTTTGGGCGACGGGAACGGTCTGCAGGTCCTCGAAACGGTCCGGACCCTGACCTCGCCGCCGCCGCCGGTGGTGGTAGTCTCGGCCGACGATCCCCCCGACCTGCAGCGACGGGCGATGGAACTGGGGGCGCACAGTTTCCTGCGCAAGGGTGACGGTGTGGAATCGCTGGTCCGGACCACGCTGACCGTGCTGGACGCCGCCCCGTCCCGCGCTCCGGAACCGGAAACACTGGATGCTGAGGACCGCCGAACGCAGGAGTCGGGCCCTGGCCGGATTCTCATCGTGGATGACGACCCTCTGGTATCCGATGCTCTGGGGAGCATGATCAATCTGCTCGAGGATGTCGAGGTGCGCCTGGCGTTGGGGGGACGGGAAGGTCTTGCAACCGCCGGGGAGTGGAACCCTCACGTGATTCTGCTCGATATCGCCATGCCCGACCTCGACGGCCGGCAGACATTGCAAATACTGACCGAACAGGGAATCAAGGCGCGGGTCATCATGGTCTCGGCCTTCCGGGATTCTGAGATCGCCCAGGAGTGCATCGATCTGGGGGCGGTGGATTACATTCCCAAACCGGTCGACTTTCCCTTCCTGAAACGAGCCGTGGCAGGTCATCTCGCCCTGGCCCGACGGGAGGCGGTGCGGCGCGATTAAGGCGGTCGTCTGTCAGGACCTGACCCGGCATTTCCGTCGGGGTGACTACACCGTACGGGCCGTGGACGGTCTCGACCTCGAGATCGACCCGGGCGAGCTCTTCGCCGTCGTCGGGACGAGCGGTTCGGGCAAGACCACGCTCCTGAACCTGATCGGCGGTCTCGACACGCCCTCATCGGGCTCCATCGCGGTCATGGGCCGGGAACTGGGTGCGCTCGACGAGCGGCAGCTGGCGCTCTATCGCCGCACCACCGTCGCCATCATCTTTCAGGCCTTCCACCTGCTGCCCGAGCGTACCGCGCTCGAAAACATCGAATTGCCCCTGATGCTGCAGAACGTACCGGCCGCAGAACGCCGCCGGCGGGCCGAAGAGGTGCTCGAACGGGTGGGACTGGCGAACCGGGCCGACCACGTTCCGAGCGAACTGAGCGGGGGCGAGCAGCAGCGGGTCGCCATTGCCCGGGCACTGATCAAGCAGCCCCGTCTGCTGCTGGCCGACGAACCGACCGGCAACCTCGATTCGCGGACCAGCCGTGAGATCCTCGAACTCATCGCCGGGCTCAACCGCGAGGACGGATTCACGATCGTGCTGGTCAGCCACGACGAAACGGCCATGGAACAGATCGCCGATCGCCTGATCCGTCTCTCCGACGGCCGTGCGATCGAGGAGCGTACGCTGTGATCGGGCGCGACGCTCTCGGCTATGCCTTCTCCCATCTCGGCAAAGCCCGCCTGCGCACCATTCTGACCGCAGCCGGAGTCTCGATCGGTATCGGGGCCATGACCAGCATGGTTTCGGTCGGTACCGGCACCCAGCGCCGGGTACTGCAGGCCTTCAACGAGGAAAACCTGCTGACCGCCATCACGGTCAGACCCGATTCGGGTATCATTCTCGATGACGCCGCAGTGGAAGAGCTGCGCCGGCTGCCCGGCGTGCGTGACGCCTGGCCCCAGATCACTCTGCCCGGCCTGCTCCTGTTCGACTCCGAACGCACTCTGCGCACTCTCGAAGGGCTGCCCGCCCGGGTGGTGGCCGAGCAGGTGGCGAGCGGCCGGATCACACTCGTGGCCGGAAGGATCTACGAGGCGGGCGAGGAGGGGGTCATCATGCTCTCGGCCCGGGCTGCCGAAAGCCTGCTTCCGGAGGGGGCGGCTCCCGACACTCTTCTCGGCCGACGGGTTTCCTTCGTGGTGGCCCAGGCACCGGGGAGCGGAGAGGAAGAAAGGGAACTGACGCCGCCCGGCGGACTCGAGTCGCTGCCGATCGCCGGAATGCTCCGCACGCTGACCGGCCGGTTCATCTCTTCGGTCACGCTCGAAGTGCAGATCGTGGGGATCGTCGAGGGCCAGGCCACGCTGACCGACATGCTGGGAGTGAGCCTCTGGATTCCGCCCGCGGTGATCGAACCGCTCTACAGCCGGGCATTGCGCAGTCTGGAAACGGTACTGACCGGCGAGATCTATGGCGGGGAGTACCCGTCGCTCCAGATCCTGGCTGAGGACGTCCTGCAGGTCAGGGCAGTTCAGGACCGTCTGCGCCAGCGCGGTCTGCGCGGGGCCTCGATTCTGGATCAGATCTCCGAGATCAGGACCGGTTTCGTGATTCTGAACGGCTTTCTGGCGGTTCTGGGCGGGGTGAGTCTCTTTGTCGCCGCCATGATGATCGTGAACACCCTCGTGATGGCGGTTCTCGAGCGCACCGGCGAGATCGGCCTGCTCAAGTCACTGGGAGCGTCGAATGCCGACGTGATGCGGCTGTTTCTGACCGAGGCGGCCGTGATCGGCCTGTTCGGCGGAATCGGCGGGCTCGTTCTGGGCAAGGTCGTGGCCGAGATCACGAACCTCTTCGCCAACTGGCAGTTCCAGCGGGCGGGGGAGGTACAGGTCGACCTGGTGGCCTTCCCCCTCTGGCTGATTCTTGGCGGGCTGCTCTTCGCGGTCGGCGTCAGCCTGGCGGCGGGCTGGTACCCGGCACGGAGGGCCGCCCGGGTGGACCCGGTCGTGGCCCTCCGTCACTATTGAGTTGCCAGGCTCCTGGCAGGAGTCGAGTCGAGTCGAACTACCGGTACGATTACCCTCAGCGGTTCTCCAGACGCCTCTTCGAATAGGCCAGAACCGTGGCAGTACCGCCGCCGCGACCGCCCCCCATACGACCGCCCATCCGGCCGCCTCCCCGGGAACTGGGCAGGTCTGCGCCCCGCTGCATGCCTCCGGCCCCGGGGACGCCGCTGACCGGCATGGGGGGCTGGACGAAGATAGCCAGAATGGGACTGCCGTCTTCGAGCTCACCTGCCTGCCAGGTTTCATGCTGTTCCATGACCATGGTCCGGCCCTGCATCTGCATCTCAGTCCGCCGGGTGATGACCAGGTTGTCGCTTTCCCACTTGGCGGTGATGACGCCGGTTCCCCCCTCGTGTTCGAAGGGGTACTCCTCCCCGTCGATGGCGAAAGTGTCGGTGTAGCGCTGCAGCGTACCGCCCCGCAGCTCCTTGCGGACCGTGATGCTCAGGGTGTCAGCCTCGATCTCGATGTCGATGCGGTTGGGCACTCCGGTCTGCACGGTCGGCTGGCCCTGTTGCTGAGGGGGGACACAGCGTTCCCTCATGATGACCCAGCGGCCGCTGAATGCCTCGATGCCCTGAGCGGCAACTGCGGGAGGCAGGGCGAGAGCGACCAGGATCGCTCCGCCCAGAGAAAGAAGAACGGTTTTCTTCATCGCCCCTCGTCTCACTTCTTGTCGTAGACCATCGTCTGGGTTCTGGTGCCGCCGCCCTGGAAGCCGGGCATCTGACTGACGACCTCGAGGACCTTGCCCTCTTCCTTCAGGGTGTAGGTCGAGGTGGTGGTGAAGGTGCGGTCGCCGAATCCCATGGTCGCCGAGACGTGCAGCACGCCGTCTTTCCACTCGGCCGTATATTCGCTCGAACCCCGGCCCGTCTCCTGGGTGTGTTTCTCGCCGTCGCAGATGTAGGTCTCGACGCGTTCCATCGGGCCTTCCCGGCCCTGGAAGGTCCGCGTGATGCTGATGCTGTTGCCCTCGGTGGTGATGGTCATGTCGCCACCACCGCCCATGCGGCCGCCGCCGCGGCCGCCGGTCCGGCCGCCGCCCGGAGCCTGCCCCATCTGACTCTTGTCGGCATTGAAGGCCCAGGTGCCCGAAAGATCGGGGTTCTGCGCCTGCATGGTGGCCGGCAGGATGACAAGCATGGCCAGTGCCGCCAGTGCGGCGGCTGAGATCTTTACGATACGGTTCATCGATTTCGCCCTCCTCGTGAGCGAGGTGTGTGCCGGTACTACCGCGTGCCGGCCGTCGGGCTTCGGACCGGGGGGATCACTTTTTCGACACCGGACCGGCTCTCTTCCTTACGCTTTGACCCGCACTATCCCGAACCCGAACGGGTGGAGAACCGGGCGGTGATCGAGCGCGATTCACGATCGTCGGCGACCCCCGCCTGAGAGGCGAAGAATACGCGAACATGCAGGGACACGCGATTCTGCGCGGGCTCGGGTCTGAGGAGCGCGTGAGGCAGGGGGCCTGCTGTCGGGGGCCGGTCGTTCTTTGACTTGCGCGATGAACGGACAGGGGGCAGAGAAAGGGTCCTTCGAGGCCTTCCTGGAGCGGGTGCTCGCGCGGCCGTGGGCGCGCGAGTGTGTCACTGCCGTGCGCACTCTCGAGGCTCGCCCGGCCCGCTACGGCGAGTGGCCGGCCGGGATCGAACCGGCCCTGCGTACCGCCTACGAAAAGCGCGGCATCGCCCGGCCGTGGATCCACCAGAGCCGGGTCTGGGAACACGTGCTGGCCGGCCGTGACGTTGTGGTCGTCACCCCGACCGCCTCGGGGAAAACCCTCTGTTACAACCTGCCCATCCTGCAGAGCGTACTGGCCGATTCCGCCGCCCGGGCCCTCTACCTCTTCCCGACCAAGGCCCTGAGCCAGGACCAGGTCAACGAGCTGCAGGAAATCATCGACCGGCTCGGGGCCGACATCAGGACCTTCACCTACGACGGCGATACCCCGTCGGATGCCCGCCAGGCGATCCGGGCCCGGGGACACCTCGTGGTGACCAATCCCGACATGCTCCACCAGGGGATCCTGCCCCATCACACCCGCTGGCAGAAGCTTTTCGAGAACCTGCGCTACGTCGTCATCGACGAGCTGCACACCTACCGGGGGGTTTTCGGTTCTCACCTGGCCAACCTGATCCGCCGCCTGCGACGCATCTGCCGCTTCTACGGCTCCGAGCCGCTCTTCATCTGCGCCTCGGCCACGATCGCCAATCCGCGCCAACTGGCCGAAGCCCTGCTCGAACGGCCGGTGGCCCTGGTCGAGGAAAACGGCGCTCCCCAGGCCCGCAAGCAGTTCGTGCTCTACAACCCGCCGATCGTGAACGAACAGCTCGGCATCCGGGCCGGCAGCCTGAGCCACGCCCGCAAGTGGGCCCGTCTCTTCCTGCGCGCCGGAGCCCAGACGATCGTCTTCGCCGGCTCGCGCCTGCACGTGGAGATCCTCACCCGTTACCTGAAGGACACCTTCGACCGCAAACGGACCGACCGGAGTGTGATCCGGGGTTACCGCGGCGGCTACCTGCCCCTGATGCGGCGCGAGATCGAGGCCGGCCTGCGTTCGGGGCAGGTGCGGGGGGTGGTCTCGACCAACGCCCTGGAACTGGGGATCGACATCGGGGATCTGCAGACCTGCGTCATGGCGGGCTATCCGGGTTCAATCGCCAGTGCCTGGCAGCAGGCGGGTCGGGCCGGGCGCCGGACAGAGACCTCGGCCGCGGTACTGGTCGCGTCCTCGCGGCCGCTGGACCAGTTCATGGTGACCAATCCCGGCTACTTTTTCGGCCGCAGCCCCGAACACGGCCGCATCAATGCCGACAACCTGCTGATTCTGGTCAGTCACATCAAATGCGCCGCCTTCGAACTGCCCTTCGAGCAGGGCGAGAGCTTCGGCTCGGAGCCGCTCGAGGAAATCCTCGACTACCTGGTCGAACAGAAGGTTCTCAACAAGGCGGGCTCGCGCTGGCACTGGATGCAGGATGCCTATCCGGCCGACGAGGTCAGCCTGCGCAGTGCCGATCCGGAGAACTTCGTGGTGATCGATCGCAATCGCCAGAGCCGGGTGATCGCCGAAGTGGATTTCGATTCCGCCCCCGAGACGCTGTACGAAGGCGCCATCTACATGGTGCAGTCCGAACAGTACCAGGTCGAAGAACTCGATTACGAGAACCGCAAGGCTTTCGTACGTCCGACCGACACCGATTATTTCACCGACGCCGTCAGCTACACCCGGGTGCGGATCCTCGATGTCTTCGATTCCTCGTTTCCCGGAGCCCGGATCAGCGGCGAGTTCCTGACGCCGGAAGAGGACGGCGAGGTCCGGGCCGAGGAGCGCCCCCTGGCCGGTGTGGGAGTGACTCCCGCCGGAGGTCCCACCGGGGTGCGCGGCGTGGGGGGACGAGCCGAATCGCCGGAGGGGAACGGAGGGCGAGAGCCGTTCGTCGAACGGTATCTGGTCGAGAACGGTGAGGTACACGTCCTGACCCATGTTTCCGGTTTCAAGAAGATCAAGTTCTACACCTCCGAGAACGTCGGTTTCGGGGACGTCAACCTGCCCGACCACGAGATGCATACCACCGCCGTCTGGGTGACGGTGCCCGAGTCGACTCTCGTTGCCCTGGAGCGTTCGCGGGCCGACATCGTCGACGGCATGTTCGGAATCGCGTACGCCCTGCAGGAAGTGGCCTCGCTTCACGTCATGTGCGATGTTCGCGATCTGGGCCGCAGCGTGGGAGACCAGTCAGCCACCTGGCACGCCACTCTGGGCCGGGGGGGGCGGGGGGTGCGCTATTCGGCCGGGATCGGACGGGGAGAGCGCGATATCGATCTGGACCGTCTCGAGACCTTCCAGCCCACCATCTTTCTCTACGATCGGTATCCCGGCGGGATCGGTCTCTCGACCGCTCTCTACGATCTGGCTCCTCAGCTGCTCGCGGCCACCCGCGACCTGATCGCCGGCTGCAGCTGTCTCGAGGGTTGTCCCTCGTGCGTGGGCCCGGTCGGCGAGGTGAGCCGGCAGGGCAAGGCCACCGCGCTCGAGATCCTCGATGCCGTTCTGGAACCGGGCGGGAGAGACGTGCCGTGACCCGCGATATCCGCCATCGCCTTTCCCGGGCGCTCGATCGGGGGGAACTCCGTTCGGCGGGCAACAGCCTGAGCCCGGCCATGCGGGAGCGACTGGAACGGGCCCTGTATCCGGCCGCTGACCCCGGAGACGGCGGAACCCCTCTGCCGCGGGTGTATACGGCTGCCCGGCTGGCGGGAGAAATCGCCGCCGACCGGCCGACTCCCTACGGCGGCACCTTCCGGGGCCGGGAGATCGAGAACGAGCGGGGCCGGATACAGCAGTTCCGCTGGCGGGTGCCGCTCGCAGCCCTGGAACCGGTACAGGATCTGGAGGTGCCGGCAGGTTCGGCCGGGGTTCTCGCAGCCCTGCTCGAGAATCCCGACCTGGCCGATTTCACGCTGCAACGGGCTCTCTTTCTCGATACTGAGACCACCGGTTTGGCGGGAGGTACCGGGACCTACGTCTTTCTGCTCGGACTGGGATGGATCGAACGGGGAGACTTCGTCGTCGAACAGCTGTTCCTGCGCGATTTCGAAGATGAAGGGGCGCTGCTCTACCGGGCCGGGGAACTGGCCGAACGGTTCGAGGTCCTGGTGAGTTTCAACGGCCGCCGCTACGATCTGCCTCTGCTCGATACCCGTACCGTTCTCAACCGCCTGCCCCCCGGTTTCGGTACCCGGCCGCATCTGGACCTTCTGCAGCCGGCCCGGTTGCTGTACAGCGGGACTTTCGAGAACTGTCGCCTGCAGACCCTCGAGCGCGAACTTCTGGGCCAGCACCGTGAAGGAGATGTGCCGGGAGAGGAGATTCCCCGCCTCTATTTCACCTATCTGACCGGAGGCGATCCTCTCCCCCTCACAGGTGTTTTCGAACATAACTTCCTCGACGTGGTGACCCTGCTGACTCTGACGGCTCACTTCCTGCATCTCTGCTGTCGCCCCGAACTCGATCCGCGGGCGCTGGCGGGACTGGGCCGCCTGCACGGTCGGCGGGGGGATCGGGAAACGGCCCTCACCCTGCTCGAAGAGGCCCGCTCGCGACGGGCGGCCTCGTACCGCGATCTGCGCGACCTCGGTCTGCTCTACAAACGGACGGGGGAATACAGCAAGGCGCTGGAAGTCTGGAAATCCCTTATCGCCCGCCAGGAAAGGGTCAGTGCCGAGCTCGGTTTCGACGCTACCCCGTATGTCGAAGCGGCCAAGCATTACGAACATCGCAACCGCGATTTCACACGGGCTCTCGAAATGACCACCGCCGCCCTTACCCAGGCTGATGCGACCGGAAACGGCCACGTTCCATCAACCCGGCTCAGACGGGAACTCGATCACCGCGCCGCCCGGCTGCGGCGGTTTCTGGAGAAGGAATCATCGGGTCGGGGGTGAAGACCGGATCGCCCTGCCCGGAAGATGATGCGAAGAAAGGATCGGTCATGAATTTCGCCGAACTGGCAGCGAAACTCGGGCTTGAAGAGGAGGAGTATACCGAACTCGTCGAACTCCTGCTCGCCACAGCCCCGAATGATCTGCAGAACCTGAGCATGGCCCTGGAGAACGACGACGTCGGAGCCGTGGCGGGAGCGGCCCACTCCCTGAAGGGAGCCGCCGCGAACCTCGGATTCGCCGAACTGGCCGACATCGCCGGAGAGATCGAGGCCCAGGCCCGGATGGGTCTGCTGGCGGGCCTGAACGCCAGGGTTGCCGCCCTGCAACAGGGTTTCGATGAGATCGCTTCCGCCCTGGGCTGAAGCGGATCTGCCCGATCCGGCGTCAGCTGTCACCCCCGGGGGAGGAGCGGTGCCATACCCTTCTCCCTACTTCTCCCCTTCCGTCCCTGTCTCCCCTTCTTTTCCCCCGATGTCGGGGGTCGGCCCGGCCATGATCCTGTCGGCGAATTCCGGGTAGAGTTCCTTCAGACAATCGGGACAGAGTCCGTGACTGAACTCGGCTTCGGAGTGCTCGTGCACGTAGGTCTCGATCTGGTTCCAGTAGCCGTCGTCGTCACGGACTTTCTTGCAGCGAGAGCAGATCGGCAGCATGCCCCGCAGGGTGCTGACCTGTGCCAGAGCTTCGTCGACACGTTCCTGCAGAATCCGCTCGTTGCGCTGTATCGTCCGCAGACGCCTGTGGATGACGACGCGTACCCCGCCGGCGATGGCAATCGCTCCCAGCAGATAGAAGAGTAACGTTTCATAGAAAGCCGGACGGATTCTGAAAGACCAGACCGCGGCCTCGTTGCTCCAGGTCGCGCCGTCACGGGAAGCTTCGAGCAGGAAGCGATACTCGCCGGGAGCCAGATGGGTGTACTGGGCGATTTGCTGTGACCGGCTTATGATCCAGCCGGTCTCGAAGCCTTCCAGCCGGTAGCGAAAGAGAGTCCGTTCGGGGTCGAGAAAGTTCACCGCCGAGAACCTGAATTCGACCCGCTGCGGATTGGCGGCCAGGATGCGGGAAGCGGAATCGTCGATCGTCCGTTCGTCCACGGTCACCTGCTCGAGGATAGCCGGCGGAGCCGGAGCGGGATTCTCCAGACCGGTCGGGTCGACCATGGCCAGACCGCCCAGGGTGGGGAACCAGAGCCGGCCGTCGGTGGTGATCAGACCGCCGGGGCTGCCCCCGTTGCACTCCCGGTTCGGCATGCCGTCCGATTCGGTGAAGGTGATCGGGGTGATCCGGTCGATCCGGCCTTGCGCGAAACGGTTCAGTTCATCGAGGGAAATCCGGCACAGACCGACATTGGAGGTCATCCACAGTCCGCCCCGGCGATCGTCGATGACCTGATAGAGACCGTCGCTCGGCAAGCCGTCGGCGCTGGTGCAGGCGATGAAGGAGTCCTCGCGGAATCTGAGCAAGCCGCCGCCGTAGGTGCCGATCCAGAGCGTGCCGTCGGCCGTGGCGGTCAGCGACCGGATGTACTCGGCCTGCTGCGAAGGCAGTCCGTTGCGGCTGGTATAGGTATGACAGCCCTCCTCGTCGACCAGCGTCAGCCCCCCGTAGGTGCCGATCCAGAGGCGGCCGGCGCCGTCGCGCAGGATGGCGCGAACCGAACCCGACCGCAGATCGGGAGTCGAGTAACAGGGAAGAAGACGGGTGCCGTCGATGGTGAAAACGCCCGCCCCATCGGTTCCGACCAGGACCGTCCCGTTCTCGTCCTGGTAGAGGGTTCTGATCGGAGCGGGAGGGGGCTGTCCATCGAAGGTGCAGTGGCTGAGCCGTCCCCGGCTCCAGCGGCAGAGCTCCACGTCGGTCCCGATCCAGAGATCGCCGCCGGAGTCTTCCAGAATGGTCCTGATCCGGGTGGATCCGAGACTCCGGCGGGGCAGAACGTTCTCGAAGGCGCCGTTGTGGTAGCGATCCAGGTCGCCGGCGAAGGATCCGGCCCAGAATCCGCCGCCGGGTGAGGGAGCAACGGTGTAGATGATGTCATTGGTCAGGCCGTGCACGTTCGTAAAGCCGGTAATCCGGGGATCCCGGATCATATTCAGCCCGCCGCCGTGGGTGCCGATCCAGAGGATCTGACCCTGACCCACCAGGAGCGAGGCTACCATGTCGGCGCTCAGACCCTGGGCGGCCTTCAGGGTGGCGATGGCCCGGTCGGGGTCAAGCCGGTTCAGACCGACTGTGGTGCCGACCCAGACGGTGCTGTGAGCATCGATCCGGATCACCTGGATGAAGTTGTTGCTCAAGCCGTCATCGACGGTACAGGTGCTGATTCCGTCGCGACCGAGACGGTTGAGACCGTGCCGGGTGCCGATCCAGAGATCGCCCTCAGGATCTCGAGCCAGAGCGGTGATGTCGGCATCGGTCAGGCCGTCGGAAACATCGAAGACTGTGCCCCTGTCGCCGGATCGCCGGTACAGACCTGCTGCGGTGCCGACCCAGAGGGTGCCGTCGG
>CAZNUA010000054.1:0-8632 GCA_964576115.1 uncultured Gemmatimonadota bacterium
AAGGCAGCTGTAGGGCGTAATGCACGCGGGTGGCAAATTCGAATGTCTTATCCTTAATCGTACGATATCGCTCCCATTTTCCACAGAGAGGGCATTCCGATCTTTATCGTCGGAGCAGGATCCTGCTACCAGTCAAATCTGTGAAACAACACCGAAAGTGAGAACGTATTTAGACTAGCAATTATAGTGAATTATTCGTTCCAGGAGACGCTCAATGACGAGAAAAGCTCTGGGTGACCTCGAACATCAGGTCCTGCTGGCCGTGCTTCGCCTCAAGGATGAAGCCTACTCGGTCTCGGTCGTCCTCGAGATCGAAGAACGAACCGGGCGCCAGGTCGCCCAGTCGGCGGTCTTTATCGCCATGCGTCGTCTGGAAACCAAGGGATTGCTCAAATCCCGGGTCGATGATCAGCCGGCTGAGAAGGGCAGGGTCCGGCGCTATTTCGATCTCACCCCCGAGGGTGTGGAAAAGCTCCGCGAGATGCGGCAGGCGCTCATCAGCCTCTGGGATGGCTTTACCACCGAACTCGATAGGGCCCGATGAACCGGCTCACTGGCAGAATCCTGCGTCTGATACTGGGTGAGGCGGAGGCACGCATCCTGCGGAGCGAACTCGTTGAGATGCACGATCACAGAGCCGCCACGGGAGATCGGGCGGCAGCGGGGCGCCGGTACCGGCGAGAATTGCGACGGGCGTGCTTGCGGACCGCCCTGACAAGACTCAGATACGGGCGGATCCGTGATGAGTCGGTGGTCATGAACGCCCGACGATCCCGTAAACAGAACCACCCGGATCCCGGGAGACCCGAGAGAAACCTCCGCTTCACCATCACCCGGGATATCCGCCACACAACCCGCATGCTCATGAAGAGTCCGCTCTTCTCACTCACCGCCATCCTCTGCATGGGTATCGGTATCGGCGCCAACGTCGTCTGCCTGCCCTTTCTGAAAGGCGTCCTGCTCGATCCGCTGCCCTATGAACAGCCGGACCGGCTCATACACTGTCTGGTGGCGGAACATCAGGCCGGATACAGCCGGATGGCCGTGTCCTATCCCGATTTCGAAGACTTCCGGTCCCTGAACCGGACCTTCGACGATATGGGCGCCACCCGTTGGGGCGCGCTGACATTGACCGGTCGGGAGGAGCCGGAACGGATCATGGGGGCGTGGATCACCCACAACCTGCCCGCCCTTCTCGGACGGGAGCCGGTTCTGGGACGATCGATCCGCCCCGAAGAGGATCGTCCCGGATCTCAGCCGGTGGTTCTTGTCAGCGAGGATCTCTGGCGACGGCGGTTCAGGGCCGATCCGGAACTGATAGGGGAATCGATCCAGCTGGACGGCATTCCCCATACGGTGATCGGGGTCATGCCCGCCGACTTCCATTTCCCCTCGACGGCACTGGTCTGGATGCCCCTGCAGGGTGATCCCCACGGATCGCGGGGAAGTTACAGCCTGAGTGTCATCGGTCGGATGAACGAGGGGATCGACCTCGACCAGGCCCGGAACGATCTGAATGAAGTCGCCCGACGGATAAACGCCGCTCATCCCGATCTCCCACGGGAAATCGGGGCGGTCCTTGAAACCATGCAGACGATGGTGAAAGGAGATGTCCGTCCGGCGGCTCTGCTCTTTCAGGGGGTGGTGCTGTTCATTCTCCTCCTGGTCGGTGCGAACCTGGCCGGCATCCTGCTGGTGCGTGGTACGGCCAGGAGCCGGGAAATCGCCATCAGGGCCACCCTGGGGGCCGGACGGGGCCGGATCTTCCAGCTCCTGATAACCGAAAGCATGTTGATTGCACTGGCCGGTGGAGGGGTGGGACTGCTGCTGGGATGGCTGGGACAGAACCTTCTTCTGGCGGCCATCCGATTGCCCATTCCGCCTCATTTCGATTTCTCGATCGATCTCACGGTCCTGGCCATTCTGACCGGTCTGACGGCCCTGTGCGGTGTCCTGTTCGGGCTGTTCCCGGCCCTCGATCTGTCCCGTTCCGATCTGGCCCCGCTTCTCAACAGCGAGAGCACCCGATCGTCAGCCGGTTCCCGGACGAATCGATTCCGTTCCTGCCTGGTGGTCGGTGAGATCGCCCTGACGCTCACTCTGCTCACCGGCACGACCCTGCTGGCGAAAGGATTTCTGTCGCTGAAGCAGATAGATCAGGGCTTCGAGACTGAAAACCTGCTGACGGCACCGATCCCGCTCGCCGGTCCCCGGTACGAAGAGGATCACCAGCCTATCGCCTTTCACGAAGATCTCTGTGAGCGACTCACGGCCATACCGGGCATCGTGAGTGCAGCCGCAACCTCCGAGATCCCCGACGGTTTTCTCGGGCTGGGAGCACCTGTCTTCGTGGAGGGGTCAGATCCTCCCGAGGGACCTTTCCCGCCCGCCGTGACGCACCAGATCATCACGCCGGACTATTTCACCGTACTCGGTATTACTCCCCTGGCCGGACGGTCTTTCGAATATCGGGACCGGGCAGGTGCCGGGCCGGAAGTGGCGATCGTGAACGAAGCTTTTGTCGAGCGCTGGTTTCCCGAGGCTGATCCGATCGGTCGGCGCCTCGCCTACTGGGGACCGCCCGATCGGGACGAGGACTGGATCTACATCGTCGGTGTGGTTCCCGACATCCATAATCGCGGTTTCGGTCAACCGATCCGGCCGGCGGTATATCGACCGTACGCCCAGAGCCCTCTCATGAGCCGTCCCGCGCAGATGCAGCTGCTCCTGCGCACCGGCACCGATCCGATCGCTCTGGCCGAGACCGTGCGGACAGAGATTCGCGCGATCGACCCTGGTATTCCTCTCCCCCGGTTCTTCACCCTGGAACAGGCTCTCACGGAAGAGAACTGGGAACAGCACCTTTTCATGGTGGTGTTCGGGGTCTTTTCCGTCATCGCCCTGATTCTGACCGTGGTGGGTGTCTACGGTGTCGTGGCGTATTCGGTGGAGAAACGACTGGGCGAGATCGGCATTCGTTCGGCCCTGGGCGCCGGGCCGGGAGATATCATCACCATGATCATGCGGCAGGGGGCGGGTCTGACCGCCCTCGGTCTCATGACCGGGCTGATCCTGTCCATGGCCCTGATGAAGTTTGTGTCCAGCATGGCTTTCGGCGTCGCGACAACCGGTCCGGTACTCTACGCCATCGCCACTGGCACTATCACCGGAGCCATGCTCCTGGCTACGTATCTGCCCGTTCGCCGGGCGACGCGTCTTGATCCGGCGATCATACTCCAGCGGAAAGGACCGGATAGATGAAGGTATTCTCCCGGGGCCTGAAGGTGATACATATCCCTCAGAACACGGTTCTCTTCACGATCGCGTTCCTGGTCTGTTTCGGCTGTGTTCCCCCGTCCGCCCCGGCCGACCAGCACCAGACTCCGACCCGTACCGAACCCCTGGTGAATGTCTATCACCAACCGGTCCCTTTCACCAGCGGCGGCAAGACCCTTCTGACCTATGAACTGTGGCTTTCCAATCTGTCGTTCGAGGACATGGTCCTGGATAGTATCGCGATCGTCGATATCTCGAAGGACCGGGACACACCTCTGAAAACGTATTCCGGGTTTCTGCTCAATCGATGCTCGGCCCGGCTCATGAAGCGCCAGAAGCACTCCGAAGTACGCTTGGTTGCAGGTTGGACGATGGTCGTCTTTCTTCAGCTGGAATTCGAGGACCGGGCGGACGTACCTGACACCCTGCAGCATCGGATCGATTTCACGACTATCGAGAGGAAGCGGTGGCTGTTCCTGTTCGGGTGTGACGGCGGGCGTACCCCGGCTTCGATACGGATCGAGACTGCGGTCGCTCAGGAAGAGCCGGTCATCATCGGTCCACCCCTCCGGGATGGTCTCTGGATGGTCTACGGATGCCCGGGTGAAGAAGGATTCCTTCGTCACCGGGGATCGCACCGTCCGCACGCCGGTCGACCGGTCGATCGGGCCCGCTATGCGATCGACTTCATCGGAGTGAATGAGCAGGGTCGTGAACACGAAGGCCCCCCCGATCTGAACAGCAGCTGGTTCGGCTATGGTGCCGATGTCATCGCCTGTGCTGAAGGAACCGTCGTGGCCGTCCACGACGGCATTCCGGAGAACCGAGGCCCGGCCCGCGCCGTTCCGATGAACTCTTATGAGAACATCGCGGGCAACTTCGTGATCCTCGATATCGGCAGTGGTCGATACGCACACTATGCCCACCTGAAGACCGGCGGCATCTGCGTCCGGCAGGGTGAGAGGGTCACCACCGGGCAGCTCCTGGGACAACTCGGCAATTCAGGCAATTCCACCGCTCCCCATCTGCATTTTCATATCTGTGACAGCGATGACCTGATCGGTGAAGGTCTGCCCTTCGTGTTCCACGAGTATGAATATCTGGGCGGCGGTGAGGCTGCTGACCCGGTTCTCAGAGCCTTCGAGCGCATGGGTGTGTCACCACCCGTGCCCGCGGTAACACCGGGGATTCGACGCAACGAGGTGCCGGGAGAGAGGTTCATCATACGTTTCTTCCGTTGATTCACTTACAGATCAACATCTTATAGGAACTCTCGTCACACCGCTAACTGGTCGCAGTTCCGGCTCCTGAAACCGTTTCCACTCACTCCCGTCTGAGTGCTTCGACCGGATCCACCCGGGCCGCCCGGCGCGCCGGGAGATAGCTCGCTGCCAGGACGGCCGATAGGAGCAACAGCGCCACCAGGACCAGCGTTCCCTGATCGAGGGGATCGACCTCGAAGAGGAAATCCTCGATGACGGGAACGGCCGTCAGCGTGACCGCCAGCCCCACTGCCATGCCGAGACCCAGATAGGCGAGGCTGCGACGCACGATGTCACGCACGACTTTCCTTTTGTCAGCACCCAGCGCCATACGGATACCGATTTCGCTGGTGCGTTGCGAGACCGCGTGGGCGAGCACGCCGAAAACGCCGACGACCGATAATAGGATCGCCAGGCCGGCCAGGGAACTCAGGAGCACCGTCCTGATTCGCGGCCCGGTAACGGATCGGCTGATATGCTCTTCCACCGTGGAGAGCGAAGAGATAGGCAGGTCGGGGTCGAAACTGGATACGGTTTCCTGCACCGCGGGAATAACTGATTCTGGGGGAATCGTGGTTTTGAGCAAAATCACCTGGTTGCTTCTGGCCCACATATCATCATCGACCGGAAAATAGACCGTCGGATACGGTTCGGCATTGAGTCGCTCACGCACATCGCCGACGATGCCGACGATAATGGACCAGGGATTGGTACTGTCAAGGTGTCCGAGTTTCAGGCGTTGGCCGATCGCATCCTCATGAGGCCAGTAGGTCTGTGCCAGGTTGGCGCTCACGATGGCCGCCGGTACGGCGCCGTCGATTTCCTCGGGAGTGAAAGGTCGGCCTGAGAGCAACGGGATCCCCATGATCTCGCCGTACGATTCTGAGATCATATTGACGCGCAGATTCGTATCCACCGGACCGGTTGGCGTTACGACGACGGCGCCGTTGGACCAGGACCACCCCCCCAGGAAGGGACCGCAGGTGGACCGGGCAACCGCGGTGACTCCCGGCACTGCCTCGAGTGCCCGCTGGAGTTCGCGATAGGCTGTCGTCACCTGATCAGTTGAGGCGTATCGCTCGCCGTGTATCTGGAGCCGCAGGGTGAGAACACCCTCAGCCTCAAATCCAGGCTCGATCGTGATGAGTCGAACAAAACTCTTGGTGATCAATCCCGCCCCGGTAAGCAAAACGAAGGTCAGGGCGATTTCACAGACGAGCAGGATCGACTGCCGGCGGGTGCGGCGTCTGCCACTCGACGTCCCCCGGCCGGAGTCCTGCAGAACAGTCGTCAAACTTGTGCGCACGGCACCCAGGGCCGGCATCAGTCCGACGATGACGCCGGTGAGGACGGATAAAGCTGCCGTGAAGATCAGAACGCGATGATCCAGACCGACCTCGACCAGGCGGGGTGTTCCTGCCGGCATGAGGGCAACGAGAGGTCTCAATCCTGCGACAGCGAGCAGCAGACCCAGCATGCCGCCGGCGACCGAAACCGCCACGCTTTCGGTGAGCAGCTGTCCGAGCAGCCGGGCGCGGCCGGCGCCGAGTGAGGAGCGGATGGCGAGTTCGCGGCGGCGTTCTGTAGCCCTCACAAGGAGCAGATTGGCGATGTTGACACAGGCAATGAAGAGAAAGAGCCCGACAGTACCCAACAGGAGCAGCAGGGCGGGTCGGATATCACCGACGACCTCATCGTACAACCACTCGAGATGGAAACCGTAATTCCGGTCGGGGATGGGGTGAATCTCATTGAGCCGTTCCTGCAGCGCCGCCATGTCGCGCTGGGCTTGCTCCAGAGTAATGCCGGGCCTGAGACGCGCCACCGATTCGGCGAACTGATTGTTGCGGGGACGCAATCGGTCCGAGTCGGGAAATGTCACCCACAGCTCACTATCGTCGGGAAAGGAGAAACCCCGCGGCATGATACCGACGATGGTGTAGCTCTGCTCATCCAACGATATGGTCCGGCTGATGACATCGGGATCTGCTCCGAAGCGTTGCTGCCACAGACCGTAACTCAGAAGGGCGAGATTCGGACCGCCCACCACATCTTCCTGCGGCAGAAAAGTGCGGCCGAGCAACGGCGCCACCCCGAGAGCGTCGAAGACACCATGGCTTGCCCGGATGGCCTGAATCACCTCGGGTCGGTCGCCTCCCGTGAGAGTATAGTTCGCAGTGCAGTAGAGGCCGAGGGCCTCGAAAACGGTATTCATCTCGAGCCAGTTTTCATACACCGGGTACGCGATACCGAGCCGGTTCCAGGCGGCACGCAGGCTCGGATTGGGACTTTCCAGCCAGTGGGGATGCGTCTGCCAGGGAGTAACCAGGCGGTCGGGTTCGGCATAGGGGAGCGGCCGGAGCAGAATACCGTTCACCAGGCTGAAGATGACCGTGTTCGCACCGATACCCAGGGCGAAGATCATCATCACGGTACAGAAGAACGCCGGTTTGCGAGCCAATGACCGTATGGTATAGCCGAGATCCTGTCGCAGGGTGTCCCCGATCGAGTTCGTTCTTTTCCCGCCGGGGTCGCGGGGGTGTCTGGTGAAGCGCTCGAGGGTGCCGTCGCGTACCGCGTGCCAGAGGGCGCGTGTCATCACTCTCGCCCGGGCGAACCTGATGCCTCGCATCTGCAGCGAAGCCAGCTGGTCGGTATAGGTGTTGACGAGATCCTCGCCGTAGGCATCGCGGAACGTCCGGGGGTAGGCGTACAGCAGAAAGAGTAGACAGCGTCGGAAGAGTATCTGTCGGTTGTTCTTCATCACGCACCTATTCCGCTCGGGCGGCGAGCGTCTGCACCAGGCTCGTTTCAGAAAGTGCCACCAGTCGGGCCGCCTCGGCGGCAAGGACGCGGTGCCCGAAATCGGTGAGCCGGTAGTAGCGCCGGCGCTCATCGTCCTGGCCAGCTGCCGGACGCCGGTCACTCTCGGCGACGACCCCCGCCTGCACCATTCGCTTGAGGCGGCGATAGAGCGGGCTGGGATTCAGAGTGATTTCCCCCCCGGTTGTCTCTTCCACAGCCTTCATGATTCCGTACCCGTGGCAGTCCTCTTCACTCAGGGCGAGCAGGATGTGAAACAGGTCCGGTGCGAGCGGCAGGAACGATCGGGGATCGGGATCGGTTCTGTTCCGTGATCGGGTCATAAAGCACTCCCAATTGGGGACCGTGGTACTATAGACCGTTGGGCTATAATATCGGTACGGCGGTTGCCCCGGAAAGGTTGCCCTTTTTGATGCCTGCGTCGCCCGCGGCCTTCACGGGCATCCGGAGAACCGCGATGGTCGCTGCTGAACGCAGGATCGAACAGGTTCCCGCGATTCCGTCCCAGGAATAACGCTTCTGATCTTTCTTTGTGCTCAGAGTACATACGCAGGAATCCACAGGGGGTTCTCTGCAACGCTGTGTCTGGTTGATGCAGGGCATCCAGTTGTAGGCTATGATCTGCGCGAAGACCCTGTGCTCATCACAGTGCGAGGAATCATGAAGAGAATCTGTCTCTGCCTTCTCTCCGGTCTGATCCTGCTCAGTGCCTGTTCGACCAACAGGCTGGCTCGTTACGAATTCCGGGACACGACTACTGCGGCGCAGACATTCATGCCTCCGGGTGCGAATGTCTTCACCGATCTGGATGTCATGATCGATCCGGACGATCTTCTCGGCTCCGCCCTCCGGATCGGTACCACCGTCGCACGGGAAGTCGAAGCGGAGAAGGCTCGAGCCCGACTTGACAGCGCCATGGCGATGGTGGATGTGCCGGCCATCATCGAAGAAAGGGTGCTTTTTCGAGCCGCAGAAATGCTGCATTTTCGGCCGGTGAACGAAGTCCGGTCGGCTGACTTCGTCTTCACGATTGACATGAAACGCTACGGCATCGATGCCAGCGGTTGGGATTCCGGTACCTTTTTCGTCATCGACGCCCGGATCGAACTGATCGACAATACCGCGCATCGCCGGATCTGGCGGGGTAACGTGAACGAGCGCGAACCGCTGTCGCCGCGCTTTTTCGATCTCGATCGTCCGCTCGAAAATGTCCTGGATGCCGTTACTCTCTCAGAACTATCCGTCCATGAGATGGTCACCGGTCTGTCGAA
>CAZNUA010000054.1:8732-10246 GCA_964576115.1 uncultured Gemmatimonadota bacterium
ATGCCGTTACTCTCTCAGAACTATCCGTCCATGAGATGGTCACCGGTCTGTCGAATCTGGCTGAATACGGCGCCGGTCTGATGGCTGAGAAACTGTACCGGGATTTCATCAGGTCGCACCGGTAGGTACAACCGGGAGACGCATCAATCTTCCTGGAACCATCTCTCGGCCCTGCGGTCTGTACTCATACCAATGCCTTGCGCGTGCAGCCCGATTCTGTGTTATGGATAGAGGAACGATCCGTCCCGCGGACCCGTGAGGTTCACTGCTGAAAGAAGCAACAATGCCCGGATCCCATGACAGGCCACCCTGGATCACGCGCTCTGTTCGCTGGAGCACACTCCGTTCCCGCAGGGTCATACCCGGCCTGGTTCTGCTTCTCGCGGCGGCAGGCTGTTCGAACACTCCTCCGGACGGTCACCGGTTCCGCGAATACGTCGAGAACGGGGTGGAAGTGGCGGAGAACTCCGGGGGGCCGCGCTTTGCGGACGACCTGTTCACATACGAGGAACTCGTCACGCTGCAGCAGGATACGAGTCACCCGGAATCCCTGATCTACCACAGCGGACGTCCCCTCTTCCCCTGGGATGAGAAGGGATTCTTCGTCGACGAGCAGGGGCGCTATTTCATCCGGGACCGGGGCAACTACCGGATCGCGGTCTTCGACCCGGTCGGCTGTTATGAGAGGAGCATCGGGCGTCAGGGGCAGGGGCCCGGCGAACTCTCCGATGCCTTCGACATGATCGATCTCTCCGGGGGCATTCTCGAGGTCTACGATGTGGCGATGTCCCGCACCTCGTGGTTCGCCACAGACGGTGGATTCATCAGGTCGGTGCGCGGCCGGGGCTGGCCTGTCCCCGGGCAGGATGCGTTCCTGCGTATCGCCGAGGCGGGTGAGTATGACGTGGATCAGAATCTGTCGCTCTGTGCCGGTTTCCTGGCCGCCACAGCGCAGGGCGATACGCTCGGTTTCGTTCAGACCGAGCAGGTCCGCCACAAGTACGCCTTTGCCTCACCGGCAGGCGGGCGGGGGGGTATGTCGCGGCCCGATCTGCCCTTCACCTCCCGTCCCGTCACCCGGCTCCTGACCGACGGCAGTGTGATTCTGACGACGGGGATCGAGCCGGTCCTGCACTGGTATTGTATTGATGGTTCTCTGCAGAAGAGAATCGTGCTGGGCTTTCCCCCCCGGCCGGTGACGGCTGCGGACCGCCAGGCTTTCATCGCCGATCTTGAATCCCGGATGGCGTCAGCCGAGGGCGTGGAGCGGGAGCATCTGGCGCAGATGCGGGATGCCGTTCCGTTCCCGGAATACAGGACCTTCTGCAGTTACATCTTCCTCGATGACAAAGGGTACCTCTGGCTGGAGGTATACGAGGAGGCTTATGAGCGCGCAGCCCGGGGGGGCGTTCTCTACCACGTTCTCAGCCCCGGGGGCGAATATCTGGGCGATACCCGGGCCCCGGCTGTCGGGCGGGTCATGCGCGACCGCCTGCTCGGTCAGGTGACCGATC
>CAZNUA010000054.1:10346-19459 GCA_964576115.1 uncultured Gemmatimonadota bacterium
AGATTCGAATAGTCGTCGGTCCAGAGACGGGTCGCGGGGTCTGTTCCGAGAACTCGCCACTGCGGGTCGGCGGCAAATGCAGCCAGGTTCTGCGCCCGGGAAGCAAGAACGACCCAGGTCGATGCCGCTCGTTCCCGGCGCTGATCCTCCGGTGCAATGGCATCATCGACTCTGATGAACGAGACCCACCCCAGGGAGCGGGAAAGGGCGCCCAGGACCGGTTCCAGGTCGACATGCGTGTTGGAGATATGGAACGCCAGCAGTCCGCCGGGAGACAGGCGCGACATATACAGGGCGACCGCCTCACGGGTGATTGTGTGGACCGGAATGGCATCTGATCCATAGGCATCAAGGACGATCAGATCGAAGGCGCCCTCCGCACGTTCCGCAATCGAGATCCGTCCGTCCCCGAGGACGATCTGCCAGGTGGCCTTACAGTCGGAAAGGTAGCTGAAGAAGCGGGGCTCGACGGCGATCTCGGCCACCGCCGGATCGATCTCGAAGAAGGTCCACCGCTGGTCTCGAGTACCGTAGGCCGCCAGCGTTCCGGCTCCGAGCCCGATGACACCGACCCGGGCCGACGGGAACCGTTCTGCCGCGACCGACATGATATCGCCGGCCGGCCCGCTCGGATGGAAGTATAGGAGCGGAGTCGCGCGCTGTGATTCCGCTTTATTCTGCAGCCCGTGCCGCGTCGTGCCGTGCACGAGGCTGGTAAAGGTGTGTTCATTCTGCTCATAGCGGATCACCCGACTGACACCGAAGAAGGAACGCCTGGCGTGGATCGATCTGCCGGCGCGTCCGAAGCCCCAGAAGATCATGCCGGCCGCCAGAATGCCGCCGACCGCATATCCGAACCGCCGCCGGTTGCGACGGGTCAATACACCGGCCCCGGGGATCGTGAGTGCCAGCAGGAGGAGTGCGAGCGGGTATTCCAGAACCCGGGTGAAGAGAAGCGGTGCAACGAGAGCGTTAAAGAGACCGCCGATGGCCCCGCCGGCAGCAATCCAGACATAGAATCGGGTCAGATCCTCCGCAGGAGGTCGCGACCGGTGGAGTTCTCCGTGACAGAGCATGGCGGCCAGGAAGAAGGTGACGAGGTGCAGCGGGTAGACCAGGGCAACCGGACGGGTGGCCTGAATGATCAACAGCAGAACGAGGGGGATCAGGGCAGCGGCAAAGATCCGCACCACCAGCCGCTGCGAGAGCAGTGTCCGGCGTGCGAAGACCAGGACGAAGGTGAGCAGATAGAGAGCCAGCGGTATCACCCAGAGAAGAGGAATGACGGCGATATCGGTGGTGATGTACTGCGTTACCCCGAGCAGCAGGCTCGAAGGCAGAAAGGCGTACCAGATCCAGCGCAGGGTCGTACGGGTCGACCTGTTGGTTCGAACCGCTCCGGTCGATGAAACCTCTCTGATGTCCTTCCGCCTCGAGGCAATCACGCCGCTGATGACGATCGCAATCACGGCCAGGCCGTAGAGCAGGCTCCAGATACGGCTCTGCCCGCTCAGGGGCAGGATCCACTCCAGCAGGAATGGATAGGCGAGCAGGGCCGAGAGGCTGCCGAGATTGCTGGCTGCATACAGAAAGTACGGATCGGGCGCATCGGGATGCCCGGTTCGAACAAACCACTTTTGCAGCAGCGGGGCGGTGGTGGTGACTGCGAAAAAGGGTAATGCCGCCAGCAGGGTCAGCCTGACCAGAAGCCAGAAGGTCGGGTTCCGGACTCCCGCCGGCGGACTCGCCACGGCCAGGGTGATCGGCAGAAAGAAGAGGGGGAGGCAGAGCACGACGATGTGAACGAGGAGCTGGCGTCCCGGTGACAGACGGCTGACCAGGAAATGGACCCAGGCGTACCCGGCGAGCAGGACCGCCTGGAAGAAGAGCAGGCAGGTGGTCCAGACCGCCGGGGCGCCGCCGAGCAGGGGCAACACCATCTTCCCGACCATCGGCTGCAGGGAGAAGGCGAGAAAAGCGCTCAGGAAAAGCGCGCTCACGTAGCAGAGAAGAATCAGGGAGAGAACTCCTTTATCCCGGATCCCGAGCCTGGTATTCCGTCGAGGTTCCGCGCCATACTCTACCTGCTGAGCGCGTGGCTGAGAACCAGGGAAAAAAACAGGTTTCGGCGCAGGTGGCGGGATTCCGCTGTCGACAGGTGATGATTTTAAAAAACATTCATTGCACGCTTTTCAATTATTATCAAATATGATAATATGTGTCTATGGTTATCGTACCGGACAGAGCCCTGTATCCGATCGGATCCCGGATCCGGGAGATCCGCCTCAACCTGGGTCTGAGCTTGAAGGAGATAGCCGACCGGGCTGGTACCAGTGCGCCGACGATGCATCGCTATGAAAGCGGCTACGACGGATACACCTTTTCGACCCTGAAGAAAATCGCCGCAGCCCTGGATTGTGATCTCGAGATCCGGTTTCGACCGCGCCACAGGCAGGAGACGGGTCGGGGAACAGGGGCGGAGATCCCCGCGGTCAAGCCCTCCCGCGATGATCTGCATGAGAGTGTCCATTCCCTCTTCTGGGACCGGAAGATCTCGGCCGCTGACCTGGATGAGTATGCGGTCTGGGCCCTCCGGCGGATCCTCACAGAGGGGAACCTCGAACAGGTTCGACTGGCGACAGCCTACTACGGCACGGAAAGGATCGCCGAGGTCCTGCGGAGTCGAGGCCTGGACGAGAAGACACGGTCCTTCTGGGAACATCAGCTCAGGGGAAGAAGGTGATGCACCCCCGCGTTCTCGATCAGCCGACCTGGCAAGTGGTGCGCGAGCTGGTGAAGGATTCGATCCTGGAGGGCTGGACTCTTTGCGGCGGGACCGGACTGGCCCTGCAGTTCGGACACCGGATCAGCGAGGATCTGGATTTCTTTCGAGCGGATGATTTCGAGGTCGATGAACTGCTGCGACAACTCGCCGAATCGGGTGATGTCGAAGTGACGGGGAGAGCCGGGAATACCCTGCACCTTTTCCTGGATGGTACCAGGCTGAGCTTTCTCAAACTCGAGGCCCCGCTGCTGTATCCGGGGACCCGCTACCGCGGCCTGACGATCGCCGATCCCTGTGATATCGCCATTCTCAAGATCATCGCCATCGGCGGCCGGGGCAGCCGGAAGGATTTCATCGACCTCTATGCCTATCTGCAGCAGGTCCCCGGACTCACGCGGCTGCTCGATCTGCTCGAGAGCCGGGATTCGACCATCGACTGGAACCGTTATCACCTGCTCAAGAGCCTGACCTGGTTCGAAGAGGCCGATCGGGAGCCGATGCCCGCCATGCTCAGAGAACTGGACTGGAGTGTGGTGAAGGAATTCTTCCTCGAGCAGATCCCCCGCCTTGGCTGAGACGATTCTGGCCCGGCTTCGTGCCCCCCTGCCGGTCTGGGAAAGCTACACCGCCGAATGCTCCTGCTCTGCGTGTGAGAGACCTGCTATGCTGATCGGCGTACCGGTATCCGAAAAAAAGAGGATGACATGAATTCGAAGACTCTGGCCTTGCTCCCGACATCGAAGACTCTGTTCCCGCTGCTTCTGGTGATCGGTCTGCTGGCTTCGGGCAGCAGCTACCCGATCACCGATTCCTCTGTGGTCCCGTCACAGCCGCAGCCCGCGACGCGAATCGCCCTGGTACCGGCCGGGCCTGCCCTGGAGCAGACCGCCGGGCTCAGCTTCGAAATCTCCTATGCCCGTTCGGTCAATTCAGGTCCGATCACAGGGCGGGTGTACGTCATGCTTGCCGACAGCGAGCGCCGGGAACCGCGGTACATGGTCTCGACCGGTGGCATCCCGTTCTACGGGGAGGACGTGGAACGGCTTGCTCCGGGCGAGAAGGCTGTCATCGACGAAGACACCTTCGGCTATCCGGTCGAGAGCCTGCAGGATATCCCTGCCGGCGACTACTTCGTGCAGGGCTTTGTGAACATCTATACCGAGTTCAGGCGTTCGGACGGGCACGTTCTCTGGATGCACAAGGATCAGTGGGAGGGCCAGCACTGGAACCGCTCGCCGGGCAACCTCTACAGCGAGGTTCAGAAAGTGCACATCGATCCCGCCCGGGGCGGGACCGTCGAACTGGTCTGCGACCGGGTGATCCCGCCGGTCGAGGTACCCGAGGATACCGAGCACGTCAGGCGCATCAGGTTCCAGAGCCGCATCCTGACCGAATTCTGGGGCCAGCCGATGTACCTGGGCGCCACCATCCTGCTGCCACGCGGGTATGCGGAGGAAACCGACCGCTCCTACCCCGTGAACTACATCCAGGGTCATTTTTCACTGCGCGCTCCCAACGGATTCAGAGAGGACGGCCGGGGCGAGTTCAGCAGCTACTGGCTCTCCGATGAGTGTCCCCGGATGCTGGCGGTCACCTTTCAGCATCCCTGCCCGTACTATGACGATTCCTATGCCGTGAACTCCCCCAATGTCGGCCCCTACGGCGATGCCATCATGCAGGAGCTCATTCCGTATCTCGAGGAGCATTTCCGGATCATCCGCGAACCGTACGCCCGGGTGCTCTCGGGCGGTTCGACCGGCGGCTGGATATCGCTGGCCATGCAGATCTTCTATCCCGACTTCTTCGGCGGGGTCTTCTCGCTCTGCCCCGACCCGGTCGATTTCCACTACTTCCAGTGCATCGACATCTACCGCGACGAGAACGCCTACTACAAGCAGCGGGGCTGGATCCGGGTCGAGACCGCCAGTGACCGCCGCACCGACGGCATCGTCACCCTGACCAGCCGGCAGCGTAACTACTACGAACTGGCCCTGGGCTCACACGGCAGATCGGGCGATCAGATCGACATCTTCGAGGCCGCCTACGGTCCGATCGGGTCCGACGGGTACACCCGGCCGCTCTTCGATCCGATCACAGGCGTGATCGACCGGGAGGTAGCCGAGTACTGGCGGGAGAACTTCGATCTGAATCACATCCTGCAGACCCGGTGGTCCGAATTGGGGCCGAAACTGCGGGGCAAGATCCACATCTACACCGGCGATATGGACACCCACTACCTCAACAATGCCGTGGTGCTGATGGAAGAGTTCCTCGAGAGCACCACCGATCCCTACTACGACGGGGTAGTGGAGTACGGCGACGGTCAGCCGCACTGCTGGGGCCCGCGGGGCATCGACCTGCTGCAGTTGATGGCCCGGCACGTCGAGGCAATGGCCGGACGGTAGTCGCGGGAACGCGCCGGCCGCCCGGACCGGATGGTGACAACCGGATTCTGGTGGTAACGGATTGCCGATTACAGTTCCCCGAAGGGGAGAGCGGTCACATCCGAGCCCAGAGGCAGTCGGACATCTCCGGTATGGATCACATAGCCCGGCCCGGTCCGGTCACCGAGGTCCTGCTGAACGCTCCTGATCGAATCTGCCATGGCCGGGCGGGGTGTGGCCGAGAGTTTCACCTCTATCGGGGTAAGCCCACCGTTGCTCTCGATGAGAAGGTCCACCTCCCTGCCGGTTGATGTTCTCCAGAAATAGACCTGCGGGTCGATACCCCGATGCGTGAGCATCTTGACGACCTCGGAAAGAACGGCTGTTTTCAGTATTGCTCCACCAAGGGGACCGGACGCAGCATGCCCGGGATCTTTCAACCCGACCAGGTAGCAGAGGGTGCCGACATCGGTGAAATAGACCTTCGGTGTCTTGACGAGCCGTTTTCCGATATTGGTGAAATAGGGGCGCAGAATGATCACCTGGTAGGTTGCCTCCAGAACCGACAGCCAGGCCTTGACCGTATTGACGGCTACGTCGAGATCGCGGGACATCTCGGTCAGGTTGAACAATTGTGCTGAACGGGCTGCCATGGCTCTGAGGAAATTCTGGAATTGCGTCAGATCACCCACCTGACGCAGGGTTCGCAGATCCCTTTCGAGATAGGTCTGGACATAGCTCGCATGCCACAGGTTCAGATCCCGTTCAGGTCCGGCGATCAGTTCCGGGTAGCTGCCGCGCAGGAAATGAGCCCAGAGTTCCTCGCCGGTCAGTACCGCCCTGACGTCAGGCTTTTCTTCCCGCTCCCATGGCAGAGCAGCATCGGGATGCCCCGCGATTTCACAACGCGAGAGAGGCAGGAGCCGGAGAACTGCCACCCGGCCGGCCAGTGACTCAGTGATCTTTTCCGCGAGCAGGATGTTCTGCGACCCCGTCAGGAGGTACTGCCCGGTCTCATCCCGGTGGCTGTCTATCCTTTCCTTGATATAGGGAAGCAGATCCGGCGCATACTGCACTTCATCGAAAATGACCGGGGGTGGGTAGAGGTCGAGAAACCCGCGGGGATCTTCGACAGCTGAAGCTCGGACATCTGGTAGCTCGAGAGAGATATAGGCGTATTCAGTCCCGAAGAGATGCGTGAGCAGAGTGGTCTTGCCCGACTGACGGGGACCGGTCAGCAGAACCGCGGGGAATTGGGATGCCGCCCGCTCCACAACCGGTTCCAGTGACCGTGTGATGTACCGGTTGTTCATGATTACCTCCTTGGCGTGATATTATGCATTTTAAATGCATAATTGCAAGGAGATAGTCGGCAAACGGAAAGGTTTGTATTCGGCTGATTGAAACTTCATAGCCCACTCTACCCATCCTGTCGGGCAGAAGGAGGCGTTCCTGCCGTATTTCTCCTTTGTGTCATTATCGTAAGCGGCTTATGATATATGAATGGAATCGGCACTGCGGAAATATCTCGCCGAGATCGGGCGGCGGGGTGGCAAAGCCAGCCGGCGCACGTTGAGCCCCGAGCAGGCCCGAGAGATGGTCCGGATCCGCGAAGCGCGGCGGGCCTATCACCGGTTCTACCACCGGTGTTTCTGGTCGTATGCCCCCGATCTGATCATCGGGTCGGCCGATATTCCCTGGGTCATCGAGCAGTTGCGCAAGCACGGCGGCCGTAGGGCCTGGGAGGTGGCAGCCAGGTTATGCCGGTAACGGACTTTCAATATGAGATCGGCCGTCTGCTGGCCGCCAACCGGAGCGAGGACAGCTATCTGGCCGGCGGTACCGCTCTGCTGCTGGAGCCGAACACGAAACGCATCAGCCAGGATATCGATTACTTCCAGGACAGTGCCGAGCGGGTGACCTCGGCCTATACAGCCGATCGCGAGACATTGGTTACCCACGGATTCGAGATCGAACCCGAGAACATTTTGCCCGGCTACATCCGTGTCATCGTCCGACGCGGGGAGCAGGCCACCAAGGTGGAATGGGCTCGGGATTCGGCCTGGCGCTTCATGCCCGTGATCGCCAGCGAGGAATTCGGCTATCGGTTGCATCCGATCGATCTGGCCACCAACAAGGTGCTGGCCCTGGCGGGCCGCGACGAGGCGCGGGATCTCGTGGATACCCTCTATCTGAACGAATACATCCTGCCTCTCGGTCCACTGGTCTGGGCCGCAGTGGGTAAGGATCCGGGATTCTCGCCGCTGTCTTTGCTCGAATTGCTGCGTCGCTGCGGGAAGGTTCAACCTGAAGAGGTCGCCCGCCTGCACCTGACGGAACCGCTCGATCTGCAGGCGATGAAGAAGGATTGGCTCGCCGCCCTGGATGAGGCCGATGAATTCGTGCACGGCCGACCGGCCGAAGAGGCCGGGTGCCTGTATTACTCGCCCGGGTTGCAGGACTTCGTCGATCCGAACCGCGACAATGTGTCAGATGCCGTTCCGCACTTCGGCCGGCCGGGTGGGGTGCTGCCGCAAACTGGTGTGTAGCGGTCTGCTGTCGGTCGGACAGAACTCGCCTCGGGCCTACCCTTTCCCGATATGACAAAACCGCTGAAACCGTACAGGTCGCCGGCACTGCCGCTGCGCAGCTGGGCCTCATCGAAATACAGGCCGGGATCACAGGGCCGGGATGCGAAACAAGGAGGTGGAAGAAGCGTACCAATAAAGCATAGAATTTCTATGTATGGAGCGTTCTGACGGACGGGAGCTGTGTTCATGATGAGAAAGATCGCATCGGGGCTGATGCTGGGCATTCTTCTCCTTCAGTCAGGCCGTATCGAGGCCCAGGTGACGGATTTCCCGGTCCTGCGAGGTCCCTATCTGGGACAGAACCCGCCGGGAAGGACAGCGCAGATATTCGCCCCCGGAATCGTCTCCATGGATCGATTCAGTGAATTCATCTGTATCTTCACGCCCGACGGTCGGGAGTGTTATTTCGACTGGTATGGAGATGATGAGTACCCGCGGGGAGCGGTGCTCACCACCCGGATCGAGAACGGGGTCTGGACCGAGCCCGAGATCGCCGATCTCTTTCACGGTTTCGGCGATGTATTCCTGCCGACCCTCTCCCCTGACGGTAGATACTGGTTCTTCACCTCGACCTCATTGCCGGTACCGGATGAAGTCGAGGGTCGGATACCAATGTTCTTCATGGAGAAAACCGAAAGCGGTTGGACGACACCTGCCTACTTTGCGGATACCATCCATGCCTCAGCTACCCTGGATGGTACCGTCTACATCAGTTCGGGACGCCAGATCAGGCCCGGGCATCCCTTCGAGAGGGTTGTCGAGCTCTATGATGCGTTCCCGTTCGATATTGGGCATTCCGTCATCTCTCCTGACGGTTCATACCTCATTTTCGACAACAGCGATCTCCCCCGTGTGGGTGACTGCCGGTTGTTTGTCATTTTCAATGATGACGGTACCTGGAGCGATCCTGTCTCTCTGGGCGACCATATTCAGCAGCACGCCTTCTGTGCCTGGATCTCGGCCGACGGGAAGTACCTCTTCTTTCACTCCTTGGATAATGCGAAAGGGAATATCTACTGGATCTCGACCGATATCATCGCTGACATCAGAGCCGGCCGTCTCGATAACATTCGGAGGTAGACGGAATCCGGTCCGGTTGCGTCGTTGGTATCCTGTCCCGGCGCAGCCCGGGCTGTTCGGACTCACCAATGCCCGAGCGGCCGAGAGCTGCCTGCGGACCGCCGTCGAATACGCTTTCGGATTGCTGCCCGACGAGTTTGGCGCCTTCCGCAGCGCCACGGAAGCTACCTGCTGGAACTGACCGTGACGGATAAAATCAGCGGCGACGTCGTACAGAACTCCCTGTTCTTCAGAACGTTACCGACGATTCCGTAAATCTGACACGGGCAGATA
>CAZNUA010000055.1:0-2924 GCA_964576115.1 uncultured Gemmatimonadota bacterium
GGCGGCGATTTCTTCCAGGCTGGGGCTGTAGCCGTTCTGGTCCATGAAGTCCTCGATGAAATCGAGGATCTCGCGCTGGCGGCGGGTGAGGTTCATGACGGGCCTCCGCGGCGACGGTGGGACCGGGATCGGTCCACCTGAGGCCATCATGAGCGAAAGGGAGGCGAAAGTCAAGCCGGAAAGGCGAACATCCTTTCACCTACCCCAAATGCGAGCGCACTTGCGAAATGACATACTCAGAAGGCGGCGCTGACCGAAAAGGCCACATTCCGGCCGGTCACAGGTTCGAGGCGCCAGCTCAGGTCGAAACGCAGCATCCCCATGAAACGGCCGACCCCCACCCCCATTTCGGAGTAGATTTCCTCGCTGGCCCGGGCACCGTAGGCGGTCAGATCGGTGTTCGACACCCGCAGGCCGCACCACCCCACCGTACCGTGGAGGATGATATCCAGATCGAGCCGGCTGCCGGCCGGCACACCGAGCAGCCGCATGGGGATGCTCGAAAAGTTATGTTCGACCCAGAGCAGGCCCAGACGATCGCCGACGAAATCGCCGGGACGCAGGGTCATGAAGGCGCCGCGGCGGTATTCCCCCCCGCGGGCGCCGTGCAGATCGTAGAGACGCTGGGGAGGCATATCACCCCAGGCGTTGCCGGCCATGGCGATGACATCCAGATAGGCCGCCCCGAGTGTGTGCAGGCGCACCTCGGCCAGGGCCTCGCCGCGCATGAAGGAGAAGTCGCTGCCCCAGGTCACCCGGTCGGACATCTCGAAGTCGCCGCGCAGGATGATGTAGTTGCGTCCCTGGGTGGTGATTTCCTCGCCGGCGTACTCGACCAGGCGGCGGGTGTCGAGCTGGGCCGAGAGCGTACCGCTGCGCAGCCGTCCCTCGATGATCGGGGGATTCTCTCGAAAGGTGCGGCGCCGCTTGAAGGGTGATGCGGTGACTTCACGCGTCACGCTGCGGTGGCGTTCGTCGCGGTAGAGAAATTCCAGGCTCTGGGAACCTGCGGGTTTGAGCTGCAGACCGACAGTAAAGCCCTCGCTGCGGTAGTAGTCCACCGGATCGCTGCCGTAAAGCAGGGCCTGCCAGGTGATCCCCCCCGGAGTGTAGATCTGCATCCCCTCCCGGTACGCCAGCTCGCGGCCGTACCCGACCGAGATATTTACTTCGGGAACGGCGATCAGGCGCTGGCGGCCCTCGAGACGCCAGGTGAGGTCGGCATCGGCAAAACCGAAGCCCGTCTGTGCCTCGAACGCCGATCCGGCAATCCGGTTCTCCAGCTCGAGACCGATCCCGGGCCGCAGGCCCTCGATACGGTTGAAGCGCAGGCTCGGATGGATCCTGAGACGTCCTTCCCGGCGGCCTCCCCCGCCTCCACCAATCATGCGTATCATTGTGCGCATGAAGGGACTGGCCTCGGCCCACTCCCGCTCGATCTCGATATACGCCTCTTCTTCAGCCCGGGTCAGGGGCAGGATCTGGTGTCCCTCCCAGCGGGTGGAATCGGCGCTGTCGGCGGCCGGATCCACCTCCAGCTGATAGCGACCGAACACACCCGGCGGAAGCTGTTCGTTGATCGCATAGTCGTAACGCACGGCGTGCATTTCCATGAAGATGGGCAGGAAGTCCATGCCGATATCGAGACGGAAACGGATCAGAGAATCGATCGGCAGCCAGTAGCGGTCTTCGTAGAGCGCGAACTGCTGGCACAGCCGCCATTCGAGCAGGGGGGGCCGCTGGGTGGCCTCGTTGCCGGTGACATCCACGTCGAGCAGGAGCCAGCTGTCATCGGCGATGACCATCGTGCCCCGGAACAGGGGCAGGAGCCGGGAACGCGGTTCGATCCCGATCCGGAAAGCCCGGCCGCCTCCGGCGGCGATGGTATCGAGGAGAGTGAAGACGTAGTGATCGAGAGCGCTCGTGGCCAGCGGGCTCAGGATCCGGATGGTGCCGATCTCGATCCGCTCGCGGTTGAAACTGGGCAGGCGGCCCGAGGCGAAAATGTTCTGCTCGGCGGTATACATCGCCGACTGCCGGCGGGCCACGATCCGCTCCAGGTATTCGTCGGGGGTCCGCCAGAAACCCTCGGTCTGCGTCTCCAGAATACCGCCGATCTGCTCCCCGGCCTCGACCGTATCGGGATCGATGTAGGTCATATCGGTTCGGGTATAGGCCTCGAACCGCAGGGTGCGCAGCGAGGCCATCATCTCGCGGCGGGCGAGGATGGCCCGGCGGACCACCTCCTGGGCCATATCGGTAATACCGGGCCGTACGGTCACCGGCGGCATCACGATCGGGGCCGGCAGCAGAGACAGGTCTTCCTGCCGTCTTTCGCCCTCCCGCAGAGTCACCGTCAGGGTGTCAGGATCGTAGCCGATGACCGAGAAGGCGATCCGCCAGGCGCCCGGATCGAGCAGAAGCAGGTAGCGCCCCTCGGCATTGGTGATGGTGCCCCGGGAAGTTCCCAAAACCCGGATATTGGCCCGGGGCAGAGCCTGCCCGGTGGCGCCGTCGGTGACGGTGCCGGTCAGACGGGCCGGAGTCTGGGCAGAGGCCGGAGCGCATCCGATGGATACCAGGCCCGCGAGAAGACACAGTCCGACAACGCTCCGGCACCGCAAACCGGACCGGGGGCCTGCGCCGACCCCGGTCAGCCGTCGGTCCTGTCGGCGTTTCCTTTCCGGCATCCCGCGCTCCAGATCCTCCTGCCAGGCCGATGACCAGGCCGATTCCCTTCCCAGGAACCCGGGCCAGCCATAATCCGTTCATACCATAGTACTATATGGTGCGTGGCGCGGGTTGTTTTCATAGTATAATGGCACCGACTCAACCGCGTCCCCGGACGCAGGCCAACTTCCTGCCCGCGTCCGGCAAACGGACGAGACAGCTCCCGGCGAACGGATCGACAGCATGGCCGAACA
>CAZNUA010000055.1:3024-19351 GCA_964576115.1 uncultured Gemmatimonadota bacterium
GCTACGGGCCGGGATGGAACTGCAGAGCGTCGAGGGCCTGCCCTCCCTGCCGGCCGTCGACGAGCCGCCCGAAGTCGCCGGGGTCGAGATCGAGGAGGTCGAGGTCCTCGTCATCGGCGCCGGTCCGGCGGGTCTGTCGGCCGCGATCGAACTGGGCCGGGAGGGGGTGGAAGTCCTCATCGTCGACGACAAGGACCGCCCCGGGGGCAAGCTGGTCCTGCAGACCCACAAGTTCTTCGGTTCGGTCGAGGACTCGTGGGCGGGCACCCGCGGTTACCAGATCGCGGAGATCCTGGCCGAAGAAGTGGCCGGGCTGCCCACCGTGCAGCTGGCGCTGGAAACGACCGCGGTGGGGGTCTTCAGCGACCGGATCGTCGGCCTGGTCAGCGGGGGCCGCTACCGCCTGGTGCGCCCGCAGGGCCTGCTCGTGGCCGCCGGCGCGCGTGAGAAGATGCTCCCCTTCCCCGGCAACACCCTGCCCGGGGTGATCGGCGCCGGGGCTTTCCAGACCCTGGTCAACCGCGACCTGATCCGGCCCTGCGAGCGGCTGCTGATCGTCGGGGGAGGCAACGTGGGTCTGATCGCCGGGTACCACGCCATCCAGGCCGGCATCGAGGTGGTAGCCCTGATCGAGGCCCTGCCCCATGTCGGCGGGTACGTGGTCCACGCCGACAAACTGCGCCGGCTGGGCGTGCCGATCTTCACCCGCCACACCGTCACCGCCGCTCACGGCACCGATCACGTCGAGGCCGTGACGATCGCCGAACTGGACGAGAACTGGCAGGTCGTCGAGGGCACCGACCGCACTTTCGAGGTGGATACCGTTCTGATCGCCGTCGGCCTGACCGAGGTCAACGAGTTCGCTCTCAAAGCGGCGGCGTTCGGCCTGCCGGTCCGCAGCGCCGGCGACGCCCAGGAGATCGCCGAGGCTTCGGCGGCCATGTTCAGCGGCCGGATCGAGGGGCGGGAACTGGCACGTCTGCTGGGCCGCGAGGTCGGGGAGATACCCCGGGAGTGGCGGGAAAAGGTGACGGTCCTCAAATCCCTGCCCGGCAAGGTGGAGCCCTTCCGGCACCCCGAGCCCGATAGCGGGGTCATGCCGGTGCTGCACTGTCGCCAGGAAGTCCCCTGCAACCCCTGCACTTCGGTCTGCCCGCAGGGCGCCATCCACACCGAGGACGACACGATTACCGGCCTGCCCTTCTTCGACGAGGGCGCCGGGTGCACCGGATGCATGAACTGCGTGGGCATCTGCCCCGCCCTGGCGGTCACCCTGGTCGACTACCGCAATGATCCCGAGCACCCGACCGTGACCCTGCCGTATGAAATCTGGCGCGACAAAGTCGAAAAAGGCCACCGGGTCATGATCACCGACGAGGAAGGGGCCGTCCTGGGCGAGTACGAGGTCCAGCGGGTGATGGCGCCGAAGAAATACCCCGGCACCCTGCTGGTTCAGGTGGCCATGGAACCCGAGAAGGCCAAGCTGGCCGCCGGGGTGTGGGTACAGGAGGCCGACCGCGACCCGCTCGAGGTGTGGCAGACCGAACCGCTGCCCGACGAGGCCATCGTGTGCCGCTGCGAGCGGGTCACAGCCGGTGAGATCCGGGCCCGGATCCAGGCCGGCCTGCGCGACCTGAACGAGATCAAGACGGTCACCCGGGCGGGAATGGGCGCCTGTGGTTCGAAGACCTGCCGACCGATGATCCTGCGCCTGTTCGCCGAAGAGGGGATCGATCCCGGCGAGGTCACCGACCGCACCGACCGGCCCCTCTTCGTCGAAGTGCCGCTGGGCACCCTGGCCGGTCTGACCGAGGAACAGGATTCCGATCGTGCCTGAAAGGGATGTCATCATCATCGGAGCCGGCTCGGTCGGCACTCCCCTGGCCCTCGCCCTGGCCGAACGGGGCCTGCGGCCGCTCATCATCGATTCGGCCGCCTCGACCGGTCAGGGCGAGAACAAACATGCCATCGGCGGGGTGCGGGCCACCCACTCCGACCCGGCCAAGATCCTCGCCTGCCGGCGCTCGATCGAGATCTTCTCGACCTGGGAGGAGCGCCACGGCGACGATATCGAGTGGCTGCAGGGCGGCTATACCTTCCCGGTCTACCGCGAGCAGGATGAAGCGACCCTGACGGGCCTCTTTGAGGTCCAGCACGCTCACGGTCTCGAGATCGACTGGGTCGATCCCGACACGATCGCCGAACTGGTGCCGGGCATCGCCGTCGAGGGTCTGCGGGGGGGCACCCACAGCCCCGGTGACGGGAGCGTCAGCCCCCTGCTGGCCGGCAACGCCTTCTACCGGCGGGCACGGTCTCTGGGGGCCGAATTCCGCTTTCACGAGACCGTGCAGCAGATCGCGACCGCCAACGGCCGCGTGACCGGGGTGGTGACCGACCGCGGCACCCATCGGGCACCGGTGGTGGTCAACGCCGCCGGCCCGAACGCCCGGGCCGTCGGCGCTACGGTCGGTCTCGACCTGCCGGTCCAGCCCGACAGCCACGAAGCGGGAATCACCGAACCGATCGAGCCCTTCTTCCGGACCATGGTCGTGGATCTGCGCCCCGCCCCCGGCTCGGCCAACTTCTATTTCTACCAGAGCCGCCACGCCCAGGTGGTCTTCTGCCTGACCCCCGATCCGCCCGTGATCGGGACCGACATCCGCGAGACCTCGGTGTTTTTACCGATGGTGGCCCGCCGGTTGGTGAAATTGCTGCCCCGTCTGCGTCACCTGCGGGTGCGCCGGGTCTGGCGGGGGCTCTACCCCATGACCCCCGACGGCTCGCCTCTCATCGGACAGGCCGACGGACCCGAGGGTCTGCTGCACGCCGTCGGCATGTGCGGTCAGGGTCTGATGCTGGGTCCCGGTCTGGCCGAGACGGTAGCCCGCCTCATCACCGGCGAACTCACCGACACTGACCGGATCATCCTGGAAGGTTTCGCACCCGACCGGGACTTTGCAGGCACCGAAGCCCTGAAGTAGCGGGCGGTCCGACACGTGCAGCGACGCGAAGAAAATCGAACCCGCCTCCTCGAAGGACCGATCGGCCTGACCCTGTTGCGTCTGACCGTGCCGATGATCGCCGCCGTCATGGCCATGGTGGCTTTCAACCTGACCGACACCTTCTTCGTCGGCCGTCTGGGCACTGCCTCGCTGGCGGCGATGAGCTTCACCTTTCCGATCGTCTTCATCGTCAATAGCCTCACCATGGGAATCGGGATGGGTGTCTCGGCGGTCGTGAGCCGGGCCATCGGAGCCGGTGACGAAGAGCAGGTCCGCCGCCTGACGACCGACAGTCTGCTGCTGGCCGTGATCATGGTCGCGATCCTGGCCACGATCGGACTGCTTACCATCCGCCCCGTCTTCACCCTGCTCGGCGCCCGGGCCGAGATCCTCGAACTGGTCCGGGGTTACATCTCGATCTGGTTCGCCGGCGTGATCTTCGTCGTCATCCCGATGGTCGGCAACAGCGCCATCCGGGCCACCGGTGACACCAAGACCCCGAGCCTGATCATGATCACGGCGGTGGCGGTCAATATCGTGCTCGATCCCCTGCTCATCTTCGGGATCGGCCCCTTTCCCCGGCTGGAGCTGGCCGGGGCCGCGGCGGCTACCGTTGCAGCCCGAGCCGTCACGATGGTGGTCTCGCTGCGGATCCTGATCAGGCGCGAGCACATGATCAGCTTCCGGCGCCCCCGACTGCAGGAAGTCCTCGCCTCCTGGAAGAGTGTGCTCTATATCGGCCTGCCCACGGCCGCGACCCACATGGTGATCCCGCTCGGGATCGGGATCATCACCCGACTGGTCGCCGGGTACGGGCCGGCGGCGGTGGCGGCCTACGGTGTGGGTGGCAGGATAGACCCGATCGCCATGGGCACCATCATGGCTCTGGGCTCAGCCCTGGGGCCCTTCGTGGGCCAGAACCTGGGAGCGGGTCAGATCCCCCGGGTCTGGACCGCCGTGCGATACAGTCATGCCTTCTCGCTCGTCTGGGGAGCACTGGCTTTCGGGCTGCTGGCGATCTTCGCCCGCCCACTGGCCGATGTCTTCAGCAACGACCCCGAGGTCGTGTCCATCGTCACCCGCTACCTGCACATCATGCCGCTCGGCTACGGCTTCTGGGGTATCTCGATGCTCTCGAACACGACCCTGAACGTCCTGCACCGACCGTGGCACGCCTCGGGTGTGACGGTCTTCTACATCTTCGGTCTCTACATCCCCCTGGCCCTGCTCGGCTCGCATCTCATCGGACTGCACGGGATCTTCTGGGGCGGTGCCTCGGCGGCCCTGGGGGGCGGCACGATCGCGTATGTCGTCCTGCGCCGGGTGGTCCTGGCCGAGTGCCGCGAGGCCTGTATCGAACCGGTGGCCTGAGATGGAGGAACCCATCCGGCGATCGCCGGGTAGCAGGAGAAGAACATGAGGAGCAGAGCCCTCAGTCACCTTTACTCCAGGGAGAATGAATCTCTCATGTTTAACCGCCTCACCACCCTTCGCCGGCAGCGCTCCCTCCGACCAAACCGGACCGGTCGCTCGCTATGGTCGGCCGGGCTGCTGCCCGGTGCCCTCCTCATCGCCAGCCTCGTCGCCTGCACTCAGGCCCCGGCCCAGGAGTACCCGGTCACCTTCACGGTCACGATGGAGAACCCGCAGCTGCATTACTACGGGGTCGAACTCCGGGTTCCCGAGGTCCCGGCCGGCGAACACATCGACCTGATCATGCCGGTCTGGATCCCGGGCTCGTACATGATCCGGGAATACCCCCAGTACGTGAACGACGAAGCCGCCCGCGATCTGACCGGCACCCCCCTGCCCTTCGAGAAGGTGACCAAGAACCGCTGGCGGGTCGAGACCGAGGGCGCCGACGGACTGATCTTCACCTACCGGGTCTTCGCCTGGGAGAAGACCATCCGGCACTCCTATCTGGATGAAGACCGGGCCATCATCAACGGGCCGCACATGTTCATGTTCCCCGAGCCTTTCAAGGACTCCCCCGTGCGGGTCGAGATCCGCCCCGGCCCCGGCCATCCCCGGATCGCCACCGGCATGGATTCCGAACCCGGTTCGCCCTTCACCCTGCACGCCGATGATTTCGACCAGATGTTCGACTCCCCCATCGAGATGGGCGATATCGAGGTCCTCCGCTTCCGGGTCGGGGGGGTACCCCACGAGATCGCGGTCTCGGGCCCCGGACCGGTCAACGGTCCCCTGCTCACCCGCCACGTCCGGCGGATCGTGGAGACCGCCGTCTCGATCGTGGGCGAGATCCCCTATGACCGCTACGTCTTCATGATGGCGCAGGACGTGGACGGGGGCGGCCTGGAGCACGCCAACTCCACCTTCCTCGGCTTTCCCGGCGGGTATCTGGGCTCGGAGAACAGTATCCGCCAGCTGCTCGGGCTCATAGCCCACGAGTTCTTCCACGTCTGGAACGTCAAGCGCATCCGGCCGATCGAACTGGGACCCTTCGATTACAGCCGGGAAAACTACACCCGCTCCCTCTGGGTGGCGGAGGGACTGACGGTATACTACGACAAGCAGATCCGCCTGCGGGCCGGCTACCTGAGTCCGGAGGAATTCCTCGGTGAACTGCAGAACGAGATATTCCAATACCTCTTTCAGCCCGGTCACCTGCGTCAGAGCCCCGAAGAGGCCAGCTTCGATGCCTGGATCAAGACCTATCACTCCCACGCCGAGACCTTCAATACGACCTTCTCCTACTACACCAGCGGCAGTCTGATCGGGGCCCTGCTCGACCTGGACATCATTGCGGCGACCGGGGGCGAGAAAAGCCTCGACGACGTCATGCGCTACCTCTGGCAGGAGTATTACGAGCGCCTGGACCGTGGTTACACACCGGCCGAGTTCCAGGCCGCCTGCGAAACGATCGCCGGCAAGAGCTATGAAGACTTCTTCATCCGCTACGTGCGCAGCCGGACCGAACTGGAATTCAATCCCTTCCTGGCCCACGCCGGCCTTCGGATCGTGCGCGGACCAGGCCCGTCGGTTGAAGGCCCCTACATGGGTGTGAGCCTGAACACCGAGGGTGGCCGGGTGCGTATCACCGGTCTGATCGACGACACCCCCGGCTGGCACCAGGGCCTGAGTGTGGGGGATGAGATCGTGGCCCTGAACGGGGAGCGGTTCGACGACTATGCCGGGTACCGGGCCCTGTACGGTCAGTCCGAACCGGGTGACACCATCCGGGTGACGGTCGTGCGCAACGGCACTGAACTCACCCTCCCGATCACCCAGACCGGGTGGCCTCTCTCGGCCGCGATCGAGCCGGTCGAGAATCCGACCCCGGAACAGATACGGATCTACGCCCGCTGGCTGCGCAGCGGCGGCAACGCTCCCTGACGCTTCGTACACCGTTTCGTCATGACGCTCGCATTCGAGGGCCGACGCATTCCACCCGTCAGCAGCCCTGAAGAGGCTGTGAGCAATCAGTCGAGCCGGGAGAGCAAACGGTCGAGGGAGGTTTCGTTCAGATCCAGGGCCAGATCGGTTTCGGGATCGGCCCCCAGAGCCAGACCCAGAAGCTGGGGATAGAGCAGCGTCCCGATCCGGTACTGCGTACCGTACTTTTTGTTCACCTCGTCCTGCATGGTGCCGTACATGAGGTAGCAGGTCGGGCACTGCACCACCAGCGCGTCGACCTCGCGCTCGGTGAGATTCTGCAGCTTCTTCCGTACGAGCGCGAACGAGATATCCTTGGCGACCGGGAAAGCCTTGCCCCCGCAGCACAGGGTCAGGGTCTCGTAGTCGACCGGCTCGGCCCCGGTCAAAGCGATCAGGCGGTGCAGGGTGAATGGCGCGTCGGGGTCATCGGGCCCGTCGAGGATCGCCTCGGGTCTGAGAGTGTGACAGCCGTAGTGCGGAGCGATGCGGATGCCCGAGAGATCCCTGGCGAGTTCGAGAGCCCGACCGGCGCCCTCGATCTCTTCGTAGAGGACGTGGGAAAAGTGCCTGACCCGAACCCCGCCCTCATAGGCCAGATCGAGCGCCCGGAGCCGGTCGTTGACGGCCTCGCGGACGGTCTCATCCTCCAGTTTCTGCGCCGCATCGGCCAGTACCCCGGTGCAGGTGGGACAGAGCGAGAGGATGTCCAGACCCATCCGGGAAGCCTGGACCAGATTCACGGCGGCAAGCTGCAGGGCGCCCTCGCCGTCCAGGTCGATCTGACTGAACCCGCAGCAGATGAAATCGGTGCTGTCCACCAGATCGATGCCGAGCCGTTCGCAGACCCAGCGGGCCGCCACCTCGTACTGCACGACGTGGACCGGGGTCGTACACCCCAGAAAGAGAGCATAGCGGCTCATCGGCGCCGGCGCCTCTCGACCCTGCGGCCCAGATCGGAGGCTTCGATCACGGCCCGGGCCTTTTCGCCCTCGCAGGCGAGCTCGGGCAGAGAGCGGGCGCGTCGCTTCTCCCGAAGCGACTCATCGGTGCGGTAAATGACGCCCGTCCGGGCCAGATTGCGGGTCTGGATGATCCAGGGATAGGGCGTGTGGCCCTCCCGGGCCGCCATGTTCTTCAGGACATTCAGGATGTGGTAGAGCTGGACGTTCTGCGGGCAGTGCTCCTCGCAGCTGTGACAGGCCGTACAGGCCCAGAGATGCGGACTCGACAGAACCGCGGTTCTCAGACCCAGCTTGACCATCAGGGCCAGCTTGCGGGGATCGAATTCGGGGAAGACCTCGTGGACCGGGCAGCCGGCCGTGCACGAGGCGCAGGCATAACAGTGGTTCAGCCCCCGGGCTTCCTCATGACTCATGACCTCGCGCGGGAAATCGGGATCCAGATCGTCAATGGTGAGAGAGGCTTCGGCACCCTCCTCCTGAGCCTGCCCGGGCCCGTCCCCGGTCTCCGGTTCACGCTTTGGCGGCGGTTTCTGTTTCTTATTCGAGCTCATCGAGGATCGCCTTCTTCAGCTCCTCTTTCTCCGGCAGCCCGATGAATTTCAGGATCCCGTTAATGGCGATGGCGGGGACCGACATGATCCCGTATCCGGCGGCCCGCGTCGGGTCGACCGTGATATCCACTTCTTCGACGATCAGCTCGCAGTCGAGCTCGCCGGAGAGGTGCTCGAGCAGGGCCTTGACCGCCGGACAGTCGACACACCCGGGAGAGCTGAAGTCCTCGATGAACACTTCCTGCATTGACGTCCGACTCCTCAGTTTGTCGTGGCTGCCCTGACAAGCACTTCGGGCAGTGAGATCTCGCCCTCTCTCAGTTCGCCGTCCACCCCCGAGGCGGCGGCCCGGGCCTGGACGATCGCGTTGGGAATGTCCTTGGGACCCTGGGCGGCACCGCAGATATAGATGCCGCGTACGGCGGTATCCACCGGGCGCAGTTTGGGATGGACCTCCCGGTAAAAACCGCTCTCATCGCGGGCCACGCCCAGAATCGCGGCCAGCTCCCCGGTTCCTTCGGCGGGGATCATGGCGCAGGAGAGAGCCACCAGGTCCACCTCGAGGTTGAGGTGCCGGCCCAGGTCGGCATCCTCCACCTTCACGATCAGGTTGCCGGAATCGGCCCTCTCGACGATCTCGCTCGGACGACCCCGGATGAAATGGACCCCCAGTTCGCGCGTCGCCGCGTAGTACTCCTCGTAGTCCTTACCCGGGGTGCGCATGTCGATGTAGCAGATGTAGACCTCGGCTTCGGGCGCCACCATCCGCTTGATGATCTGGGCGTGTTTGAGGGCGTACATGCAGCACACCCCCGAACAGTAGGGATTGGTGTTCTCGTCGCGCGAACCCACGCACTGGATCATGAGAATGCGGTCGGGTCGGCAGCCGTCGCCCGGCCGCAGAAGCTCCCCTTTCGTGGGGCCGTCGATATCCAGAATCCGGGCCAGCTGGTACTGGGTGATGACGTTGGCGTAGCGGTCATAGCCGTAGGAGGTCAGAACCGAGGGGTCGAACTCGTCGAAGCCGGTGGCCACCACGACGGCCCCGACGGTGAGTTCGATATGCTCTTCCTCTTCCGCGAAATCGATCGCCTCGGTCGGGCAGGCCTTCTCGCACAGGCGGCAGGCGCCGGTCCGGAAGTAGAGGCAGTTGGCCTCATCGATCGCGGCCTTCTTCGGGATCGCCTGTTCATAGGGGATATAGATGGCTTTGCGCTCCCCCATTCCGGCGGCGAAGATCTCGTCGACGACTCGCTGGGGGCAGGCCTCGACGCATTCCCCGCACCCGGTGCATTTCTCTTCGATCACATAACGGGGGCGGCGCTTCACTCCCACCGTGAAACGACCCACATGGCCCGTGAGACTGACGACCTCGGAGTTTGTCCTCAGGTTGATCCGGGGGTGCATGTTGGCATAGGCGGTCTTGGGAGCCAGGATACAGGGAGCGCAATCGTTGGTCGGATAGACCTTGTAGAGCAGGCCCATCTTGCCCCCGATCGTCGGCAGGCGTTCCACCAGTTCGACCTGATAGCCCTTCTCGGCCAGATCGAGGGCGGCTTCGAGCCCGGCGATCCCGGCGCCGATCACCAGCACCGATTGTTCGGCCTCGATCCGCACGTGCGGCACCGGGCGTTTGAGGGCCATCCTCTTCACGGCCAGGGCGATGAGCTGGCGGGCTTTCTCCAGCGCCTCGGCCGGTTCGACCCGCTCGTTGCTCGAGGCCATGGTCCATTTCCGGATGTCGATCAGATCCACGAAGGCGGGATCGAGCCCCACCTGTTCGCCGCAGCGCTGGAAGGTCATCAGGTGCAGGCCCGGATCGCAGGCGGCGACGATGACCCGGTCGAGGTCGTGGTCGGTGATGGCCTGCTTGATCTCTTCCTGGCCGTCTTCGGAGCAGGAGAACTTGTTGTCGACGACGTAGTCGACCTGGTCCAGCTCGCCCGTGCTCGCGAGCAGAGCCTCGATATCCACCCCTCCGGCGATGTTCTTGCCGCAGTGGCAGATGAAAACCCCGATCCGCTTCCCCTCCCGGTCACCCGCCATGCCGGATCCAGACTCCTGATGAAGTGGTATGAGGCCGGAACATCGCTACTGCCGCCCGGTCAGAGATTGGTAGATGTCGGCCGCCGCCGCCGAGGCCTGCGCCAGAGCCGCGACGACCATCTTCAGCGGACCCGCGGTCACATCCCCGACGGCGTAGATGCCCTCGATATTCGTCCGGCCGCGGGCGTCGGTGACGATATAGCCTTCTTCATCGACCTTGACGCCGGCGCTTCGAGCGATATCGCTGTTGGGGTTGTCTGTGAGCTGGAAGAAGACCCCGTCGGCTTCTATGACGGTCTCTTCTCCGGTCTCCCGATCGGCGACCAGAACGCTCTCGACGCTCTCCGAGCCCCGGATTTCTTTCAGCTCGACCTGCTCGACGACATGGATGCGCCCGGCAGCACTACCGGAGGAATCGTCAGCGGCACTCTCGGCCTCATCGTCTGTGTTGCGCTCGGCTGCGGCTTTCCCGAGCGCCGGGTGAGACCGGCCGGGGCAGACCGCGGTCACCTCGCTCGCCAGCCCCGCCAGATAGGTGACCACCTCAACGGCCCGCCGGTCGCAGCCCACCACGACCACCCGCTTGTCCTTGAAGAACATGCCGTCACAGACCGCGCAGTAGCTCACCCCCCTCCCCCGCAGCTCCGTCTCCCCCGGAATCCCCAGCAGTTCGTGACTGCGCCCGGTGGCCAGAACGAGGGTTCGCGACCGGTAGCTGCCGCTATCGGTCGTGACGACCTGTTCGCCGCTCCCGGGCTGGATCTCGACCGCTCCCTCGAACAGTTTGATCTCCACCTCCGCCCGCTGGCTGCGCCGGACCATATCCTCGATCAGATCGCTGCCCGTAGAACCTTCCCGATACCCGGGGAACTGTTCGAAGCTGGGGATCTCGGAGGCGTTGCCGCCGGGAACGTTCTTTTCCAGAATCAGGGGGGTGAGGCCGTAGGAGGCGGTACTGATGGCCGTCGCGAGACCGGCCGGGCCGGCCCCGACCACTATGACGTCGTATTCGGACATCGCCTGTCTCCCTCGTTTCAACCCCGACGGCTGGCGCAAGCTATCGCTGGAGAATGCCGATTACAACCGTATATTCGCCCCCGGACACGCCCCGCTCCCGATCCGCCGCGAAAGACGGGGATCGGACCGCAGCGGCCGGGAAAAACATTGAAATCTACCATCGGGCGGGTATGATTGGTCCGGCTGTGGGATAGTCAAGGAGTCAGACAATGAAATGCGTTCTCGCCACTGACGGTACCGAAGCCAGCCTGAAGGCCGCGACCTGGCTGGCCGGAAATTTGTGTATCGATCCCGGATCCGATATCTATCTGGTCTACGTCTTCCCGATCCCCTCTCATCCCGAAGCCTACAGCGAACTGGTGTGTCTGCCCAAATACGCCTCCGACGAACCGGTCAAACGGATTGCGGAGCCGATCATGACGCGCACGCGGGAAGCTCTGGGAGATCTGGAAGCGAATATCCACGACATCATCCTGGTCGGCAATCCCGCCCACGACATCGTCGAAACCGCCATGATGCAGAAAGCCGACCTGATCGTGACCGGTAACCGGGGCCTGAGCACGCGGAGCGAACTCTGCCTGGGGAGCACCTCGAATGCGGTCGCCCACCTGGCCCTCTGCCCCGTGCTCATCGTCCGGTAGCCCGGCACGCCGAAATCGTCCATACGGTTGTCACATCGACGTCGGCTATGCGTCGTTCGACCAGTGTCATGTCACGCAACAACTGTCGTATTCACGCGGCGCTGCGTCCCGGCGGCCGGAGCCGTTCGAGGGCGTCGACCGCCCGCTGATAGCCGGGTATTTCGCGCAGGGTGGCTTCATATTCGGCGATAGCCTGATCGGTCCGGTTCAGATGCTCGTAGAGGCGTCCCAGCTGATAATGAATCCGGCCCGGTGAGGGCATCCCCTCGGCATTTTCAAGATCCAGGCAGGCCTGGAGGTGCTCGATCCCCTCTTCTGGATGCAATCCCGATTCAGCCGCGATCCAGCCGTAGTAATACTCTGCGACATGCTCGTCGGGAAGATCACGCATGGCATTCTCGCAGATCTCGAAGGCTTCCTCGTGCCGGGTGAGCCTGACCTGGTAGCTGGCCAGGTTGAGCCTGAAATCGATGTCCTCAGGATAAGTGGCGATGAGTTCGCGATATTCGGCCACCACCCGGTCGTGTTCATCTTTGTTCCGGTAGACCAGAATCAGGGCCTCGCTTCCCAATTGCCGGTCAATAGTCTTCAGTTCTTCGGCGATCTCACGGGCCTTGCGCGCACTGCCACCGAACATGCCGGGCACCTCGAGGTAATACTCAACCAGCCGGTAGCGGGCATTGGCATGAGACGGATCACATTCGATCGCCCGTTCGCATTCCTTCTTCATGCGGCGGGCGTGGAAAAGACCCCCGGGCACCCCCGCTTCCCGGGCCAGACCACCGTACGCACTGCCCAGCCAGTAGTGATAATCGGCATGGCTTTCATCCCCTTCGATCGCCCGTTCCAACCACTCGGCAGCCTGCTCATAATTTCGATTCGGCATCCACTCCAGGGCGATCCGGCCGAGGTAGGCGGCGGCTGCATGGTTATCGGGTTCGCTTTCGATCAGATCGGTGAAGATCGACCGGGCGGTGGCCCATTCACGGGCTTCAAAGGCGGCGACGCCTTGCTCGAAGGTCGTATTGTTCTGAGCCTCAACAGTACAGCGCGGAATAGAGAGCAGGATGCTGAGAACCAGGAACACCAATCCGTTTTCTGAAGTCTGACACATGTTATTCCTCCCGCAGTACATCGACCGGATCGATTCGGGCGATCCGGCGGGCCGGCATCCAGCTGGCCAGCAGGGTGACCGTGATCAGGAAAGCGATGACGAGGACATAGATGACCGGATCGTGCGGATCGGCATTTTCAAGAATCCCGGACAGGAACCGCATGGCGACCAGAGTGACTGCCAAACCGGTTGCGATCCCGATCCCCGCCATGATCGCTCCCCGACGCATGACACTTCGCGTAATCGAGCCGAACGTGGCTCCCAGAGCCATCCGGATACCGAACTCGTGCCGGCGGTTGGTGACCGAATAGGCGACCACTCCACCGATTCCCACCACCGTCAGAAGCAGAGCGAAAATCCCGATCACGCCGAGAACCCAGGCGAACACGACGGTGCGCCAGTTTCTCTCCCGGAGCAGTTCGGCGACTGTCCGGGGAGCCGTCAGAGCCAGATGCGGATCGAGATCTCTGATGGTCTCCCGCAGAACCGGCGCCAGATCCCGCGGTTCGCCGCCTGATTGCACCACCAGCCAGCCGTATCCGCGGCTGGTGTCACGGACGAGGGGCAGATAGAACCGGGGCCCGGCTGCCCCTTCCGAACTGCTGAACTGCTCATCGGCGATCACTCCCACGACGGTGACGATATGCTCGGGATCCGGTTCACGCGACCGGTAGCAGGAACGACCCAGGGCCTCGCCGTCGGCCCAGAGCCGGCGGGCCAGAGCTTCGCTGACGATGATCGCATTCGACCTTTCACCCTCGCTCAACTCGGTGAAGGTGCGACCCGCAAGCAGGGAAACACCCGTCGAGGCGAAGTAGCCGGGGGAAACGGTCCAGAAATCGCAGACCAGGTAGGGTCGCTCACTATTCCGTACGGTCTCGTCACTGCAGATCCCGGCGCTACCATCGGCGCGATCTGAAAGAACCGAGGTTGTATACCAGGCGTCTTCGGCACCCGGGCTGTTCCGCAGCTTCTCAACCGCTTCACGGAAGAACGCCAGGCTGGACTCCTGCTCCGGATAGGCCCAGGATCCCAGGCTCACATACTGTGCCAGCAGACGGTTGTTCTCGCCGCCCAGCCGGGCCGTATGACCCGCGAGATAACTCTTCATGACCATACCGGTGACGACCAGAACGATCGTCACCAGAAAGATCTGAACCACGACCAGTCCGGACCGGATCAGAACATGCTTCCTGCCGCTGCTCATCCGGACCGTATCGCTGCGCAGAGAGGATCCCAACGCCCCCCGCCGTACTGCCAGCGCCGGGGCGAGCCCGAAGATGAAGGCAGAGAGAAGGACAAACCCCGACAGTGCCGCCAGCACACCGGGATTCAACTCGAACTGCATGAATCCCGGCAGCTCGATGGGGACATGGGCCAGGAGCAGTTTCAATCCCAGACGCCCGAAGACGATCCCGAGAACGCCTCCGGCCAGGGCGATGACAAGACTCTCGATCATCACCTGCTGGATCAGGCGACCGCGTCCGGCACCGAGTACGGCCCGCAACGAAAGCTCACGAGCCCGGCCCGTGGCCCGGCTGAGCATGAGATTGGCCAGGTTCGAGCAGGCCAGCAGCAACACCAGGCAGGCCACGATGAAGATGATCAGAAGCGGCTGGCGCAATGGGTCTGTGAGGAATGGTCCGAACCGGACCACCCGCACCTCTCTGCGTCCCTCGATCTCCGGGTGTTCCGCCGCCACCTGAATCCCGATCTGGTGCATTTCCGCCCGGGCCGCATCCAGTGAGACCCCGTCACGCAGACGGCCGAAGGTGATGTGTCGCGCGAGGCCGCGGGGACCGGGTTCAGCTGGTCGGAAGGGGATCCACAGATCGCGGTTATCCGGAAAGGTGAAATGAGGCGGCATGACGCCCACCACCTGATACCGGTTCACCCCGTTCAGGGTGATCCGGCGTCCGAGGATGTCGGGATCACCACCCCAGGCACGCTGCCAGATCCCGTGAGAGATCAGAACGACCGATTCAGCACCCGGCCGATAATCGTCGGGAGTGAAGCTGCGACCCAGCACAGGGGTGACAGCAAGGACATCGGTGAAGGCGGCGGATACCTCATTACTGGCGACGCGTACGGGATCGTCGAGGTCGGTAATGGTAAAAGCCCCCCAGACAAAGATCGCCAGGTGCTCGAAGACGTGGTTCCCGGCCTCCCAGTCCAGGAAATCGGGGTAGGAGGAACTCATCCAGTGCCCGTCACCCATCCGGGAGTCACGTGTTCCCACCATGACCAGTTCGTCGGCGTCTTCAAAGGGGAGCGGATGGATGATGGTGTCATCCAGGACGGTCCAGGTCACGGTGATGAAGGTGATCCCGACCGCCAGGCAGAGGGAGGCCATGATCGCGAAGAGCGGGCTGATCCGGAAGATGTTCAGAGCGTATCTGAAATCTGCTGCAATCGAACCGAGAACGTGTCCCGCCCGTTCGCTTAGCAGCCAGTTCCGGTCAGTTCGCTCACACTTGCGTGCCGCCAGTTCGGTATTGCCGATCAGGGCTTCGGCCCGGGTCCGGGCATCTTCCTCACTCAGCCCCTCGTCCCTGAGTTGCTCGACCAGCATGTCGAAGTGCGTGTCGAATTCGGCGTCGATGTTCCGGGCCAACTGTCCTGTGGTATCTTCGCGCCGAAACAACATCCGCCACTTCTCCCCGGCGTTCATTGCAGATCCTCCGGTTGGATTTCGAGCACCTGCTCCATCGCACGGGTGTGGGCAGTCCATTCAGCGAGCGCCCGGGCCAGTGCCTTTTGCCCGGCCGGTGTGATCTGGTAGAATTTCGCCCGGCGTTTCTTATCCGAAATCCGCCACTCTCCCGTGAGTAAACCCTTGCGATGCAGACGGTGCAGGGCGGGATAGAGGGCGGCATGCTCGATCTGCAGGTACTCGCCTGAATTCTCGCTCACGGCATTGATGATCGCCAGGCCGTGCATCGATTCACCGCCACTGAGGATCTTGAGAACGAGAATCTCTATTTCACCGTAAAAGCCCCGATTCCCTATGAGTGTCATGATCAGCTCCGCACGTTATTATGGTATCTGCTTACACAACTAGATTATGTAAACGGTTGTTAGAAACTGAATGTTTCCCGGAATTCGATCCAAAATGTCCTCTTCTGCACAAACCGCACCACATGCCAATACATCCACATCGCGTGAAACACATCAATCCATCCAATCGTACATATCGATGTAGACATTGTCGACAGTATGGTGGCGGGAACGGTCTTTGCCCATACCATCACAATCCCCGTCGTTTTGGAGGCTTCAATGGCTCACCGATTTCTGGGCGAATTCGAGCAGATGGTCCTTCTGGCCATCCTCCAGTTGAGAGATGACGCCTATGTCGTCTCCATCCTTCGAGAACTGGATACCAGAGCCGGTCGATCCGTATCCCGCGGCACGTGTTACAAAACACTGGAAAGGATGGAGACCAAGGAGCTCCTGGAGTGGACGGTCGAGGCCGGTCCTCCGGAGAGGGGCGGACATCCCCGGCGCCGCTTCACCGTCACCGCAGCGGGCGCCTCGGCCCTTCAGAAATCCCGGAAGGCTTTCGACCGTCTCTGGGAAGGATTGGAGATGGAAGGAG
>CAZNUA010000056.1:0-19159 GCA_964576115.1 uncultured Gemmatimonadota bacterium
CTGGGCGGCGTATGCCGGTTTTCAGGAAGAGGTGACGGGAGTGCTGCGCCCCGGCATGTTGGCCGATATCACCGTCATGGATATCGATCCCTTCGTGCTCGGTGACCGGGCGCCCGATCAGATTCTTGGCGGCCGGATTCTCATGACCGTGGTCAACGGCCGGGTGCTGTACGAAGCCGAGCGTTGAACCGGCGACAGACCTTACTGCATGAATACGCCTCCACGATGACAACCGATCCGGTCGCCGGGTCGTATCACAGTCAGTTCTCGTGACATCCGGTTCCCGTTCCACACTCCGACCGATCCGACCTGCACGGCGAGATATGCGCTGCAGGCTGCGATCGGCCTCCGGCAGGGAGATTATGCCATGAATCGTTCCGTGAACCATACCGCCGCCGTTGTCGGCCTGCTGGCCGTCACCTTTCTGAGCCTGGGCTCATTCGTGCAGACCGCGCCTACGGTCGAAGCCCCACCCTTCATGTTCTTTCCCGGGGCCAATTCCCGCCCGACGTACTGCAGCGTCCACAACGTCCGGGATGCCTGGGAGATCTCAAAAGGGGCCGGGATCAAGGTCGGCATTCTCGATCATTCCTTCGGGGTCGAGGTGCACGAGGGGCTCTATGCCGGAGGGGAGAACTTCCAGAGTGGGGAATGGGGGGAGTCGTACGACACGGGGAGCCACCACGGGTTCTGGATGGCCTCGGTATTGCGCGAGATGGCCCCGGAGGTCCGGATCTACGCCCTGGGGACCTATTCGAGCGACGAAGACTCCAAAGTGAATGCCATGGTCCAGGCCATCGACTGGGCCATCGAACACGAGCTGGACATTTTGACCTATTCCGCGGCGCGTTTTTCCGCCGCCGTACGCCCCCGGCTCGATGCCGCCGTCGAAAGAGCCCATGCAGCCGGCATCGTCACCACTTTCATCCACTACCCGCACCCGGGAAATATCCTGCCGACCTGGATCGGCCCTCGCAGCGGCGACGACGAGCGCGAACCGGACCTGAATGTCCTGCATTATGACTACCAGGTCATCTTTACCCAGCGGTACCTGGCTTGGCTCGAGGATCCGGCCGGGAGTGGCCACCGCCCGTTCCTGTCGGTCTCCTCGACCTCGCCGGTCACGGCCGCGTTCGTGGCCATGCTCAAGAGCGTGCGTCCGGAGCTCTCGGCTCAGGACTGCCGGCGGATCCTGCAGGAAACCAGCCGTGTCTTCGAGCTGGAGGGAATGACCGGGACACGGACGGTCGACATCGCCGCCGCCCTGCGAAGTCTCACCGGAGGTTGATCGTTCACCGATGACCGGTCGGAGCGGTTCTCCCGCCTCTCTCTAATCCCTGCCGCGGAGCGATTCCCGCAGGGCCTGGGTCCAGCCGCTGCCGGGAAAGCGCTGCATGAAGTACTCGGCCGAACGCGGCCGGTCGAAGGAGTAGGGTAGATCGAAGGTTTCCCCTCCGATTACATCCCGGTGGTGATAGAGAATATCGGTCCCCGAGGAGACGATGAAGACGTTGTGGCCGAAGTCGACCACCCGGCCGTGCTGGCTCTCGCCCTCGACTTCTCCGGTGAAAGCCGGAACCATCGACCAGTCCTGACGCTGCCAGCGGTCGGTGCCGTAGCGCATGGGGTGCCAGATGAGGAAATAGGGCATGCCTTCCCAGCCGTACTGGACTCCCTTGAGGACGTAGTCGCCGGGGGGAGCGTTCTCGATGGCGAAGAAACCGTTGGCGTCGGGCACGACGGTCAGGCCGACCCGTTCGGTCTGCCCGTCGCGTTCGATGTCACCGGCTATATAAACCGCCAGCGGCTCCAGCCGGCGAACCTCGTTGACGCTGCCGACGATGACACTGCCGATGAGCAGGATGCCCTCTTCCTGCGGTTCGGTCAGCGTGGTTTCGAACATCGCCATCCCGCCGGCGCAGGCTGTCAGTGCGGGCAGGAGCGCGGCGAAGAACAGCCAGGCCGGGTTGAGCCGGGGTCGCCGGCGACAGGGTGGACGGAGGCGATCGAAGACGTGAAATAGCATGATGGATCTCCTGAACGTTTCGGGGTGACTGTCGCAAACCTACACCCGACCGGGCAGGGGCCGGAACCGGGAAGTTGGCGTGGCGGTCGGAACCGGGAAGTTGGCGGCGACGCTATTTCGTGCCATCTTCACGGCATGAATCGGGCGATCCTCATTCTCGGTCCCACCGGCAGCGGCAAGACTCCCCTGGGTGACGAACTGCAGCGGCAGGGGTGGGGCGGGCATCGCTGCGTGCATTTCGATTTCGGCGAACGGATGCGCCGGCTGGCAGGGGCTCGTACCCCCCCGCCGGGCCTGAGCGGCGACGATCTGAACCTCATGCGAGAAGCACTCGAGTCCGGCCGCCTGCTGACCGACGGGGAGTTCCACCTGGTGATGAAGATCTTCAACATTTTCACGATCGAGGAATCGGTCGGAGCCCGGGATCTGGTGATCCTCAACGGCATGCCTCGCCATGCCGGCCAGGTCCGCGATGTGGCCGGCCTGACCGATATCCGCCTGGTCGTTGTTCTCGAGGCTGCAGGGGAGACAATTCTCGAACGGATCCGCCGCGATACCGGCGGTGACAGGGTGGGGCGGAGCGATGACGAGCCCGACCGGATCGGGGAGCGGCTGGCCCGTTACGAGGATCGTACCCGGCCGCTGATCGCACACTTCCGCGCCCTCGGCACATCGATCGTGACCCTGCCGGTCGAGGCCGACACAACCGCGACCGATCTGGCGGTCCGACTCGGTCGTATGACCCTCGACTGACGGGATTGTCGGCCCGGATTCGCCCGTCGTTCTTCACGCCCGCGAACACCCGTTGCTTTTCACTTCTGTTTTTTCATTGCAACCACTGCCGGCAACGCGGCGTATCTATCGGATGGAAAACGATATATCTCGTATGTCGACATAGGTTGCGTAGAGGGGCGGGACACAGAATGTCGAAGAAAGAAAAGGAACCGAAACTCAGTCTGGGGACAGTGCTCATTCTGCATGCTTTGGCCCGGGGCCTGAATTACGGCTTCGACATCATGGAGGAAACCGGGCTGGCCAGCGGCACGATCTATCCGGCCCTGGAGAAACTGGAGCGGCTCGGGTATACGGCCTCCCGGTGGGAGGATCCCGCCATCTCCCGGAGCGAGAAGCGTCCATCCCGGCGCTACTACGAGATTACCGACGAGGGCTGGCAGGTGCTGGCCGCGGCCCTGGAGAAGCACCGCTCCCTGGCGCCGGTGCAGTTCCCCGCCTCTTCGTCCGGAGCCTGAGACGAACATGACCGAGCAGACCGACCGGCACGACTCCGAACCCGCACCGCGGGAATCCCGGCGCTGCCTCAGGTTCATCCGGGTTGCCGCCCAGCTGGTGCCGCTCGGCCGCCGTGAGCTGTGGCTCGAGCAATGGACCGCCGACACCATCTACAGGGCGCGGCGCCGCTCCGAGCGGAAAGCGGCGCGAAGCCGCAGCGGCCGTTCATCCCTGTCCTGGCTCATCGGCGCTCTCACCCATGCCTGGTACATCTTCTGGAGGGAGTACACTGTGGATACTGTCTGGCAGGATGTGAAATACGGTTTGCGGGCGCTGCGGCGCAGCCGGGGCTTGATCGTCGTCGCGGTTCTCTCGCTCGCGATCGGAATCGGCGCCTGCGCTACGATCTTCAGTGTGGTCGATGCCTTCATGATCCGCCCTCTCCCCTATCCCGAATCCGACCGCCTCCTGGCGGTGTGGGGCACCAATGCCGAAAGGGGGTGGAACGCGGTCACCATCTCTCCCGGTGATTTCCTCGATCTGCGGGAGCGCAGTACCACCCTGCAGGTGGCGACGATCATTCAGAGCGGTCTGAGTGTCGCTTCCGACGAGATGCTGGAGAGGGTTGACGGTCAGGAGGTCTCGGGAGACTTCTTCGATGTTATCGGGGTTGAGCCGCTGCTCGGGCGGGGATTCACCCGGGCCGAGGAGAGAGTCGGAGAGAGTGCCGTCATCATCAGTCACGCTCTCTGGCAGAGATGGTACGGCGGCAACCCGGATGCCCTGGGAACCACCCTGCGCGTTGACGGCGTGTCGAGCACTCTGGTGGGAGTTATGCCGCCGGGATTCTGGTTCGACCAGCCAGAGGCCGAGGTCTGGGTGCCCCTTCAGATTCCGGAATCCGATTTACGCAGCGGCCGGTATCTGCGGGTCGTGGCCCGATTGAACGACGGCGTGACCCTGGAACAGGCCCGCGCCGAATCCGAGAGCATCATCGCCGCTCTGGCCGAGGAATATCCGGAAACGAATGCCGGGAACGGTATCACTCTCTTTCCCCTCCGCCGCGACATATTCGACGAAGGATACCGGAGCGGCTGCCTGATCGCCAGTGTGGCGGTCCTTGCCCTGCTGCTCATTGCCTGCGGCAACGTCGCCAGCCTGCTGCTGACCCATGCCGCCGGCCGGGAGAAGGAAGTCGCCCTGCGGGGCGCCCTCGGGGCGGGACGATCCCGGCTCTTCCGCCAGTTTCTCACTGAATCTTCACTGGTGGCATTCATGGGCGGGGGACTGGGGCTGGTGCTGGCCGTAATCGGTATGCAGGCCTTTCTCTCGATCGCACCACCCTATATGCCCCAACTCGATACGATCGGCCTGAATCTGCGGGTCGTCATCTTCACGGCCGGGATCGCCCTGCTGACCGGTGTCGTTTTCGGCCTGGCGCCTGCCTTCCAGGGTATGCGGGTGAACATCCTCCCGGCCCTCGGGGACAACCAGCGGGGTGGAGAAGCCCGCAGGGTACCGCGGGTCAGAAGGATCCTCGTCGTGGCCGAGATCGCCCTGGCCCTGGCTCTGCTGGTCGCCTCGGGGCTCCTCCTGCAGGGGTACCGACAGCTGCGGGTTGCCGATATGAATCTTGATTCTTCCGACGTTCTCACCTTCGAGATCGACCTGCCCGAGGCGGCCTATCCCGATCTGACCTCGATGGCCACCTACTGGGAAGCACTCAAAGAACGGCTTGAACGCCTGCCTGGGATCGATGGTCTGAGCGCCGTCTCGCTTCTGCCGTCGAAGTCGAACTACGCCACGTATTACTCCCTGCCGGGAGTGGAGATCACCGAGGACAGCCAGCGGCTGATCACTGGTTACCGGCACGTCATGCCGGGCTTTTTCGCCGCTCTCGACATCCCTCTGGTACGGGGACGCGATTTCTCCATGGACGACCGCCAGGGCGCACCGTCGAGACTGATGATTAACGAATCGATGGCCGAGCGTCACTGGCCCGGGGAGGATCCGATCGGCAAGGAAATCCTGCTGAGTGACCGTCCCTGGGTCATCATCGGAGTCGTAGCCGACAGCCGCGACGGACCGCTCGACGACATCATCCGCCCGAAGATCTATCTCTCGGCCCTGCAGGCCGAGTGCAGATCACTCTACTGGTGCATGGAAACATCGCTCCCCTCCGGTCCACTCGTGGAGACGATCCGTACCGAACTGGCGGCGCTCGATCCCGATCTGCCCCTGTTCAATGTCATGAGTCTGGATGAGCACATCGGGATCGACCTGGGGGCTGACCTGATCATGGCTAGAATCATGGCCGTCATGGCGGCGATCGCGCTTGTTCTCTGCCTTGGCGGCGTGTACGGCGTGATGGCCTACAGTGTTTCGCAGCGCAACCGGGAGATGGGGATCCGCATGGCTCTGGGGGCGCAGGGGGGCGATGTCGTCCGGATGGTGGTCAGGCAGGGGATGCGACTGGCGCTCATCGGGATCGGGATCGGTTTGTTGCTGGCCGCCGGGATAAGCAGCGGTCTTTCCCACTTTCTCTGGGGCGTCAATCCCTTCGATCCGCTCACTTTCGGGACAGTCGCGCTGCTCCTGTTCGGCGCTGCCGTGACGGCCACCTTCATTCCGGCCCGCCGGGCAATCGGGGTCGATCCGATCACCGCTCTGCGGAGCGAATAGGGAGCCCATCATACTGTTACATATGTAACATTATGATCTTCTTTCCGTATCTGAGGGGGATTGTTCCGTGTGTTCTCTGACTGTCCCTCATACGGGAAAGATGCCTTATGCTACACATATCCGTTCCGCTCATCCTGGTGACTTTTTCTCTTTACGGGCTCCCGACACCTTCCCGGGCCCAGACACCACTCCCTCTCGATATCGAACGGGTCAGCGAGCAGGTGCTGGTCATGACGCCGAAGACAGGCAATGCCCGGGTCGTGGCGCTGGATTCCGAGCAGGGTCTGGTCATGATCAACTGCGGTTTCTCGCCCTCCTTCGCCCGCCAGCTCCGGGGCGAGGCCGAACGCGCTTTCGGCCGCCGGGACTGGAAGGCCGTGATCCAGACCGATGCGGGTTTCCTCAACAACGGTGGGGCAGGGGCTTTCCCGGACGCCGTCCTCATCGCTCATGAGGGGCGTCGGGAATACCTGCTGGCCACTGGTGAAACGAACTCCAGGGCGCTGGACGGACAGCGACGGGAGTTCGAGGAGCGCGTCACGCGCTCGCAAGCCATGCTCGACACCCTGCAGGGCAACCCCGAGCGGCGGCAGGGTCTCGAGGATTGGATCGAACTCTGCCGGCGAATCGCCGATGACCTGGCCCGGCCATATGATATCCCCCTGCCCGAACTGACCTTCAGCGACCGTCTCACCCTCGACCTGGGCGACCTGACCCTGGAATGCCTCTGGTTCGGCGAGACAGCCGAGGGAGCCGACGTACTGGTGCGCGTACCGGAGGAGAACCTGGTCTGGATGGGGGATGTCTTTCACGCCATGCACGTCCTGCCCTACGGCCGCTACGGCGACCGGTCACCGGATGTGGACCGCTGGCTGGAGGTGATGGATGTCATGCTGGACGGCGCCCCGGAAACGATGACAGTGTACCGGGCCAACGGCAGCGACGTCTGGACCCGGTGGCAGATCAGCGATCGACGGCGATTGATCGCCGATGTCCGGGACGCGGTTCGGGCCGCGCAGGAGAGGGGTGAACCGCGAGCGGCCTTCATGGAGCGTATCGCCGAGGCAGGCACGCTCTTCCCCTATGTGCGCGAGTGGGAGAATACCAATCTGAACCTGATCAGCTCCGACGTCGGCCGCCTGGCCGCCGGTCTCTGGCCGGAACGGTGAACGTCAGGTTGCAGCACTCCGAGGCGGACGCAGGACCAGGGCGATTCCGGCAGCCACCAGGCACGATACCCCGGCGATGATGAAGGGCGTGAGCCAGGCCCGGACGTCACCTCCCTGAGCGGCATCCTTGAACCAGCCGGCGATCTGCGGCCCGGCGATGCCGGCCACCCCGTAGGCCAGGAAGACCCAGCCGTAGTTGCGCCCCACGTTCCGGTTGCCGAAGAAGTCGGCTGTAGCGGCAGGGAAGAGCGCGAAATTGCCGCCGAAGTTGAAGCCGATGAACGAAGCGCCGATGATCAACCCCGCGGCCGAACTTCCCAGCGTGAAGAAAAGCAGCATGATGACTCCCTGCAGAGTGCACATCAGCAGCAGGGAGAGCCGTCGGCCCAGTCGGTCGGAAACCGTTCCCCACACGATCCGTCCCAGGCCGTTGAGGATGGCGTACCAGGCCATGGCGGTGCCGGCGACTGTGCCGGCCGCGGCAGTCGAGGCGGCAGCCCCGCCGGCCTGCAGGGCGTCGATGCCGAAGAGCCGGATACAGTAGATCACCATCAGTCCGGCCAGGGCCGAGCCGGTGAACATCAGTACCAGCATCCAGTACTGCGGGGTGCGCAGCATCTCCCGGCTGCTCAGTTCGACCGCGCCGTTGACCGCCCCGGTACTGTCGGGGGGTGGGGGCTCCCATCCTGCCGGTTGCCAGCCCTCGGGGGGATCGACCATGACCAGGCTCCCCAGCAGGACCAGCCCGGCGAAGACGATCCCGTAAATCACGAAGACGCTCTGCACTCCCGGCAGGCCGAAGAGGTGGGTGGTGTTGAGCAGACCCCCGAACCAGCTTCCCGCAAGCTTGACCCAGATGGTGGCCCCGAAACCGAAGCCGGCCACCGCCAGGCCGGTGACCATGCCCTTGCGGTCGGGGAACCACTTGACCCCGATCGCAATCGGCACCACATAGGCTAGGCCGATCCCGGCCCCGCCCACAAGGCCGATGCAGATCAGCTGGGCCGCGAAGGAGGTGCCGAGCAGGCCGCCGCCGACATACCCCAGGCCGAGCACGATGCCCCCGGCCACTGCCAGCTTCTGCAGCGAGATCCGGCTCTGCAGCCGTCCGGCCACGACCATGACGACGGCAAAGGAGGCCAGTCCGGCCGAGAAGACCCAGGCCGCCTGGCGGGCGCTGAAACCGTAGACGCCGCCCGCGGCCAGGGACAGGGTCAGCCGATCGGTGAACACACTCCAGGCATAGATCGCCCCCAGTGCCAGCTGGATGAGCACAGCGCCGGCAACCACCAGCCAGCGGTTCATGACCTTCTCGTTCGCCATCGTGGGAGCCCTTTCGGGGATGCCGTTCTTCAGGGATGCAATTCGGGCGAACCCAAGGTAGTGAGCGATCGGATTGAACTCAACCGGAACGCCGGCCGGGGGCAGACCCGACCGGCGTCTCGACGGTTCGTATGACCGAGCGCGCCCGCTCTGATCGCACGGAGGGCCTGCCCGATTGCAGGCCGAAGTATCCGATCCCTACCGTTCCTCCGGCCCTTCCTGAGGCGGCGGGTAACGGAAGCGGCGGTCGGGGTAGGGCGGCGGTGGCGGCACCTCGCGCGGATCCTCGGCGATCCGTTCGAGCAGGTAGTCGATGGCTGCCTGCAATTGGGCATCGGAACCGTTGAAAGTGGCGTGGGGCAGGTTATCCACCTCCATGTCGGGGACCACGCCGATCTGCTCGATCAGCCATTCTCCCTCGGGCCCGTAGACGCCGTCCATCGGGGCGCGAGCCAGGCCGCCGTCGCTCAGCCGGTTCGACGAACTCAGCCAGATTTCCCCGCCCCAGGTACGCATGCCGATCACCGGGCCCAACCCGAGCCGGCGGAATCCTTCGGCAAAGGCCTCACCATCAGAGGCGGTGTTCTGGTCGACCAGCACCACCATGTACCCGCGGAAGGCGTAGTGCATGTTCCAGGTCGGCTGTCCCGCCCGGTCCTTCCAGTACATCCACGCCTTGCGCATCAGCTTCTCCAGGATGAAGCTGTCGATGTTGCCGCCGCTGTTGCGACGCACATCCACGATCAGACCGGGGCGATTGAAGACCGGGTAGAAGTTGCGGTACCACTCGGTCAGATTACCGCCGCCCATCGCCCGCAGGTGCACGTAGCCGATCTGTCCCTCACTCTGCTCCTCGACCTCGAGCCGGCGGGTGTACTCCCAGTCGCTGTAGCGCAGCCCCGACTCGCTTCTGAGCGGTTCGACGATCACCTGGCGCCGGTCGCCGGTGCGGCCCGAACGCAGGCCGAGTAGAACCTGTCGGCCCGCCGAGTTGCGGAGCAGGTTGCCGATGTCGAACGCCTCCAGGGTGCTCACCCCGTCGATCGTCTCGATGATATCGCCGGCTTCGATGGCCAGATAGGGATCGGCCAGCGGCGAGCGTTCGTCGGGGTAATCGGGATCGGATCGATAGATGTAGTCGATCCGGTAGCCGCCCGCTGCGGGATCCTTGAAAAGCCGGGCGCCCAGCGAGGCAACGCTGACGTCGTCGGGATCCTGGCGGACATCGCCGCCCCGCACGCTGGTGTGCAGGGCCGAGAGTTCCCCGACGACCCGCCCGATGAGATCGGAGAGTTCGTTACGCGTGGTGACCCGGTCTATGAGCGGCAGGTACTTGTCGCGCACCCCTTCCCAGTCCACGTTGTGCATCCCCGGGTCGTAGAAGTAGTCCCGCTCGAGACGCCAGGCGTCGATGAAGATCTGCCGCCAGTCCTCACGCACGTCGATCGAAAAGGCCCAACCGCTCAGGTCGATCCGGTTGTCGGCCAGATTGTTGGCCCGCTGCGGGCGGGCGTTGATCACCGAGATGTTGCTCCCCTGGCGGATCATCATCCGCGACCGGTCGGCGGAGAGTTCGTAGGAACCTGTCCCGCTGGCGACCTCGACCGGTTCGGGATCGTCGTTGTCGATGGCGAGCGCCATCAGGGACGTTCCCGACTGGCCCCGGGATACCCAGTAGAGGGCATTGCGACCCGCTGCCAGGGAACTGTAGTTGCCCGACGGGACCGGTACCTGGTCGATCCGGGCCATCAGGCCTTCGACGTCGATGCGCACGGGGACCGGTTCGTCACCCCGCTCGCGTTCTTCACCGGCGGGTTCGGAGTAGAGTTCATCATCGGGGCGGAAGGGCGAGCGCAGACCCGACCGCAGCGCCACGTGGAAGATCTCCATCTGGCGGTCGAAGTAGGGTTCGGGCTGGCGGGTGCCCCACGGGCTGCTGACCGAGGAGCGCAGATTCCGGTCCGAGAGGAAGTAGAGGAAGTCGCCGTCGGCGTCCCAGCTCGCGCTGAAGCTGTTCACCCGGTCGCTGGTGACCGGGATCGTGGTACGTTCCTGCGTGTCGTACAGCACGATCTGCCGGAACGAATTCAGGGCCGTCATGCTGTAGGCCAGCCAGCGGCTGTCAGGGGACCAGGCCAGGTCGCTGGCACCCTCCTGGTTCAGCGAGATCCGGCGCTGGCGACCCGATTCGACCTCCAGGAGCCAGAGATTGCGGTTGTTGTCGGCGTAAGCGATCCGTTCCCCGTCGGGGGAGGGCACTCCCTGAAACCGGAGCACCTCGCCGTCATCGGTCAGAGGCTCATCGGGGCCGATCCCATCGGCGGGCAGGGTGACGAACTCCAGCTCGCCCGATTCGTCCGAGAGGCCCAGCAGCCGTTCTCCGTCGGGCATGAACACCACGTCACGGAAGCGAACGCCGTCCTTGCGTGAGGCGCGGACGAGGCGCCCGCTTCCCGCCGGAGCCACGAAGACCCGGCCCCGGGCGGTCAGGACCACGCTCTCCCCCTCGGGGTGCAGGTGCACCGACGTCAGGAACTGCTGGGGATCGTCCTCCCACCTCTCGCGGAGCTGATCGAAGTCCGAGGCCAGCGTGATCGGGATGAGACTCGACCGGTCCGAGGCGATATCGTAGAGCCAGAGATCCGCACCCAGGTTGTAGACGATCCGTCCGTCGGAGAGATCGGGCCACTTCACATCCCAGCCGCTGTGCCGGGTGTGCTGCCGTACGTCACTCCCGTCTGCGGCCATCGACCAGATGTTCATGGTCCCGTCCCGGTCGGTGACGAAGTACACCCGGTCTCGCCACCACATCGGCGAGTGGCTTTCACCGTCATAGTCGCCGGTGAGTTCGACCGCTTCATCCATGCCGGCGCCGAACGTCCACACGTCACGGGCCGTGCCGCCCGTGTAGCGTCTGGTGACGTTGTTGTGAAAGGCGGGCCGAACGAAGTAGAGGGTGCGTCCCGGGCCGTCGTACGTGGCCTCGCTGGCGGTCGAGAGCGGGACAACTTCCCGGGTGCCATCCTCGAGATCGACGATGGCCAGCTGGGGCACCGGGAGGGTGGCGTAGTGGGTCGTCTCATAGACCAGGCGACCGTCGGGAGTCCAGGCGGTGGCGATCGAGCTTTCCGATTCATAGCTGCGTCGCACCGGTGCTCCGCCCGTGATCGGCATCGTGTAGACCTCGGCCGGTCCTTCATAACGGGCCGTGAAGGCTACCAGGCTGCCATCAGGTGAGATGACCGGGTCGGTTTCCTCTTCGGCATGGGTGGTCAGGCGTCGGGCCAGACCGCCGGCACTGGAAACGCACCACAGGTCGCCCTCGGCGGCAAAAACGATGGTCTCACCGTGCAGGGCGGGGAACCGGTAATAGCCCGGGCGGCCCTGCTGCCGGGATTGGGCTGTTGCCACGACCGGGCCTGCCAGTGAAATGAGCGCGAACAGGATGAGACCGGTCAGGCAGATCGTGCGGGATCGGGATCGGAACATGACATACCTCATTTGCGTGCGTGGAGACTGATGGCCGGAACAGGTGAACTGCGGAACAGGTCATTCACATTCATGCCGCATTGTAGCAACCCTATTCAGAATGTGAAATTCGCTCCTTGGGCCTTCAGTGGGCGCTGCCAGGCGAAGGCTCAGCGAGAATCCCCCTCCGGTATAGCGTAACTCCGTCGTGTCTGCTCCGTATGAGGAAGGAACAACAGAACGGTGACTCCCGGATCGATGCCTGTACTTTCTGGATATCGCATATTCGGGGCTGTGAACGGAGGGAATCAGACGATGACCGCACGGGCGACGCTGGCGGGTATTCTGTTGACCGGGGTTTTCCTGTCACAGCTGAACGCGCAGGAGGTGGAATTCCTGGACGTGGCCGGTCCCTATCTCGGTCAGAATCCACCGGGGAATGTGCCCGAGATTTTTGCCCCCGGTATCATATCGGTCGACGAAAATTTCGAGCACAGCGCGGCCGCCGTTTCCCATGACGGCCGTGAGATCTTCTGGTGCACCAACGTCGACTGGTATACCGAACACAGACAGCAGGGGATGCTACGTCTGTATTACTCGGAGATGATCGACGGACGATGGACTGCCCCCCGGATTGTACCGTTCACCGACGAGAGCGTGGAAAGGCCGATGTTTTCCCCCGACGGGAACAGTCTCTACTTCGAGAAGATCCGCGCGCCCGATCAGGTGGACAACATGGATATCTTTGTCGTCCACCGCACCGGCGACGGCTGGTCGGAGCCGGTTCCGGTATCGTCGCTGATCAATTCGCCGGCCATCGAACGGCTGCATTGCGTGGCCGGTGACGGCTCTCTCTATTTCGCCCGGGATCCCTTCACCAGCCGGGAAGAGATATTCGTGTCCCGGCTCGCAGACGGGGAGTTCACCGAGCCGGAAGAACTGGGTGAGAGTTTCAACTCCGAGGCCGGCGAACTGGCCCTGATCCTCTCACCCGATGAGAGCTTCATGCTGATCGATGTCATGAACGATCACTACACCAGCGATCTGTACGTGTCCTATCGCAATGCCGATGGATCGTGGTCGGAGCGTGTCAGGACTCCCTACGAGTGCGGCGGATTCCTCTCTCTGTCAACCGACGGCCGGTATCTGTTTCTGCTGGGGGAGGGTATCTGCTGGGTCAGCACCGCCTTCGTGGAGGATCTGAGGCCGTAGTGCCCTGAGTCACATATTCGTTGTCATTCGTGTTGCTGGACTGCAGGTGAGTAAACACGGTCATATTCCCGGTAATAGCCGTCTATTCGCTCCGCAGTACCGCCACCGGGTCGAGTCGGGTGATCCGGTGGGCCGGGAGCAGGGCGGCCAACCAGGCTACACCGGTCAGGAGCAGGGCGGTTGAAAGGAAAGTCGCCGGGTCGGTCGTCGAGACGCCGTAGACGAGTCCGGCGAGAAGGCGGGCAAGAGCCGCCGCCCCGGCCAGACCGAGCCCGATCCCGATCAGCACGGTTCCCATGCTCTCCCGTACGATACCCGCTCGCACCCGGGCCACGGTCGCGCCCAGGGCCAGTCTGATGCCCAGCTCGCGCGTGCGCAGGCTGATGGCGTAGGCGACGATTCCGAACACGCCCACCGCAGCCACGATCACAGCCACGGCCGCGAAAAGCCCCAGCAGCAGGGCGGCCGACCGTTCGGCGCCGATCGAGGCGCCGGTGACTTCGTCGAGGGCGTGGATGTCGAACAGGGGCAGGTCGGGATCCATCTCGTGAACAAGGGCTCGCACAGCAGGGAGCAGGGCGTAGGGATCACCGCGAGTACGCGCGATGAAGGTCATGTAGGTGCGGTAGGAGAGATTGTAGTAGGGGGCGTAGAGCACAGCCGGGGTTTCATGCTCGCGCAACCCGTGAACCTGCACGTCCCGCGCGACACCGACGATTTCTGAAGGCGGAATGAGCGGGTCGTCGGGGACGCCGATGGTGACCCGTTTGCCGAGGGGATCCTCATCGGGCCAGAAGTGCCGGGCCAGACTTTCGTTGATGACGACCACCGGCCTTTCGAAGGATCGGTCGTCGGATTCGAAACCCCGGCCCGCGATGAGGGGAATCTGCATGGTCTCGAAGTAGCCGGGGGTGATCGAACGGTAGGCGATCATGGGAGGGCTGGCGTTGTCGCTGGCACTGCGTCCCTCGATGTTGAGCCAGGCGCCGTGGCGGTCCCCCGAGGTGGGGATGATTTCGCTGGCGGCGACCGAGACCGTGCCGGGCAGGCGGCCGAGGCGGTCCAGGACCTCATCAAAGAAAGCCACCCGTTGAGCATAGGCGGTATATCGGCTGGTCGGCAGAGTCACCTCGAAGGTCAGGGTGTCGCGGTCATTGAATCCGGGATCGATACCGTGAAGGCGGGTAAGGGTGTTCACCATCAGGCCGGCCCCGATGAGCAGGATGGTCGCCAGAGCGACCTCGGTTACGATCAGGAGTCGGCGGATGACACTGGTCCGCTTGTCGCCCGCCGTGCGGCGCAGCATCCCTCCGGCGGATTCCTCGGGCAGGTTCAGAGCCGGGACGATCCCGAAGCCCAGACCGGCCAGCAGGCTCAAGACCAGGCAGAAGGCGAGCACGGGAGCGTGCAGGCCGATCTGACCGACCCGGGGGATGTCGCCGGGCAGGGTCGAGAGCAGCAGGTGCAGCAGGACGACACCGAAACCGATGCCGGCCGCCGCCCCCAGCAAACCCAGTACGCCCCCCTCGGTCAGCATCTGGCGCAGGAGCCGGCCGCGCGAAGCGCCCAGGGCCAGGCGGGCAGCGACTTCGTGCCGCCGGCGGGCCGCCCGGGCCAGCAACAGGTTGGCCAGGTTCCCGCAGACGATGAGCAGCACGAAAGCGACCGCGCCCATGAGAACGAGCAGGCGCATCTCGACGCCGGCGACGAGGTGATGGCGCAGGCTGATCAGATGCAGCTCGGTCCGCTCGTTGACCATCGGGTCGGCTTCACGCAGGTGGGTTTCGAGGGCCTCGAGTTCGGCTCGGCTCTGCTCGAGGGTGACGCCGTCGGCCAGGCGGGCGACGACCGAGAGCATGGTCTGGGTGCGCACGGTCAGGAACGCATCGGAGTACCGGCCGGCGATCCAGAGGGCGGCCTCTTCGTCGGGAAAGTGGAAGGTCGGCGGCATGACGCCGACGACAGGCAGGGTCATGCCGTCCACGGTAATGGTGAGATCGTCGATGTCGGGTTCGTCGGCGAAGAGCGTACGCCAGGTGTCATGGCTCAGAACTACAGCCAGTTCAGAAGCCGGACCGGTATCATCGCGGGTGAAGGTGCGCCCGACGAAGGCCGGGACTTCGAGGACGTCGAAAATCGAATCGATGCAGAAGATCACGGTTACCAGACGGGGCTCGCCGCGGCCGGTCACGGTCATGTCGGCGGCTTGAAAGGCCGCCATGGCCGAGTAAGAGGTCGAGAGGTCGCGCAGGTCGGCGTAATTACCGGGGGAGGTAGGCATCAAACCGCCGGTCTCGTTGAGATGCCAGAGGGTCGCGAGCCGGTCCGGTTCGTGGTAGCCGAGCGGTTTGATCAGCACGCCGTGCACGACACTGAAGATGGCGGTGTTCGCACCCACTCCGAGTCCGAGGGTCAGGATAGCCACGGCCAGGAAGCCGGGGCTGCGGCGCAGGGTGCGCAGGCTGAAGCGGAGATCCTGAAGCAGGTCGGCGGCCAGACTACCGGCCGGGCGCCGGACTCGTATCATTTCTTCGGAGTGCTGCAACCGGCGTTCGGCACCAGGGGTGCGGCGCGAGCGACGGGAGCGCACGATCCGGTCCGCCAGGTCACCGTGATCAACCACAACCGCCCGGGCCTGCTCCTCGGCCTCGGCGGGTGATGCCCCCCCAGCCAGGGCGTCCTGATAGGTCTGCTCCAACTCCAGAGCCAGTTCCTCGATGACTCGCCGACGGTATCCATCCTCGAGCTCGGTGAGAGGCAGAAGAGTTGCGAGGTAACCGGCCCAGTCAGGCATCTCAGGCATTGCCCGGCTCCACGATGGCGTTGACGGCGTCGATATACTCGACCCAGGTCCGACGGCGGGTGGTGAGTGCCTTACGGCCCCTGGCCGTCAGGCTGTAGAAACAGCGTCGGCGCTGGCCCTGCTTCTCGACCCAGCGGCCCTTCAGCCAGCCCTTTTCCTCCATGGCGTAAAGGGTGGGGTAGAGGGTCGAGGCCGAAAAGGAGAGGCGCTCGTCGGAGAGGCTGCGGATCAGCTTGCCGATCTCGTAGCCGTGCCGGGGCTGGTGCTCGAGCAGCGAGAGAATGAGCAGTTCGATGTTTCCCTTCTTTAGATCGGGCGTGAACATAGGCGCCTCCATAGTTCTGCTGTGTATATATCGGCTGCCGTACTATACGGGAGAAAGGCGCACTTTGTTTCCTGATCACGTACCGCGTATCAGGGGGATGTCAGTATTGGTAGCGGGGGCCCGATTCGAACCTGCGATCTGTGTATCACGGATCGCTCATTGATGCCGCCCGAAGGTTTCAACCCCCTAGCTAGATTCGAGATATTGGTGAAGGCTGCGCCGGCGATAGCACCGGTCATCGTTCAGGCCAGGGTGGCGGCCGCCAGGGCCCGGAAGGCGACGGCGGTCGGCGCTGAAAAGCCAGGCGATCGCGAGCAGGATCGGGATCCCGGCCAGGCTGATCAGGTTCCAGGCTTCCACAGCACTTCCCACCGGGCTCCTCGACCTCGGCCGCTCAGGCGGACCTGGCCGGCATGCTTCATCTCCGCAAGTATCTTCTTGATGAGTTGTGGACTGACAGAGGGCAGTTGAGCCTTGAGATCCGACAGAGTGAATTGCCCCACCTGATCCAATACTGTCCGCCTGACGAGTTCGCTTTTTGCGGGTCGAGCCTGTGCCGATTCCAGCTGTGCCTCGAATTCCCGATAGGCACGGTGGAGTATGCCCAGGAAGTGATTCCACCAGGGGATGATCTCATTCTTTCCGTCGTGCCAACCCTCTGAGCATTCGAACAGAATCCGGTAGTAGTCTTCTCTGCTCTCCTCGATGAGACGTTCCAGGCTTATGAAACGCGGGACGATATAGCCCTCCGATTCAAGCATCAGCGTCGTGAGAAGTCTTGAAACCCGACCGTTTCCATCCCGGAAGGGGTGGATACAGAGGAAGTCGAAGATGAAAGTCCCGATACCCAACAGAGGTGGCAGCACTCCATCAAGACCTGTTGCGGCGAGGTTGTCACACAACTCATCAATTGCACCGGGAGTTTCTCTGGCTGTTGTCGGTACGAATCGTACCCGCCTATCACCATCGGGCAGGATTTCAATGATCTCATTGTCCTTTTCTTTCCATTGGCCTGCGTCGCCGACGGAAGTGCCCTGAGTGAAAGTGTGGAGCCGTTGTATTACTGCTGGAGTGACGGCAACCGGTTGACGGCGGGAGAATATCCACTGCAGAGCCCTGCGATAACCTAGAAGCTCTTCTTCGGAGCGATCCCGCGGTCGGACCTTCCCCAGAACCACAGGACGCAGACGCTCCGGTGTGACCGTGACACCCTCGATTCGGTTCGACGATTCAACGCTCTGTATGATGGCCTGCTCCCGGAGTACTGCGACGATTTCAGGTTTCTGCCTGGTCCAGAGGTCCTGTTTCCCCCTGGCTTCCATACAGGATCCCAACAGCCAACTTGTGCTGACAGGCAGGGAGATACCGGTCAGCCTCTCAGGATGAAGAGTGAGCAAATTAAAGCACCTCCTCGGAATAGTAGCCTAATAATAGCCGTTTATGAGCGGAGTAGCCAATTCAAAAATTGGAGGCTCAATTGTGACGGGCCCGGCGTGTTTTTTCGATAGAATCGCACCGATGCTCGGTTGCTTTGGGTGGTGGACACATATTCCTCACAGGCCTGCCAGCGACATCGCCGGATGCTGCAAATCCCCAGGATCGAAGTGCTGGTGAAGCCGCCTGCCGGGACTGCTGGAGGATCTGATGCACTTCAGGTATGGAATCTGTTGCAGGGGAAAGAACGCAATGGTTGAATAGGCAACCAGCACCGAAGGTGGATCGTGGCTATGTCTTCGAGGAGGGATTGCAATGATTTTCCCGACAGCTATCCTGAGTTCCCGCAGGGGAGGCATACTGGTTCTGTTCCTCTCCGCCGGTGTCGTGATCTCCTGCAGCAGGCGGGACCATCAGGCCAGCAGGAGTGACCTTTCGGACGCCAGGATCGACATCGTGACATTCGTTTCTCACGATGTACTGGATGCCGTTGTCGAGGGGACGGTGAAGGGGCTGACCGAGACCTGGGGGGTGATGGAAGAGAACATCCGCCTCTTCAATCCCGAAGGGGATCTCGATGCGATCACGTCATATATCGGGACACTGAACCGCAGGAACACCGACCTGCTCATCACCGTATCCACTCCGGCCAGCCAGGCAGCTCTCGCCGTCCGCCCGCCGGGGGTGCCGCTCATGTACAGCTTCGTCAGCGATCCTTCCGCTCTCGAACCACCGCAGGGTGAAACAGCGCTATCGAACTTCACAGGTATCAGCAACATCATCGATTACGCCGCCGGTTTCGGTCTGCTCCGCGACATCCTGCCGTCGATCGGATCGATTGGCGTTCTCTATCATCCATCGGAAGCGAATTCTGTCTACAGCTACAACCGGATCCTCGATCAGGCGGCGAGGCTGATTCCCCCCCTGACGGTCACCGCCAGGCCATTCACCGAGGTCGGCGAGATCCGAACGATCGCGCAGTCGATGTCGGGAATCGATCTCTTCTACGTCGGGGGCGACAACGTTCTGAACGCAAACATCGATCTCCTTCTCACTGTCGCACGGGGGCAGAAGCTGCCGGTTTTCGCATCGGATGAAGGGAGTGTGCGGGCCGGGGCGATCGCCGCGTACTCCATCGATTATCAGGCCTTCGGTGCCCGGGCGGCGCAACTCGCGGCCAGGATCCTGCGTCAGGGATCCGTAGAGGGGATCGAGCCGGTCCTGTATTCCGAAGGCAGGTGTGTCATCAATATGACCAGCCTGGCGTCGCTCGGGATCGCGTACGAGGCCGGCCCGGATTGTATCACGTATCGTTGAACGGGGGATCTCCGCTTTACATCTGGCAATCCGGATTCTTCAACGGCCGCAAGGCCGGTCTCTACTCTCGGACAGAGGCCGGGTTCGCCCTTCTGCCGGTCGCCGCCTGAACCGCTCGCCGAAGATCCGGAAGCGGGAAAGCTGCACGGGGACCGGCACGTAGCAGAGCA
>CAZNUA010000057.1:0-18980 GCA_964576115.1 uncultured Gemmatimonadota bacterium
AATCCGGGACGCCGGGCCAGGGAGCGGATCGAGTGCCGCAAATCATTGCCGAGATCGGCCAGAGGTGTCTGCTTCGGTTCGGTCCGCGGCCCGGCCGGAGGACAGTTGTCAAACCAACGATCCACCTCGGTCCGGCTCGAGCGCTGTTCGGAGCGGATCAGATCGAGGGCGGCCGAATCCAGATCGCCCAGCTGGCGGCGGACAAAATCTTCAGCTTCAGCCTGTGATGCGCCGCAGCGCAGAGCCTCGGAATACAGGTCTTCGAGATGATCGGTTACTTCGCTGACAATCCGATCGTCCTTGAGCCCCTCGAGCTCGGGCAGGGGCAGATTCTCTCTGATGAACTCTTCCCAGTCACGCATGGCTCTCTCCCATCACATCTCTGACCGCTCCGGTGAAGGCTTCCCATTCCTGCTGCTGACGGGCCAGTACTTTTTCGCCTTCGGCTGTCAGGCGGTAGTAGCAGCGGCGTCGTTCTCCCTTCTTCTCGACCCAGCGGCCCTTGATCCAGCCCTTGTGTTCCATGCGGTAGAGGACCGAATACAGACTCGAGACGAGGAACTCGAGCTGGCCGCCTGACCGGCTCTCGATCAGTTTGCCGATCTCGTAGCCGTGGCGGGATTGGTCTTCGAGGGTGGCCAGGATCAGCATTTCCATGCTGCCCCGTTTCAGTTCCGGCCTGAACATCTTTATTCTCCGTGTCTGGATTACTAGTCGCTGCCACCGTGAGCCGCGGGTGTCACTCCGTTGTACTTCGCGCCACGATACTCCGTGGCATGATAGTACGTAGCATGGAGTAATACGATGCGTGGGAGGAAAAAGTTGGCGGTGAAATAATGCGGATGAAAAAACAGCCCCCGGAGGTGCCGGTTCCGGGAGCTGCGGTGAGAAAGCCGCGGCGTTGCCTCTCTGCCTATTCGGTGCGCAGACAGTTCACCGGATCGAGCCGCGCGGCCTGTATCGCAGGTAGCAGGGTGGAGAGAGTGGCAACCGCAAGGATCAGAACAGTCACGATTCCCATCGTGAAAGGGTCGAGAGGGTCGACGGAGTACAGCAGGCTTCTGATCGAATCGCCGAAGAGGAGCGCGGCCAGGACGCCCGCAACGAGTCCCGTGACGGTACCGAGCGCCGCTAGAATCAGGCCCTGTCTGAGCAACAGTCCCGTGACAGAACTCCCCGTGGCACCGCAGGCCATCCGTACCCCGACCTCCCGGGTTCGCTCTCCGACGACCTGCGACATGACACCGTAGATCCCGAGCGAGGCCAGGATAATGGCGAAGAGAGCGAAGATGACGAGCAGGAGCATGATCGTGCGTTGATCTCCGATCGAAGCGGCGATCAGATCTTCGATGGTGGCGATGTTTGCGATCGGCAGCTCGGAATCGATCTCGAGGACGGCTGCCCGTACGGCCGACACCAGTGCCAGAGGTTCACCTGTGGTTCGCAGGATCAGATTTCCGCCTCCCCGGGGTGATTGACGGTTGCAGAAATAAAACTGGATCCTGATGTCTTCGAGCAGGGTCTGCTGCAGGGCGTGTCCGAGGACCCCGACAATGGTGAACCAGGTCCCGTTCGGGTCATCGGGATTGCCCGGATCGCCCCATCCGATCCGCTTGCCCAGCGGATCCTCGCCGGGCCAGAAGCGATCAGCGAACTCTTCGTCGACGATGGCGACCGGCCGGGTGTCGGGTCCGTCGGAGAGCTCGAAGGAGCGACCCCGCAGCAGAGGCAATCCCAGGGTCTGTTCGAAACCCGGACCGCCGAGCCTGATGTCGCCCCACGGTTGGGGATGGTCGTCATCGGGGAAGTACCCTTCTACCGACAGAACGGTCGTACCCCAATTGCCGCTGAAGGGAACGTGCGAGACCATGGCGGCACTCTGAACCCCGGGCAGGGTTCCGAGACGGGCCTCGACCTCATCCCAGAAGGCTATCTGGCTGGCGGGTTCGGAGTATTGCGAGGCGGGCAGGTTGATGTTGAGACTCAGAAGGTTGCGGGGGTCGAAGCCGGTCTCGATCCGTTGTAGCCCGTGGATGGTACGCACCAGCAGGCCCGCTCCGGTCAACACGAGCAGGGCCATGGCGAATTCCGCGGCGACCAGAACACTGCGCAGTCGGGCTCCGCTCCGGTCGGCCTGACCGCTCTGCCCGCCTTCTCTCAGAACGCCCTGGATATCTGTCCGGGAGACCTGAACAGCCGGTGCGAGACCAAAGACTACGCCTGTCACGAGTGTGATCAGCAGCGTGAAGAGGATGACGGTCGCGTCGATCCCGATCCCGAGGATCCCGAATTCGGCCGGACCGAAGGCCACGATCGCTTTGAGACCCCACCAGGCGAAGACAAGTCCCGCCAGGCTGCCGAGTCCGGCCAGAACCGCGCTTTCAGCCAGGAGCATCCCGATGAGCGTGCTCCGACCGGCTCCGATCGCCCGGCGCACGGCGATTTCCTTGCGGCGGCGGATCGAGCGAGCCAGAAGCATATTGGCGATGTTGGCACAGGTCAGCAGCAGGACGAGGGCCACGGCAGCACCGAGCAGCAGGAAGGGGGAGCGATACCCCGACCGGGCCCGTTCGATGAGGGGAGTGACCGGCAGGCTCCAGTCCTCGGGTGTGAACGGGGCTCCCTCTTCACGCAGGACGGCAGCCTTGGCGTCCATCTCGGCCTGAGCTGCCTCGAGGGTCACATCCTCGGCCAGCCGTGCCACGGGAGTGAGCCATTCCTGAATGATACTGGTATTGGCGAGTTGATCGGGAGTCAGGGCCAGCGGGGACCAGAGCACGCGAAAGGGGCTGAAGTAGTCCCGGAAGCCCTGCGGCATGACCCCGACGATATCATATGACTGACCGTTGAGCTGGATCGTCTGCCCGATCACCCCCGGATCGGCCCCGAAGCGGCTCTTCCAGAACCCGTCACTGAGGATGACCACGTTCGAGGCACCGGCCACATCCTCCTCGGGAGTGAAGGTTCGGCCCAGAGACGGAGCGACGCCGAACACATCGAAATAGTCCCAGGTGACACGCCCCCCGGTGAGGCGCTCGGGAGGCCCGAGGCCGGTCAGGTTGGGAGCCCAGCCGGTCGTGACCGCCACCCGCTCGAGACTCTCGATGGTATCCCGGTACTCGAGAAAGCCGCGGACCGAAATATTCGACATGAGGTCTTCCGGCGGATAGTAGTGGTTGATCGTCACGAGCCGGTCGGATTCGGGGTAGGGCAGGGGCCGGATGAGAATCGCGTTCACCAGGCCGAAGATCGAGATGTTGGCTCCGATCCCCAGCGCCAGGATGAGCACCACCAGGGCCGAGAAGCCCGGGTTTCGCCGGAGCTGCCTGAGAGCGTAGTGCAGGTACTGACCGAACTGGTCCACGACATGACCCTTTCTCTCGGGTGAGGCACCCGCCGGTGTCCGGCGGCGGTATCGTTCGGCATCGAGGACCACATCGACCTCACGGGTTTTGCCGTGCCGGATGGCGTCCAGGCCGTATCTCGTCAGGAGCGAGAACGCAGCTCGCCAGAGCCAGAGAGTGGCGTGCAGGCGCCCGTACCGGGGCAGGATGTGTTCGAAATACTGTTCCTCCAGATCGCCGACGAGGAATTCGCGCTCGTGTCCCGGCAGGGTCAGTTTCAAAAGGCTCAGGGCGATACCGGCCGGCGGGCTCACGACACTTCTCCCAGCACCTGTTCGAGTCCGGCCGACAGACGCCGGACCGCACCAAGGGCTGTTTGTACCGCTTCCAATCCCTCGGGCTCCACGCGGTAGAAACGGCGCGGCCGTCCTCCGCGCATGGCCCGCGAATCACCCCGGCGCGAATGCAGATACCCTTTCTCTTCGAGCCGGTTCAAAGTGGTATAGACCGCTCCGCTCGAAACCGCACGCCCGGTGCGTTCCTCGATCTCGCGGGTGATAGTGACGGCATAGGCGTTCTCACCAAGCCGCAGAATTGCGAGAACGATCAATTGCTCGAATTCACCCAGAGGTGTGGCGTGGCCCATGTCTCCCCCTTTTTCCCTACAATGTCTGCCCGTTCATACGAAGTACGTCGGAGTGAAGTTTCAAAATTCCCTGCATTGTCGGGAAAGGGTGAAGTTGGGAGTGAATCCGGACCCGCGGGATAGTAGACTCCCTGCGGTTCAATGTCGCAGCCGCTGTACCGGGAGGAAGAATTCATGAGCGATACCGTGCCGGTCGTCGAGCAGCCCTTTGCCGGCGCCGAAGAGATCTACCGTACCGTTGTTGAAAACACCTCCGACGGTATCGTCCTGGTCCAGGACGGCCGGATCGTCTTCGCCAACCGACGGGTCGGCGAGATCCTGGGCGTTCCGGCCGAAGCTCTGCAGGGCCGGGATTTCATCGGCTTCATCGCCCCCGGAGACCGGACCGAATTGCTCGACAAGCATACCCGGCTGCTCTCCGGCGACGATCCCGGCCGGGTGCATGAGATCGGGTACCTGCGTGAGGGAGAGAGGACCGGTTCGGCACTCATGAGTGTGACTCCGGTCGAGTGGGCAGGGCGTCCGGCCATTGTGGCGATCTTCACCGATTATACGGCCCGCAAAGCGGCCGAGGATGCCCTGGCGGCCAGCGAGGAGAAATTCCGCAGCCTGGTGACCGACATGCCGGTCGGTGTCTTCGAGACCACTTCCGACGGGCGTGTTCTGCTCTGGAACCGGCGCTGTGAAGAACTCTCCGGCTATTCCTTCTCACATATGCAGACCATCCGCATGGAAGAGATCTACAACGATCCCGCCGAACGGGAAGACTTTGTCCGGACCATGCGTGAAAGGGGGGTAGTGAGGGATTATGAAATCACCATCAGGAATGCTCACGATCGCCTGCGTACGGTTCTGGTCTCGGCTCACATCGGAGAACGTGAAGGAGAGAATGTCATCCGTGGTTCCTTCGAAGATGTGACCGAGCGCAAGCAGCTCGAAGAACAGCTGCGCCAGTCGCAGAAGATGGAAGCAGTCGGACGGTTGGCAGGGGGAGTAGCCCACGATTTCAACAATCTGCTCACGGTCATCATCGGCAATGTGCAGATGGCGGTCATGGACCCTGAACTGTCGACTAAATTGCGGAATCGGTTCGATAGTATCCGGAAGGCGGGGGATCAGGCCCGGCTCCTGACCGACCAGTTGCTGGCCTTCAGCCGCAAGCAGATGATCCAGCCCCGCATCGTGAACATCAACGAACTGATCCGTGAATCCGAAAACCTGCTCACCCAGGCTCTGGGCGAGGATGTGATCCTGGATATGCATCTGAGCGCCGAGGAATGTCACGTGCGCTTCGACGCCGGACAGTTCGGCCAGGTTCTGATGAATCTGGCGGTCAATGCCCGGGATGCGATGCCGAATGGCGGGAGCATTACGATCGCGACCTCTCTGGTCAGCCTGGACGAATACTATGCCGCCTCGCATCCCGATTTCCGCGTTGGCGAGTATGTTCAGATATACCTGTCAGACACTGGACACGGTATGGACGATCAGACCCGCCAGCTGATCTTCGAACCCTTCTTCACCACCAAAGGGGAGGGGGGGACCGGGCTGGGTCTCTCGACCGTCTATGGCATCCTGAGGCAGAATGGCGGTGATATTTCGGTTGTGAGCGAACCGGGAGCGGGAAGTACCTTCACACTCTACATCCCCCGGGTCAGCGATCCGACCGAGGTGGTCGACGACGAGGCCGAGTCGGAGTTTCTCAAAGGGACCGAGCGCGTCCTGCTGGTCGAAGACGATAATCTGGTCCGTCGGCTGGCCGAGGAAATCCTGCATCGGGCGGGATATACGGTCACCAGCTTTGAATCGGCTCCGGAGGCGGTCGCCTGGGGTCGGGAGAACCTCAATGCGATCGATCTGCTGATCACCGATGTCGTCATGCCCGAACAGAGCGGGAAAGACGTGGCCGACGTGCTGACCGGTCTGAATCCCGCCCTGCGGGTTCTCTACATGAGCGGCTATACCGATGAAGCCATCTCACACCACGGTGTCCTCGAGGAGGGTGTCTCGTTCATCAACAAACCCTTCACCCCTCGCTCGCTGACCGAGATCGTCCGGGAGGTCATCGAGGCCGACTGAGATAGTGCCGGAGACGCAGCGCAGACCGCTGCCGGTGGATTGCTCCGACAGGTTACCGGGACCGGTCGTGCTCTACTCCACCTGCAGAGCCCTGACCGGATCGACTTTGGCTGCCCGCCAGCTCGGCAGCAGACAGGCGGCCAGGGCGATGACGACCAGGAACAGGCTCACACCGACAAAGGTTGTCATGTCACCGACACCGATGTCGTACAGCAGGTCGGTCAGAAGCCGGTTGGTGCCGAGCGCGCCGGCAAGGCCGACCAGAAGGCCGATTCCGACCAGCACCATACCCCGCGTCATGATCATGGTGATCACCCGCGAAGCGTTCGCTCCCAGCGCCAGGCGCACGCCGATCTCTCGATAGCGACTGTTGACGTAGTACGCGAGCACGCCGTAGAGACCGGTGGCCGACAACAAGAGCGCAATCACGGCGAAAACGGCCAGCAGACCGGTGATGATCCGCGTCGTTCCCAGCGAGTCGGCGATGATCGTCTGCATGGTCATCGGTTCGGCCAGCGGGATGTTGCGGTCGAGCCGGGCGAGCATCTCGCGCAGCGGTCCCACCGCCGCTGTCGCCGCGCCGGTGGTCCGGATCGCGAGTTTAACGTTGGCGATGGGCGAGAGGGTGAAGGGGAAGTACATCGACCGGTAGGGATTCGAGGATATGTGCGAAATCCGGGTATTCCCGACGATACCGATGATTTCGAAGTTGACCGTTTCTCCGATATTGACGGCCAGCTGTTTGCCGACCGGATTCTGGTCGGGGAAGATGGTCTCGGCCAGGCGCTGGTTGATCACGACCAGAGGCCGCCCAGAGGTCATATCGGCGCTCTCGATGCCCCGGCCCGCGATGAGCGGGATCTGCATGGTCTCGAAATACCCGGGCATGGTCAGGCGGGCATATGCCGTCTGCCATTCGCTCGGGTCCACCGGCGGCTGGTCGGCATCCCAGATGTAGATGTCACCGCCGCTGTCGCGCAGCGGCAGGCGGTCTATCAGGCCCGCCGACGCCACCCCCGGCAGGGCTCGGGCTTCGGTCACGATCCGATCGAACATCTGATAACGCTGTCCCGGGTCGGGGTAGGCGTCCTCGGGCAGCTGCAGTTCGGCGGTCAGCAGGTTGCCGGTCGCGAAGCCGGGATCGACTCCGCCCAGCCGGGCGTAACTGCGGATCAGCAGGCCGGCACCGATGAGCAGGAGGACCGACAGGGCAACCTGAATCGTGACCAGGGCGTTCCGCAGCCGGGTTGTGCCGCTGGCCTCGGTCGTGCCCACCCCCGAGCGAAGATGATCGGTGAGGTTGACCGGGGTACCGCGCCAGGCGGGGATGATCCCGAAGATCAGGCCGGTCAGCACCGAGATGGCCAGGGCGAAGAGGAGCACCCGGGGATCCATTTCCAGACCGGTGATCCCCAGTTCGTGCAGGGGCATGAGGCGGAGCATCACTCCCTGCAGTGAGGCGGCCAGCAGGATGCCGGCGATACCGGCCGCGATGGCCATGAGGAAACTCTCGGTCAGCAGCTGGCCGATCAGACGACCGCGCGCCGCGCCCAGTGAGGCCCGCACCGCCATCTCGTTCAGGCGGGTGGTACCGCGGGCCAGCAGCAGGCTGGCCACGTTCCCGCAGGCGATGAGCAGGACCAGAGCCAGGGCCGCGGAGAGCAGGACAATTCGGGTTTGCCAGCCTTCGGTGATGTACTCGTTCACGGGCGTGAGCAACAGCCCCTTGTTTTCGTTGGTGTCGGGATACTCCGCCGCCAGTCGCTCGCAGAGCAGGTCGATTTCGGTCTGGGCCTGTTCGATGTCGGATCCCGGGGCCAGGCGGGCCACCACCTGGAAATTGTGCCACTGCCGGCCGTCGGCCCAGGGGCCGTCGCGCCAGGTCGGACGCCAGATGTCGGCGTCAAACAGGAACCAGAAGTCCTCGGGCATGGCGCCGACGATCGTGTACGGGGTGCCGTCGACGAGCAGGGTCGAGCCGACCGCCGAAGCGGATCCCCCGAAACGCTGCTGCCAGTACTCGTAGCTGATCATGACCACATTGGTCAGCCCCCCGGCGGTGCCTTCCTCGGCCGTAAAATGGCGGCCGATGACCGGATCGACCCCCAGGGTGTGAAAGATGTCCCAGGTCACGTAGCAGCCCTCGACCCGGTCGGGTTCGGCCTCGCCGAGAATGGTGTGCCGGCGGGTGAAGCTGGTGATGGCGGCCAGATGCGTGAAAGACCGGCTCTGTTCCCGGTAATCGTAGAGATCGTACCCGGAGACATTGGGGCCGATGTTGCCGCTGAAGGTCGAGCGGCCCATGACGATCTCGCCGGGCTCGGCATACGGCAGATCCCGGAACATGATCGCGTTCAAAGTGCTGAACATGGCCGTATTGGCGCCGATACCCACCGCCAGGGTGAGGATGATGGTCAGCGTGAACCAGGGGCGTTTCTTCATGACGCGCAGGGCGTATCCGAGGTCGTGGCGCAGGTTCTTGATCATGATCAGGTTGTCCTCCAGCTTGAATCCCGGTCACCATCATCCGTCATTGGACTGAGAGATGCCGGTGCTCCCCACGCGGGATCATATCGTACGGGTCACAAGGGCGGTACTGTTGATGGCATCTGATACGCAGAAACGCATCCCTCTGTTTAAATAAACCGGGAAACCTGTTGTGCAATAATTTTATAAAAGAGTCGTAGTGTGGTTGCGTCATGAGGAAACTTCACAGCCCTCCCAGACGTACCAGAAGATGATCGCGGGCCGGTTCACGTACGGGTTCGCACACACATTCCCGGACCTCATCGAGCGGTACCGTGTGGGGGATGCAGGCCGGATCTGTTTGAGAACAGATGGAGTCTGCCATGGGAAACCTCCTCCTCGACCTCCGCTACACTCTGCGCACCATGCGTGCCAATCCCGGTTTCGTGGCTATCGCAATCGTCTCGCTGGCCATCGGGATCGGAGCCAACACGGCCATCTTCAGCATCTACAGCACCATCTTCCACCACGACCGGGGCGTGCGGGAGCCGAAGCGGCTCGTGCAGGTCTGCGGCAGCGACGTGCGGGATTTCGGGGGGACCTACCCCGAGTACCTCGACTACAGGACCGCTACGACCGACGTCTTCGAGGATATGATCGGCTATCTGCCTATGCTGGCCGTGCTCGATATGGGCGAGCGGAGCGAGATGATCTTCCTCGAGGAGGTAACCGGAAACTACTTCGAGATGCTGGGTGTCGAACCGGTCCTGGGCCGCTTCTTCATCGAGGGGGAGGATGATGCTCCCGGGTCACCGCTGACAACAGTGTTGCACTACGACACCTGGCAGGGATCGTACGGCGGTGACCCCGACATCGTCGGTCGGACAGTGCGCATGAACGGCCGGGCCTTTACCGTGATCGGGGTGGCCCCCCCCGAATTCGGGGGCATGTACCCCTTCACCGTGGGTCTCTGGGCTCCCGTCACTCTGCACGCTCTGTTCGATCCCGATGACGACGAGCTGAACGTTCGTGCCCGGGAGGGAACGGATGTCTACATGAAGGGCCGCCTGCGCGAGGGGGTCACCCTGGCCCAGGCTGGCGAGGCGGTCGACGCCGTCCGGGCCGGTCTGGCCGAAGAGTACCCGGAGATCTACGAAGGCTGGCAGGGTGTGTCGGTCAAGCCTTCCAGGGACATGGTGGTCGTGCCTGAATTCGACCGGCCGGTCCGCCTGCTGAGTGTCTTCCTGATGGGTCTGGTGGGACTGGTGATCGTCATCGCCTGTGTCAACCTGGCCGGGATACTGCTCGCCCGGGCCTCGGCCCGCCAGCGCGAGATCGGCGTGCGGCTTGCGATCGGGGCCGGGCGCGGGCGCCTGGTGCGGCAGATGCTGACCGAGAGCGTCCTGCTGGCCCTGCTGGGGGGTGGAGTGGGCGTGTTCGTGGCCGGGGCCCTGGTCCGGCTCCTGGTTGCCTTCCAGCCCCCGATCGGACTCACCATCAGCCTCGATTTCGGACTCAACGGCGCGGCCCTGCTCTTCGCTCTGGTGCTCTCGCTCGGCACCGGGATCGTTTTCGGGCTGTTGCCGGCCCGCCAAGCCACCAATCCCGATATCGTCCGCGCGCTCAAGGGGTTGGCGGGGTCAACCGCAGCCGGTCGCCGCTTCGGCCTGAAAAACCTGCTCATCACGGTTCAGGTAGCGGTCTCGGTCGTCCTGTTGCTCGGCGCGGGGCTGCTGGTACGCAGTTTGAGCAACGCCAGCAGTGTCGAGCCCGGTTTCGACCTGCGCCGGGGCGCCCTCTTCGACGTTCTCTTCGAATTCACCTCCTACGAACGGGAGCAGACCGCCACCGTACTCAGGAACATCCAGGAACGGCTGGCGGCAGTCCCCGGTGTGGATGAAGTCGCCGTAGCGAGCGACTTGCCGCTCGATTTCAACTCCAGCAGCACCCGCTGCTACCCGATCGAGACAACTCACCCGGCGGCCGAAGACGGCCTCATAGCCGGTTATTCGGAAGCCGGCCCCGGGTTCTTCCGGGCCATGGGCATCCCCCAGCTGCGGGGGCGGTCGTTCTCGGAGGCCGATCGGCAGGGCACTGGCCCGACAGTGGTTGTGAACGAAACCTTCGCCGAACGCTTCTGGCCCGGGGAAGATCCGGTCGGCAGGCAGTTCGCCGGCTTTGGCCGGCAGCGAATCTACACCGTCATCGGCGTGGTGGCCGACGGCCGCTACCGCACCCTAGGCGAAGAGCAGCAGGCTTTTTTCTGGCGAGCCTTCCACCAGTTCTCCGACTATGGATCGGCCAGCATCATCGTACGCTCCGGGTTGCCCCCGGAACAGCTCCTGCCGACCATCAGGCGGGAGGTGCAGGACATCGATCCAGAACTGCCGATTTTCAACCTGCGGACGGTCACGCAATTCCGCGGTCTGATGCTCTTCATCCCCCGCCTCGTGGGGGGGATGGCCGCCGCGCTGGGGCTGCTGGCGCTCGTGCTGGCTGTGACCGGCCTCTACGGGGTGATCGCGTTCGAAGCCGCCCGCCGGACCCGCGAAGTGGGCATCCGTATGGCCCTGGGAGCCCGGCGGGGTAACGTCCTCTCGCTGATTCTCTGGGGCGGGATAAAGTTGGTCCTGATCGGCCTGGTGGTGGGGATTCCGATCGCGGCTCTGGCCGCTCAAGGCCTGACCGCTCTGCTCTTCGGAATCGAACCGCTGGATGCGGTGACCTTTGTCGGCATACCGCTCCTGCTGCTCGGGATCACGCTCGCCGCCACCCTGAATCCGGCCCGCCGCGCGGCCGGCGTGAGTCCGGTCGAAGCGCTGCATCACGAGTAAGAAGGGAAGCGTGCCCGCCGATCGGGATAGCGGAGATATTCGCGAACGTCGTTGTGAATGTGCGGGATAATCCGCAACGTTATGTATGATTGTATGGTATATCCGGGTTGTAGAGCCTATCCGGGAGGGCAGTCGGGTACAGGAAAAGAGAATGACACCGATGCGATCACACTTGAAGAGGACTTTCAGCAAGAGAAACTTCAGCCGGTTCATGGTCGTTCTGCTCGGTTTCTGCGTCGGACTCGGTGCGAAGGCCCAGGAATCCGGCGGAATTCAGGTGGGCGTCGGCCGGAGCGGTAGCTGGCAGCAGCAACTGCGTAACAGCCTGAACGAGAAAGGGATATATCTGAGTCTGGTCTATACCGGCGATGCCGTTGCTACTCTCACCGGCGGGAACCGGCGCGGACTGACCGGACTCGGCGTGGCCGACATCATCGCTCTGGTCGAGCTCGAGCCCGTGCTGGGATGGCGCAACGCTACCCTCGGGATCGACCTGGTGGGCATTCACGGCCAGGATCCCGGACGTTATACCGGCGACCTGCAGGGGGTCAGCAACATCGCAGCGCCTGCGGCGGTGCGGTTGTACGAGTGGTGGATACAGCAGCGACTCTTCTCCGATCGGCTTTCGGTTCTGGCGGGAGCGTACGACCTGAACGCGTCCTTCGATGTCATCGAGACCGGTGTTCTTTTCCTCAACGGTTCGGCGGGTATGGGACCCGATTTCGCCGCCCACGGCCGCAACGGCGCACCGACCTACCCCTATCCCGCCCTGGGAGTGAGGGTGGGAACCAGGCTCTCGGAGCGGCTGTCCCTGCAGGCCGCCCTGACCGACGGCGTGCCGGGCGATCCGCGCGATCCGGAATCCACCAGCTTCCGCTTCGCGACCGGCGAGGGCGTCCTGCTCTGCGCCGAGCTGGATTATGTCGTGGGAACCGAACAGCTGACCGTGCTTCCGCCCGTTTCCCGTCGGGTTCAGAACCGCCGGGGCCGGGTCGGTTTCCCGCGCGGCCGGGGATGGGGGGGAGAGCGAGGTTCGGGATCGGGCCGCGGCTGGGGAGCGGGCCGGGGCTGGGGCCGTTTCCGGGGCGGTCTGGAAGAGCCGGGGATCGAGGTTCCCGCCGAGACCTACCGCAAAGTCGCCCTGGGACTCTGGCGGTCGACTTGCGAGTTCATGACCGCGCCCCCGCCCGGGGGGCCGGGCACCGGCCTTCAGAAGGGCACCTGGGGGGGCTACCTGCTGGCCGAGCGGATTCTCTCCTTTACACCGGAGGAACCCGGGCGGTACGTCAGCGGATTCGTGCGGGCCGGTTTCGCCGACCACCGTGTCAATCCGGTCGACGCCTACATCGGCCTGGGGATCGTCCGCTCACAGGCCTTCATCGGACACGACCAGGACCAGATCGGGTTGGCTTTGATGGCGGCTCACGCGGGTGATCCCGTGCAGGCTGCAGCGGGAACCGGTGGGGGGAGCCATGACTGGGAGATCGCCTGCGAGCTGACCTGGCGGACCCGCATCAACGCCTGGTTCGCGCTGCAGCCCGACCTGCAGTACATTATGCATCCGGGATGCGACCCCGCCCGGGCAAACGCCCTGGTCATTGGTCTCCGGATGGAGCTGGCCCTGTGAGAATCCGAACGATCGTTCTCCTGCCTTTCGTTCTCGTCGCCATCGGCTGTTCGCGCGACAGGGTGAACGAAGGCATGAATCCGGCCGCAGAGTTCGGCCTCACCGCTACCAATGCTTTCTTCTACTACCACGATCTCGAGCGGGCCGCCGATTTCTATACCCGCACCCTCGGTCTGCGGCTGGTTGCGGACTACGGTTTTGCAAAGATCGTGCAGGTGGCGTCGACCTCATACCTGACCCTGGTAGACGGCACCGCGGGTATGCATTCGCCCGACGAACCGAAAACCGTGGCCCTGGCGCTCGTTACCGATCAGCTCGAGGAGTGGTACGCCTATCTGCGAGGTGAGGAGGTCGGCCTGCGGCACGACTTCAATCCCGTCGCCGGCCGACCCCACCACGGCTTCGTGGTTCTCGATCCGGAGGGATACTACCTGGAGTTCGAGCGGTTCAACGAGCATCCCGAGAACGAGCGCTTCATGCCGCGGCTCGATGCTCTCGAGACACTCGCACCGGCGAGCGGGCAGGAGACCACCGTTCCTCCTGGGCTCGGTTTCAAAGCCACCGTGCTCTGGCTCTACTACCGTGACTGCGACGCCATCCGGGCCTTTTGGGCCGACACGGTGGGTTTCGAGGAGGTGGTCGATCAGGGCTGGGCCTGGATCTGCCAGGCTTCTCCTTCCGGTTTCATCGGACCGGTGGATGAAACACGGGGTATGCACAACTGGACGGCCGAGAAAGCCGTCACGGTCTCCTTTCTGACCGACGACCTGGAGGGCTGGTTTGAGCACGTACGGGAGACCGGCGCCTTCGATCTGCGTCATACCGACATCCAGGTCGATGACGAGGGACGCTATCGCGCCTTCGTGGGCTATGATCCCGAGGGGTATTACCTCGAGTTCGATACGTTCCTGCCGCACACCATGAATACCGGATTGCTGGAATCGCTCGGGCGCTGAGCGTCTGCCGGCGTGAAGCCAACGGTCGGGATCATTGCACGATAGAACAGAGACGCGGTATCCACGTGTACAGACCATTCCATGTCCCGCCCACTCATTCCAGCGGGGGGTTTGAGACCATGTGTTCTTCACGAATACAGACGACGATTCGACTGTTCCTGATCGCTGCGGTTGCGGTGACTGCGGTTCCGGTTTCAACTGCAGCGCAGGAAACAGAGCACCCGATTTTCGGACACTACAGCTGGCGCCAGATCGGGCCGGCTAACATGTCGGGCCGGGTCAGCGACCTGGCCGTACCGCCCGGCGGCGAGGCCTCGACCATCTACGTGGCCGCTGCGGCCGGGGGTGTGTGGAAGACGATCAATAACGGCACCACCTGGGAGCAGGTCTTCGAAGGGGGGAAAACGGCCGCGGTCGGCGATATCGCCATCGCCCCGTCGGATCCCGATGTGATTTATCTCGGCATGGGCGAGCCGCACTCGCGAAACTCGATCAGCTGGGGGGACGGAGTCTGGCGTTCGACCGATGCCGGCGAGACCTGGGAGCACCTGGGCCTGGAAGACACCCGTCACATCGGCCGGATCGCGGTCGACCCGCGCGACCCCGACGTGGTCTACGTGGCCGCGCTCGGCAATCTCTGGGACACCGGCGCGGGGGAGCGGGGTCTGTTCAAGTCCACCAACGGGGGACGGCGCTGGCGCAAACTGATGGGTTTCGATGACGGCACCGGTTTCTATGATGTCGCCCTCGATCCCTCCAACCCCGATATCGTCTGGGCCACCTCGTGGAAGCGGGATCGCAAGCCGTGGGTTTTCCTCTCAGGGGGCGGTCCGAACAACGGGATCTGGAAGTCCACCGACGGCGGCGACACCTTCACCCGTATTGAAGGCAACGGTCTGCCCCCAACCGATCAGAACGGCAAGACCAGTATCGAAATCTTCCCCGACGATCCCCGGATCGTTTTCGCCCGGATTGAGAACTTCGCTACCGATCCCGACGCTCCCGAGCCGGAAATTCCGGAGGGGGTGCCTCAGGAGTTCCGGGGGCGGATGCGGGCTGCGCCGACCATGAACGGTACCTGGCGCACGACCGACGGCGGTCGCAGCTGGGAGCGTCTCGACCGGCGCAACGGCCGTCCCTTCTACTACTGCCAGCTCCGAGTCGACCCCCACGACGCCAACACCGTCTACCTGATCGAGACCAACCTCTACCGGGTGGATGTCGACAAGGCGATGGAGTTCGTGGATGACTACGAAAGCTCCGGGCGGGGCGGCTACGGCGGTTACGGCGGCGCCGGAGGCGGTGAGGACCGCGGGGTATACAACATCACCAACGGGCACCACGTCGACTTCCACGCCATGTGGATCGACCCCTACAACAGCGATCACCTGGTCGTCGGTTCCGACGGCGGGGTGTCGGTCAGCTGGGACCGGGGCGAGAACTGGAAGTTCTGTGCCAATCTCTGCCTGGGGCAGTTCTACGCTGTCGGGTTCGATATGGCCCAGCCGTACAACGTCTACGGCGGCCTGCAGGACAACGGCACCTGGGGGGGGCCCCACCACTCGCTGAGCTCACGTGGGATCCTGAACAAGCACTGGCGAAACTACTCGGGCGGCGACGGTTTCCACGCCCAGGTCGACCCGGTGGATCCCGACATCGTTCTCTACTGCGAGAGCCAGGGGGGCAGTATGTCGCGGATCAACATCCGGACCGGCGAATCATCCCGGATAGTGCCCCAGGCGCCCCGCGAGATGCGACAGCCACGCGGCGAGGCGAGCGAGCAGCAGCGCCAGATGATGGCCCGCATGGGCATGGGCGGGATGGGGCGGTCGAATATCGTGCCGGCCCCCGAACCGGGGACGCGCTTCCGCTTCAACTGGAGCACGCCGATCGTCATGTCGCCCCACAATCCGCGCACCATCTTCTTCGGCGGCCAGTATCTGTTCAAGAGCGTGAACCGGGGCGAGACCTGGTCGATCATCAGTCCCGATCTGACGACCAATGACCCCGAGAAGTACGAGGCCCAAAACCGGGGCGATTCGTCGACCGGGGCCGAGAACCACTGCACCATCATCACCATCGGGGAATCGCCGCTCGTGCCGGGACTGATCTGGGCCGGAACCGATGATGGTCTGGTGCACGTGACCCGGGATGGTGGGGTGAGCTGGACCGAGGTAACCGGCAATGTCCCCGGCGTGCCTGCCAACACCTGGGTCAGCCGGGTGCGGCCGAGCGCCTTCGAAGCCGGTCGTTGCTATGTAACCTTCGACGGCCACCGCTTCGGAGACATCGCAACCTATGTGTTCCGGACCGACGATTACGGTCAGACCTTTACCCGTCTGAGCGAAGGTCTGCCGAACGACGATCCGGCCTATGTCATCACCGAAGACCCCGAGATCGCCAACCTGGTGTACCTGGGGACCGAACGGGGGATCTACGCCTCGGTCGATGCGGGGATGAGCTGGACGCCCTTCAGCAACAATCTGCCGGTCGTGCCGGTCCACGATATCGTTGTGCACCCGCGCGATCGCGACCTCGTCATCGCTACCCACGGTCTGGGGATCTGGGTCATGGATGACGTGGCCGGGCTGCAGTCGCTGACCCCCGAGGTGATGGACGAGGATTTCGCCCTGCTCGACATCCAGCCGGTCACGGTCTGGAACGTCGCCCGCGAGCAGGAGTACCCGGGCGACCAGGACTTCCAGGGCCGCAATCCCGCCGGCAACCTGAAGATCAACTACTGGTTGGGCTCGGAGGCCGGAACGGTGCAGATCACGATCACATCGGTCGACGGCGAGGTCGTGCGTCAGATGGAGGAGCCGGGCCGGGCGGGTCTGAACGTGGTCGAAGTGCCTCTGCGAGCGTCCTTCAGAATGGGGGGGATGCAGCGTGACCCGAACGCCCAGCGCCAGATGCCGCTGGGAGTGGGCAGCTATCGGCTGACTGTGACCTGCGGCGAGATGTCTGAAACAACGGTCATCGAGTTCAAACCAGATCCACGGATCGGTTGAGAGGAGCGTTGGACACTACGTAACCGAAACCAGTCTTGCCGGATTGAGGTATGGTATCGTAGCTTCAGAGCCCGCCGGGAGAAAACCCGGCGGGCTCCGGGGAAGGGGCCGGATCTGTCCTATAGTACGGAAGCGAGTGCGGTTTGACATCTGAGGACAGTACTGTGGCGGTCATCGGCATCCCCCGCAGCGGGACGACCTGGCTCTTTCGCTCCCTGGCGGATCTGGAACCGGGCTCGACCGTTCCCAAAGGCGAACACTACCGCCGTCTGCCCTTCATCAAAGCTCACAGTCTGGCGCCACCGGAAACCTTCGGTGATCCGCGGGCGTCCGAACTCGCCGCTCACTGCGGGCGGGGGGGCAGGTGCATCTTCCTCTTCGGCGATCCGGTGGAGTCGGTGATCTCGACACGGATGCGCCGGTGGACCGCCGATCACGCCATGAACTGCGGATTTTTCGAGCCGCTCGATTCAGCCGATATCTACTGCAGAGACTGCTTCAACTACGAGCGGATGTTCGACAGCTGGATGAAAACCCACCGGTTCCCCGTTCTGGCTCTGCGCTATGAGACTGTCGGGCGGCATCTGGCCACGATCGAATCCTTCCTCGGTCGGGCGGTCCGATGGAATCCCCTGAAGACGCGCCGCCGATCGAACCGCCGCCGGGTCAGCCGCAGGGACCTGCGGACGATCGAAGAAACCTACGCAACGCTGATCGACAAGGTGAACACCGCCCCCGATATCAGTCACCGGGGCTGAATCGGGATACGATCAGCGCTTTTCCATCCGGATCGGCTGCGTGGTCGTGACGCGGGACCTGACCAGCAGATTGGGAACTTCGACCGTCTTGTACTCCACCGACGACACCCGGAGCAGATACCGGCCGGGGGGCACGTTGATGATGACGTATTCCCCCTCGGCATTCGTGAAGGCGCCCAGGTTGGTCGCCGTCCCGTCGGGTTCGAACAGGACCACGTTGACCGCCGCCAGGGGAGCGCCGCTCTCGGCGTCGGTGACCGTGCCCCTGATGCGGCCGGTCATGTTGATCGGCATCATCTGGATATCCTGCCTGGTGGTCTGAGCGGGTGTCACGAGCAGGTCTCGCACATCAACGTGCGTGTAGCCCACCATGGTGGCCCTGAGCATGTAGCGGTCGGGGGTGATGTTGATGATCGTATATTCACCGTCGGCATTGGTGAACGCCCCCTGTTCGGTGATCGTACAGTCGGTGGTGAGCACGCCCACATTGACCGCCGCTATCGGTTCCCCGGTCGCCGCATCGGTGATGCTCCCGCGGATGATACCGCTGGCCGGTCGGGGTTCGAGCTGGAAATTCTGTCGCGTGGTCACCCCCACGGTCACCAGCAATTCGGGCACCATGACGGTGGTGTAACCCGACTCGATGGCCTTGAGCTGATAGCGACCCGGGCCCACGTTGGCGATCAGGTACTCGCCCTCGTACCCGGTGTAGGAGCCGATATTGAGCGGCCTGCCGTCGATCGAGAAGAGACCGACGGTCACCCCCGGCATCGGGACGCCGGTGGCAGTCTCGGTCACTACCCCACGGATCTCGCCGAAGCGGCCCTGGGCTGGTGCCGAAGCGGGGAGCATGACCAGGATCGCGAGCAGAGCGACCGGAACGCAAAGGGAAGAGCAGTGGTTGAGCGGGGAGCGGGACGAATTGATCCGGATCGGATTCATGACGAACATCCCTCCAGAGTTCGAACGATATGGACGTCCCGTCGGGCAGGAACGCAGAGTGGGAGTCGAGCAGTGTTGTCGGCCGGGAACCCGGACGAAAAGAAGTGGTATAATGTTTCTGGTCGGTCCCTGTATCCAGGCTCCGGAGGTGAGACGACACCGAGCGGGATGATGTTTATCTTTTCAGGATCGTTCGGGAAGAGGTCACAATGAAAAAAACAGCCATATTCGTCATTCTGCTGACTCTGCCTGCCGCTGGTGCGGCCGCTCAGGATTATCATTCCGGGATCGGTTTGCGGGCAGGGCTCTTCAACGGC
>CAZNUA010000058.1:0-18852 GCA_964576115.1 uncultured Gemmatimonadota bacterium
CGAAGCACCCGAAGCGGAAGACGCGCCCGAGGCTCCCGCAGCGGTCGCGGAGCCCGTCGTTCCCGAACCGGTACTCGATCCCGAGGTGACCGACGAGGCGGAACGCGAGGCGTGAGCGGTGAGGGCGGAGCAGATCTGTACGGTTATCTCGGACTTGCCCGGAAGGGCGGCAACCTGGTATGGGGGCGCGATGCGGTCCGTGATGCAGTCAGGAGCGGTCGGGCGGCGCTCATCGTCCTGAGCGCCGATGCCGGAACAGCCCTGGTCAGGAGCATGACCGGTTCCGGGCGGGCGGCGGAGGTACCGCTGCTCGTCTACGGAACCAAAGAAGAGATGGGAAGAGCCCTCGGTCGGCACGAGACGGCGGTCGTCGCCGTGACCGACCCGGGACTTGCGGAAGCGGTTCGGAGATCAGCCGGGACCGCACCTCGCAAACGGAGGAACGTTTGACCAAGCAGAACCGCGTATACGAGCTGGCGAGACAGTACAAAATCTCGAGCCAGGCCATGATAGATGTCCTGCGCAATCTGGACTTCGAGATCAAGAGCCACATGAGCCCTGTCAACGAGGACATGCTCGAAGCTGTGGAGAATTATTTCGAAGGCCAGCGGGCCGAGGCCAAGGCTGAAGAGGCCCGCAAGCAGGAGGTGGCCGAAAAGGCGAAAGCCATCAAAGAAGCCGGGAAGGTAGCGGCCAAGGCCAAAAAGGAATCCGAGGCCGCCGCTGCCGAAGTTGCGGAAGAGGGTGAAAAGCACCCCCGGGTTCGAGCCGCGGATGACAAAGTCAAACTGGCCGAGAAGCTCACCCGGGCGCGTAGCGAAGAGGAGCGGCTGCGTCGTCAGGCCGAAGAAACCAAGCGGAAAGCAGAGGAGAAGCTCGCCGCACCGGTCGAGGAAAAGGGCGAGGAAGAGGAAGCGGTAGAGGTCGCCGAGAAAGAGCCCGAAGCTGTGCCGGTCGAGGCTGCAGAGCAACCAGAAGAAGCCGCGGCTCCCGTCGCCGAAGAGGCTGAAGAGATCACCGAAGCCGCCGAGGCCGTGTCCGGGGAAGAAGCCGTCGGGGAGGCGGAAGAGGTCGAGGCCGAGGTTGAAGCTGAAGCCGAAGTAGCAGAAGGAGAAGAGGCCTTGACTGCCGGGCGTTTGACCGGGGCCAGCCTGCGCGAACGGATCAGGCAGAGCAAGGAAGCCCGCGAGACCGAGGGCACGGGGCCGCGTATCATCGAGAAGCGGGCTCCACAGGTCAAACAGCGTCGTTCGGCCGCCCGTCCCGCAGCCGAGATTCAACCCCAGCGGAAAAAGAAGAAAAAGCGCAAGAAGGGCCGTCGCGAGGTCGACCAGGAAGAAGTCCGCTCGACCATCAAGGAAACCCTGGCGGATATCCGCAGCGGCCGCTCCCGGCCGGCCAAGAAACGCCGCCGCGAGTCGGGCGAGGCAGAGGTGGTCGAGGGCGAAGAGGAGCGGATGGTCATCCAGGTGACCGAATTCGCTTCGGTCTCCGAACTCGCCTCGCAGATGGATGTGGGAGCCAACGATATCATCGCCGCCTGTTTCCGGCTCGGTCTGATGGTGACGATCAACCAGCGGCTCGACATGGAGACGATAGAGTTCATCGCCGACGAGTTCGGGTATGAGGTCGAGTCAATCGAGGAGTACGGGGCCGATTATTTCGAGGAGGTCGTCGAGGAAGAAGAAGGAGAAGCAGTCTACCGGGCTCCGGTCGTCACCGTCATGGGGCACGTCGACCACGGGAAGACCTCGCTGCTGGACTATATCCGCCGGACCAAGGTCGTGGCGGGCGAGGTCGGCGGCATTACCCAGCACATCGGGGCGTACGAGGTGGAAACCGAAGGCGGCAATGTCACCTTTCTCGACACTCCGGGCCACGAAGCCTTTACCGCCATGCGAGCCCGGGGAGCGACCATGACCGATCTGGTGGTTCTGGTCGTGGCGGCCGACGACAAGGTCATGCCGCAGACGGTCGAAGCGATCAACCACGCCCGTGCCGCCGGGGTGCCGATCATCGTGGCGATCAACAAGATCGACCTGCCCGATGCCGATCCCGACGGTGTCAAGCAGCAGCTCACCCAATACAACATCGTGGTCGAGGATTTCGGGGGCGAAACGGTCGCCGTGCCGGTCTCGGCCAAGTCCGGAGAGGGGATCGACCGTCTGATCGAGATGATCCTGCTCCAGTCCGAACTGCTCGAACTCACAGCCGTACGAACCGGGCTGGCCCGTGGGGTGGTGCTCGAATCCGAACTCGACCGGGGCCGTGGACCGGTGGCGACGGTGCTGATCCAGAAGGGGGTTCTCGAGGAGGGCGATCCTTTCCTGGCCGGGCAGTATTCGGGGCGGGCGCGGGCTCTGTTCGACCCCCGCGGCAAGCCCCGGCGCGACGCCCATCCCAGCCAGGCGGTTCAGATTCTGGGTTTCGACGGGCTGCCGCAGCCCGGGGACACCTTCTACACCCTGGCCGACGAGAAAGAAGCCCGGGCGCTGTCGCAGAAACGTCAGCAGATCAGGCGCGAGCAGGAGTTCGCGGTACGAGATTCGACCGCCCTGAGCGACGTACGCAAGAAGATCGAGGAGGGCGAGATCGAAGCCCTGCCGTTGATCGTCAAGGGGGATACCGACGGTTCGGTCGAAGCTCTGGGCGACTCGCTCATGAAGCTGAGTACCGATGAAGTGCAGGTCCGCGTGATCCACAAGGGCGTCGGGGCGATCAACGAAACCGACGTCATGCTGGCCCAGGCTTCGGACGCCATTATCGTCGGTTTTCACGTGCGTCCCGCGCGGGCGGCGCGCGAGGCCGCCGAACAGGCCGCGATCGAGATCCGCACCTACGACATTATCTACGAGGCGGTCGAGGATATCCGGCAGGGGCTCGAAGGACTGCTCAAGCCGCTCATCGAGGAGAACGTCACCGGCACGCTCGAAGTCCGCGACACTTTCCGCGTTCCCCGGGCCGGCACGATCGCCGGCTGTATGGTCGTAGAGGGTTTGATCGAGCGCAAAAGCCGGGTCCGGCTCGTCCGCGAGGGGGTGGTTGTCTACGAGGGCCGGGTCGGGAGCCTGAAACGGTTCAAAGACGACGTCAAGGAGGTCAAGGAAGGCTACGAGTGCGGGGTCGGACTCGAGAACTTCAACGATGTCAAGGTGGGCGACGTGATCGAGGTCTACGAGCGCGAAGAGATCGCCCGGACCCTGTGAGACGATGACACTCGGAACCCTCATGATCGATCTGCACCTGCCCGACTGCCGCTCCCTGAAGCAGAAGCGGAGTGTTCTCAAGCGTCTGAGTGCCCGTCTGCGGCGCGATTTCAATATCTCTGTCGCCGAGGTGGAGAAACAGGATCTGGTGCAATCCGCCCGTCTGGCCGTCGCGACGGTGAGCAACGACCGGGCTTTCACCAATGCTGTGCTGAGCAAGGTCGTCGATACCGTCGAACGCGAACCGGCCTGTTATCTGCAGGACTACGTCCTCGAGATCGTTCCCTGAGACGATGAGCGGCTACGACCGGACAGAGCGCATCGCGGACGAGATCAAGCGGCTCCTCGGAGAACTCCTGGAGCGGGAGGTCCGCGATCCCCGGGTCGGATTCGTTACCGTCATGGGGGTCGAAGTCACCAGCGATCTTGCTTACGCAACGGTGTACGTGACCGCCGGCGAGGGCGAGGATGTCGGCGAGGTTCTGGCGGGTCTCGCGGCCGCCGCGGGATTCCTGCGCCGTCGGCTCGGCGAGAGTCTCTCGCTACGACATATACCCGAACTGCGGTTTCACGAGGATGCCTCGATCGAGCGGGGCTTCCGCATGGATGCGCTGCTCAAGCGCCTGGCCGAAGAGCGTGGCGATGAATGAGACCCTGGTGAAATTCGAACAGGCCCTGGCCGGGGTGCAGCGGATCCTGCTCACTACCCACGTCAATCCAGACGGCGACGCCGTAGGCAGCACGCTGGCCATGCGGGCCATTCTGGAGCGGGCGGGCAAGCACGCCGTGGTGGTGATGAGCGATGCAGTTCCCGAGAAATATCGTTTCCTGGTCGATCATCACCTGTACCGGCCCGGGCCGGGGGCGCTGGACGAGGAACTCGAGGCGGGGCGCTTCGAGATGGTCGTATTCATCGATGCCTCCGAGCGCGAGCGGGTCGGGCCGGTGCTCGAGTTCCTGCCCGACTGGTGCACGCCCGGGGCCGTGGTGGTCAACATCGACCACCATGTCAGTAACGACCGGTTCGGCGATGTCGTGCTTATCGATCCCGGCCGGGCGTCGGCAGCCGAAATCGTACATGAGACCGTGACCCACCTCGGGATCGACCTGACACCCTCGATCGCTACTCAGCTCTATGCCGGTGTGTTGACCGATACCGGCCGTTTCAGCTACTCCAACACCACTGTCGAGTGCCTGAGGACAGCCGCCGAACTGGTGGCCGCCGGGGCCGATCCCACCGCCATCGCCGAACGCATTTATGCCGAACGGCCGTTGATTTTCTACCGTCTGCTCGGGCGACTGCTGGTTCACCTCGAAACCCATCACGAGGGTCGGACCTGTCTGATGATCCTGCCCGCCGAGGTGATCGCCGAACTCTATCCCGAAGGGGGCATGGATACCGAGGGGATCGTCGACTACACGGTGCAGATCGGTGGGGTGGAGGTAGGCGCTTTCCTGCGGCAGACCGGTGAAGGGGCCTGGCGGGCCTCGTTGCGCTCGCGCGGTCGGGTCAATGTCCGCGAGGTCGCCGAAGCCTTCGCCGGCGGAGGGCACGATTCGGCCGCGGGCTGCGCGCTGACGGGCGATCTGGAGCAGATACGCAAGCGCCTGCTCGACGAGATCGGAAAGAGTCTGGCATGAGCGACACGACCGGACAGAGCGACAAGATCCGGGACGGTTTTGTGCTGGTCGACAAACCGGAGGGCTGGAGTTCGTTCGATGCCGTGCGCTGGGTACGCAAGGCTCTGGGGGGAGTCAAGGTGGGTCATGCCGGCACTCTCGATCCCTTTGCCACCGGGCTGCTGATTCTGCTCATCGGCCGTGCCACCCGGCTGATGCGTTACCTCGAGGAGTACCGCAAAACCTATTGGGGAACGATGCGGCTGGGGGTACGTACAGACACCTGCGACCTGACCGGCGAGGTGATCGATGAATCGGGCTCGGCCGCTGTGGACACGATCAGCCGGGCGGCTCTCGACGAAGCCTTCGGGATCTGGTCGGGCGAGGTGGAACAGGTCCCCCCCCAGTATTCGGCCGTCAAGGTCGAGGGGGAGCCGGCCTACAAGATCGCCCGTCGGGGCGAAGAGGCCGATCTGGAAGCGCGGGCGATAACCATCTACGAACTCGAACTCGAATCGTATACCGCTCCCGATATCGCCTTCCGGGCGGTGGTCGAAACGGGGACCTACCTGCGGGCCCTGGCCCGGGATGTCGGCGAGGCTCTCGGTGTCGGCGGTCACCTGCGCGATCTGCGCCGGACCGGTATCGGGCCGTTTTCGGCCGACGATGCCTTCCCGCTGGCCAGGCCCGAAGGTGAAGGCTACGTGCGCGACTGGGTCCGGCCCACCAGCGAACTGCTTCCCCGCGAAATGCTCATCGAGGTCACCCCGGCCCAGGCCAGGCGCCTGGCGCACGGGAACGAACTGCGCCTGCCCGCCGAGGCGGTCAGGCACGCCGAAGAGTACTCCCATGTCGGCGTTCTCTGCCGCAACGACCTGGTGGCGGTGGGACGCCTGGTGGTGGTCGGCAACGACGGTCTCTTCCAGCCCCGTACGGTCCTGGCCACGCCGCCCGGTTACGGAGAGCGGTCATGACGGTCCTGCTCGGTCTCGACGCGATACCGCCGGGGTTGCACCGGCCGGTGATCACGATGGGTTCCTTCGACGGGATCCATCGGGGCCATCAGAAGCTGCTCGAGCGGGTGGTCGAGCTGGCGGCAGAAAACGACGGCACACCGGTGCTTCTGACCTTCGAACCGCACCCGCAGCAGGTCGTCGCCCCCGGGACCGCGCCGCCGCTGCTGACAGGCCGGGCCGAGAAACTGCCCCTGATCGAAGAGGCCGGGATCGCCCTGACGATCATCCTGACCTTCAACCGCGAACTCAGCGAACTGGCGGCCGAGGTCTTCGTCAGACAGGTTCTGGTCGATCGTCTCGGGGTGGCCCACCTGGTGCTGGGACACGATCACGCCTTCGGCCGGGAGCGGCGGGGCAGGGAGGAACTGCTGCAGCGGCTGGCGCCCGAACTCGGTTTCGGCATCGAGGTCGTCGACGCCGTACTCGATGACGGCGTGGCCATCACCAGCACCGTGATCCGCAATCTGCTGGCCGCCGGTGAGGTGGAGCGGGCGGCCCACATGCTCGGACGTCCCTACAGCCTGGGCGGGCTGGTCGTCCGGGGCGAGGGACGCGGCCGCGAACTCGGCTTTCCCACCGCCAATCTGGCTCTGGAAGTCAATCGCAAGTGCATGCCCGGGGACGGCATCTACGCCGTTCGGGTCCGGGTGCGCGGCAGTACCCGGTCGGGAGCCTGCAGCATCGGCCGGCGCCCGACCTTCGGATCGGGGGACCGGACCATCGAGGTCTACCTGATCGATTTCGAGGACGACATCTACGGCGATCGAATCGAAGTCACGTTCCAGGCGCGTCTGCGGGATGAACTCGCCTTTGAGAACCCGCAGGAGCTGGTCGAGCAGATGCGCCGCGATGTCGAAAATGTCCAACGGCTCATGTCACAGGAGGAATACTGAGTGCCACTGACCAGAGAAAATAAGTCGGCCCTGATCGAGAAGTACGGCCGGAACAGTGACGATACCGGATCCAGCGAGGTCCAGATCGCACTGCTGACCGAGCGGATCTCCTACCTGACCGATCATCTGCGTCTGCACCCCAAGGATCACGCCAGCCGGCGGGGATTGCTGAAGATGGTCGGACAGCGAAGGCGACTGCTCGACTACCTGCGCCGCAAGGACTCCGAGAGCTACCGCAAACTGCTCGAGGAGCTCGGGCTCAGGAAATAACCGGGTACCAGCGGCGGGAAGGCCCCACCGTGAAAGACCCAACGACAGAGAGTAGAAAAACATGATCGTACGCAAAGAACTCGACGTAGGGGGACGGACCCTCAGCATCGAGACCGGGAAAGTCGCCCGTCAGGCCGGAGGATCGGTCTGGGTTCAGTACGCCGGAACAGTCGTTCTGACCGCTTCGACGGCTTCCCGCAAGCCCAAAGACCTGCCCTTTTTCCCGCTCACGGTAGAGTATCGCGAAAAAGCCTATGCCAGCGGGAAGATCCCCGGCGGCTTCTTCAAACGGGAGGGCCGACCGAGTGAAAAGGAAATCCTCTCGGCCCGCCAGATCGACCGCTCGATACGGCCGCTCTTTCCGAAGGACTACCAGAACGAGGTCCAGGTCCACGCCAACATCATCTCGCACGACCGCGAGAATGATGCTGATTTTCTGGGTCTGATCGGAGCCAGCGCTTCGCTGGCTATCTCCGACATTCCCTTTACCACCACCATCGCCGGGGTGCGGGTGGGCAAGATCAACGGCGAGCTGGTGATCAATCCCACTTTCAGTCAGCTCGAGGAATCGACCATCGACATCGTGGTGGCCGGTTCGGCCGATTCGATCGTCATGGTCGAGGGCGGCGCCCGTATGGCAGACGAAGAAGAAATGGTCGCTGCCCTGGAATTCGCCCACGAGCACATCAGGCCGATCGTGGCTCTGATCGACGAGCTCAAGGCCGAGACCGGCAAGGAAAAGCACACCTACGAACCGGTCACGCCGAGCGAGAATTTCTCGAACAGGATCGCCGAACTGACCCGGGAGAAGATCGTGGCGGCCAACGAACTGGCCGACAAGCACGCCCGGGAAGAGGCCATGGAAGAGGTCATGGCCCTGGCCCGCGAAGCGACCGAAGAGGAATACGCCGAGCAGCAAAGCTTTGTCTGGGACGTGACGCACGACATCCAGAAGACCGACATGCGCTCCCGCATCGTCGCCCAGAGCAAGCGGATCGACGGCCGCAGCCCGGCTGAGGTGCGCGACATCTCCTGCGAGGTGAGCGTACTGCCCGGAACGCATGGTTCGGCCCTGTTCACTCGCGGCCAGACCCAGGCCCTGGCGGCGGTCACCCTCGGTACCAAGCAGGACGAGCAGAAGCTCGACGAACTCGAGGGCGAGTCGTGGAAGTCGTACATGCTCCACTACAACTTCCCGCCCTTCTGCGTGGGCGAGGTGCGCCCCATCAGGGGGACCAGCCGGCGCGAGATCGGACACGGCGCCCTGGCCGAACGGGCCCTGCGTCCCGTGCTGCCGACCGAGGAGTATTTCCCCTACACCATCCGGATCGTCTCCGACGTACTGGAATCGAACGGTTCCTCGAGTATGGCCACGGTCTGCGCCTCGGCGCTGGCCCTGATGGACACCGGCGTGCCGATCAAGGAGCCGGTGGCCGGGGTGGCGATGGGACTGATCCAGGAAGGGGAGACCAATATCATCCTGACCGACATCACCGGCACCGAGGATCATCTCGGCGACATGGACTTCAAGGTCGCCGGAACCCGCGAAGGGATCACCTCGATCCAGATGGACATCAAGATCACCGGGGTGTCGCGGGAACTGCTTAGCGAGGCCCTCGGGTGCGCCCGGGAAGCCCGCCTGCACATCCTCGAGGCCATGAACGGCACTCTCGACAAACCGCGAGCCGAATTGAGCGGCAATGCACCCCGGATCATCAGCCTGCGGATCAACCCGTCGAAGATCGGCGAGATCATCGGCCCCGGGGGCAAGATCATCCGGTCGATCCAGGAAGCCACCGGCGCCAAGATCGACATCGACGACGATGGTCTGGTGACCGTGGCCTCGGTCGAAAAGGACGGCGCCGAACAGGCCTTCCGGATGGTCTCGGCGATCGTGGAAGAGGCCGAACCGGGACGGATATACGAGGGCACCGTGCAGACGGTCGTCAAGTTCGGAGCCTTCATCGAGATCCTGCCCGGCAAGGACGGGCTCTGCCATATCTCCGAACTGGCCGACAAACGGGTCGAGACGGTTGAGGACGTGCTGCGCGAAGGAGACAAGGTGCGGGTCAAGTGCATCGGGGTCGACGACGGCGGCAAGATCAAGCTCAGTCTGAAGGCGGCCGCCCAGGATGTCGGCTGGGACGACATCTGGATCCACAAGGTTCCGAGGTAGACGTCCCGCCATGGCCGGCAGCGATCCGGACCCGGGCCTTGCGGCTGACCGCTATCGTTTGACCAGGCTCGAGAGCGGCCTGACCGTCATCACGGAGGCACTCCCGTATGTACGGTCGGTCGCTTTCGGAGTCTGGGCCCGGGCCGGTTCGCGCGATGAACGTGACGGGCAGGAGGGGCTGGCCCACTTTCTCGAGCACATGCTCTTCAAGGGCACCGAGACGCGCAGTGCCTTCGACATCGCCTACGAGCTCGAGAAGCGGGGCGGCAACCTGAACGCCTTCACGAGCAAGGATCACACCTGTTACTACTGCCATCTGCTCGACGAGCATCTGGATGTGGCGGTAGACGTTCTGGGCGACATGATCCAGCATCCCCGGCTCGATCCCGAAGAAACAGAGCGCGAAAAACAGGTCGTGCTCGAGGAGATCAAGACCTCCTTCGACACTCCCGATGACTGGGTACACGAGCTGTTTTTCAGCGATCTCTACGGCTCTCATCCGCTGGCTCATCCGGTTCTGGGCGATGGCGAGACCGTGGCTCGACTCGCCCCCGACGATCTGCGGGCCTTCATCGGCGAGCGCTACCGGCCCGACACCATGCTCGCCGCCGCAGCCGGTTCGCTCGAGCACGAGCAGGTCGTCGACGAAGTGGCCCGGCGGTTCGATGCCATCGGGACCGAACCCGCCGGGGACCGCCCCGCGGTCGAGGCCAACGGCCGCGGACAGACCTGGCACCACCCCCGCGACATCTCCCAGATCCACGCCCTGACCGGGGCCCACGGGCTGGCCTGGGACGATGACGACCGCTACGCTCTGGTCATTCTCATGAACATCCTGGCGGGGGGAATGAGCAGCCGTCTGTTCCAGAAAGTGCGCGAGCAGCGGGGTCTGGTGTACACCATTGCTCCTGTCACCGCCTTTTACGAAGAAACGGGTGTGGCGGCTTTCTACTTCGCGGCGGCGCCCGGAAATACCCCCCTGGCGCTGGAACTGATCGCCGAGGAGATCGGCACCCTCACCCGGGTGGGCGAGATCGACGAGGAGGAACTGCTCAGCACCAAAGAGCAGGTCAAAGGAAACCTCATGCTCAGCCTCGAAAGCACCTTCAACCGTATGGCGCGCCTGGCCCGGGGGATCATGTTCGAAGGCCGGATCATCGGTCTGGAGGAGACCGTCGATCGCCTCGAAGCTGTCACGGCCGAGGATCTCGCTCGATTGGCCTCCGGCCTGTTCACTCCCGACCGGATGACGACCACCCTGCTGGGAGCCGACCCCGAGGGGGTGGGGCAGGAAGGGTGAGGCGGAGCGGAACCGATACCAAGGAGGATGACGTGCCGGCTCAGGATCGTTGCCGGGTCCGGATACAGCGTCTGCAGTCCGCCCCCCCGGTCACCCTGCCCGAATACGAAAGCGGGGGCGCGGCGGGCATGGATGTCCGGGCCTGTCTGGAGCAACCGCTGGTTATTCCTCCCGGGGGAACGGCTCTGGTCCCGACCGGATTCGCGATCGCTCTCCCGGACGGGTACGAAGCTCAGCTCCGGCCCCGCAGCGGACTGGCGCTGAAACAGGCCTTGAGTCTGGCCAATACTCCGGGCACCATCGACAGCGATTATCGGGGCGAGGTGCGGGTCATCATGATCAATCACGGCTCCGAGCCGTTCACGATCGAGAACGGAATGCGCATCGCGCAGATGGTCGTGGCCCCGGTCAGCAGAGTAGAATGGGACGAGGTATCCGAACTGCCCGAAACCGATCGGGGTGCCGGCGGTTTCGGTTCGACGGGACACTGACCCATGAGTTCACGGATCGACCAGAGCTATCTCGAGTACTGGGGTTTTCACCGGGCGCCTTTCGCCCTGACTCCCGATCCCGACATGCTCTATCTCTCCAAGCAGCACCGCGAGTGCCTGCTGCGGCTGCAGTATGCCATTGCCGGCAACAAGGGCGGGGCGCTGCTGGTGAGCGAAAATCCCGGCGACGGCAAGACCAGCGTCCTGCGCCGGCTCGAAAAAGATCTCTCGGCCGCCGAGAACGAGGAGTACCGGATCGTCTTCATCGATCATCCCACCCTGACTCCCAACCAGATGCTCTGGGAGATGCTCCGTCAGCTCGGTCTGGGTGAGGTGCGGGGCGAAAAGATCCAGAACCTGCTGCAGCTGCGTGAAGCCCTGATCGAGATGTACGAGCGGGGCCAGCGCTGCGTTTTCATTCTCGACGAGGGCCAGCTCCTGGCCGACCGCCCCGAACTGATGCAGGAATTCCGGGTGCTGCTCAACTACACCGTGGGGGACACCTTCCTGCTGACCTTCATCTTCAGCGGCCAGAGCGAACTCGAGGGCGCGATGAAGCGCCTGCCCGAATTCTACCAGCGCCTGCCGGTCCGCTATTTTCTGCACAGCATGGATCTGGCCGATACCGGCCGGATGATCAGCCATCGCCTCAAAGTGGCCGGGTACGGGGGGCCGCCCCTGTTCAGCGAGAGCGCCGTGCGGGAGATCTATCGTTATTCTCAGGGCATTCCCCGGGTCATCTGTTCGGTGGCCGATCTCTGCCTGGTCGTCGGACACAGCCGTTCGGTCCGCGTCATCCACGACAGCGAAGTCTTCATGGCCGTGCGCGATCTCGATCGCACCACCCAGGACGGGTATCACTACTACCACTTTCTCCGTTCGGCCGGTTCGTCCTCGCCGGAGGAAGAAGAGGAGATCCTGGCCGCCGAAGCCGAGCGCGACCGGCAGGAGGCCGAGGCCGCTCTGGAACGGCTGGAGAGCGCAGAGGCCGGTGAAGATGAGGCCGTGGTCACGACGCTGTCGGCCCAGATCGAGGCCTGGACGCCTTCTGAGGAGGCCTCAGAGCCTTTTGAGGGCGATTCCGGGACCGCCGTCGTCCCCGACGATGAAGCCGAACCGGAAGCGCCCGTTGAACGGGACCTCGGGGCTGTCGAGGAATCCCGGGACGAACCCGAACCGGAACCGGAAACCGGACCGGAATATGAACCTGTACCGGAACCGGAACAGGAGCCCGAGCCGGAACCGGAACCAGAGCTGGAACCGGAACCGGAGTATGTCCTGCCCGAAACCGGTGTGGAAGCGGCCGAGGAGGACGTCGTACCGGTCGAGCCCGTCCGGCCGCTCTGGATACGGGATGCAGATGACGAGGCGGAGCTGATTCACTGCCCCCTGTGCGGTGTGAGCCAGCCGGCCGATCGGACCACCTGCGTGCAGTGCGGCAGCCCGTTGTACTGGATCTGCCCCTCATGCCAGCATCGCAACACTGCCCATCGGCCGCGCTGCGATCGCTGCGGTCAGAGCCTGTCCCGGGCGGTGGCCGACGTGGAAGCGGCCCTGCGCGACACCATCTCCACCTCGGCGGCGGCCGCCGACTGGGGGGTGTTGACCGCCCCTGATTTCAGCCTCAACCTGGCCGAGGGCGAGAAGATTCTGGCGGTCGTGAAAAACAAGCCGCTCTTCGGACGGGGAATCACGATTCGGGCCCGGACCGACGCCTGGGGAGAGCGGGAGAAGAAGGCGACGATCGTCCTCACCAATCACCGCCTGCACGTCGTGGCTGCCGAACTGCAGAGCCGCGTACCCTATCACGAACTCCAGGGAGTGAGGGCCACCCGCGGCAAGATTCATCTCTTCCATGGCTCCGGCGGTGTCCGGCTAAGCTACCCCGCCACCGATACGGGGGTCTACGAACTCGTCCGGGCCCTGATCGAGTTCCTCGATTTCCAGATCCGCAGGTACCGGGTGTGAGCAGCCGGTTGCGCATGCTTGCTGCCGCGGCACTGATTGCCGCGCTCCCCGCGCCGGTACTGGCCGGCGATCCCCCCCCGGGACCGCCGTGGACGATGACCTGGTCCGAGGCCCGGACCCGGGCTCTGGAACGCGGACAGCCGATCTTTATCTATTTCACAAAGACCTACTGACCGCACTGTGTCCCGCTGGAGCGGGACGTTCTCTCCAATCCCGGCCTCGAGCCCTGGTACGGCCGGGTGACCTGGCTCTTCGCCAATCGCAATTTCGCCTGGGACCACCGCGACGAGATTCTATCCGGACCGGCCCCGGACCTGGCCGCCGTTCCCGACTCGGTGACGGCCGACCTCGAAGCCCTGCGGATACACGATCGCTTCGGAATATCCTCCTGGCCGCAGATGATCGCCTGCGATCCTCGCGATATGCGCCTCTTCGGTTCTCCGGAGCGCACGGTCGAGAGCGTGGAGGCCCTGCTGGACCGGGCCTGCGAAGAGATGGCCGCCGCCTCTTCTCCCCGCCTGCCGCCGCCGGTTCTGGCGGCCGAGGAGCTCGAAAAGCTCCTGCTGCGGGTCGAGCGCAGTTCGGCCCCGGCCGAAGTACTCAGTACTGCGCAGAAACGGGTCCTGAACCGGCTCCTGTCCGATGAGGGCAGCGATATCGTACTGCGTCTGCGGGCTCTTCAGATCGTGATCAGGACCGATCCGGCACACGTGAGACAGCTGGCCCCGGCCCTGCTGCAGGTGCCCAACGATCCCTTCCGCTACGCCGTCATGGGCGTTCTGGCGGCCGATCCCGATCCGCGTACCGAGCCCGATCTGCTGAGAATCTTCCGGTTGGCGGGCCAGGAGGTTGCGAGCCGCAATCCCAATGTCCTGCGCATCAACGCCGTACGGGCCCTGGGACCCGGCGGCGGTTCCGCGGCCGTGGCGGCTTTCTCCGACGTGCTGGCCGACCCCGATCCGCGCAATTACCTGCACCGGCTGCTGGTCGAGACCTGCGGCCAGATCGGCGCCCGGACCCCGAGGGATGCGCGGGGTCCGATCCTGGAGGTACTGCTCGGGGCGGTGCCCGGCCCGGTCGCGGCCGGCGCTGATGAGCAGACAGCGAGAATCGAGGAGCGCCTGGCTCTGGCCATGGTCCGCAGCGTGCGGACGGCCCTGGCCGCCATGGGCGGCGAGGAGGGTCTGCCCGCGGTCCCTGCACAGTGGGGCGAAGCCGAATATCGGGCCTGGCTCGAGGCCCTGCGGGCGGCAATCGGCTCCAGGAGCCAGCGCAAACCACACCATCGTCGGTTACTCCGACAGACTCCTGCCGCGGTCCGTTGACTTGTCCCGGGGGCGCGCCTATTATGCGCTCTCGCGTTCAGACCAACCTTTTCATCGGGTGCGGCGGTCATGGTTGAGGCCTACATCAGCGATATCGGTGCTCACGAGGGGCGGGAAGTCACCCTCAAGGGCTGGCTCTATAACAAGCGTTCGAGCGGAGGGGTGTGGTTTCTGCTCCTGCGTGACGGAACCGGCATCATCCAGTGCGTGGTGCGTTCCGAAGACGTGGCGGAGGATGTTTTCGCCCTCTACGACGGGCTGAATCAGGAAGCTTCGGTCATCGTCACCGGCAGCGTCAGGGCCGATGAGCGGGCCCCGGGGGGCTATGAGCTGAGTGTGAGCGAAACGGGGATCGAAGTCGTCCAGAACGCCGCCGATTACCCCATCACACCCAAGGAACACGGGGCCGCGTTCCTGCTCGACCACCGCCACCTCTGGCTGCGGTCCAGCCGGCAGTGGGCCATCATGCGCATTCGGGCCCGGACCATCAGGGCCATCCGCGACTGGCTCGACGGCAACGGCTTCGTCAACGTCGACACGCCGATCTTCACCCCCAATGCGGCCGAGGGCACCACGACCCTGTTCCCGGTCGAATATTTCGGCGATACGGTTTACCTGACCCAGTCGGGCCAGCTGTACAACGAGGCCAACATCATGGCCCACGGCAAGGTCTACTGCTTCGGGCCCACCTTCAGGGCCGAAAAGAGCAAGACCCGGCGTCATCTGACAGAGTTCTGGATGGTAGAACCCGAGATGGCCTGGTTCGACCTGGAGGACAACATGGTCGTCATCGAGCAGCTGGTTTCGGCCATGGTGCACGACGTGCTCGCCGATTGCGCCCATGAACTCGAGGTCCTGGAGCGCGATCCCGCTCCACTCCAGGCCGTCCAGGCGCCTTTTGAGCGTCTTCATTACGATGAGGCGGTCCGCATTCTGCAGGACGCCGGGCACGATTTCGACTGGGGGAGCGATTTCGGAGCCCCCGACGAGGTGGAGCTGGCGACCCATTTCGACCGGCCCTTTTTCGTGACCCACTTCCCGGCCGCGGTCAAAGCCTTTTACATGAGCCGCGATCCCGAACGCCCCGAATGCGCCCTGGCGGTCGATCTGCTGGCCAGCGAGGGCTACGGGGAGCTGGTCGGAGGCTCGCAGCGCGAGGACGATCTCGAGGAACTCGTGAAACGCATCCGCGAGCACGAACTGCCCCCGGAGGTCTTCGACTGGTACCTGGACCTGCGCCGTTTCGGGACCGTACCGCACAGCGGGTTCGGGATGGGCCTGGAGCGGGTGGTGAGCTGGTTGTGCGGGATCGAACACATCCGCGAAACGATTCCGTATCCGCGCCTGCTGCACCGGATCCGTCCCTGAGGTCGGATCAGACGTAAACCATAACATGATACATTCAGGCTAAGATCATATGTCCGCTAAGGATACAATAACATACAATCCCTCGGAAATCGAACCGGTCTGGCGCCGGCGCTGGGCCGAAGAGGGGCTTTTTGACGCCGACGACGAGGCGGGCGAGAAGGTCTACGTGCTCGAGATGTTTCCCTATCCGAGCGGGGACCTGCACATGGGGCACCTGAAGAACTATGTCATCGGCGATCTGCTGGTGCGCCTGATGGTTTCAGGCGGCCGCAACGTGCTGCATCCCATGGGATATGACGCCTTCGGACTGCCGGCCGAGAACGCCGCCATCGAGCGGGGCACCGATCCGCGGGAGTGGACCCGCCGCAACATCGACACCTATCACGAGACCATTCAGAAGCTCGGCCTGTCCTATGACTGGAGCCGGGAACTGGCCACCTGCGATCCCGAATACTACCGCTGGACGCAGTGGCTCTTTCTGCACCTGTACCACAACGGTCTGGCCTACCGCCGTTCCTCGAACGTGAACTGGTGCCCGAGCTGTCAGACGGTGCTGGCCAACGAGCAGGTGGAGCAGGGGGTCTGCTATCGCTGTGAAACTCCGGTGACCAAGCGTCAGCTGCCGCAGTGGTACTTCCGGGTTACCGCCTATGCCGAGCGTTTGCTCGAGGATCTTTCCCGTCTCGATCGCTGGCCCGAACGAGTGCGCGTCATGCAGGAAAACTGGCTGGGGCGCAGCGAAGGCGCCACGGTGCTTTTTCCCCTGCGCGGGGCCGCCCGCGAGGCGGTTGCGGCCGAAACCGGTCAGGCCGAGCCCGTCCTGGAAGTCTTCACCACCCGGCCCGACACTCTTTTCGGGGCCACCTTCATGGTCCTGGCCCCCGAACACGCCTGGGTCGAAGCCCTGCTCGGCACCAGCCCCCGGGCCGATGAGGTCCGGGCCTACATCGAACAGGCTTTTCGCAAGACCGAGATCGAACGCACCTCGACCGACCGGATTCAGGACGGGGTCGATACCGGCCTGAAGGCGCTCAATCCCCTGACCGGCGAGGACATTCCGATCTTCGTCGCCGATTATGTCATCGAATCCTACGGTACCGGCGCCATCATGGCCGTACCCGCCCACGACGAGCGCGACTACGCCTTCGCCGAGCGCTACGGGCTCGAGATCAGAACGGTGATCGAGCCCGAGCCGGACGCCGAAGGGGTGCCGGAGCAGGGGGCCTGGACCGGTCCGGGGACGCTCGTCAACTCGGGGGCCTTCAACGGCCTGACGGTCGAGGAGGCCATGACACGCATCACCGATCATCTGCGCGACGAGGGCCTGGGCGAGGCCAGCGTGACCTGGCGCCTGCGGGACTGGCTGATCAGCCGCCAGCGTTTCTGGGGGGCGCCGATCCCCATGATCCACTGCCCCGAGTGCGGTATCGTGCCGGTGCCCGAGGCCGATCTGCCCGTCCTGCTCCCCGAGGGCAAGATCGATTACACCCCGAAGGGGCGCAGTCCGCTGGCTGCGGTTGATGAGTGGGTCAGCACTACCTGTCCGCAGTGCGGTGGTCCGGCCGAGCGCGAAACCGATACCATGGACACCTTCGTGGACTCCTCGTGGTATTTCCTGCGCTTCTGCGACGCCCGCAACGAGAGCGAGGCCTGGGACCGCGAGAAGGCCGACCGGTGGATGGGGGTGGATCACTACATCGGCGGGATCGAGCACGCCATCCTGCACCTGCTCTATGCCCGTTTCATCACCAAGGTCCTGTACGATACCGGCCGGATAGGAGTCATCGAGCCCTTCGAATCGCTCTTTACGCAGGGGATGGTGCTCCGCAACGGCGACAAGATGTCGAAATCGAAGAACAATGTCGTCCCGGTGGGGCCTTTCGTGGACGAATGGGGGGCCGATACCGCCCGGCTCACGATCCTCTTCGCGGCGCCACCCGAACGGGATTTCGAGTGGACCGACGAGGGGGTGCAGGGGGCTTTTCGCTTCCTGAGCCGGGCCCACCGACTGCTGGTCGAGAATGGGGAGGCGGGCGGCAGCGGTGACGGTGCGGCCCGGCTGGATCCCGACGCGATGAGCCCCGGGGCCGCGGCCGCCTGGCGCAAGACCCATCAGACGTTGAAGAAGGTGCGCCGAGACGCCTGGGCTTTTCACTTCAACACTGCCGTGGCGGCCCTGATGGAACTGTACAACGAGCTCAACCGCTTTGCGGTCACATCCGACGGCGATCGGGAGGTCATGGGGCACTGCCTGCGCCTGTTCGTGCAGATGCTGGCTCCCTTCGCGCCCCATCTGGCCGAAGAGCACTGGCACCGCTTCGGCGAAGAGGAGAGCGTGTTCCGGATCCCCTGGCCCGAACCCGACCCGGCCGGGCTCGAGGTCGAGACGGTCACCATCGTCTTCCAGGTCAACGGCCGGGTGCGGGGCGAAGCCGATCTGCCGGCCGACGAGGCGGTCGAGAAAGAAGCCCTGCTCGCCGCCGCCCGGGCCCACGAGAACGTGGCCCGCTACCTCGAGGGGGCCCGGGTCGTCAAGGAAATCGTCGTCCCGGCCAAACTGGTGAATATCGTCGTCAAACAGCCGCCGGCCTGACCGGCGCGACCCGGGAGAGCAGACTGGTATCTCCGGAAGGAGGGCTCTGCCCGTGAATCCGGAATCCGAAACCCGTCCCACCCCTGCGCCGCCTCCCGAGCCGGATCCGCAGACCGGACCGGAGGATCCTTTCCTGCGGGTCAGGGTTCGCACGCTCATTCTCTGGGTTCCATTAATTCTGATGGCCACGGGGATCGCGGCCACCATTGCCGGACACCTGTTCTATGGCGACCTGTGGGAGACCGATGATGTCATACCGGTCCTTTTCTACGGTTTCGATCTGGGCCTGATCCTCTGGGTGCTGCGACAGAATACACGGGCGGGGATCGATTTCGAACGGCTGGTCGGTCGGAGGCCGGCCGACTTTCCCTACATCCGGCTCGTCCCGCTGTCACTGGCCCTGATCTTCCTCTCGGTCGCCGTGATGATGCTCGTCGGCTCTCTGTTCACGCTCCTGGACGTCGTGCCCCCCTGGGTCGAAGCCGACGGCGCCGACGCCGGCTTCGAGGGACTCCCGCTCCTGCACCGGCTGGCGATGATTATCCTGCTGGCCCCGGTTCTGGAGGAGATCGTCTTCCGGGGCTATTTTCTGCACCGTTTCGCCGCCAAATGGAACCTGCGGGCCG
>CAZNUA010000059.1:0-18442 GCA_964576115.1 uncultured Gemmatimonadota bacterium
GAATAAAGAAATCACCGATCTGAAAATCCGGACATATATTTGAGTTCATCATCATGCCTGCTTCGGTCCGGGCATAGGTAACCCGGGGAAACCAGCATCTCGGAGGACAACCATGCGCTTTTTCCCAACCATCCCCATGATCACGGTAGCCGCGATTCTTGCTGCAGGTTGCAGCGAATCGACATCACCGGATGAGATAACGATTGGAGACCTCGCGGGCACGTGGGTAGCCGAGTCGTTTGAATACACCGCGGTCGGGAACTCTGCGCTGTATATCGACCTCATCGCCGATGGCGGCAGCTTCACTATGATCATCTCGGCTACCGGCACCTTTTCGGGTACCACCACCTACGCCACTATCGGGACGGTAACATACACCGGCACATTCTCTGTCTCGAACGACATTCTGACGCAGGATTTCGACGAGGACGGTATCCCCACCCTGACATGGACGATCACGTCATTCGAAGATGGCTCGATGACGATTGAGGGTGCAGAGGGACCATGGGACTTCTCGGATGACGAAGTGAATAACCCGGTTACTGCCTCGATCAAGGCCGTAGTGGTCCGCCAGTAATCCGACTCCGGCATGTAGCAGTTCAGGCGGAAGATTGACACGTACGTTGCGGGATTCACCATCCTGCCCCTCGGGTGGCGGATGGAGATGTGCGCTAGATATGTGCCAGACTCAGAATATTCTTACACGCAGGAGGTCACTGGTTCGAATCCAGTATCGCCCACCAGTAACAACTCACTACTCGTGTTTGATGGCGGCAAGGTCTTTGGGATGCAACCGGTAGCGTATGATGTTGCCTTCGTGCAGGCTGTAGAATTCATCTCGAATATAGTTGATGACCTGCTCGCGATCATCGTCGGGAATACCGGCCTCGACGGCCATGGCCATGATGCGTTCGGGCCGGAACGCTTTCCACTCCAGCACACAACGGCGCACGGCTTTGCGAACGAATTCACGGTAGGCCAGAGTGGCCTTCTCAGGTGAATCAACTTCGGCACGTATCACCCTGTAGTTCTCGGCCGAGGTTATGTAGGCATCGATGAACACGTCACGAAGAAGGGAAACGTTGTTCAGCTCATATATCCCGATCAGGCCATCGACATAATCACTGTCGTCCATCGTGAGAAACGACATGGGGGCGAGGTCGGCTTTCAGGAGCGGGATGTTGGATGCGATGCGTGAGGTTCGCTTGTTGATATCCTCGAAAGCCTGCAGATACGGGATCTGGACGAGAAGAAAAAAAGACTGCTCGAACGGGTCCGAGATGGCTGCTGCTTTTTGAATCAGGATGTCGAACTCCTCCTCGATCATCAATTGATTGTCGAGAGGTCTGTAACTTGAATGGGTAATGCCTACAGGCATGCGACGCAGCCGACCTGCCATGGCGGGATCGGTAAGAAGACCGTCTGCAAGCAAGGCATGAAGATTGAATATATCCGACCGACTGATTGAAATATCAGTGATGTTATCAACAACATACTGAATCGATTCCTTGTGATTGAGGATCATTACTGCTTCCTTGCGATCCTTGCCGGATGCCTCTTCCCCGAATCTGATCAACCGTTCAGTATCAAGGATACTGTATGTGTTCCCTTCCAGGTGTGATGATGCCCAGGACAGATCCACCAGAAGTCTTTCAAGGATACGGCGCGCATAGGTATTCGCTGGAAGGGAAGGATGTACGGGCTGGCCGGCTGCATGCAGGCGCTGTCGATCCTCTTCACCCAGGTAGAAGCTTTTGTCCGGTATATAATGGTCCAGGAATTCCCTGTTGTAGATCGCCGGTCTTCGACGGTTATAGGGTATCTGCAGATGGGCGCGGACAACGGCGGTACCCGCAAGGCTGTAGCCGGTAGCGCGGGCTTTCCCGGTCACTTCAAGCCGGCCTTCATCAACAAGTCTCTTGAGGGCACGCCAGACTGTCGGCCCGCTTACATCCGGTGCCACATGGCGCCGGATATCCTCCCGGCCTGCTGCAGGATGGTCGGCAAGGTAGTCGAGGATTGCTTGATCAGTGAGCAGCATGAATCGATCCCGTTATTCGATGAAACGATTATCTACATAAATAAAGCGAATTTAGCACGTTGTCAAGGTATCGTATCATTGATATTGAAACGATAGTATTAAAGCCAATCGCCTCCAGCTCGACGGCATCCTACAACTATCAGAAAAACGAATCCATTGGATAGCGGGCGAACCATCCGTGCGCCGGATATGCGCCAGGTTCATTCCCATATCATCCTGCACCAGCTGATGGAAAGCGGGTTTGTCGCGCGGGAGATCCTGGTTCTGCCAGCTCCAATCCGGTTCGCCCGTTCATCGATGACGACCTGCGAAGGGATCCGGAATTCGCCGGGTCCTTCTCCCGGTCCACCGATGTTCCGGATGAACTGACCGTCAAGGTCATAGACCCGCAAGGTCGATGCCCTGCCATCAAGGACATAGATGTGTTCGGAGTCGGCTTCGATATCGGTGATCATCTCGAACAGGTATGGACCCTCCTCGTTCGAACCGATGGAAATCTCCTCCTCCAGCCGGGCGTTGCCTGACCAGACCTGCCCCTGGATGGTTCGGACGGTGAGCACCTCCCCTTCCTCCGTCCGTTCGCCAGCCCATGATCCGTCAGATGTACTGCCCGATGTGCAGGAGATGATGACAAGTGTCACACACGCAATGATGGTGTCACGCGCTTTCGCCCTCGCAGATACATGTGAAACGAAGTGCTCCTGCATATACGACGCTCCCCGACAGGGTGATAGCTGGTGAGGTTCCGTCGGGCTGTTGATTAGACGATTATATCCTGGAGGTGTTGTGCCCGTGTACCGGATATGTGCCAGAATCTGTTCCGGTGATGACCGGCCAGGTCCGGTCGGGAGGTGAGGTCACTGGTTCGAATCCGGTATCGCCCACCAGCAGGTTCTATTTTCACTATTACAGAGAATATTCAGGACACCGGTCATTGCACCGGCAACAGTGATGAGACGGAGCAATACGAAACAGATCCCGATGTGAAAACACAGGGGACCGCATCCCCGTTGATTGCAGTGGCAGCAGGGGGGGGCTGGCAGAGGGAATCCTCGGCTGATAGACTGTTATCATGACACGAAAGGTTAAGATCCCATGAACACGTTCCGGTTCCCGGTTCCGATTCTCTTCTTCCTCTGTCTTGGCGGTGCTGCGGTTTCGCCGGGAGGGCACTCCCTCGTTGCACAGGAGTCCGCCACAAGCGGCGCGACCGCCCCGCAGTCCCGAACCGGGCCGATCGCCCGGTTTGCATTCGACGGGACGGTCGAGAACGCTTCTGACTCATCCCTCAGAGGGGTGATCGGCGGGGAACCATCGTTTGTGGCGGGTCTTGAGGGACAGGCCTTGAGCGTCGGGGCTGATGTATCACCGGTGTATCTGACCTTCGATGCCGGCGACCTGCCGTTCGGGTGCACCCGGGATTTTTCCGTTCAGTTCTGGATGAGAACGAAGGTCGAATCCGACAGACAGTTCGTGATCGTGTCACAGAAGGACTTTCCCGACAACAGTCTCGAGTCCCAGAAACATGGCGGCTGGGTTTTCTATGCCTCGGGAGGTACCTGGGCCTGGAACATGGGCTCAGGTTCACGGCGGATCACCTATGAACGCGACAACGGAAAACACATGCCCCTGAATGACGGCAGGTGGCATCAGTTGACCATGACGTACAGCAGCGAGCGGTCGGAGATCCGGCTCTTCTACGATGGTGTGAACTGGGTGTCGTATCATGTGAGCGACTCGAACGGGTTCGACTTCACCAACAGCAGTCCGATGGTGGTGGGGTGGGCCGGCCGGAGCTCGGACGAAGCACCGGCAATCCTGCCGGCCATTCGAGCGGGAGAAGCGCAGCTGCAGGAACTGGTCGACGCCTTCAACAGCTTTGGATTGAGTGCAGTCGAACCTGATGAGTTCGTTCATCTGATCTGCGACCCGCGCCGTCTGTTCACAGAAAAGGTGGACGAGGCAGCGGCACTCAAAGGCGCCGACGGCCCGGCGTTCCGTGAAGCCATGGAAGCGGTGGATTGGGAGCCGGTGGAAGCGGCGGAGTCAGCCCTGATGTCCAATCCCTTCACGATACATCAGGTCGTGAATTTCATGGAGACGGCACCCCTGCTGAAAATCTATGCCCTGGTCGATGGCAGAGTCACCATTCGGCGCGACGCGGCCGAAGGTTTTGCTGAGCATGAAAGGCTGTACCCACCTGAATTCGACATGGACAACCTGACGGTGTGGGACCGTGTGCTGTCATCCGGGGAGGTTCTCTCTTCATATGCCGACTTCTTCGCGTCGGCCGGTCCTGCTCTCGAGGCGCATCTCTCGTCGATGACGGCCGCTTCATGGAACATCTGGCATGGCGGCAAACACTGGACGGTGAGTGAACACGGGTGGGATTCGAGGGTTGCTATCGCCGAGATGCTGCGGGACGAAGACGTCGACGTGATCATGATGCAGGAAACGTATTCCTCGGGTGATTTCATCGCGGCGGAACTGGGCTATTACTTCGCGACCACCGTTGATTGGGATTACCTGAACCAGGGCGCCAACATCTCGGTGCTCAGTCGCTATCCCATCAAGGAGGTGCATGTTCAGGCGGACTCGCCCTTCATGAATGTCGGCGTGAAGATCGCCCTGAGCAGAACTCAGGATCTGTACGTGATGTCGAACTGGTACGGCATGGACCAATTTCCCGCGGTGTTCGATTTTCACGCAGCCCGGTTCAATGAATCCGATACCATTCCCACGTTGTTCGCCGGCGACTTCAATGCTGTGCCGCACACCGACGGGGGGAACAGTCCCGCTTCGCGGGTATTGCTCGAGGCCGGGTTCACCGATGCCTTCAGGAGCCTCCATCCTGATGTCGAGGAGTATCCCGGAGCGTCTCATCGAAGTGGGCGGAGAATCGATCAGCTCTACTACAGGGGCAGGGGGCTCACGAACACATCAACCAGGATCGTTTCAACCCGGCCGGGAGGGTTCCCGTCCGACCACTTCCTGATCCTGGCGACCTTTGATCTGCATTACGTCACGACCCGGGGGGGCCGATAAACGAGTCCGGGCCGGTGAGTCATCACTGTCGGAGGACTAACACCATGCTGCGAATATCTGCTGCATCGAAGTGCCTCATGCAATTTCCCTGGCGCTCTTTGTTGAGTCTGCTGGTGCTGTTGGGCCTGGCTGCCGTGCCCGTGTTGGCTCAGGAGCCCGAGAAACTGGGTGACATCGAATATTTCACGGAAACCAACAATCAATATGCATTCATTACGGCTGACGGCGCCGTCGTCAAAGTGGCTTTCTACCGGGATGATATCTTCCGGATCTGGATGGGACCGGAGGTGGAACTGAGCGATCCGGCCGGCATGGAGGATACGCCCATCGTCGTGTACGACGGCGAGCCGATCGCAGTGAGCCACAGCGAGGAGCGTGATTACCATCTCATCGCCAGTGAAACCTGCGTGTTACGGGTCTATAAATCGCCCTGCACCTTCGCCCTGTACCAGGCAGACAACGCCACGGTGGTGTTCGAAGAAGCCGAGCCCATCACCTACGGCGAGACAATCGTTCTCGAACCCCCGCCGGTCGATCCAGAGAACGAACGCAGGAGGCGCCGCAGAGGGCCCACCGAAAAAACGGTGACCTACCAGACGCTCAAGCGCGACAGGAGCGATTATTTCTATGGCTGTGGGATGCAGAACGGTCACTTCAATCACAACGATCGGGATGTGATCATCTCCTCCACCGGCAGCTGGAGAGAGGAGGGACACCCCAACGCGGTTCCGTTCTACATGTCACTGAAAGGATATGGCGCCTTCCGCAACACCTATGCCCGGGGCGTCTATTCCTTCAAGGATCCGGTACGGGTGGAGCACGAAGAAACCAGGTTCGACTGTTATTATTTCTTCGGCCCTTCCCTGAAGCAGATTCTCGACGGGTACACCCTGATCACCGGCCGACCGTTCATGACGCCCATCTGGGCGATGGAATTCGGAGATGCCGATCGCTACGAAGACGGCACCTTCGAATGTGTCTCCTACGCCGACATGTATATCGACAACGATATTCCCGTCGGCTGGTTTCTTCCCAATGACGGCTACAGGATGAATTTCGAGCGCTTTCCGGAGGTGAGCCGGGAACTCACCGAACGCAATATCTATACGGGCATGTGGACCGACGAAGGTCGTGATTTCGAGATGATCGTCAAGGAGTGGGGTGTTCGCCTGTTCAAACTCGATATCGCCTGGGTGGGGCGGGGTTACAAGTTCTCACTCGATGCCTGCCGCCAGGTCTTCCATCACATCGAAAACAACTCCGACGCCCGCGGTGTGCTGTGGGTGACACTGGGTTGGGCCGGTTCGCAGCGGTACACCATCATGTGGACGGGCGACAATGCGGGCAGTCTGGACTGGATCAGGTGGCATATCCCCACCGTGACCGGCTCGGGGCTGTCCGCGCAGAACGGCGGCACCGGCGATGTCGAGGGTATTTACGGCGGGGACGCGATCACCTATGTCCGGGATCTGCAATGGAAGTGCTTCACCCCCTTCATGATGATCATCGATAACTGGTCGGATCACGAGAAGAAGCCGTTCAGCTATGGCGATCCCTGGACCATCCACAATCGCAAGGCGCTGAAACTCAAATCCCGGCTGATGCCCTACCTGTACACCTGTGCGTACGAGAGCCACATGACCGGCGTACCGGTGCAGCGCGCGCTGGTGTTGGAATTCCCCGACGATCCCAACACCTGGACCGAAGCCGGTGAGAACGCGAGAACGAAGTATGAATTCATGTCGGGCGAGTCCTTTCTGGTAGCTCCGGTCTTCGAGGATACCACTGCCTGGAGCTTCTATCTTCCACCCGGCAGGTGGACCGATTTTGCCAGTGGCGAGGTATACGGCGGCGGACAGACGATTACGGGATATGACGTTTCCAATTTCACGTTGCCCGTGCTGGTGAGAGAGGGCGCCATAATCCCCATGTATCCCGAGGCGTACTACGAAAACAGGGTCCAGCAGCGGCCCCGTGATCCGCTGCAGGTGGACATCTACCCCCATACCACCGAGACGACCGCCTTCACCCTGTTCGAAGATGACGGCCTGACCTATCAGTTCAGAGAGAACCGGTTCAATAAAACGCAATTCAGCTGTGATGCCGTAACGGAGCCGGGCACGATCAGTGTTGCCGTCGCGGGTTGTATGGAAGGCGATGGCTATGAGGGAATGCCACAGGAGAGAAACTACTATTTCACCGTGCATTGCGATCGGAAGCCGACGACCGTGTTCTGGACGAGTGTTCCCGGCGCCGTGAGCCAACTGCGTGAAAGAGCCGATAGTGATGAACTGCAGGGAAACGCCGAGGGCTGGTGCTATGATCCGGAGCAGGGAGGAGTGATACACATCAAGCTCAAGCCCCTCGCATATGATGCCGTGATACAGATTGAAATTCCGGTCGGGATGTGAGGTCACTGGTTCGAATCCAGTATCGCCTGCCAGTTTCATTATCACACTCAACCACATGATTCCGGCTCCGACTCCTCCGGTCACGCGGGATTCGTCATTGCCTGTGAAACTCTGAACAGAAGGGACCGTATTACTGGATACATAAGGTTCTCATATATAAGAAGATACTGTGTGTGAACCTTTCAGGCACCAGCCAGGCCGCGTGCCGCAGTGATTCCCGAACGTTCTGAAACCTGGGGAGCAGCATCATGCAGGGGGCAGCTGGAGAACATCACGAAGAAGAGATCGCGCAGCTCAGCGCCGGGATTGAACGGCAGAGACGATTGCAGATCGCCGGTCTTGTTGTCGTTGTGGTATTCGCCCTTCTCGCTTGTCTGGCGAGGATCATCAGAGGTGATCTGCTGGGCATACCGTTTCCCATCTGGGTATCACTTGCTGCGATACTGCTGGTAATGAAGCTGGTCTATCTGTTCGCTGCCTGGCGCTGTCCCCGATGCGGTGGTTTTCTGGGGTCCGGCTATCACCCCCGTTTCTGCTCCCGTTGCGGTCTGGAGTTCGCATCCGCCCGCAAATGATGAGAAAGATACGGCACCCTGTTGAGGCAGTGTCGTACGCGTAGTCTCCTCTTCATAATCAATACGGAGTGTGAGTTGAATCGACAGGCAGCGTTCAGAATGGCATGTTGCCTCCGGTATCATCCGACATGCTGTTCGCCATCGGAAGCATCGGTGCCGTCGCGTATATGCTCTATCTCCCGGAGTATGGAGTCAGCATTGCGGCCATGATGAACAGTTTTGAAGGGAAATCCCTCTCTGTGAAAGGTCTTGCCCGGGTGACCGTGAATTATCTGCGCGATCGCTGATCGCTGAAATACATTTCCGTGTGCCGGATATGTGCCAAGATGTATGACGGTGTTGCGTAGTCAGGACCAGTTGAGGCAGGAGGTCATTGGTTCACGTCCGGTATCGCCCAGCAGCAACTATTTAATATTCAATAAGTTGTAAGAGTTGCCGGGATATTGTACCCCTCTACACAACCCTGATTATTGAGCGATATAGAAAGATAATAACCTTGATAAATGAGCGTATGATATTAATAATAGCCCAGTATATATGAATATTATCGTCTGCAGGGGGAGGAATGACCATGAAACGGATGATTGACCAATCATTGATCGAGTGGAAGAATTCGCTCCACCGGAAACCTCTTCTGATCAGAGGAGCGAGACAGGTTGGGAAAACCTGGTCGATCGAGACCTTCGGGCGCGAGCATTTCACCTACCCGGTCAAGATCGATTTCGAAAGAAACCGTGACTGGCACAAGGTCTTTGATGGAGATCTGGATGCCGGAAGAATCTGTACTGAACTCGAGGTGCTCACCGATCAATCGATCCTTCCCGGGGAATCGCTCCTCTTTCTTGATGAGATTCAGAGCTGTCCGAGGGCGATCATGGCTCTTCGCTATTTCCATGAGGAATTGCCGGATCTTCATGTGATAGCGGCTGGTTCGCTGCTCGAGTTCGCGGTTGCCGACATGCCGTTTCCGGTCGGGCGTATTCAGATCCTCGACATGCATCCGATGATCTTTGCGGAATTCCTCCGGGCCACCGGTCGGGACATGTTGGCCGACATCGTGCTGGGGGAGCCGGCGGTTGTACCTGACTCCGTGCATCGTCTCCTCATGAGCGAATTGAAGAAATATTGCCTCATCGGAGGCATGCCCGAGGTTGTCGCCAGATACCTCGAAACGGAATCCATTCAGCAAGCTTCACGGGTTGTCGGTGACCTCTGTGAGACCTACAGGCTTGATTTTCCACGATATTCCAGACGGTCTGATCCCGATTGCATCGACACGGTGTTCCATGGCCTGGCGAGAAATCTCGGCCATCAGGTGAAATACTCACGTCTGACCGACGCCTGGGCGCACACGACTGTCAAGCGGGCGGTGAATCTGCTCGATATGGCACGGATCATCAAGCGGGTTCCCTCGGCCTCACCGTCCGGGCTCCCCCTGGGAGCATCGATCTCTGATCGGAAGTTCAAAGCGATAATGGTGGACGTGGGTATCTGGCAGTATCTGAGCGGGATGAGGATCGATTCCGCTATTGCAGAAGATGATCTGCTGGACATCCACCGTGGTGCAATGGCCGAGCAGTATGTCGGCCAGGAAATGATGGTATCACAGAGCTCGGATCTCTATTACTGGGCCAGAGAAGCCAGGGGAAGTTCGGCAGAGGTTGATTACCTGGCGGTGATACAGGATTCCATCTTCGGTGTTGAGGTCAAGAGTGGTCCCGCAGGACGACTCCGCAGTATGCACCTGCTCCTGGAATCCTATCCGAATTGTGCCGGCGGTCTGGTTTTCTCCACGGCTCCCTATACGGAACTCCCTGAGAAGCGGCTGACATTCATTCCACTCTATCATACCTATGCCGCGACGCGCTCTGTGCACCAGGCTTGACTGGGCGTTGTCCAATAAACAGACGCAATCCCGTGCGCCGGATATGTGCCAGACTATGTTTCGGTGGTTACCGGTCAGGTCCGGTCGGGAGGTAAGGTCACTGGTTCGAATCCAGTATCGCCCACCAGCAACTCTTTGTTACTCAGTGAATTACGATACCTCCACTTTTGAGGTGAATATTCTGTTGGGCATGTTGTCTAATTGATAGACATCAGCAATGCAGCAGGATTCTCCAGGAGGAACGCATGTTCACAAAGCGGGCAGCTCTTGTGTGTTCGGCGGCTCTGTTGGTTGTGTGTGCCGCATGTTCGACGGCCGTCGACATCAGCACCATGACGGACGAGGAATTCATGGCGTATGCGCAGAAAGTCCACGACAGAGCTATCACCCTCGATACGCATGTCGATATCCCCGGCGGCCGGTATGCAACACCGGAAATGGACCCCGGCAGCGAGGACTTCAGAAACAAATGTTCGCTGCCGAAGATGGAGCAGGGTGGACTGGACGGGACCTTTCTTGCGGTCTATGTGGGGCAGCGGGGCGGGCTCGACGAAGAGGGGTACCGGAACGTCTACAATCAGGCGATGGAGAAATTCACGGCGATCCACCGGTTGACCGAAGAAATGCACCCCGACCGGTGTGAACTTGCCGTTTCGCCGGACGACGTCGAACGCATCGTCAAGACCGGGAAACGGATCATCATGATCGGTATCGAGAACGGCTATCCCATCGGGGACGATATCGCCCGTCTGCAGGAATTCTACGACCTCGGCACACGGTATATCACCCTCTGCCACAGCTCGAACAATCAGATCTGCGATTCGTCCACAGACCGTGAACCGCTGTATGACGGGCTGAGCGAGTTCGGCCGACAGGTCGTTGCGGAAATGAACCGCCTCGGCATCATGATCGATATGTCACACGCTGCCGATGAAACGTTCTGGGACGTCATCGAGGCCTCAGAGGCGCCGATCATCCTGTCGCACTCCAACTGTGACGGCGTGTATGAGCAGGCACGGAATATCGATGACGACATGCTCAGAGCGCTGGCGGAGAACGGGGGGGTGATCCAGGCCGTCACCATGTACGTGGGGACCGACTCTCAGGAACGGCGTGATGCGATACAGGCGCTGCGGGATGAGCTCGGCATTGTCGGAAGGGGTGGAAGAGGCGGCAGACCGTTCGGAAGACAGCGGCCGGCAGCGCCGGAAATGACCGAGGAGCAGCGGGCTGAATATCAAAGGAATATGCAGATCTATAGCGAGCGGATGGCAGAGATCGACCAGCAGTACCCGCCGGTGAATGTGTCCAACTACGTCGATCACATCGATCATGCTGTACAGGTTGCCGGTATCGACCATGTGGGCATCGGCACCGATTTCGACGGCGGCGGCGGCGTGTCGGGATTCAACGACCACTCGGAATGCCTGAACGTTACCATCGAACTTCTCAGGCGGGGGTACACGGAAAAAGAAATCCAGAAGATATGGGGCGGTAATCTGCTCCGCGTCTGGAGAGAGGTCGAAAGAGTAGCGAGAGAACTGCAGAGATAGGGTGTGTTCTCCGTGCCGGATATGTGCCGGGCTCTATCCCCCTCAGTTACTGATGACGAAGATAAACTCGGAGAAGATGAAGGAGTTCCTGCCTCCGAAATACGGGGAGTCGAGAGCGCCGGCCAGGTTGAGATTGGAAAAAGTGATCGGCAGGCAGTTGGCGGACAGGTAGTCGGGTGAATCGAGCAGCTCCAGATGCAGGTGCGGCTCGGTCGATTGACCTGAATTGCCGACATAGCCGATGATGTCGCCCTGGCTCACCCGATCCCCCACCCGTACCGGAATCTCTTCGCGCAAATGTACGTACCGGGCGTATTCCCCGTTTCCATGGTCGATGAATACATAATTGGCCCCGGGCATATCCGTCGGACTCACGCCCTGCTGCCCCAGGATTTCCCGCAGGCGCTCATTGCGCTGGGGGAACGGTACTCGCGGATTGGCGGCGATCTCGTCGGGATACCGGTTCTCGATCCCGATCACGGTCCCCGGAGCCATCGCCCGGACCGGTCGGTTGTATATGTAATAGTCGGCGGCGTTTTCAGAGCCCATGATGACCATCGGACTCCGCACCCGGGACGTCGAGAAAGTACCATCGGGGAATCGCCGGAGGTCGAGAATGTCGATGGCAAACTCCTGAGAGTTCCCGAACCGGTGGCCGGGGCCGATCGGCAGGCTCCCGGCGGTAGCCGTCCCGGCCAGGGGAAAGTGGTAGTCGTTTCGACACTCATACGCTTCGAAGGGCAGTACAACCGACCCGGTCACGGTCCGCCCGCGTTCATCACGAGCTTTGATGATGACCTCGAACTCCTCTATGACCGCCGTACCCTGGTAGAGGAAATACATCAGGGCATCGAGTCCGAGTCGGGCATATGATGAGGCCGGCAGTTGGTGTCCCTCATAGTATTCGGGCCGGGTGATAACCGGCTCGCCGTAGATGCGGCGCAGGCGATAGGCTGCCTCGGGATCATCGGGATCGGCCAGGTATCCGTTGAGTGACTCGTTCTGTTCCGGCATGAGGCTGCTGATCTGGTCGGAACCGACCTGAACCAGGGCGACGTCGCGCCCCTGTGACCGGGCGACAAGACGCGCACCGGTTACCGTAAGAGTGCCTCTGTCCTGGTTCCGGATCAGCAATTCGGGGGGCTTGAGGTGCAGGCAGTGGTACTCGCCCTGATCCCAGGCCAGGGGGATGACCCGCTCATTTCGGACCAGCATCTCCACTATCAGTCGATCTGTGTCTTCCCTGGTGCCGGCAGCACCTATCATTACCAGACAGGCTGTGAGACCGAGAAATGCGATTGCCAATGATATCTTTTTCACCGGGGTACTCCTTTTCACGAAACCAACCACGAGACCGGGTGCGTCTCATAGCAGAATGGGGAAGCAGGAAAAGTCCCACAATTCCCCGAAAGTGGCAGAGGTGAGAAATTCCACTACAGTGGAAGCCCGGTGCCGACCTGGATTATCCTGTGCGGACCAGGGGAGTGAAGGAAAGCCATGATCCCTTTTGCAACAGCCCTGATAATCGATCTGGCGATCAGCATCTTTCTGATCACAGACGTCATCAGACAGTTGCGTCGACATGGGTCGGCAACGCTCCTCTCCTTCCTCTTCTACCTGATCGGCTGGAACATCCTGGTCCTGTACCTGCTCGTTTTCCTCGCAACCCCGCAGATCATGCCGGAGAGCGCCTGGCACGGGTACCTGCTGTTCAACAGCATCTTCATCATCCCGCTGAATGCGCTGATCGCATATTTCTTCAGTGATTTCATTTGCGGCTGGCTGGAGCAACCTATGCCGCGCTGGCTCCGATGGAGCCTGCCGGCATCCTTCGGGGTCATTCTGATCATTCACGCCCGGGCGATGATCGGGCGACTCGCGACCGAGCAGACCTCGCCCGATTTCTTCCTCTCGGCGCCCGTTTCCATGCATCTGATGTTCGCCTGTCTCCTGCTTGCTCTGCTCTATGCCTTTATCACGGGACCGAATCTGCAGGATCAGGCCCGAGGCAGGCCGGTGCGCCGTTATGTCCTGGTGACCGGTGGAAGTCTGGCGGTCGGAGTGCTCGCGGTGGTCGGAGCCGGGGCGTTCCTGGGCTCAAGGTGGCAGAACGAGATCACCTCGATCATCCTGGCCGGGGTGAACATCGGGGGCTGGATTATCGCCCGGAATTTCTTCGCCCGCGAAGCCCGGGCGGTAGCGGTGGAGCTGGCCGAGGCCGATCTTTCACTGCTGACCGAACGTTTCTCGGTCACTCCGCGCGAGCGCGAGGTCATTGCCCTGGTCATTACCGGCAGGAGCAATCGGGAGATCACCGAGGAGCTCTTCATCTCGCCTGATACGGTGAAAAAGCACCTCTACAACGCCTATCGGAAGCTCGGCGTGAGTAACCGCGTGCAACTGGTCAACGTGGTGATCGGGCTCAACCGCGAGAGCGGATAGAGAGCCACTCCGGTCCTGGCCGGCACAAAAAGAACACGGTGACTCTCGTGGCAATCGGGCGGTTACGTCGTTCAACCGGTTCCTTGAAAATTCAACCGTGTCCATCGAATATTCAATGTTACTATTTGGAACCCATGTTCGACTTTACATGTTTTTGAAGGCTTAATCAGGTTCTCACAGACATTCCCTGGCCCGCGGGCGGTATCCCGGCTTGCACCGGGTGTTCAGCCGGATTAGGCTCATCCGATTATCGAGCCGGGTGAGGATTGAGAGCACCGATCGATCTCCCGCATCAGGGGAGGAAACGTGTTCTGGAACGTGATACAGGCGGCGGTTTTCGTCCTCGCTCCGGCTCTGATGCTGGCCGGAGAAAACCGCTTCCGGTTCATTCGTCGCATCTCGGCGGTCGTTCTCTGCTACGTGCTCGGCATCCTGCTGGGCAACCTGCCGATCATTCCCCTCGCCCCCGAACTGACCACGACCACGACCCAGCTGGCGGTGGTGCTGGCCGTACCCCTGCTGCTCTTCTCGATGGATATCCCCCGGTGGATGCGCCTGGCCCGCCGGACGATCCTCTCTTTCGGACTGGGAGTCGTGGCGGTGCTGGCCGTTTCGACCATCGCCGGCCTGATCTTCGCCGGTCGGGTCGACGCGCCCTGGCAGGTCTCGGGGATGCTGGTCGGGGTCTACACCGGCGGCACGCCGAACATGAGCGCCATCGCCATCGGTCTGGGTGTGCCGGCCGACACCTTCGTACTCCTGAATGCCATCGATCTGAGCATGGGCAGTCTCTACCTGCTCTTCCTGGTCACCATCGGCCGGCGGGTTCTGCTGCGCTTCCTGCCGCCCTTCAGAGCCGGCAACAGTGCCGCGGAGAAGTCCGCCCCCGTACCGGCTGTCGAAGAACCGCCGCAGACCGCGACCGTACCCGAAGGCGGCGCGATCTCATTCAGCGGGCTGAGAGCGGGGGATGTCGTTCGCGGTCTCGGGAGTACACTGGCCGTGGCCGGAGTGGCGATCGGTTTTTCCTTTCTGCTCACTGGCGGTCTCTCGGCTCCCCTGGTGATCGTCGCCATAACAACCTTCGGGATCGCGGGCTCCTTCACCGGACCCGCCCGGCGTCTGAAGGGCACCTACGAGATGGGGCAGTACCTGCTGCTGGTGTTCTGTGTGGCGATCGGCACCGAGGCTCATGTGATGACCCTGATCCGGTCGCTCGGAACCCTCTTTGCCTTTACCGCACTGGTCATGTGGGGGTCGATCGTGCTTCACCTGGCCCTGGCCGCGCTGTTCCGCATCGACGCCGACACCGTCATCATCACATCGACCGCGGCGGTGATGTCGCCGGCCTTTGTCGGACCGGTCGCCAATGCCCTGGGTAACCGCGAGATCGTGGTCTCGGGTCTGACGACGGGGGTGGTCGGGTATGCCGTAGGTAACTACCTCGGCCTGGGTCTGGCCGGGGTGCTGCGGGCGGTGATGGGAGGCGGGTAGGGCCGGGTTATCAGTCTCGTCCCGTCAGACGGCGCCGGCCCGAACCTCACGATCGCCGGTGACTCAGACAGGCTCCTAACGAAAATGGCGGATGATCTTCTGACTCATTTCGCCGGCGATGATCCGGACAGCGTCATTGGTCAGCATGTCGGCCGATTTCGGTTCGCCGGTGGCATCGAGCAGGGGCCGCTTCGATTCGGGCAGATCGTAGATACTGCCCTGATAGCGGATCCACTTCGCCTCATCGGTGACGGTCCGGGTGACGTCGTCCCCCGAGATGATCCGTCCGTTCTCCACGTCGACGATCTGGTATGAGGCCGCGACCTCGACCGTCCGGCGGGCGGTGTACTCGCGGTAGAAGATCTCGGTCGGGACCTTGACCTCCTTGCCCGTCGAGTCGCGCACGGTTCTCTGAATGGTGTGAGAGCGTTCCTGGAATGTGGGGCTGGAGGTCTGTTCGGAGATCTGGGTCACCGCTCCGGTGATGAAATAATCGATGCCTTCGAGCTGACCGATCCGGGCGGCGGTCTCGGGATCGATCGCACCCGAAGCGGCCAGTTCGTGTTCGCGCAGGACCTCTTCGAGATGGGCCCGGGTGGCGAAAACGGCGAATTCCAGGTCGGCCTGAACGCAGGCGTTGGTGAGGTGTTCCGTCAGGGCCGAGGCATACTGGAAACCGTAGGATGAAGCATTGCGGAAGGGAAGGACGGCCACCCGGCTCACGGCGGCCTCATAAGCGGCGTTGCGGCGGGCCTCGGCGTCGCGGTACTCGGGCACGGTCTCCAGGGCCAGACCGTATTTTTCGTACGCCCCCCGGCTGTCACCGGCCGTTTCGAGCTGTACCGCCCAGCGGTAGTAGGACTCGGCGATGAAATTGCGGGTGGCGTTTTCCTCCACGGTGGCTTCGGCATAGCGCAAAGCCGGACGGTAATAGCTGGCGATGGCGCGCTCAAAATACCCCTCGTCGCGGGCACTGTCGCCGAGGTGGATGTGGGCTTCCCAGAGCCGGGTTTTGGTGTTCTCGAAGTACCCGACCAGTTCGACCACCTTCAGGTACTCGGCGATGGCGCTCTCCCAGTCCCCCTCGGTGAAGAATCGCTCCCCTCGTCCGTAATGGTACTGCCGGCCGTTGGTGCGGGCCCGCTCACGCAGGGTGGGCACGTCGCCGACCGTGATCGAAACGCCGTGGCGGGTCAGCCGGGCCAGGAACCGTTCGGCGTTCTCGTATGTTCCGACCGCCTCGCTCCAGCGGTTCTCGGCCTCCTGCGAGGCAGCGGTGGACATCAGTTCTTCCCAGGCCGCCGGGGCGATACTGCTCAGGTGGGCTTTGGCATCCTCGTATTCGGGTTTGCGGTCCAGGGCCGCCAGATCCTCCTCGGCCGCCTGCAGGTACTGGCCCGAGCCCTCGAACCGGAGAGCCCGCTTGTAGGCGCGCTTGTGCGCGCAACCGGTTGTAAGCGCCGGCACGAGCAGCGCCGCGACCAGGATCGTTCGGAGAATTCGGGAACCTGTCATGACTTCACCCTATCCACCACCGGACCGTGGTGTCAATATGTGGACATGAGCGAAACGGAGAAGATCCGCCTCGGCATCAGCACCTGCCTGCTGGGCGAAAAGGTGCGCTATGACGGCGGCCACAAACTGGACCGGTGGCTGCGCGACGTGCTCGGTTCCTACGTCGAATACGTCCCGGTCTGTCCCGAGGCCGAGTGCGGTCTCGGTACCCCGCGCGAGGCCATGCGCCTGGTCGGCGATCCGCAGCGCCCCCGTCTGGTCACGATCACAACCGGTATCGACCATACCGAGCGCATGGAGACCTACTCCCGTCGACGGGTCCGGGAACTGGAGGCCGAAAACCTCGACGGCTATGTCTTCAAATCGAAATCGCCTTCGAGCGGCATGGAGCGGGTCAAGGTTTATGACGCCAACAACGTCCCGGCCAAGGTCGGCCGGGGTGTCTTCGCCCGCATTTTCATGGAGCACTTCCCCCTGCTGCCCGTCGAGGACGAGGGCCGGCTGAACGATCCCCGCCTGCGCGAAAACTTCATCGAACGCCTTTTCGTCAGGAACCGCTGGCGGAACATGGAGCAGGCGGGTCTGAGCCGCAGCGCCCTGGTCGATTTCCATAGCGACCACAAGTTGCTGGTCATGGCCCACAACCAGGCTGCCATGCGACGGTTGGGTCGGATCACGGCCAACCTGAAGGGACGCCCGATCGGTGAGGCGGCCGGGGAGTATGAGACCGAACTGATGACTGCCCTGGCGCGCCCGGCCACGGTGAAGAAAAACACCAACGTGCTGCAGCATATCATGGGTCATTTCAAGAACGATCTCGAAGCCGACGAAAAGCGGGAACTGCTCGAAATCATCGAGCGCTACCACGCCGGCCTCTACCCGCTCATCGTACCGATCACGATGCTCAACCACTACGTGCGCCGGTTCGACACCGGCTACCTGCGGCGGCAGCACTATCTCGATCCCCACCCGGTCGAGCTGCGGTTGCGCACCTGGCTCTGATGAGCCCTGCCGGCGGTTCCCTTTGCCGTTGACGGAGGCGATCTGAAAACGTTTCGTATACTGGCTCGGGGGCGTAGTTCAGTTGGTTAGAACGCCGGCCTGTCACGCCGGAGGTCGCGAGTTCAAGTCTCGTCGCTCCCGCCATTTCATCAACCGCGGACGGCTCGACCGTTCGCGGTTGTTCTTTTACACTCAGGATACGAGTGTCCTGTCAGGTGACAAACGTCTGCACCGAGAGTGACACCGGGCCAGACCGGCCAGGCGCGGCGACGAGGCATAGCGGTGGCTATGGCGAGGAGGCGCAACGCAGCCGGTCGGGATGCGGAGTCGCTCGAATGCGACGTTTGTTGCGTGACAGGGCACTAGCTTCCTGACCCGATACAACAGGAGTGGAACGTGGATTTGTGCGGTTACATGACCCCGAAAGGGATCGAGGCCCGTTTCGCGGAGGTCGAGGTCCTGCGGGAGGCGGGGGAGAG
>CAZNUA010000060.1:0-18384 GCA_964576115.1 uncultured Gemmatimonadota bacterium
GGGCGGATCCGCCAGACGGTGTAGTCCTCCCGCCCGGAGTCGGGATCGCTCACGATACCGAGCATGTGCCCCTGCATGAGGCGCCCGACGACCGGAGCCCGGGTCGTGCCCAGGTACTCCCCCTCGGGACTCAGCACGTAGCAGTACCATCCCGGCCCGGCGCCGTCGGAGCCGGCGTCCCACTCGAGGATCCGGAGCCGGAAGAAACCCGCCTCATCGACCGCCACCGACATCCAGCAGCTCTTCTGCTCCGGCCAGGTGATGTTCTCCCTGCGACTCAGGAGGATGATGCGCTCGTCGCCGACAGCGGTCTCGAGCTGACGGTCGATCTCAGCCAGTTCAGCTCGCTCGTCGCGGCGCGTGACCTGCACCCGGGGCAGGCGCACTTCGATGGTGCGGACCAGGGTGCCGTCGGGCCGGTAGAGCCAGAGGACCGGCTGCAGGCCATTGGTCAGGACGATCTCCCCGGCCGGGGTCCAGGCCATTGCCGGTGAACAGGAAAAGCGCATCGTCGCGTGCCCCACCCCTCCCTTGTGCCCCTCCCAGTAGTAGGGGTAAGAGCGGGCCACCAGGGGAGTGGCGGCCGATCCGGCCGGCTCGCCGGCCGGAGTGCGGCTCTCGAAACCCGCCCCGACGTACTCGATCTCCTCGATCATCTCGAAGGCAAACTCGCGTGAGACGATGAGTCCGTCACCGGCGTCATACCAGATTCGCTCGCCGCCGATCGGGCTGGGCAGGTTTCGCTCCAGAGCGCCGTCGGGGGCGAACCAGCTCAGCCGATGCCGGGCGCTGTCCCAGATCTCGAGCCGGCCGTCGGCGAAGCCGTTCAGATAGATGAAGCCGAACTCGCCGGGTCCGTCGCCGGGGCGGCCGATGCTGTGGGAGAAGCGGCCTGCGGCGTCGAAGACCGCGATCCGGCCGTTGCCGCGGTCCTGCACGTAGAAACGGCCGTCGGCGTCCATCAGGAAACCCGGTTCGTCCCAGTGGCGGTGCGGACCGTAGTAGAGCAGCGACTCGGTCCGGTCGGGATCCTGTTCGAGAACGAGTACTCGTTCATAATCGAACAGTTCCCCCTCGTAGACCGGAGTGCCGGGACTCACCGCCCGGACCACGCCCCCCTCTGTCGTGACCGAGAAGGTTCCGGACTCGCCGCTGTCTCCCGAGCAGCCGAGACTCAGGCAGAACAGGACGACCGTCAGAAGGAGCGGGATTCGCGGCAGCGTCAGCGATGGCATCGGACGGTCCTCAGCGGGAGACGGCTTTGCGGCAGCAGTATCACCTGCCTATCCGACCGCCGAACCCGCTTCCGGTTCAGCGTTTTCGGACAGCGTACAGACCGGCTCCATGATCCGCTGGTACATGAGCGGCAGCACGATCAGGGTGACCAGGGTCGAGGTAAGCAGACCCCCCACTACGACCGTAGCCAGCGGTTTGTAGATTTCGGCACCCGGCCCCACCGCCAGCAGGAGCGGCAGGATTCCGAAGATGGTCGTGAAGGTCGTCATCAGGACCGGGCGCAGTTTGACCGAGACCCCCTCGAGAATGGCTTCGTCCAGCTCAACTCCGTCGCAGACCCGCTTGCGGATGGCGGCCAGCAGGACCAGCCCGTCCTCCAAGGCGATCCCGAAGATGGCGATGAAGCCGATCGAGGCGGGCACACTCAGGTAGAGACCGGTGAGTTTGAGCGCCGCGACTCCCCCGATCAGGGCCAGGGGGATGTTGACGAGGATGATCAGGACCTCGCGCAGCGAGTTGAAGAGAGTGAAAAGCAGCAGGGCCACCAGCAGCAGCGTCAGGGGGGTCACGACGGCCAGTGTGCGGTAGGCCTTGATCTGCAGCTCGAACTGCCCCCCCCAGGTCAGGATGTACTCGGGGGGGATCTCGACCCCGGCTTCGATCCGGTCTCGTGCCTCGGCCACGAACCGGCCCAGGTCACGGCCCCGCACGTTGCATTCGATGGTGATATAGCGCTTGTTTTGCTCCCGGCTGATCAGCCGGGGGCCTTCGACCGTTTCGATATCGGCCAGCGAACCGAGGGGGATGCGCCCGCCCGAGGGCAGGCCGACGAGCAGGGCCGCGATCTCATCGACGCTTTCCCTCGCCGCGGGCTCGAAGCGCAGGAAGATGTCGAAACGCCGCTGTTCCTCGTAGACCTTGCCGATCGTCACCCCCCCGATGGCGGCCTCGATCGTTTCCTGTACCCCACCCACGCTCAATCCGTAGCGGGCCAGGGCATCGCGCCGCAGCACGATCTGCAGATGGTTCTGCCCCGCGACCTGCTCGACCTGTACGTCGGCCGACCCCCTGACGAGCCGCAGTTCGGTTTCGATCAGATGGGCCGTAGCGGTCAGAACGTCGTAATCCTCGCCGTAGAGTTTGACGGCCAGCTGGGCCCGGGCGCCGGTGATGAGGTGATCGAGGTTGTGCGCGATCGGCTGGGTCATGGTCAGGCTCAGTCCGGGCAGGTGAGCGAGACGGTCTTCGATCTCACCGATCAGCTCGTTGGTGTTCCGGAACGCCCGCCACTGCCGTTCCGGTTTGAGCTGGATCAGGATTTCGGCATCGTTGACGAAGTGGGCGTGACTGCCCACCTCCCCCCGCCCGATCCGGCTCAGGATCCCCGTCACCTCGGGGACGTCCCGGATGATCCGTTCGATCTCGGTAGCGGTTTCGACGGTTTCTTCCAGACCGGTATTGGGGTTGAGCAGAACCCGCAGTTGCAGCGTTCCCTCCTGCAGCGGCGGCAGGTATTCCCGCCCCAGGGTCGGGATCAAAGCCAGGCCGATCGCCAGGGCCGCTCCGGTGATCCAGAAGACCCGCCGGCGGCAGTTACCGCAGGTCGTGAAGAAGGGAATGAAGCGCGCCCGGATCCGGCGGATGAGCCACGGTTCGCGCGCCGCCGCCCCCGATGAACCGATCAGGTAATAGCCCAGGGCCGGGATGACGACGAGGGTGAAGAGAATCGAACCGGCCAGGGCCAGCGAGATCGTGAATCCCATGGGGCGGAACATGACCCCCTCCACCCCGGTCAGGGTGAAGATCGGCAGGAAGACCAGGATGATGATCACGATCGCGGTGAAAAGCGGCCGGGCGACTTCGGAACCGGCCGTGCGGATGGCGGATGACCTGTCCACTCCGCCCGACTGTACGTGCCGGAAGGCGTTCTCGACGAAAATGATGGCGGCATCGGCGATCAGACCGATGGCGATGGCCAGCCCCCCCAGCGACATCAGATCGGCGGCCAGGCCGGTCTGCCGCATGACGATGAAGGTCAGAAGAACGGCGAAGGGCAGGGTCAGAACCGCGATCAGCGCACTGCGCACATCGCCCATGAAGAGGAAGAGCACCCCGATGACCAGCAGGATCCCCAGGGCCAGGTTGTTGACGACCGTACCGAAGCAGGCCCGCACGAAGGCGGCCTGGTTGTAGAAGGGCACGATTTCTACCCCGTCGGGAAGGCTGGTGTTGATGACCTCGATCCGCTCCTCGATGTCGCTGATCACCCGGGCGGTATTCGACCCGAAGAGTTTCAGGACCATCCCGACAACCCGCTCCCCCTCACCGTTGACCAGGGCCGCACCGCGCCGGATCGCGGGCAGGATCTCGACCGTGGCCAGGCTCGAGAGGTAGATTGGTGTGCCCTCGACGCTGGTTACGACCGTGCGGCGCAGATCGTCGAGAGTCTGCACCAGCCCGATGCTGCGAACGATGTATTCCTCCTCGGCCCGGGTAATGAAACCCGCCCCGGTATTCCGGTTACCGGCCCGGATCCGTTCGATCAGATCGGACAGCGTCAGGTCGTAGGCCAGCAGGGCGTCGGGATCGACCAGAATCCGGTACTGCTTCACATCCCCGCCGATGCTCAGCACCTGGGAGACTTCGGGAACCGACTTCAGTTCGTATTTAACCAGCCAGTCCTGCAGGGTCCGCAGCTCCATGGTGGTGTAGCCGTCACCCTCCAGATAGTAGAGGTAGACCATGCCGAGACCGGTGGCGATGGGACCCAGGACCGGTTCGTGGGCCTGGTCGGGAAGGTCCTCGACCACTTCGTGCAGGCGGGGCACCACCAGCTGGCGGGCCCAGTAGATATCGGTCCCCTCCTCGAAGTAGACGCTCACGGTGGAAAGCCCGAAGGTCGAGTTCGAACGGATGTTGGTGACCTTCGGCAGACCGAACATGGCCGCCTCGATCGGATAGGAGATGAACCTCTCCACCTCTTCGGGGGCCATACCGTGGGCCTCGGTGAAGATCTGGACCAGGGCCGGTGAGGGATCGGGGTACACATCGATCGGCAGCTGCCGGAAACTGATCATCCCGAAGCCGGCGACGCATATCGCGGCAATGATGACGAAGAGACGCTGCCGGAGGGAGAAATCGAGGACGCGCGAAATCATGGGTGCGGTCCGTTCATCGGAGCTGTTGTTGTCGGATCAGGGCTATTCATCAGTGCACGTGACCATGCCCCGCCGATCCCTTCTGTAACTCGGCTTTCAGGGTAAAGGCGCCGGCCGTGACGATGCGTTCACCTTCTTCGAGCCCGGTGGTGACGATCCGCAGGTCCCCGACCGATTCGCCGATCTCGATATGGCGCACCGCGTAGACAACGTGATCGTGTTCTCCCTCCTGCTCTCCGGCGGCTTCGCTTCCCGCGGCGGGCACCTCATGCTGATGGGCATCGATGAGCACGAAGACCGATTTCTCGCCGTGCAGGTCCACGATGGCGTTTTCGGGTACGGCCAGCCGGTCGGCCCCGGGCTCGCGTTTGACGATCACCCCGCTCACGAACAGGTTCGGACGCAGCAGCCGATCGGAATTGGCGACCTCGACCCGCACCGTGACGGTGCGCAGGGCCTCGTCGAGGACGTCACTGATCCAGATGATGCGGGCCGGGAACTCCCGGCCGGGGTAGAGATCGGTCGTGATCGTCACCTCGCTGCGGGGATCGAGAAAGGGCAGGTGCTGTTCGTAGGCATCGAGTTCGGCCCACAGGACCGAGAGATCGGCGATGGTGAAGAGGATGCGCTCCGGCCCGACCTGTTCGCCGCGGACCGCATCGCGGTCGATGACCCGGCCGGCCCGGGGGGCGAGAATCGGCAGCATCGGATCGGCCACCGGCTCGCTCCTCTCCCCTGTGCGCAGGAGGGTATCGTAACGCTCCCGCAGGGCCTCGATCCCGCCCCGGTCGATCCCGCAGGCCAGCAGTACCGCTTCGGCGGCGCCGAGGGCGACAGCCTGCTGTTCGGCGTCTGCCTCGCGCCGCAACAGTTCGCGCTCTTCGATGGCCCGGTCGGCAAAGAGGCTGCGGGCCCGATCGGCTTCGGTCCGACTCAACCGGAAGCGGGCCAGGGCCTCGAGCCAGTCGGCCTGAGCCCGGGCAAATTGCGGCGAGGTCAAGGTCAGCAGGACCTGACCGGGCCGGACCCGATCGCCGGGATCGGCTCCGATCCGAGCCACCTGACCGCCGATGAGCGGCGAGACCAGGGCGGTCCGGCTCTGATCGAGTTCGATCGTGCCGGGCAGAGTGATGACGGCGGCTATATCGGTCGTCCGGACCTCTTCGCTCCTGATTCCCCAGGCTTCGACCTGCGCGGGTGCGAGGTGCAGCTCGTGCTCCGCTCCGGTCCCGCCGGCTGCGGCGGCAGCCGGATCGATCCGGTTCCGGCTTCCCCCGCAGGCGGTGAGCAGGAGGCAGAGTAAGGCGGGGCCGTAGCGCTTCATCTGATCTCTCCCCCGACAGCCCGTTCCAGAGCCGCCCGATTCTGGTGCCAGGTATAGAGCGCATCGTGATAGTCGGTGAGAATGCTGGAATAGGTCCGCTGCGCGTCGAGCCAGTCGAGCAGGGAGATTTCACCCCCGTGGTAGCTGCTCTCCGCTATCCGCAGACTCTCCTCGGCCTGATGCAGCAAACCATCCCGGAAGAACCCGATCGTTTCGGCAGCCAGCTCGAGTCGGCCATAGAGGATGGAAATCTCCGCGGCCAGTTCGAGTTCGAGCGCTTCGAGAGCGTACTCCCGGCCCTCGGCCAGGCTCCTGGCCTCGGCGACCCGGTGGGCGCCGAGGTCGAAGAGAGGCAGCGCGAAAGTAACCCCGAGACCCTGGATCCGTCCGTGCAGTTCTTCGCGCAGGAAACCGGTCAGGGCCGGATCGGGGATCCTGGCGGCCCGGGCGGCCCGCAGGCGGTCGCGGGCCCGGGTCAGTTCGAACTGCGACCGGCCGATCAGGGGGTGGCCTTCCAGAGCCCGCGCGATGAGTTCGTCTTCCATCGCCACGATCGGTGCGAACTCTTCAACCGGTACGGGAACGAAAGCCTCCGGCAGGGTGTCCCCGACCAGGGCGTCGAGATGCCGCCGAGTGAGCCGTTGTTCGGCCTCGATCCGGCTGAGATCGGTCCGGGCCCGCATGACTTCGACCTCGAGTTTGATTGCCTCGAGCTCACGGGCCTCGCCGAGTTCGAGCCGCCGGATGACGAGCCGGTGCGCCCGCTCGAAGGACTCGAGGGTGGACCGGGCCAGTTCGCCCCATTCGGCAAGCAGGAGAATCCGCAGGTAGTGCTCGGTGATGTCGTAACGAATATCGAGGGCCAGGCTGTGTTGAGCGGACTCGGCCGCCCGCCATTCGTTTTCGGCCATGCTGATACGGGCCCGACGGCTGAAAGGATACTCCAGCGGCTGGCTGAGCGAGATCCCCCGCGTGGTACGCCGAATCGAGCCGTCGTACGATTCGCCCGATCCTGTCTCGAAACCCACCGAAGGATTGAAGAACAGGCGAGCGGCCCGCCAGGCCGCTTCGAGCGAAGCGACTTCTTCAGCCCCGGCTCTGAGCTGCAGGTTGTGTTCCAGGCCGAGGGTGAGGACCTCGTCCAGGGTCAGAGGCTCCGGCTGGGCGGGGACGGCCTGCAGGGGCAGGAGCAGGACGAGCAGGACGGGTGGAAGAGAACGGCGCATCGGACCTCACAGGAATCGGGCGGCGGGCAGCTGCATCCTGCTGCACGAACGGTGTATGTATACTCCACCCCCGCCCCCAAGGCAAACTTCAGACTCCTAACGACCAATCCCCCGCTCTCCCGTCGCCGGCATTCGGCAGTGCCCGTCCCGTCACTGAGTCTGCGGTTCTCTGTCGGGGCTCACCGGTCCCGGAAATCGAGGCCCGTTTCATCGGCGTAGGCATCGCGCAGACGGCCGAGTTCGGCGGTGAGTTCGACCACCGTTCCGGCATAGGCGGGATCGTCATACACACTGGTGAGCTGGTGCGGATCGGTTTCGAGATCGAAGAGTTCCCATTCGTCGGTCTCGTAGAAATAGGCCAGGGTATACCGTTCGGTGCGCACGCCGTAATGCCTGGCCACCATGTGTACGGCGGGGAACTCGTAGTAGTGGTAGTAGATGCTCCGCCGCCAGTCGCGGGGATGGCGGCCCCGCATCAGCCCCAGCAGCGGAACGCCGTGGATATCAGCCGGCACATCGAGGCCGGCGGCGGTCAGGAAGGTCGGGGCGTAGTCGATGTTCTGAATCATCTCCTCCACCCGGGTACCGGGACGGATCACGCCGGGCCAGCGGGCCAGGAAGGGCATCCGCAGCGATTCCTCGTAGATCCAGCGCTTGTCGAACCAGCCGTGATCGCCCAGGTAGAAGCCCTGATCGGAGCTGTAGATCACCAGGGTATCGTCGGCCAGGCCGCTCTCGTCCAGAAAGGCCAGCAGGCGTCCGACGTTGTCGTCGACCGAGGCGATACAGCGCAGGTAGTCCTTGATGTAGCGCTGGTAGTAGTAGGAGGTGAGTTCCCTGCCTTCGAGCCCGGCGCGGTGGAAAGCGGCGTTACGCGGTTCATACACCGCATCCCAGGCCGCCCGTTGTTCGGCGGTCATCCGGCCGTACCAGGAATTCGGCCGCGGCTCGCTCTCCCAGGGGGTGATCTTCAGATCATAAAAGGGCATCATGTGACGGGCGACCGTCATCTCCTGGGCTGCGGCGGGCGAAGCATGCCCGCTCCAGTCGTCGAAAAGCGTCGCCGGCTCGGGGATCGTTTCGCCTTCGTACAGGTTCATGTAGTCGGGGCCGGGAACCCAGTTGCGGTGCGGGGCCTTGTGCTGGCACATGCAGAGAAAGGGCCGGTCGGCACTGCGCCCGTGCTGCAGCCAGTCGAGAGTGAGATCGGTGATGATATCGGTTACGTACCCTTCGTGCCGCACCCGGCCGTCGGGGGTATCGAAATCGGGGTTGTAGTAGTTCCCCTGTCCGGGCAGAACCTGCCAGAAATCGAACCCTTCGGGTTCGGCTTGCAGGTGCCACTTGCCGATCATGGCCGTCTCGTACCCGGCCCCCTGCAGGTACTTGTTCACGGTCGGCTGCGACATGTCGAAGACATTGCGGTTGTCGATCTTACCGTTGGCATGGCTGTGCTTGCCGGTCAGCACCACCGCCCGGCTCGGAGCGCAGATCGAGTTGGTACAGAAACTGTTGGCGAACAGGGCCCCCTCCCGGGCGATCCGGTCGATGTGGGGGGTGGTGTTGATCCGCGAGCCGTAGGCGCTGATGGCGTGCGGGGCGTGATCGTCACTGAAGATGAAGAGGATATTGGCGGGTCGGCGTCCGGTGGTGCCCGCACACCCTTCGAGCAGGGGCAGAGATCCGAAAAGCCCCAGGCCCGCTCCCGCTCCGGCCGCCAGACGCAGGGCTTCGCGCCGGTTGATTATCCGTCCGCTCGACATGATCAGCACTCCTGTTCGGGTTCGGAACAGACCGTTGGAGTGTACACCACTCTCCAATTCGGCTCATCCCCCGAAAGACGGAGTACTCAACAGCTGCGACCTGCTACTCCGCGGAATCAGTCCTCTGCCGGGGTCGGAGTATGATCGAGAGCAGTGACGATCAGCCAGACGATGGCGGCGGTGACGAGAGCCGTGATGAGGGTACGCACGTCTGCACTTCCCTTCTGATCCGTACCTCTACGACCGCCCGGACCTCAGAAGTTCGCGCCGGGCAGCTGGTACATGATGTTGGCCGGTGGACGCCCGGCCCGCAACTCCCCCGCCATGAACCGCATGGCGGGCTCGATGTGGGTAAAGAAGGCCCGGTACCCCTCACAGAGCCAGTTCAGACCCGGCTCTCCCTCGGGAGTGGTGAGAACCCGGTTCTTCGGGCACCCCCCGTGACAGACGAAATATACCGCACACTCCCGGCAGGTGGGAGGCAGGGCATCGCGTTTGGCCGCTCCGAAAGACCGCTGACGCTCCGAGCGGGCCATGTCCGCCAGCGGAGTATCGGCGATGTTGCCCAGATGGTGAGCGGGTTCGACGAAGTGGTCGCAGGAGTAGAGATCGCCCGAGTGCTCCAGCACCAGGGCGGTGCCACAGGTTTCCTCGAAGACACACAAACCCGGGCGCCGGCCGAAGAAGGCGGCCAGGGCCACATCGAAGATCTGCACGAAGATCCGGCCCACATCGCGCCGAACCCAGTCGTCGAACACAGCGATCAGGAACTCGCCGTACTGCTTCCCCGTCACCGAGCGGTCGGTGATCGTCTCGCCCTCCTGGTACCCCGTCTCGTTCTCGCGCTCCACGATCGGGATGAACTGGACAAACTCCACTTCAGCCTCGTCGCGCAGGAAGGAGTAGACCTCGAGGGGATGCGGAGCGTTGGCGGCGTGCACACAGGTCAGAGCGTTGTGCTCGACCCCGTATTCCTGCAGCCATGCGAGTCCGGCCATGACCCGGTCGAAGGATCCCTGCCCCGCCCGGTCGCGACGGTATTCATCGTGCAACTCGCGCGGACCGTCGATACTGATCCCGATCAGGAAATCGTGCTCGGCGAAGAAGCGGCACCACTCGGCGTCGAGCAGGGTGCCGTTGGTCTGCAGGGCGTTGACGACCCGCACTCCCGCGGGAGCGTACTCCCGCTGTAACTCGAGCGCCCGGCGGAAGAAGTCGAGCCCCATCAGCAACGGCTCGCCCCCCTGCCAGGCGAACGTGACCTCGGGCAGGCCCGCCTGCGATTCCAGGTACTGCCGGGTGTACTCGGCGAGCAGCTCGTCACTCATACGGAAGTCGCTATCGGAGTAGAGGCGCTCCTTGGAAAGGTAGTAACAGTAGGCGCAGTCGAGGTTGCAGACCGGCCCGCGCGGCTTGGCCATGATCTGGAAGGGTTGGGGTTGCTGTCCGGTTGCCTCGCCGTTCAACGTGTTCTCCCTCTCCCGGTTACCGGCCGCCGCCGGTGTCCCTGAGGATGAGAACCGGCGGTCGGCGGCCGAGAACGGCATCCGCCGGGCCCGCAGAGACGAACAGGCGCCGGGTGACCCGGCGCCTGTTCAGTGTACGACCCCTCTCCCGGGCGGGAAACTGCGAACGGTGTACTGTCAGCCTCCCGTACGGATGTTGAGCCGCTTCGTGTGCGTTCCGCCGTGGAAGGAGGTGACCGTGAACTCCACCCAGCCGGAGTTCCCGGTCAGCTTCACCAGATAGCGGAAGGTCTGCGAGCCGTTCCCCTCGAGCCGGAAGGTGGGATTCTCCGACTCGGGCACCCGGCCGCCGGTCGTCCGGTTGTTCGGATCGAGGGTGACCATCCCCTCGGGGACCGGCACGCGCTCGATCGAACTCGAGCTGGCGAAGGTGAGCACGTCCTCGTCCACCCACCCCCGTTCCAGATCACGATCGGAGATGGTCGGGTAGGTCCGGTCGTTGGTGACCGTGACATCGACCCAGATCAGGTCGTTGGTGGCCGGGATCAGTTCGATCGACTCCACTTCGACTTTCGGGAACTGGCTCGCACAGTATAGCACGAAGTGACAGTTGCGCAACGCTTCGGACTCGATGTAGCGGGCCGGTGGGGTGCGACCGATGTGTTTGCGCATCGATCCGCCGATCCACACCTCACCCAGATCGGGATGGTCGACCTTGTGCGGCATGATCCACCCTTCACCGGTGAGTTCGATGTCGATCCAATCCATCCGTTCTTCCTGGCTCACCCGGCCGTCGCCGTTGGCATCGGCGTCCATATGGGTACCCCAGAGTTCAATCAGGTAGCCGTAGGCGCCGGTCGACATGTAGGTGTTCGACTGGGCCTGCCCCGATCCCGGAGGACCGGCCATGGTTGGCCGGTAGTTCTTCAGGATCCGCGCCCCCATGGTTACGATTTCAGTCTGGACCGCCATGTCGTGCCGGTACTCCGGCGCCACGGTACGATCGAAGTACTGCGCGTACTGGTTCTCCTCGCGCATCTGGGCCAGACGCTCTTCCGGAGTCAGACGCTGGTAGCCCCGCCCCGTACCGTAGGGACCGGTCCTCGCCGCTCCAGCTGCTCCAGCTGCACTTTCAACCGCCCACGGCACGCTGAACATGATCAGCCGGCCGGTATTGTGGTAATGGAAGCCGGCGAAGATGTTCTCGTGGGTGCGCTGGAACTCGAAGGCATTATGGGTTTCCGGTTCCGACATCGGGTAGGGCCAGCCTGCCTGCAGGTTCCACCCGTACGGGTAGTTCCGGTTGGGGTCGGGACCGCCGATGTCGTCCTCGTTGATTCGGCCGTCACCATCGTTGTCGTAGCCCTCGCTGCCGATCCGGCGGAACCGCTGGACCTGCTCGCGCGGGTCGGTAACCTGGATGAACTGGCGGCCGTCCTCGGAGAGCTTGTACTGCCCCTCGGGATCCTCGACGTACATCGACGAGAGCTCGCCGTCACCGTCCACATCCTCGGTCTGATCCTCGTCATAGAGACCGTCGCCGTCGTTGTCCTCGGGCCGGTAGGGCTCTCGAGGATTATTCTCGGTGTTCGGCCACATGACATAGGAATCGTTGGCATCCACGTTGAGGCCGGGGAGGATGTAGAAGGTGGTGGTGTTGAGCATGTTGAAGATGTAGGGATCGTAGTCATACCGGGTCAGCAGGTACCATGCCAGGTAGAGGGAACAGGTGATCCCGTTGACCTCGTTGCCGTGCACGGCCCCATCGACCCACATCGCGGTCTTGGTGTCGTGGGCTCCGGTCGACTTGGCCGTGATGGTCAGCAGGAACTGGTCCCGCCCCATCCGACTCTTTCCGATACTCTCGATATCAGCCAGCTGGGGGTAGGCCTCCTGCAGATCGTGCATGATCTGCGTCCACTCATCATAGCCATAGTAACGCTTCCAGCTGATCGGGAAGTCGAGTTCACCGTGGTACCGGCCGGGATTGAGCTGCAGGTTTTCCTGGGCAGATGCCGGCCCGCTCACACTCGCCGTCAGGAGCACAGCGAGAAGCAGGACCGGTACGATCGTTCCGATTCTGATCATTCTTCTCATGATCGTCTCCTTTCAGCTTAGCGGATCGGGACGTCCCGGACCTGGGTTCCGCCCTTCTGCGAGGTCACGATGACCTTCAGGGGCACGTTTCCTTCGATCGCAACGAGCCACTCGACCTCGCGCACGTTCCCCGCTGCAGCAGGTTCGTCGGACATACCCATCGACTGCATGAACTGCTGCAGCATTTCCGGCGGAATACCGGGCGGCAGGTTGGCCATCATCTGGGCCCGCTCCGCACCTCCAGCGCCGGCACCGCCCGCCGAGGGGAATCCGGGTATGGCCAGGGCACCGTCGATCGTCCCCAGCCGTTGCCAGACGCCACCCTGCAGGTAGGTCGTCCGATCGCGGTCGCCCAGCAACCAGACGGCATCCTGACGATTCCCGGCCAGGCGGGCGCCCTCGGCGATGTGGGTGGCCAGCTGACCCTGGTTCTCGATGGTGGCCTTGACCAGGACCACCTTGACGCCGCCCATCCGCTCGCCGCGACGGATCGTAGCGGTGTCACCCGAGTAGGTGACTTCACCGGCCGAGGCACTACCGGTCTCGTAGAGGACTTCGGCCGAGACATCGGTGATGACCACCCGGGGCAGCAGGGTCGCCTTCCACAACTCGAACTGCCAGTGCACGTCGCACACATGACGCAGAGCCTCGCCGGGGAAGGCGTTGTTCGAGGCGCTGTAGGGTGCGATCCAACCGCCCAGTTCACCCTGCCCGAGGTCAGGGTGGCGGTAGCGCGTCCATGGCATGAAGAAACGGCCGCCGAAGTTATCATCCTGGTACTGCAGTATCCACCGCTCCTGGTCGATTCGGGCATCGGCGGTGTTGAACTCGGGCATTCCGGGGAAGTCGACCGAGCGGTTCCACAGTTCGGTCGTCATCGAGTAGGCCCCATACTGGCCGTAGGCCCAGTCGATGAAGATCCCGTAACCATAGGGCCGGTCGGAGCTGTCGTTGTAGGGGTGCCGCCACTGCCGCGGCATCTCGTAGGCACTGCTGCCCACGCTCACGCCCCGCGCTCCCGCCTGGCGCGCACCGGCCTGTTGCCGGGCCGGAAACTGACCCGTCGGCCGGGTTGGAACCTGGCCGGTCGGTCGAGCCGGTGCCTGACCGGTCGTGCGGCGGGCTCCGACGGCTCGCTGTCCCGCACCTGCCCCGGCCCCGCCCGCGGCCTCGACATCCCACTCCTCGGGGTATTCAACGCCGAGCAGCTGGCAGTATTTCTTGCCCATGATCAGATCGTAGACAGCCAGATCCTTGTTCGCGATCCGGCTGTCTGGCCAGCGTGCGAAGGGGCGGTAGGTAAAACCGCCCGAGGTGTGGAAGGACTGGGCGTGCAGGATGTTGGTGTGGTTGGTGAAGAACTCGAGGATCGCCCGCGACTCCGGCGCCGAGGCGGCGTAGTAACCGCTGCCTCTCTGCTCGTTGTCGTCGCCATACCAGCCCTCGGGGAAGTTGCGGTTCACATCGATGCCGCGCTCGCCATCCTCGCCCCGCCGGCCGTCGCCGTCATTGTCGCGGTCCTCGCGGATCACGCTGTAGCGCTGTTTCGTCGTTTCCTCATTCCGACCCAGCCGGACCATGAGCCGCGGGTCTTCATCGTCGATGACGTACTGGCCTTCGGGATCGGGGTAGCGGAAGCTGGTCAGCTTCCCGTCGCCGTTCAGGTCGTCGGGGCCGTCTTCGTTGATCGCTCCGTCGTCATCATCGTCGATCATCATCGAATTCTGCCGCTGCGGGATCCCTACCTCGACCGAATTGTAAACCCCGTCGGGGTTGACGATCGGACAGATGTAGAACACACAGTTGTCGATCAGATCGGTGATCTGGGAATCGGAGCCGTAGCCGGTCACGAGCTTGTCGATGATGTAGAGGCACACTTCGGTGCCGGTGTACTCGTTACCGTGGGTGCCGCCGTCGATCCACTGACCCGGCTTGCCCTGGTACGGCTTCATCGGCGTGACGTTCTGTACGTTCTCACGCCGCATGTTGCGCAACTCGACATGGGCATCGATGGTCGTGCCGGTCTCCATGTTCGATATCACGAGCACGGAGATCTTCCGCCCCATGTTGCTCTCACCGATCTCGATCAGTTCGGTGATACCCCGGTAGGCGCGGGCTATCTGCTGCAGATACTCCTGCGTACCCGTGTACCCATGGTAGTCGTCGAAGGAGATCGGCACGCGCTGCGCACCGGCATCGGGTGCGATCCCCCCCGAGAGGAGGAACGCGAGCAGGATCGCGCCCCATCCTCTCCTGACAGGTCTGCTCATCATCGTTCCGTCCTTTGTTCAGTGGGTGTGCGTGTGGGATGTTCTTTTTACAACCAACCTTCGTTTTACATCAAAGGAATCGTTGTGTCACCGGCCGGATTCCAAAACAGACAGTCGGCGCCCATGACATGACTCAGGACCAGAACCGGTTAACGGAGGATCCGCACCCTGTCTCTGATGATCTCGAGGGCTCGAACCGATCCCCCGTAATGGCGAGACATCCCCGTGTCGATGCACCAGACCCGGGCATCGCAGTAGGCAGCGATGCCCCCCTCCTGGACGGTGTGCCCCACAATCATCCGTTTGACGTCGAGCCGGTTCAGAACCTCGTCGAGAAGGGCGGCATCTTCTGCATTCGGTTCTGAAGAGTAATGCCGGGACCACACCGGGCTGCTATCTCCCCGGATCCACTCGGGATAGGGTCCATCTCCCCGAAGCCAGGACCGGATCGCTTCGTTCATCCTCTCCAGACCCCGGTCGACCTGCGCGGGGAGGATCCCCCCGTGCACGAACAGGTTCTCTCCGATGATCACAGCCGTATTGCGCCGGGCCAGCCTCAAAGCGACCGGTCCGCCCGGGCGGAAAGCGGCGACCCGGGACCGCTCCGAGGGCTCGAAGGTCAGCAGAAGAGAGTCGGGTTCGGTGACGGGAAAAGCTTCCTGGAAGTCGGCGAAGCCCTCCTCGGTGACATAGCGCAGGTCGAGATATGCGTTCATCAGTTCATGGTTGCCGTTGAGCACATGGACTGCGCCGCCGACCTGTTCGGCCTCAGCTACCAACCGTTCCAGCAAATCCAGTATCTCCAGCTCGTCCCCGCCCCGGTCGAGCTGATCGCCGGTCTGCACTACGACGAGCTTCCCGCCGATCCAGTGATCCTCCTCATCGATGGCACCGGCCAGCTGCAGCACCCGTCGGGTGGCCTCCAGATCGCCGTGCAGGTCGCCGATGGCCACAATTCGATCAGCGGCCGGGAACCGGGTGGGTAGAGGTTCCACCTCTTCCCGGCCCGGGCCGGTACAGGCTGCCCACAGCAGGCAGAGACAGAGAGCGGGAAGGAGCCTTCGCACCACACTGGATCCCGGAGAGTCCATGATGACACCTTTGCCGTGCGGGATGACCTGTCCGCGGCCCGGCGACCGTCGGGGGTCTCCCGGTGTACTCCCATCGTACCAGAGGTATTCTCATCATATCACACCTTCTGTGACTTTTTTGCATCATCGCTTGACCTCATCACTCCTACCCCTCTTCGAACAGGCTCCGGGGAATTCTCGTAATCCATTTATTAACAATACATTAGGAGATTTTAGGGGTTGGAATCTCCATGAGAATCTCCATCAGATCCTGATGGCACGTATTCTGCGTCGATCTTCGAACACGAGGTAACGATCATATCGAAATCATCTGGTGTGGGGTTCGGGATTGCGGATAACCTGATCTGACCTGTTTCCACGTCCGATCCGGTCCCGAGAAGGGATGATCACGACGTAAAAGGGAGATTCAGATGGCCGGGAAAACTCTTGTCGATCTGCTGGAGAGAAGCGCCGACACCTTCGCCGAGAACATCTATCTCCTCGAAAAGACAGGTGATGAGTACGAAGGCACCACCTACCGGGAGACACGGGAGGCGGTGCACCGATTTGCGGCCGGGCTCCTGAGCCTGGGGCTGGCCAAGGGGGATCGGGTCGGTCTGATCTCCGAAGGGCGCAACCTATGGGTGATCGCCGAGATGGGTATCCTCTACTGCGGGGCGATCAACGTTCCCATCTCGGTCAAGATCAACGAACTCTCCGATCTGACCTTCCGTCTGGCCCACTCGGGGTGCCGGATGGTCGTGGTCTCGGGCGGCCAGGCCCACAAGGTCCGCACCATCCGCAACGACCTGCCCGACCTGGAACTCATCATCCATCTCGACGAGCAGGAAACCTGCGCCGAGGACGAGATCTTCGCCGGCGACCTGATGGCGCGCGGCGAGGCCTGGCTGGCCTCCAACGCCGACGAATTCGAGCGGATCTACACCAGTGTGGAGGAAAACGACCCGGCCAACATCTGCTACACCTCCGGAACCACCGCCGATCCCAAGGGCATCATCCTGACCCACCGCAACTACACCGCCAATGTCGAGCAGGGAGCGACCGTGCTCAAGGTGACCCCCGACTGGTCCTCGCTGATCATCCTGCCCTGGGACCACAGCTTCGGCCATACCGTGGGGATCTACATCCTGATGCACTTCGGGGCCAGACTGGCCTCGATCCAGACCGGCAAAACCCCCATGGAAACACTCAAGAACATTCCCGAGAACATCAAGGAGGTCCGGCCAACCTTCCTGCTGAGTGTGCCCGCCCTGGCGGCCAATTTCCGCAAGAACATCGAGAAGGGGGTGCGCGCCTCCGGCCCCGTGGCCGAACGGCTCTTCTCGATGGCGATGAAAAACGCCTATGCGCTGAACGCCGAAGGCTTCAACCGCGGCCGGGGGCTGCGCACACTGCGCTACCCCCTGCACTGGCTCTTCGACAAGCTTCTCTTTGCCAAGATCAGGACCCAGTTCGGGGGCCGGCTGCAGATGCTCTTCGGCGGCGGGGCCCTGCTCGACATCGAGATGCAGCGATTCTTTTACGCCCTGGGGATGCCGATGTACCAGGGCTACGGTCTGACCGAATCGGCTCCGATCATCTCGTGCAACATGCCGCGCCGGCACAAGCTCGGCTCTTCCGGCCCTATTCTGGAAGGGGTCGAGTGCCGGATCTGCGATGAAGAGGGCAACGAGGTGCCGACCGGCGAGAAGGGCGAGATCGTGGCCCGGGGCGAAAACATCATGGCCGGCTACTGGCGCAATGAGGAAGCCACCCGGCAGACCCTGCGCGACGGCTGGCTGCACACCGGCGACATCGGCTACTTCGATGAAGAGGGCTTCCTCTACGTCCTGGGCCGCGAGAAGAGCCTGCTGATCGCCAACGACGGCGAGAAATACAGCCCCGAAGGCATCGAAGAGGCCTTCTGTTCGGGTTCCGAGTACATCGACCAGGTCATGCTGCACAACAGCCAGGATCCCTACACCGTGGCCCTGATCGTGCCGGCCTGCGAGCGGCTCGGGGCCTGGCTGAAGGCTGAAGGTCACTCGCCTTCATCTGACCAGGGACAGCAGGCGGCGATCGATCTGATCCGGGACGAGATCGATGCTTACCGTGAGGGGGGCGAGCACGCCGGTATCTTTCCGCCGCAGTGGCTTCCCGCTACCTTCGCGCTGCTCGACGAGCCCTTCACCGAAGAGAATGGTCTGCTGAACTCGACCATGAAGATGGTGCGCGGCAAGGTCAACGAGTATCATGGCGACCGGCTCGCTGAGCTGTACACCACTGCGGGCAAGGACATACACAACGAGCGCAACCGGGCCGTTGTCGCCGGCCTGGGTGTTTGACGGAAAGGTAAAGATGTGATTTGCCCCGAGTGCGGCACCGAATACCGGGAAGGCTTCACGGTCTGCATCGACTGCCAGGTACCGCTCGTGACCGACGAGGAGTACGCCCGCCTCAAGGGAGCCCGCGACGCCGAACGGGAACGCAACCGCACCATGAAGATGGTCAGCGTCTACAAGGCCCAGGGTTCGATGGAGGCCGACCTGATCCGCTCCATGCTCACCGCCCGCGGCATCGAGAGCTTCACCGCCGGCTGGGCCGCATCAAGCGTGCATCCCTTCACCATGGACGGCATGGGCGAGATCCGGATCATGGTGCGCGAAGACGATTCGGAAGAGGCCCGCCGCCTGATCGCCGAGGACGAGACCGCCGAGAACGCTCGTCTGATCGAAGAAGATGGCCCGGGCGAGCCGTAAGGGACCGGAACATGA
>CAZNUA010000061.1:0-17939 GCA_964576115.1 uncultured Gemmatimonadota bacterium
ACCTTCCGGTTCTTCATCGACTACTACATTTTCTGGGTCATCGTGGCCGTGGCCCACACCTTCGAGTATTACCGTCTCTACGTGGAGAAGGAGCGCACCGCCCGGCGTCTGGAGTCGCGCCACGAAGCCCTGCAGCGCCAGCTGGCTGAATCGCGTCTGCAGTTCCTGCGGGCCCAGATCAATCCCCATTTCCTCTTCAACACCCTCAACGCCGTGACGACTCAAATCCGCAAGCAGGAGAACGAGGCCGCCATCGCCCTGCTCACCGGTTTGAGCGATCTGCTCCGCTACGCCCTCGATTCTGAAGGACGGGCCCTGATTCCCCTGGGGGAGGAACTGGAGTTCATCGAGAAGTTCCTGCACATCCAGACCACCCGCTTCCCGCGCACCCTCGAGTACGAGATCGATGTGTCCGAGGCGGCCCGGGAGGTGCCGGTCCCCGGTCTCATCCTGCAGCCCCTGGTCGAGAACGCCCTGGAGTACGGTGCAGCCGGCGGGCGCACCCCCTGCCGGATCACCATCAGAGGCCGGATCAGGGGGGGCTCGCTCGGCCTGGATATCGACAACACCATCCCTCCCGAAAGCTCCGGGAAAGAGGGCCGGGGGATCGGGCTGACCAATACGCGCGCCCGGCTCGAACTCGTCTACGGCGACGATTTCCGGTTCCGGGCCGAACGTCTGTCGGGCGATCTCTTCCGGGCCCGTCTGCTGCTGCCCCGCACGGCTCCTGAGAACGGAGGCGGGGATGATTGAGCCGATCCGGGTCATGATCGTCGATGACGAACCTCTGGCGTGTGAGAATATCCGGTTGCTGCTGGCCGGCCATGACGGGCTCGAGGTCATCGGGGAATGCGAGAGCGGGGCCGAGGCGATCGCGGCTGTCACCCGAATGCGTCCCGATCTCCTCTTCCTGGATATTGAACTCGGCGACATGAACGGTTTCGATGTGCTGGAGAGGCTCGAGTCTCCCCCCCCACCGGTTGTGATCTTCATCACCGCTTATGACGAGTACGCCATTCGGGCCTTCGAGGTCAGCGCGGTCGACTATCTGCTCAAGCCCTGTGACGACGAGCGCTTTCGAACCGCTGTGGATCGGGCAGTGGCGCGGATCAGGGAGAACCGGCTGGGTGAATACAGCGACCGGCTGCTGGCCCTGTTGCAGGCTCTGGGGCGCGGGGGGACGGGGCAGGGAGAGGGGGCTGGTGCGGAGGAGGCCGCCGGGCGGACACCGGGTGCTGACGGAACGGGAGCATCGCAGCGGAGCTGGCCCGAGAAACTGGCGGTGCGCTCCACCGGCCGGGTGGAATTCGTACCCTGTGTCGAGATCGACTGGATCGGTGCAGCCGGCTCCTACGTCGAACTCCACACTCCGACCCGGACCTACCTGATGCGCGAGACCATGACCGCGCTGGCCGAACGGCTCGATCCCGCATGCTTTGCCCGAATCCACCGCTCGGCGATCGTCAACATCAGCCGTATCCGCGAACTCAAGCCTCACCGCCGGGGCGAGTACCACGTCATTCTGCGCGACGGCACCGGCCTGAAACTCTCCCGCACCTACCGCGACCGGCTCGACACTTTGCTGGGCCAGTAGCATCCGCTACGGGAAAGACGTCTGGCCCCCGGACTCGGGCCGCTGATATCCTCGCCTGTGTCACCTTTGAGTTCTTCGCCTGCAGGAGGTCGTATGATGAGGCTGCGGGGTCTGCTCCCACTGCTCTTCGGTAGTGCTCTGCTCATGCTCGGTTTGGGTTCAGCCGGTGATTGTCTCGGAAGTGCCGGAGCGTCTGCGGCCGACAGCACAGGCCCGGGAGATATCGCCGATCTCTTCCGGTCCGGCTGGGTCCTCGAAGATGTCAACCACGATGAGATCATCGATCGGCTCGACCTGCGGCTGCTGCTTCCCGACCGAGCAGGTCAGGCCGGTACGGCGGCAGCCGCCAACCTGGCGGCGCGTTTCGCCTTCGAGACCAGTGCGCTGGATCCCGGGCTCGTCGCCCGGTTCTCGGCACCGGGCCGCCCTCTCGCACACCCGGTGATCGCGATCGGCACGCGCGACGAGTTGCGGGGCCTGCTGCCCTCCGACCTCCTCGACCGGGCCGGACGGTTGCGTCCGGGGCAGGGCGTCGTGCTGCATCTCGAACCCGATGAAACCTGGCTCGAGGGTGGAGCAGTGGTCATGGGCGAGGACGCCACCGGACTGCTGGCCGCTGCCGACTGGCTCGCCGGACGCGCCCCCGCGCTCTGGAAAACGGACGGGCCGGAACTGGCGGCTGTACGGGAAAAGCTCTCCGAATTCCTCTCCAGCCGGGAGATCGCGGCGGGTTCGATCACCGTGAGCGGTCTGGTGGTCGATGCAGCCGAATCGGGTCTGAGCCGTCTGACGGTGCGTCTCTCGGTTCGGGCCGCCGATGACTTCGCCCGCGCGGTGGCGGCCTTCGAGGGCCGGGAGGCCGGACCGCAGGATACCGCCGATGTACCGCAGGCGGGCGGTACCGGGGGCGCACGTTCGGAGCGCGAACGCAACCTCGATCTGACCGCACTGGAATTCCGCGACCTGCACCGGCTCGAGGTCGTCATCGAAGGTCCCCGGGCTCCGCACACGGTTCAACTGCGCCCCCGCCGCCCGTGGGAGACCGCCCCGGGGCGTGGGGCTCCGCGCGGGGCTTCGCCCGACTTCACCCTCTCGCGGTTCTATTCCATCGAGGGGCTCTTCCGGGATGCCGACGGCGATTTCCTACCCGACGACACACCCGCCTGGATCGCCCTGGATGGAACGGCTCCGGCGGCAGCGGTGGTCGATCTGGCCACCCGGATCGGTCTGGAAACCACCGGCCTTCGGCTCCCCCTGGTCCGACCGGCCGGCGAGGACGACGATCCGCAGCGTCTGGGCCTGCCCCTGCTCGTCGGACTCGACGGCTACCAGCTCGAGCGCCTGGAGTCCGAAAGCCGACTCCATCTGCCGACCGGGGCCGCCGGCGAGGGGTTCCTCGAGTTCGTTCCCGAGGCCTTCGGCGAATCGAACGGTCTGGTCCTCTCGGGCACCGACGGGGCCGGTCTGGAAACGATCGCGGACTATATCGCCCGTCGCCTGCCCTGGCTGTGGGAGTACGGTCGAGGCAACTACGCCCTGAGCGATGTGGAAAACGAGGTGCGCCGCTTCTTCCAGGCCGCCGACGGCGCCGGCCAGACAGCGGTCGGGATCGAGAAACTCGAGACCTGGCTCGGGCGGCTCGAGGGCGCCGATCTGGAGCGGATCGAGGTCGAACTGGCAGTTGATGGCTCACCTGACGGTCTCGATCGTTTCATCGAGAACAGGATCTGTGCCCGGTACCCCGAGACCGAGGTCGCGGTCGCCACGTTCGGGACCGATTATGGAGTCGGCCGGACGATTTTCGACGAGGCCCTGGAGGTGCCCTGGGAGGTCGATACCTTCCGTACCCGCTTTGCCGCAGAGGTCCTTCCCGCGGTCGGGGCCCGTAGCGGGGGGCGAATCACGGTCCTGGTCAGCGAACCCCCCGCAGTGCGGGCCGACCTCGAGGCCGAGATCGCCGCCGCTCTTCAGGCGCGCGGCGCTGACCCCGGGGCCTTCGAGATCACCGTTCTCTGCGCCTACAAGCAGGGCTTCAGCTGGCTCAACGACAGCGTGCTGCCCCGCCTGCACGGCGAGGAGATCGGGGGGATCGAGATCACATATCACACCCTGCAGGATTCCGAGGAAATCCGCTGGCAGACCATCCACGCCAACACCCGCTGGCTGCAGGAGATCTTTCCCATCGACGCCGTCATGGCCCGTGAGCTGGGGATTCCCGACTCACTCGTCACCTTCCGGGCCACTCAGCAGAGCGAGCCGACCTATACCGTGACCGTCACCGATCCCGCCGGACACCGGATCCTGCGCGACAGCTTCAGCGCCCGCTATATCGTGCGGCCCTTCTTCGATCTCTTTCCCGAATATGAATCGCTGCGGGTTACGACCGGCTGGGTCACAGCCGACGTGGACGGCCGGACCGTGCTCGACGAACGCATCCCGACCGACCTGGATGGCGTCTGGGATCACCTGCAGCAGGTGACCTACCGGCAACTCGTCGATTACGTGATGGATCTGCAGGAGGGTCGCCCCGCGGCCCGCAACGCGCCCTATTTCGACCGCCTGGATATCGAGGTGGCCCTGAGCGAGCCCGACGACCGGCTCGGTATCGACGAGGAGGTGATCTCCAGCCTCGAAGCTCTGCACGAGGATATCTTCTTCGAAACCCTGACTCTCTTCAGCCTCCTCGGCTCCCGCTATGGCGTCGGCGGTCTGAACTACCCGGGGCGCATTCTGCCCTGGATGCACGCTCTCGACGGGGGCGGCCCCGGCCGGATGACGGTCACCCTGACCGGCCGTGAACGGGCTTTTCCCGAACTGGTGCTCACAACCACTGCAGCGGGTGTTGAACCGGAGCGGCGTGACTACACTCTGACCGGAACCGGCGTCGAACCCCCCGTTCTGCGGGGGATCGCGGTCAGAGCCGGCGACGAGGAACTCTCCCGCCTGCTCTTCGACGTGACCGCGACCGACACCCTCGACCGTTATGCCGAGTACCGATGGCGGGGAGATGAAGAAGCGATCGATGCCGAGTTCCTCGACGCCGGGCGGCTCCTGCGGCTCATCGGCATCCTGCGCGACCTGCACGGCGCCGGTCTCTATGAAGATGAACTCGGCTTCGACCGGGTGGGGGAGCTCGTCTTTCGCGTCACCCTCGAAGACTCGATCCGGTACTCCCGTACAGCGGTCCTGCCGCGCCCGCGTCACCCCCGGGACACGCACCGCGCCGACCTGCGCGATCGGCGCTTTTCCTGGACCGGGGAGCGGATCGTGCCGTGGGAGACCCCGATCCCGCCGGGCGAGTGCGCCGAACTCCTGGCCCGGCTCAACACCTTCCCCGAGGTCAATGTCTCCTGGGCCGCCACCTCGACCCTGGGACACGATCTCTATTCCGTCGAGCTCTATCCCCCGGTCGGGGGTTCGCTGGTGTCCCGGGCCAAGCTGAACGCCTCCAAACCGACTCTGTTCTGTTTCGGGCGGGTGCACGGCAACGAGGTCTCGAGCACCAGCCACATCCTGCGCCTGATCGAACTCTGCGCCACCGATTCGACCTGGCGGGCCTACCTCGACCGGGTCAACGTGGTGCTCTACCCGATCACCAATCCCGACGGGGCCCAGATCGCGTACGACATGTGGCAGGACAACCCCGATTTCATGCTTCATGTCGGCCGCCCCGGCGCTTTCGGCACCGATGTCAGCTCGCGGGTGCGCCCGGGCGAAGATCCGGTTTACCCCGAGTCGGGGGTGGTCTACGAACTGCGCGAACTGGCCCTGCCCGACATCGTGATCGACATGCACGGGGTGCCCTCGCACGAGTGGGTTCAGCACTTCGCCGGGTACAGTGCCTGGGTGCGCAGCCGTTACGGCGGAGCGCGCAGTTACTGGCTGCCCCGCGGCTGGTATATCCCCGGATTCTCCTGGATCGAGGACGAACGCTACCCCGAGATCGAAACCGCCCAGCAGGCCATCACCGATTCGATCGTGATCGCGGTGACCTCCGTGCCCGAGGTGGAAGAGATGAACCGCCGCATCTATGGCCGCTATATCAAGTACGGCCGTCAGGATGCTGAAACGTACCGGGAGTACTTTTACCGCGGTATCCAGCTCGAAGCCCGGCTGGGCACGAACCGGGTGTCGGGATCGGGGCTGACCGGACCAAAGGTGACCTACTACTCGATCACGACCGAGGCGGCCGACGAGACCGCGTACGGGCAGTGGCTCGAGCTGGTCTGCCGGGCGGGGCTGGCGCATTCGACCGCCCTGCTCAGGTATCTGGCCGACGGCGACCCCCGCCGCGAGCGCGAGGCGGCGGAATCGGCGGCGTACATCACCCGCACCATCTCACGCACCAAACCGGTTCTGCCCCGCGCAGCAGAGCCGCCGGAGTGATGAGGGTGATGTCGGCGCCTCGCAGCAGCCTCCTCTGTCTTCTCTGTCTCTGGGTCGGAGCGCCGGTCGCTTCGAGCCGGGGTCAGACAGCCGGGGAGGTGGCCATGGCGATCTACGGCGATCCGAAAGGGCATCACATAACCCACGAACGGGTTCTGCGGCAGATCGCCGGTTTCGAACCGCAGGTCATCCTGAATACCGGCGATCTGGTGCCACTCGGAACCTGGCAGCCCTCCTGGAACCGGTTCCGGAGGATCTTGGAGGGAGTCTTTCCCACTCCCCGGACTTCGCCCCTCTACCTGGCCGTGCCGGGCAATCACGACATTGCCGGAGATGAGCGGAATTACGAACACTGGCACCGGAACCTGCCCTGGCTACCGGGCAACGGCACCTTCTATGTTTCCGATCACGGTCCCCTGCGCCTGATCGTGCTTGATGCCAATCCGGTGGCGCTGGGCTCGGTCCAGACCGATTCGCTGCGGGCCTGGCTGGAACACAACACCCGGCCCTGGGTGATCGTCGCCTGGCACCAGGTGAGCTTTCCCTTCGGATCGAAGCCGATGCACACCTTCAGCCGCGACGAGTGGTGGCCGGTGCTCTACGATTACGGAGTCGATCTGGTCGTCAACGGCCATGCCCACTACTACGCCCGCTCCCGGCCGCTTCGTCCGCACCCCGAGCCTCCCTATGCCACGCCGGACGAGGCCGGTCCGGTACAGATCATCTCGGCCGCCGGAGGAGCCGGACGTTACCGGGTCGGCAAGGATGACTACAACTCTCTCTACTTTGATGAACTGCTCGTCACGGCGGTGGATTCTCTCTGGTCGTGGTGCGCGGTGACCGTCACCGATTCGACTCTCAGCGTGCAGGCCCGGGCTCTCACCGGGAATACGTTCGACTTCTTCGTGCTGAAACGTCGCGGTCCGCTCCGCTGAAGTCGGCCCGAATCAGATCCGATGTTGTTGCAACCTCCCGGTACGGCTTGCGTACATATATGAGACTCTTATATATGAGAGTCTGAAAGCACCGGTCTTCATTGAACCTTTACCGGGAGATATCCGGTGGGCAAGGAATCCCTGACACTGCTCAAAGGCACCCTCGACCTGCTCATCCTCAAGACCCTGAGTCTCGGGCCCCTGCACGGCTACGAGATCGCCAAGTGGGTCAAACAGCAGACGCACGAAGCCATCGACATCGAATACGGCGCTCTCTACCAGGCCCTGCTGCGCCTGGAGAGCCGGGGCTGGCTCGAAGCGGAGTGGCGTGAGTCGCCGACTGGACGTGAGGTCCGCTTCTACGACCTCACCTCCGAGGGACGACGCCAGTTCGCCGAACAGTCCGAGAGCTGGGACCGCTACGTGGCGGCGATGGCCAGTGTTCTCAAAGCGGCGGAGGCCTGATCATGACGGAGCGCGAAGGCTGGAAACGGAGCGGGTACATCAACGGCCGGCGCCCCGAGAGCCGGAGTCTGCCGGTCGACGAAGAAGTCGGCAAGGAGATCGAGACCACGATCGAGATGATGGTCGAGGATCTGATCTCCGAGGGCTGGGATCCCGGGGATGCCCGGGCCGAAGCCCGACGCCGGTTCGGCGATCCCGATCAAATCGGCCGCGAGTCGCGCCGGATCGTGTCGGCCGGCGACCGCCGGCGTCATCGGGTCAACTTCTTCGATACCCTGAAGCAGGATACGGTCTACGCCCTGCGCACCCTGCGTGCCTCGCCCGGTTTCACCACCGTGGCGGTCCTGATCCTGGCCATCGGCATCGGCGCCAACGTGGCCATCTTCAGCATGCTCAAGGGACTGTCACTGCGCCCGCTCCCCTTCCCCGATCCCGACCGGGTCGTGGCCATCTGGGAGACCGAGACCGGCGGCCGGGGCTACCAGCCCTTCACCGGCCCCGATTATTTCGAGATGAGGGACAACAATTCCAGCTTCGAGGAGTTCGGAATCTACGGCTTCCGCTGGTTCAATACCCTGCTCGACGATCAACCGCAGCGCATCCGGGCCGTGGTGACCACCGCCAGCATGCTGCGCGCCCTCGACCTGCCTCCCCTGCACGGGCGGCTCTTCACCGACGACGATGAATTCCCCGACCGCAACAAGGTCGCGATTCTCGGACATGAATACTGGCAGGAGGCCTATGGCGGCGATCCCGAACTGATCGGTTCCTGGATCACTCTGAACCGGGCGAGCTATCAGGTGGTGGGTATCCTGGGACCCGAATTCGAGGTCCCCAGCCCGTGGGGGCGGTCCGAACCGGTCAAACTCTTCATCCCGATCGAGGTATCGCGGACCGAGCGGCGCGGCTGGCACACCTGGGCCGCCCTCGGCCGGCTCAAGCCCGGTGTGTCGCCGATGCAGGCCGAGGCCGATCTGCGCGTGATCGCCGCCCGCCTGCAGGAGGAATACCCCGATACCAACGGCCAGACCGATGTCTGGATCGACCCTCTCATGCGCCGGGCCCTGGGTAGTATCACCGGTAATCTCATCGCTCTGCTTATCGTGGTGGGCTTCGTCCTCTTCGTGGCCGCGGCCAATGTGGCCAGCATGCTCCTGGCCCGCGGGGTGTCCCGGCAGACCGAGATCGCCATCAGATCGTCCTTCGGAGCCGGGGCGCGGCGGATCATGCGGCAGTTGCTCACCGAGAGCATGATCCTCTCGATCATGGGCGGGATCGTGGGAATAATCTTCGCCTTCTGGAGCCTCGGGGCCCTCAAGGGGCTCTTCCCGCCGACCGTACCGCGGGTCGAGGGTATCCAGATCGACGGCTGGGTGCTCTTCTTCGCCTTCGCCATCATGACCCTGACCGGTCTGCTCTTCGGGCTGGTGCCGGCGCTGTTCGCCGCCCGCACCAATCTGGTGGCGGCCCTGACCGGTAGCGGGGGCGGCCGGAGCGGGGGCGGGCGCCGGCGCAACCGCTTTCTCTCGGGTCTGGTCATCGGACAGCTGGCCGTCGCCCTGCTGCTGGTCAACCTGTCGGTGTTGATCCTGATCAGTTTCGTGAACATCACCCGGTTACAGCAGGGATACGACACCGAGGAAGTGCTCGTCGCCAGCCTCGTCCTCGACGGTCCGGCCTATGAGACCAGCTCCGGGCGCATGGCCTTCTGGAATGAACTGCTGCCCCGGCTCGAGAGCGTGCCCGGGGTCGAAGCGGTAGGGGTGACCACCAAACTGCCCGCCAACGGCGGCACCAACGGTAGTCTCCTGATCGAGGGGGAGGCCTACGACAACCAGGAACGCCGCCCCCTGGTGGAGGTTTCCTACGTCACCCCCGGGTACTTTGCCGCCATGGGTATCGAGATCCGCCAGGGGAGGGGTTTCGAGGATACCGATGTCGCGACGGGAATTGCGATTGCGGATAACACCGGTGACAGAGCGGAATTTCCCTCCTACGACACCGATCAGGGAGTGGAGTTCCCCGCCATCGTCAACGAGACCTTTGTCCGTCGGTACTGGCCCGAGGAAGAGATCGCACTCGGCCGCCGGTTCCGGGCCAACTCGGCCGAACCGCAGTGGTCCTCGACCATCGTCGGTGTGGTCGAGGATGTGCGGCAGTGGGGGCTCACCTACCCGGCCCTGCGCGAGCGCTACCATCCCCTGAGCCTGTCCAGCAACACCAGCCTGGCGCTGGTACTGAGGGCCGAACGCGACCCTGCCGGCTTTGCCGCGATCGTGCGGGAGACGGTGAAAGACATCGATCCGCTGCTGCCGGTCGACAACTTCCGGACCATGGCCGATGTGGTTCACGGTCAGCAGATGGGGGTGCGGATCATGGCCCTGCTGATCGGTCTCTTCGCCCTGATCGCGGTCGCTCTGGCGGCGGCGGGCACCTATGGGGTCATGTCTTTCAGGATGTCACAGCGCACCCACGAGATCGGCGTGCGGATCGCCCTGGGGGCCGATCGTTCGGCGGTCGTGCGTCATTTCATCCTGCGGGGACTCAAACTGACCGGTATCGGCGGGATCGTCGGGGTCGGGTTGATACTGGCCGCCACGGCGGCTCTTTCGAGCACTCTGTTCGGTATCCAGGCGGTGCAGGTCCTCTATGTCATCCTGGGGATCGTCGCCCTGGGGATCGTCGTCTTTCTGGCCACAGCCCTGCCGGCGATACGGGCGACCCGCGTCGATCCGGTCGACGCCCTGCGGGTGGAATAGGCGAGCGGAGCTAACCGTCACCGGAATCGGAGAAATACGTTGACATAGTTGCGGATTTACAGGATAATCCGCATCACTATGCCTGAATATCAAGAGTTTCCGCGTGCACTCCGGTTGACCTGGAACCCGAATCCCCGGACCGGAGCCGCCGCCCTCTTCCTCTGGGGGGCGCGCCAGACCGGCAAGACCACCTACCTGCACCGGACATTCCCCTCGGCCCTTTACTACGATCTGCTCGATACCGCCCTGTGCGCCGAGTTGAGTGTCCGCCCGCATCGCCTGCGGGAGGATGTGCTGGGCGATTCCCCCGGACTCGTGGTCATTGACGAGGTGCAGCATGTTCCGCTCCTGCTGCCGGAAGTCCACTGGTTGCTCGAGAATACCGCCACCCGATTTGTGCTCTGCGGCTCGAGCGCCCGGAAACTGCGGCACCGGGCTCGAAACCTGCTCGGCGGTCGAGCCACCGAGTTCTCCCTGCTGCCCTTGACCTCCCAAGAGATAGGCGATGTCGACCTCGCGCGCGTGCTGCGATTCGGCAGCCTGCCCGTGCACTATCTGGCGGACGATCCCGCTTCCCTGCTGCGGGCGTATGTAAACACGTATCTCAAGGCCGAGATCATCGACGAGTCGGTTACCCGCAACATCCCGGCCTTCTCGCGTTTCCTGCAGGTGGTCGGTTTGAATCACGGACAGCAGGTCAACTACACGGCCGTCGCCCGGGAGACGGGGGTATCGGCCAACACCGTGCGCAGCTACTTCCAGATCCTCGAGGATACTCTGCTCGGCTTCACCCTGGAGCCGTGGCGCAGGCGCCAGAAGCGGCGCCTCGTGGAGACGGCCAAATTCTACCTTTTCGATATCGGGGTGGCCAATTACCTGCACCCCGAAGGGGCCGCGATCGCCGAGGGATCAAACCGGTACGGACGGGCATTCGAGCACTTTGTCCTGAACGAGGTCCGCGCCTACCTGGCCTATACGAATACCGACCTGCCGCTCACCTTCTGGCGTACCAGTTCCGGCTTCGAGGTCGACCTCGTCATCGGCTCCATGGACCTCGTCATCGAGTGCAAGTCGACGCGTGAGGTGCGGGCCGCCGATCTGAAGGGGTTGAGGGCGTTGCGGGAGGAACACACACCGAAGTGCTCGCAGGTCGTCTGCAGGGTACAGAACCGGCGCCGGACCGAGGACGGGATCGATATCGTCCCCTGGCGGGAGTTCTGCCGTGAACTCTGGGCGGGGGAACTGGTCTGACGGATTTCGCGCAGACATCGCTCGCGCTGACCGATACCCTGATGCGAAGTGGAGTGAGTTCTGGTTCTACTCGTTCCGCAGTGATATCAGAGGATCGACGCGCGAGGCCTTCCAGGCGGGGATCAGGATTGCCGCCAGGGACGCCAGCACGACGAGTCCGGTGACCGGCAGAAGCGCTCCCGGATCTGCTGGCGTGACCTGATAGAGAAGGGTTCGGAGAGCCTGGAGTGCCCAGAGCGAGAGTACCAGTCCCACTCCCAGCCCGGCGAAGGTGATCACGCAACCCTCCCACAAAAGGCTCCGCAGCACCTCCCCCCGTTGCGCCCCCAGAGCCAGGCGCAGACCGATCTCGCCTCGTCGCTGGACCGTCAGATTGGCCAGCACTCCATAGAGTCCCACCAGGGACAGGAGAAGAGCAATACCGGCGAAGATGCCACCGACAAACATGAGAAAGCGGGTGGGGGCGATTTCGTTCTCGATGACTTCGGCCACCGTTGCAACGCTCCGCAGGGGTAGATCGGGATCGATGGCGCTGACTTCGGCCCGGATCGCGGGCAGGAGGGCGGCCGGATCCAGGGCGGCTTTCACGGTTACCGTCATGCTGCCGGGACCGAAGTGCCCGTGAGGAACGTAGATCTCGGCAAGGGGTTCTTCATCCAGCGCCTCCGATCGAATGTCCCCGACCGTGCCGACAATGGTCCATACCGGACTGCCGTAACTCCGGTTTATCAGGATCTGAATCTGCTCGCCGATCGGATCCCGGCCCGGAAAATTCTGTTCGCCGAAGGTCTGATTGACGACCGCCACCGGTATCTCGCCCGTATCGTCACTCGCCGACAATCCCCGTCCCGAGAGAACGGGAATCTCCATCATCTCGAGGTACCCCGGACTGATGGCCCGGATTCCCGCCAGGGGTTCTTCTCCCGGTTGGATATCCTCGCGGCCTTTCAATGAGATTTTTGCGGTCGTGTGCGGTGTTTCCAGCGGTGCCCCCCAGATCGATCCCACCCGCTGAACGCCGGGTAGAGCGGCGAGTCTCTCCTCCAGGGTGCGATAGAATATTCGTACTTCATCCAGATTCCCTCCTGTCGCGAGGGTGAATCGGACGATCCGCTCTGGCGTGAAGCCCAGGTCGACAGTGGAGAGCTCCCTGACGCTTCGCACCAGCAATCCGGTACCGCTGAGAAGAATGACCGACAGGGCGACCTGCAGGGCGATCAATCCCTTGCGCAGACGCTGACTGAGGACGGGCGTGCCGGTTCCGCGGCTCCGCCGGGCCAGGTTCTCGGCCGGAGACAGCCGGTTCAGAAAGAGTATCGGGCTCCAGCTCGCCAGCGCGGTCACGGCAATGACGATCCCGAACGTACCGACCAGGACCGGGCCGTCGACACCGACCTCGGTCAGGCGCGGCACCATGCCCGCTGAGATCCGGCGAAAGATATCAACTCCTCCTGAAGCGATGAGAATCCCGAGACCACCGCCGAGAAGAGTCAGCAGACCGGTTTCCGTCTGGATGAGCCGGGCCAGTCGTCTTCGATCTCCTCCCAGGGAAAGACGCGTTGCGAACTCATGTTGTCGGGAGAAGGTCCTCATGAGCAGGAGATTCGCCACATTGGCACAGGCGATGAACAGCAGCAGGCTCACGGCCGCCATGAGGATCCAGAGCCGGGTTTGAACGGCTCCGGTTTCAAAGCCTTTCAGACTCTCCACCACAAAACGCTTCCTCGCATTGGTGGCGGGGTAGTCGGACGCCAGAGTTTCTCCGATGAGCCGGACCTCGTCCCGCACGGTCGACAGCCTGCTGCCCGCTCGTCGGCGCCCCACGGTCAGCCAGGTATGCGAGGCTCGATTGAGACCGTCCGGAGAAGAAAAGAGATGCGGAATCCAGACCTCGGTCCCGTGCGGGAACGCGAAACCCTCGGGAGTGACGCCGACGACTTCGAAGTCGGTGCCGGCCATCTGGATCGTCGATCCCACCGCCTCGGGATCCGAGCCCATCCGGTCGCGCCAGAAACGGGCCGAGATCACGGCAATGCGGCGGCCGCCATAGCCGGTCTCGTCGGGCCGGATGTCCCGGCCGTGCAGGAGGGGCAGGCGGAAGGTCTCCATCAGACCTCGAGAGACCCTGGTCACCTGGATGATTTCGGCCTGGCCGAAACCGGTCAGGGTCGCCGAGAGTACCTGATATCCCACCAGAGATTCAATTGAGGGGGAGAGGGTCTCGATATCCGCCACATCCGGCGGAGCCATGAAATCCTTGTCTTCCCGTCTCTGCCAGACGGTCGATACGGCCACCAGGTCCCCGGCCTCGGGATAGGGGAGGGGTTCGAGGATGATGCCGTGGACGACGCTGAAAACCGCGGTGGTTGCACCGATTCCCAGGGCAACGGTCAGGATGGCGACACAGGCCAGCCGGGGGTGTCTCCACAGAGCCCGCATCCCGTAGCGCATGTCCTGGCCGAGGTCGTCAACAAAACGCCCCCCGCGCTCACTCCGGGCTCGTTCCTTGAATCGCTCGAGGCCGCCGAAACTGATCGCGGCCGCCCGCCGTGCCTGCTCCTCGCTCATACCCCGGCGCAGGTTCTCTTCCCTTTCCGACTCGAGATGGAAGCGCATTTCGCGTTCCATCTCCTCTTCAAGGGCCTCTTTGGCAATCAGGATCCGGAAGCGGCGGATGAGCCTGGTCAGCCAGCACACGATCGGTACCTCCGTCGTCTTTTTCCGAAAGACGTCATTCTGCTTCCGGTTGCCCCCATACTCTTCAGGAGCCTCTGCGTGATGATCAGCGGTACCCCAGAACCCGATCGACGGCAGCCGAGAACTCCCGCCATTCCTGATTCTCTTCTTCGAGACGCCGTCTCCCGGCTCTGGTCAGCAGATAGAACTTGGCTTTCCGGCCCGATTCGGCCGTCCCCCATCGGGCTGATATCCAGCCCCGGTCCTCGAGACGGTACAGAGCCGGATAGAGAGATCCCTGACCGATCCGGAGGGCCTCGTCCGAGATCTGCCCGATATGCTTGGCGATGGCCCAGCCATGCATCGAACCGTGAGAGAGAGTGCGGAGAATCAGCAGGTCGAGGGTGCCGTGCAGCAGGTCGGCTCTCGATTTGGTCATTTGCACCCACCTGTGTGTTTTTTGTGTCGATTTACATAGTATTGAACGGTATCCTCTCCGAGTTAGTTGCATTGCATGGCTCCATTCTTCCTCAATACAGTACTCACTGAAGCCATACATGTGGGTTGGGGATGCCCCCGGTTCCGGCTCGGCCGGGGATCTGGATCGGCCCGGATTCGGTGCGATCCTGTGGTCGAGGTGAGAGGAGCAGGCGAATGCGTACCTTTCTGGCAGTGGGCATACTACTTGCGCTTGCAGCGTGCCAGCGGGGAAGGGAAGTCGACCGGACCGACGTGCCGACCGCGGAGCAGCCGGTCGAGGTCATGGTCCTGGGCACCTTCCATTTCACCTACCCCAACCTCGATGCCCACCAGACCGGGCAGTCCCGGCAGGTGGATATCATGTCGGGGGCCCGGCAGGCCGAACTGCAGACCGTGATCGACCGCCTGCTCGGATTCCGGCCCGACCGGATCGCGATCGAGGTCGGGGTCGAGGAACAGGCCCGTATCGATTCACTCTACGGGCTGTACCGGGCTGACCGGTTTGAACTCCCGGTCGGGGAGCAGTTCCAGATCGCCTTCCGGATGGCCCGGGAACTGGGCCACGAGCGGGTGTACTGCATCGACACCTGGGGCGATTACGAACGGTTCCTGGATCGCGACGCTTTCTGGGACGGCTATGTGAAGTTTCTTGAATCCGGGCCCGACACCGCCCTGCAGCGGGCCTATAGCGCCTATCACGCCGGCACCGACGCCTTTCTGGCGGATCATTCCCTGATCGAGGGCTTCCGCGCCCTCAATCGCCCCGAACACCTGCAGATCCTGCAGGGCGCCTATTTCCTTAATGGTTTTTCTTTCGAGCTGGAGCCGTACGACTACGGTGGGGCCGACTGGGAAGCGAGCCGCTGGTACGATCGGAATCTGCGGATATTCCGGAACATCAAGCGGCTGGCCGATGTACCCGGCGAGCGCGTTTTCGTCCTCTTCGGCGCCGGGCACCACGCCCTGCTGCGCGACTATATCGAGTACTCTCCCCGGCACCGGTATGTCCCGGTGCTCGATTACCTGCGGGAGTGAACGGAAGCGCGTCTCAACAGGCGGCAGTCGCCCGATCCCTGTCCCGCTAGCGATTGATGGTGAAGGCTTCGAGGACCGTGCCGCCGGTATCGGTAACCGTGACCCGAAGCCCGTCGGGAGTGACATCCACCCGGGTCACCGCGTGGGTCGGCTCGATCAGCAGGTGATAGTCGTTCTCTCCCGGCGTCGGGTCGATCCGCTGCAGGCGATGGGTGTGTCCGGAGAGCCAGAGGTCGATCCCTTGCCCGAGAACCGTAGCCTCGAAGTATTCCCTCACCCGCCGGGCCCAGTAGGCGTCCGACCCGCGGGGGGGGATATGGGAGATGAGGATACGGAAGCGGGCTTTCCGCGCCGTCGGGCTCTGCAGGTCTGCAGCCAGCCAGCGCGCCTCCTCTTCCAGGTAACGGTCGAAGTCCACCAGTCCGTTGTAGTACTCGTGCCCGTCCACTTTATCCTCACCCGAATCGAGCACGATGAAGTGGACCGGACCGTGGTCGAAGGAATAGTAAGCCTGTCCGTCCACCAGCGGGATGTAATCCCAGACGCTCCTCGCGTACCGTCCCCGGGTCTCGTGATTCCCCCGGGCGAAGACGAACGGAATCGCGGTGGCGAATCCCTCCACCGCGACGTCAAGGAATCCGGTGAACACCTGGTCGGGCGCCATGAAGTCGTTGATCATGTCGCCGTTGAAGACGGCGAGGTCGATATCCCGCCAGGCCGCACTGCGGATCATCTGAGCCAGTTCGTCGGCCCGCTCGTGGAGGTCGGCGATCACGACGAACGAGAAACGGTCCGTCTCCGGATCGAGGGTCGTGAACGTGAACGGCTCGCTGATGACCGAGTCGCCCCAGGCCACGATGTGCTGGCGCTCATAGCCCAGGAAGGTCTTCGAAACCACCCGGTAGTGGTAGGTCGTGCCCGGCTCGAGATCGGTCAGGTGGACGATGTGGCTGGTCCGGTCGTTGTCGATCAGACCGTGCCGGCTGCGGACCGCCACCTGGTCGAACCGGCCCTCCCGCCCGTACTCGACCCGGGATACGGCCACCCGGTCGGTGTGCCAGACGACCGTCATCGAGGTCGCCGAGGGGAGCTGCAGATACGGACCGTGGGTGATGACCGGCGCCGTGGTGTCGGCCCGTGCGGCGACGGGCCGATGTGCCCCGGACGCGACCGCCAGCGGTCCGGATTCCACCGACGCACCCGCAGTGCCGGCCCCGATGATCATCACTCCCGCCAGCCCGAGTCCGAACAGACACGTTCCTCTCATCCGATGGATCCTTTCACGAGCAGGGTGGTACGTCCGGCCCGGTCCACCTTTCGAGGATGCCTCTCAGGTGACGGTGAAGTCTGTCGCGGTATCCGGCCCGAGCCAGGGCGAGGTCGAGGGTGGCGCGCACGTAATCGATTTTGGAGCCGGTATCGTAACGCCGGCCCGTGAGCGGGCAGGCGGTGATGCCTTCGACGCCGATCAGGGCGGCCAGGGCGTCGGTGAGTCCGATCTCGCCGTCGCGGCCGGGTTCGAGATCGGCCAGGGTGTCGAAGACGGTCGGAGTCAGGACATACCGGCCGGCGATGGCCCATCGCGAGGGAGCCCGGCCCGGCGGGGGTTTCTCGACGATTTCGGAGACCGCGATCAACCCGTCCTCTGCCGGCGTGCCACCGACGACACCGTAGCGCTCCAGAACCTCTTCAGCCGCTTCTTCAACCGCGACGACACTGTGTCCGATCCGTTCCTGAACGGCGGCCAGTTGCCCGATTGCGGGCCCGGGGCCGGTTACGACCGTATCGCCGAGCAGTACGGCGAAAGGCCCGGAACCGACCGCGGAGCGGGCCCGGAGAACGGCTTCACCCAGACCCCGCAGTTCGGGCTGGGTCACGAACCGGATGTCGGCCAGATCGGCCAGTTCAGTCAGACGCCGGAGCCGGTCCCGGATCTCGATATCCCCCCGGGCCTCGAGCCGGCGCTCCAGGTCGGGATCGGGGCGGAAATGCTCCTGTATGGCTTCCTGTCCCGGGCCGGTCACGATCACGATATCGGTGATTCCCGCCGCCACCGCTTCCTCGACAACGATCTGGATCACGGGAGTGTCCACGAGGGGGAGCATGACCTTCGGTACGGCCCTGGTGGCCGGCAGCAGGCGGGTACCGAGCCCGGCGGCGGGGATGATTGCGCTTTCGACCACGCGGGCCTCCTCAAGTGACGGTGGGTCTGATGACTTCAGCTCCGAGTTCGCCTAGGGCGGCGGCGAGGTCGGTAAACGACTCCTCGTCGGGGCAGATACCGATCACGGCTCCCCCCGAACCGGTGAGTTTGGCGCACGAACCGAGACTGCGGGCCCGCTCGATCAGGCGCAGGTC
>CAZNUA010000062.1:0-17113 GCA_964576115.1 uncultured Gemmatimonadota bacterium
CCGGCTCTGCCGACGCTTCAGTCGTGCTGCCAGGTACCTGTCACCTCTCTCTGACAGCCCCGGTGAAGGCTTCAACGCCACCAACAACAGGCAACGTGATAGAGGTGGCATCCAGATCGATCGTCAATTCGGTGCCCGGATCGGGCCAGAGGGTGAATTCGCGGTCGCTTGAGAAGATCATCAGGCCGATCTGCTGTCCTTCGGGAATGATCTGATCATCAGGCTGCAGGTCGAAGGTCAGGGTATAGAACCGGCCGGGCATGAGGGGTTCGCTCTCGGTGAGGGAACGATAGTTCTGCGGATCGGCCCACCCGCGGGTGATGAGATTGTCGGTGATCCTCGCGTCTCTTCGTTCGGTCCATGGCAGAGATACCAGCCAGACCGACAGATTGGCGGCCGGTTTGCTGCTGGACAGCCTGATCGTGATGCTGGGAACTCCGGAGAGATGCACGGCTTCTGTCAATTCAGGGGTGACATAGAGCAGCCGGTGCTCGGTCCATTCCGCCTGGGCCAGCGTACCGCCTGAGAACGAGAAGTTGTCGATCAGTGTTTCTCTTCCCTGTCCGGACACCTGTTCCGTCACCAACCCTCCCCGTTCCGGGGCCCCGGCGGTGAGATACAGGGTGACAGGAGATGCCGCGGGATTCGGATAATCCTCATACGGCGTCGGGTCGGAGCGTTCGGCATCCTCGCGGACGATCCACGCCCGGGGACCGTTTTCCACGCCGTTCTCGACCCCGAAGAGATAGCGGGTGAACCACCTGTTCATCATGCTCCGCGGTGGCCCCCCCCCATGCCCCCCCTGGTGGTAGAAAATCTGAGCGGGAACGCCCTTTTCCTTCAGGGCCCGGTAAATGCGGTAGCTGTGTTCCGGGACGACATTCCAGTCATTGAAGCCATGACACATCAAAACGGCCGCTTTGAGCGGGGCCAGATCGTTCAGATAATCCCGGCCGGCCCAGAAGTCATTGTAGTCGCCCGTGATACGGTCCTGGCCCTGGGCCATCTCCGTATCCCGGATGAGGGAGTCGCTCCAGGCCCGTCGGGCTTCATCGCCGCTGTGGATGAAGTCATACAGAAAATCGATGTCCTCGCCCAACCAGCCGCCCGGATGCCGGACCAGTCCATTCGAGCGGTAATAGTGCCAATAGGATGTATTCGGGGCGATGGGGATGATCACCTCCAGACCGTCGACACCGGTCGTGGCCGCGGCCAGCGGCAGGGTTCCGTTGTACGACGTTCCGGTCATGCCGACTTTGCCCGTCGTCCAGTAGGCTTCCACTTTCTCGTCCCCATCCGGGGTTGTGAAGCCGTCCGCGCGGCCGTTCAGCCAGTCGATGACCGCTTTGGGCGCCAGCGACTCGTTATCACCACCGACTGTCGGCGAACCCTGCGAAAGTCCCGTGCCGGGAGAGGATGAATGGACGACGATGAAGCCGCGGGGCACCCAGGTATTGACCTGTGCATTGGAGATGACCGGTCGTCTCCCCCGGCGTCGTATCGCGGGCGGATGAATCCGCTCGGGAGGAAACGCCCCGACTTCATGCCGCACGTTCCAGAAGTATTGCCGTGCCGTTGAGGACGTCCCCGCGAAATAGGGACTCGTTTCGTAGATGACAGGAAGTCTGAGCCCTTCGGTGTCGGTCTGCCGGGGCCGGATGACATCCACATGCATGCGGTCGAGTCTGCCATCGCCGTCGGTGTCGAATTCCGTCTCGACCCAGAGATCATGCCGGATCCATTGTTCAGGATCTTCGAGTTCCGGAATGACCTGGGTTTCACCATTGACGATGACCGGGACCTGAATCCCCTGGGCCAGTGCCGGCTGGGCCGGTGCGAGGAAAAGGACCAGTACGGCTGAAAATCTGAATGACTTCATCGGCTCTGCTCCATCGGTTCTGCTCCCGCGCTGTCTTTCCCGGACGCCATGTGCAGCTGATTCTCGCATCACTGGCACATAGCTGCAACCCTGAGCGGTGTGCGGGTTCGACTCCCGCCCCCGGCAGCAACTGGCCTGATTCCCCCGAATCGGGGCAGACCGTGTGTCAGTCAGCTGGTTTCTGATGGAGTGCTACATAGTCAGAGCATACCCGATTTTCATGAAGAACGTCCGGGCGGTCCGGGTGAGAGACAGGCGACCGATCCCGGCGGCGAAATCTCCCCCGAGACAGGTATCCGAATACCCCAGGAAAAACACCGTCCGGGGATTGAGCTTGTAGGAATAGAGGAATTGGGTGAAGAGGTTGTTGTTTCGGGGATTCACGGGAATCGAATACATGCCCGGATTGCTCTCGATTGACTGATACTGAATGATCGCCCGGGCGAACATCCGGACGCTCAGATGGTAGAGCAGGCGCAGCTCCGAAAGACCGACCGTGAAGATCTCCTGGCTGCCGTTCGACAGTCGTTGATAGGAGTGCCGGACAGTTGCCGCGAACCTCCGGCCCAGTCGTATTTCAACCTCGGGCGTGAGCAGCAGCTGGTCGGCCTCCCGGACGTTGGTGTAATCGATTGCACCTCCGGCCTGAGCATTCAATGCCAGGGTCAGATGTCCCGAGGGTTGCATCGATCCCTGCAACTGTACCCCGGGAACGGTGAACTCACGGCCGGCATACGCCTCGCTCTGTGATGACACCTGAACATTCAGCGACGACTGCAGCGGACCGTAATACCAGACACCGTACGAGATATTGAAGCTCAGGAGATTACCGGAGAAATCTGCGGCGTATACGATGCCCGGGCCGGTTTCGAGACGGGTGAACCAGGTTCCCGCCTCGCCCCAGAAACGACGCCGGATATGTGCAAAGTAGTCCTGCTGGTTGCAGAAGGGAGCAAACCCGGTATCGAGGCGAAATCCGTCACTGAGTCCGCGAGCGGCGAGAGAATACATCCATTCCCTGCTGTTATGCATGAGCATGCCGTACCAGAGGTTTCCCGAGAAAGGGCCGGAAGGTTGCGCGAAACGTGCGCTCAGGCTGTCGGGGTAGGCGGTCCGGGTGCCCCCCAGCAGGAACACCAGTGAGGTGGAACGATTCAGCCGCAGGTTGCCGTCCACGACGGCCATGCGGTTGACATATTCCCCCCCCTCCCGGTCGGTCAGGAACAGGCCCAGCGTTGAATTGTGTCCCAGGTCGTAGCGATGGCGGAAAACAGCGGTCGTCAGCGGAGTTTCGATCAGGGTGCTGCGGCTGCGCTGATTGGAGGGAAAGAGCAGGCTGGTGACCCGGTCGCGGGTGACGAAGGCGCCGAGCCCGTGGCGTCCTTCCTTGCCGGTGAGTTTGAGGCCGAACGAAGGATCCACGACCGTCCGCGTGACGACCAGGGGAGCGTAACTGGTGAAGTAATCCGCCCCTTCCAGAAAGAACGGGCGTCGTTCCGGGTAGGAGATGGCGAAACGCCGGTTCACCTCCAACTGGGCGACATCAGCTTCGACCTGTGAGAAGTCGGGATTGACGGCGCCGTTCAGGGTCAGGTTCGAGGTGATCCCCCAGGTCACCGACAAACCCGGTTCCGATTCGGTTCCGCCTTTGATCAGATCGGTCCGCCGGGGATCGGAAAAGAGTCCCCCCTCCGGGATCTGGTCGCTGCGAATGGTCGTGAACGTGGGATCGAGTTCGATACTCCGTCCGGGACGGATATCGATGAGTCCCGTCAGGAGATCCACCTGGTTGAGAAGAGTGGCATTACTGCGGTCGGTCCGGCACGACCGCAGGCGGTGCCGTACCTCCCGAGGCCAGTCCCGGAAAACCAGAATGCCCCAGGTCTGGACGTCACCTGTGTCGGGGAAACGTAAGGCATCGAAGGGAATGCCTACCTCGACAGTGTATCCCTCCGACGTGATCCGGGCGGCCGATTCCCAGATGGCGTCCCACGACCAATCCTCGAAGCCATAAAGATCGCTGAAGACGGCATCCATCTGAACGCCCGCCGCATTGACCCGGAACTGGAACGCCTGACGGGTATTGTTGAAAGTGTCGATCATCAAACCGACCTGGTCGTCTTCGGTTCCCTGATCGCGATCGCGGAGAAAAGCACGGATCTTCGCAGGATCGGGATCGCCGGCCTGAAAGAGAGCGTAGAGACAGTCATCGCTGTACACGAGGCGCACCGAGGTCTGCACCGGAGCCGGAGTATTATCCCCCGGCTGCCACTCGAAAGAGATCTCGATCGGCACCGCTTCCAGCCAGATGGGTTCGTCGGCGATCGCATCCACCCTGATAGGATCGTCGGTATGGATGATGGTGTGCGTTCTTCGAACCGGAGCCCCTTCTCTCTCGCCGGGACCTGATTGTGCGAGCACCGGCCTCACGATCGATGCCATGATCACCACGGGAAGGATCAGCCGGATCGTCGGTCTCGAGAACATACCATCACCTCCTGACTATCTGGGCAGAGCAGGCTACAACAGGGCTTTCACACCGATTAACGGATAATATTTATTGATAATCAATAATTATTATCCGAAATTCATATACGATGCCAATGGAAGTATGGTTTCATAATTGAACGAAGAAAACCAACCTCAGGTGGAGGCAGTCATGCAACTGACCGGTCGCTTTTCACTTTCTGTTATACTGAAAACGATTCTCGGAGTCGCCTGGTACCTGGCCTTGATCGCTATGGTTGTCAGCCTGGTCGGTGCCGGCTATCTCCTCTTTTCGGGGAATTTAACCGAGGAGGGGGTCAAAGTCGGAGTGCCCATCGAGATGATTGATGGTGCCAGGAGAAGCATCCCGCTCGAGAACTCGGACACGATGGTCCACATCTCGAAACTCAATGGCTATCTCCAGGTTCCCTCGCCCGGGTTTCTTCTGAGCGCGGCTTTCATCCTCCGCAAACTCGGCTCTATCGCCGTCTTCCTCGTGGTCGTTTTCCTTCTGCGCTCGGTGTTCCGGACAGTGTCCGCCGGCGAGCCCTTCACACCACCGAACGCCGGGCGCATCAGAATGATCGGCCTGGTACTCCTGGCGACCTACATCATCGATCCCTGTATTCAGTTCGGCGTCTCGAGTCACGTGGTCCGTACATATGCTGTCACCGGTCTGGCCTTCCGAACCGAGTTCCCCCTCAATGTTTCTCTCATATTCATCGGCCTGGCGGTGATCGTACTGGGAGAGATATTCCGGATGGGAGCGGAGCTGCGTGAAGACCAGGCCCTGACGATTTAGGAGGATCCGATGTCGATCAATGTCCATCTCGATCGGGTCCTGGTAGAGCGGAAGATGTCACTGACCGAACTGTCCGAACGGGTCGGGATCACCATCGCCAATCTCTCGATCCTCAAAACGAACAAGGCCCGGGCGATCCGCTTTACAACCCTCGATGCTCTCTGCCGGGAACTGCGCTGCCAGCCGGGCGACCTGATCTCATACGAGGGTGAGGAGGGCACCGATCATCAAGCCACTCCCGATCGTTTCACGCTGTAGATATCCAAGCAGGCGGGAGCCGAATATATGGATTCTACTTACCTCAACCCAATGACTGACCTGCCCGCAAGGAGTGTGCCATGAGGTCTACTGTCGCCCTGTTCGATCTGCTGGCGACCGCGTCTCTGTCGGCCTGCGGGAGGGTGGTCACGCGGCAGCAGAATGCCGGCTGGACCGAACAGGGAGTCATCGGTACCAGGCTTTGGACACGACTGTATCCTGCTCCCGGAGGCAGGGTATGCCTGTTTTCCGATTCTGCCTCCCGTGCTACACTCCGGTGTACCTGGGGCCAGCAGAACACGGCGTCTCCCAAGACAAAATCTCGGAATGATCCAGGGCACAGTTGCCGATGGTAGGATCGACTCTCCTGCAGTATGAGATAAAGGAAATGCTCGGCAGCGGTGCCATGGGTACTGTCTACCGGGCTTTCGATACCCGGCTCGAAGTGTACCGGGCTCTCAAGTTCCTGCAGTACGATCTCACCGATCGTTCAAACGCCATGGCGCAGCTTCTGCGCGAGGCCCGCACCCAGGCGAAACTGAACCATCCCAACATCGCCACCCTTCACGATCTGGGTGAAACCGATCAGTATTCCTTCCTGGTCATGGAATACGTGGACGGGCCACCCCTCGATACATTCCTGGAAGAGCGGAAGCCCTCTCGGGACGAGCGTTTCCTGATACTCCTTCAGATCGCCGCCGCTCTCGAGGCGGCCCATGCCCAGGGCATCCTACACCGGGACATCAAACCCCAGAATATTCTGGTAGCAAGTGACGGAACCGTGAAAGTCACCGACTTCGGCCTGGCCAAAGCGCTCGGTCAGACGACCCTCTCACTGTCCGGAGAAACTAAAGGTACCGCGCCCTACATGGCGCCCGAGATCTATCGGGGGGAAAACGCCACCGAAGCAGCCGATGTCTGGTCTTTCGGCATTCTCGCCTTCCAGGTTCTGACAGGCCGTCTTCCCTTTCAGGGCCAGTCGTTCGAAGAGATTGCTCTCAGCATCCTAAACGAAGACGCACCGCCCCTTCCTGAAGAGGTGGAATCATCGCTGCCGGGAATCTCGGCTTTTCTGGATTATTGTCTGCAGAAGGACAGTTATAAACGAATCGGCGACGGCGGTCAGCTCCTCGAATCCCTGCTCGAAGTGGCTGAGAACGCGCAAATACAGACTTCGACCTCGATCCCCCGGACGATTCCCCGAAGCACCGCGGTCCGTCGCGGATACAGAGGCCTGCCCGTGGTGGCAGGACTGATACTGGCGATCGCAGCCGCAACCATCCTGGCGACCGGATCGCCTTCGATACGGACCGAACTGATCGACTCCAGCGATCTTGCCTCCGGCCAGTTCTCTCCGACTTGGGTCGAGGAGGGCCAGAGTCTCGCCCTGCTTGGCGCTCTTGGTGAAGCTGTTATCGAATACCGCAGGATCCCTCTCGGGGATGAAGGCATCCGGAAGGTCCCCCTGCCGGCGGGATATGAGTGGAGCGAGCTGCGGGCATCTCCTTCAGGGTCGCTCTTCGCCTTGACGGGTACGTACATGAATCCCGGCCTCTATCTCTACCCGACGTCGGGGGATACTCTTCTTCAGGTTTGTGATCATTCTGCGTTTTCGCCGGCCTGGTCATCAGATGGCAGAATGCTCCTCTATACATATTTGGTCGAAGAACCCGGTCTAGCCGTCAGCCGGCTCACAGGGTGCCGTCTGGCGGTGCCACCGGATGGCGGGATACCCGAACGGTATGAATGCAGAACAATCGAATGCTCGGGGCTTCCGCCGCCCGAATCTGAACTGTCTCTGTACAACCCGGTTTTCATCATGGGTGACTCGAAAATCGCCTTTGTGGTCTCCCGCGGCGCCAGAATCCTCGGTATCTGGATGGTTCCTGCAGAGGGAGGGGAAAGCACTCAGATCGGAATTGGAGGGTTGGTACCGTGGATGCTCCAGTGGGATGAATTCAGGAGAACCCTGTACTTCAATACGTATGACAATCAGGACATCTACGCCATCCGCTTCAACAGACAGGGGGAGATCCGAGCCCCTCCCCGTCGCCTTCAGATCGATTCACTTTTCAATGACTTCACATTCAGCTCCCAAACAGGGCGTCTGGCACTCATGACCGCTGTCACCGAGCAGCCGATTTTCCGGATTCCATTCCCTGATTCGGATGTCGAGGCAGGAGTTGTTGCCGAAGGAATGCTGTACTCTCCGGCCGTTTCCGAGGATGGCCGGATACTTTACTATTCGGAGGTCGTACCACTAAAAGGGCTGCAGCTGCGTCAGCAGGATCTCACCACCGGTGAAGTGACCCGCTGTCTGGCTGATGATCCGACCTATACGAATGAACACGCTCCTGCGCCCGAACCGGGTGGCGGTGGAATTCTCGCTATCCTGGTCTCCTCCATGGGCCAGACCGATCTTTTCCTGTATGACCTGCAGAATCATAGATATGCCCTGCGGGTCACGAATGACGAAGCCGTCGAAAGCGAACCCGCCTGGGCACCGGACGGTACATCCATCTTCTATGCCAGTCGCATCCGGCCCCGGATAGCCGGCCGATCCGATCAGATCATCCGGTGCCGTCTTGATCGAACCGGTAACACCATCAGTGAAGTGAAAAAGGACACCCTTCTCGAGCATACGACTCTCGGCTACCCCCGAATCAGCGCCGATGGAGGATACCTCCTCTTTCAGACAGGAGGGGATACCCTCGGCATTCTCGATCTTAACATGGGTACTGCATCGTATTCCCCGTTGGGCCGATACCCCGTCCTGACTCAATCACGTCAGGATGCTCTGTTCCTCGATGGATTCGTGATCAAGCTCTGGTCGGGCTGGGCCGAAACCGGATTCCGGGATCCAGCGATCACACCAATCGCTCACCTTCCCGAGCAGATCTCCCGCCTCGGTTCATCGAATCCGAAAATGACGGCTGGTCCTGATGCCGTCTATATCCCGGGAATTGTACAGTCCGTACCCGAATTGAAGATCTACCTGATCAGGCGCTGATCGTCCTATTCAAAGCCATCGCAATCGGCAGGAGTCTTCACCCACATCTTCAACCACGGGCAATAGTAGGGATCAGGATCGTTGAGATCGAGATCCGAATCGTCAGCCGGATCGAAACTAGAATCATTCATGGCCTTATCGACACGCACCGTTTCGTAGAATTCCTTTCTCTTCTTGGAATCGGTTTCGTCCTGGGTGAAATAGATAGCATAAGGAGCCAGTTGGCTCGTGAGATCATCCAGAAACTGGGAGGTTTTCTTAATGAATGTCTTGTGTTTGGTACATTTTCTGGCTCGTCTGCGATAGTCTTCGAAAACATCCTCAACGAATGTAAAAAGCATGGCTTTCTGCCCCGGATCGAGGGGGTCGTTTGCTTTCGGCATGTTCGTCCTCCGCATGTCACGAATGAACAGGTGGAATTACTGTCCTGCATGTGCGAGGAGTCGTCGATATCCAGGCAGGCACTCTCGACGTCAGGGTATCATACCCGTCCTGTATCAGGCACCTTCAGATTTCCAGCTGCATGCCCAGTTCCACCACCCGGTTGGGGGGGAGATTGAAGAAGGTAAAGGCGCCCACTGCGTTGCGGGACAGGAAGATGAACAGGTGCCGGCGCCAGCGCGCCATACCGTGCCGGGAAGCGGCGATCAGCTGCTCACGGCTCAGGAAGAAGGTCGTATCCATCATGCGGATCTCTTTCCCGCCGACCTGTACGCCGAGCATGGCCCGAGGAAGGTCGGTATCCTCGGCAAAGCCATAGTTGATCTTCATACGGTAAAGGCCGTCACCCAGATCAAACAGTTCGATCCGCTCCTCTTCATCGATATAGGGCGTTTCATGGACGACGAGCGTGAGCAGGATGACCCGCTCGTGCAGAGAGCGGTTGTGTTTGAGATTGTGCATCATAGCCGGGGGAGTCTCCCGGAAGGAGGAACTCATGTAGATCGCCGTGCCTGGAACTCGGGTCGCCTCGTACCGGCGCAGGTTTTCCAGGAACGCCTCCACCGGTACGTTCCGCGCTTTGATGTGCTCGGACAGGAAACGACGGCCGGTTTTCCAGGTCGTCATGACCACGAACATCGATCCCGCCACGGCCAGTGGAAACCAGCCTCCTTGGGGGATCTTGGAGAGGTTGCCGCCCCAGAAGGCCAGATCGACTGCCAGGAGTCCGGCCGCACCCAGGGCGACCAGAACCGGATGCCATCGCCAGCGACGCAGCGCCACGACCGCAAAGAGGGTCGTGGTAAAGACCATGTCGGTCGTGACCGCCACACCGTAGGCATTCGCCAGGCGGCTCGAGGAACCGAAGCCGATCACCAGTCCGATGCAGCTCACCAGCAGGAGCCAGTTCACCACCGGCATGTAGATCTGGCCGATGTGCTCATCGGAAGTGTGCCGGATGCGCAGGCGAGGCAGGTAGCCGAGTTGGACGGCCTGCCGGGTCAGAGAGAAGGCACCTGAAATCACCGCCTGGGACGCGATGATCGTCGCGACGGTGGTGATGATGATGAGGGGATATAACGCCCACCCAGGAGTCAGCAGGAAGAAGGGGGCCGAGAGGGCCTCGGGATCGCTGATCACCAGCGCGCCCTGGCCCAGGTAGTTGAGCATCAGGCAGGGCAGGACCAGGACGTACCAGGCCAGCCGGATGGGACGTTTGCCGAAATGGCCCATATCGGCATAGAGAGCCTCGCCGCCGGTGACGACCAGAAAGACCGAACCAAGTACCAGGAACGAGAGCATCTTGTTGCGCAGGAAGAAGCTGACCGCCTCGGTGGGCAGGAGTGCCTGCAGCACCGCGGGGTGCTTGACGACCGAAGCCAGGCCGGTGACGGCCAGGGTAGCGAACCAGACCATCATGACCGGCCCGAAGACCGCCCCGATCCGGGCCGTGCCCCGGGGCTGGAACGCAAACAGGGCAATCAGGATGCCAACCGTGATCGGGATCACGAAGGCATGCAGGCCGGGGGCGGTTACTTCGAGTCCTTCGACCGCACTCAGCACCGAAATGGCGGGGGTGATCATGCTGTCGCCGTAGAGAAGAGCCGCTCCGAAGAGGCCAATCAGAACCAGAATGCGGCGGCGGCCCCGGGCCTGCTCGCTCGGCGGCGAGACCAGGGCCGTCAGGGCGATGATCCCGCCCTCACCGCGGTTGTCGGCCCGCATGACCGCTCCCAGGTACTTCACCGAAATGACGATGATCAGCGACCAGAAGATGAGAGAGAGGACACCCAGCACGTTCTCGGGGGTGGCGGCGATGCCGTGATCGGGGTGAAAGGATTCTCTCAGGGCATAGATGGGGCTGGTCCCGATGTCCCCAAAAACGACTCCGACCGCGGCCAGAGAAAGGGCTGCAAGCTGTTTGCCTGACGGTGGCGTATCACCCGCATGAGCCACTGCTGCTGTTTCCTCCAGGTTGGGCACTTCTTCCGTTCCAAAATCCCATCATTCACGACCGGGAAGCAACCTCCATCCTGATGTCGGCTCTGATATCGTTCTACTCCGGCAACCCGGTCGTGACAGACAATACCTATCATCCGCACCGACTCAATGTGTTACCATAGGATCGGCGATGTCGGTTGCACGGACGCATCACGGACAGATCTGCGGAGAGAAGACAATGAAGAAGACCGGGACGTTCCTGACGGTTGCAGCAGGCCTCATTGTGATCATCGTCATCATCAGCCTGATCGGGCGACAGGGCAGATCCACTCTCGGTCCTGCCGAAACCGAAGGCATGGCGCAGGGGACGGTCTTCCTCGACCGCAACGCCAACGGTCTGCGGGACCGGGGCGAGCCGGGGCTGGCGGGCGTGGGCGTATCGGATCAACGCACGGTCACAATCACCGACCGGCAGGGACGCTGGGCCCTGCCCGCTCATGACGAGGCGTTCTACTTCGTCATCAAGCCGCGTGGTTACATGACAGCGCCGGATGAGAAAAACCTGCCGCAGTTCTATTATCTGCACAAGCAGACCGAGGAACTGGATCTGTACGGTCCCACCCTGCCCCGCACCGGGCCCCTGCCCGCCTCGATCGACTTTCCGCTCACCCGCCACGACGAACCCGAGCGGTTCACGGCTGTCATCATGGGCGATCCCCAGCCGCGGGATATCACCGAAGTGAATTACCTCGCCCACGATATCATCGAGGAACTGGTCGGCACCGAGGCTCTTTTCGCCATGACGCTCGGTGACCTGACTTTCGATGATCTGGCCCTCTACCCGGCTCTCAATGCCGCTTTCCGGAACATCGGGGTGCCTGTCTACCACGTCCTGGGAAACCACGACGCCAACTACGACGGCCGTGACCCCTACGAGCATTACGAGACCTGGCGCACCCAGTACGGTCCCTGTTACTACTCCTTCGACTACGGGCCGGTCCACTTCGTGATCCTGGCCGACGTTCTGTATCCCGAGAGCGGAAACCGCTACATCACAGGCCTGGGAGAGCAGCAGCTCGACTGGCTCGAATCTGACCTGGCTCACGTTCCCTCCGACCGGCTCATCGTCCTGAGCATGCACATCCCCCTGACCAGTGCCGAACGCACCCCCGACTTCGGCCGGCTCTACGAACTGCTGCAGGACCGACCCCATACCTTATCCATAAGCGCTCATTCGCACGTGCTCGCGCACGGATTCCTGACGGCCGAACACGGCTGGCTGGGTGCTGAACCTCACCACCACATCAACGCCGGTGCCACCTGCGGCCGGTGGTGGAGCGGGAATGAGGACGAAACCGGTATCCCCCACACCTCCTCATCGGACGGTACGCCGAACGGGTACTTCATCGTGACCTTCGACGGTCATTCCTACTCGACCCGCTACAAGGCCGCCCGCCGACCCGCGGACTATCAGATGCAGATCGAGATCCCCGACGAGGTCTCACACTCGCAGCTGGCCGACACGCCGGTCTTCGTCAACGTTTTCAACGGCAGTTCCCGCTCAACGGTCGAGATGAGCGTGGATGAGGACGGGGAGTGGATTGCGCTGGAACATGCCCCCCAGGTCGATCCCCTGTATAACCGGATCGCTAGGGAGCAGAGCGAGCAGAGAGGCTCGCGTTGCGAGCACATGTGGGAAGGACGGCTGCCCGCCGGTCTGGAGCCGGGTGGGCACCTGATCCGGGTCCGCACAACCGACATGCACGGCCAGGTCTTTACCGGCTCGCGGATCCTGCGCGTTGTTGAAGATGGAGCCTCTCAGCGGCGACCGTAGACACGCGGATCGATCCGGTATTTCTCGATCTGCGGGAATTCCTCGCCGCTGAAATAATTGCTGACCTTGTAGAGGTACCCGTCGCATATACAACCAAAGCCGACCGAGAACCATGCCGAGCGCAGGTACCCGCGGTCAGCGCGGAACACATCCACCTTCACGTCGCTGCTGTCGTTGCGCGCATTCGTGAAGACAAAAATGAACTCGTCATCTGTATAAAGTCTCTGTACGGGGCAGTCGAATTTCCGTTCCGCAATGAACTCCTCTACCAGCTGATTCATCACCTGCATGCGCCGCCACTGCTCCGGTTGTTGCTCCCGGTATTCCTCCGGATAGCTCATCGGTTCCCAGCTGCATTCGACCGGCAGGTAGGCAGGATCGTGATGGTCGATATGGGTCGAACGCATCGTCTTCAGGTCGAGCAGAGTCAACCGGTAGGTGACTCCCGCCTCGGATATCTCGGTGTCGTGGTGGGTATGGAGGTAGACGATTCGTTTGCCGGGCAGGGGCGCGATCTCCAGACTGCCCCACACTCCCGAGGAGACCGTATTCCCCAGAGGACTGGAAACGAAGTTGGATTGCGGGTAGTGAGCGATGACCTGCAGCGAGTCCGCGTCCTGGTAGAACAGGTAGATTTCTTTGCGCGAGCGGTTCTCCCGATCAACATCACGGGAATCGAGCGCATACACCCGTTCCAATTCCCCCAGACAGTAGACGGCTTCCGGTTCTTGAGGGAGAAGGTTGTCCACTTCCATGATATTCCGGAAGGAATCCAGGAACATGAGATCTGTTCTGTCGAGGAAGGAATGGTCCGGCCGGAAGTGATGGGCCGTCCACCCGTCCAGAACAGTGAAATACCCATCGGCACCCATCCAGATGATCCGGGGACGAGCGAACTCTCCCGGTCCCTCCCCGCTTCCTCCCAGAAGTTGCATCGGGCGTCCGTCGGCTCCGAAAACCTTCACATAGGCTTCGTCCACCACCAGAACATTGCCCTCGATATCAACCCCCACCCCCTCAGGAGACGGTCGGGCGAGGATGTACTCTTCGGCGATATCCTCGGCACCAAAGGTACCTTCAAGGGTAAGGACATCGCTCAGGGCCTCATCTCGAACACCGGCCCCGCGATCGCCCCGCCCTCCGCAGGCCGTCACGATCAGCAACAGGAGGCCGACAACCGGCCGCATTCGAATCGTCATGGCGTTAACCTCGATAGTCGGGAGAGACGCAGTTCACATACCGCCAGTGATAGTAGCAGGCGAACGCGGCGGCTGTCAGGGCGCTATCGCCCGGGCGGCGGCGATCTGGATACCGAAGCGGGGATCGCCGCGCCGGCTCTGCCCCAGGCGTTCGGCTTCTTCGGTGTCCCCGGTATAGACCGCGATCGCCCAGCGTATATCGCTGTTCCGCCCGGCCCGGTCCTGCAGTTCTCCAAGTATCTGCTCGGCGTCGGCTTCCCGACCGGCCTCGCGCAGGGCCATGAGCCCGTAGAGGTGGTGGCTGCCGCCGGTGCCGTGCTCCAGGGTATAGTCGACCGCCCGCTGCAAGGCCTCGCGGGCCTGCCGCCGGCTACCCGCCCGGCTCCAGGCCAGCCACTCCAGATAATCCTGCATCCGGACATCGACATCGTACGGTTCGCCGGTGCCCAGGTGTTCGGGGTACCCTTTCGAACCCTCCAGATGGCGCACCGCCGCCCGGTACTCGCCGGCGGCCAGGGCCTCGAGGGCCAGATGGACCTGAGTGCGCATGAAGAGGTTGTGCGCCTCCCACCCTCCCTCATAGGGCAGGACCTCGAGTTCCTCGAGAATGGCCAGGCACCCGGCATACCCGCCCGTGTCGAAGAGCACCCCGGCGTGGTCCATGGCGATCTCGATCCGGTCGGGGAAGCGGCGGGCGGCCTCGGCGGCGAGGTTCACAGTCTCATCGCTGCGCGAGAGCCGGCGGTATTCAGAGATCAGGTAATGCCAGCAGCGCCACTCCGATTCGTCGATTTCCCGGGCCCGCTCGAACCGGGTCAGAGCGTCCGTCCGGTCCAGCAGACCGAGGGTGATGTGAAAGGGCGCGAAAGCGGGATCGCCGCAGGCTCCGAACCACTCCTGTGCGGCCTCGCTCCTGCCCAGCCCCTGATGAATCAATCCCAGGTACCAGGCCGCCTTCCAGTTCCCGGGATCCTGCCGCCGGGCCCACTCCAGCACGGGGATCGTTTCGACCCTGAAGGGGAAGACCAGGTGCGGGCTGAGGACCCGAGCCCGCTGCAGAACGGCTGCGCTCTGAGAGCCGGGAGCGTCCGGACCGGCTTCACCCGCCAGCAGATAGGCCAGCCAGTAGAGAACGGTCGGGTATTCGGGCGCCTGCTGCAGGACCGCTACGGAGTCGTCGATGAGTCCCAGGTGGTGATAGAAGAGAGCGATCTCCAGGAAATGCTCGTGGGGCAGCTCGCTGCGGATCATCGCGGTGAAAGGATCGCGGGTCGCCTCTGTCGGATCGAGCCGCCAGAACTCGCAGCGGGCCAGATGGTTCAGGGGATCGATCGAGAGCAGGTCGTCGAGGATCGCGCGGGCCTGATCGGCATGCCCGAGCAGGCGGTGCAGAACCGCCAGCACCTCACGGGCCCGGATGTTCCAGGTGTTGAAGGCGAAGGCACGTTCGGCATAGGTGAGGGCCAGCGGCAGGTCGCTTCCCAGAATGCAGATCTCGGCCAACTGGCAGTAGGCATTGGAGCGGAACTCCAGCGAGCGGGCAGCCCACCCCAGGGCTTCCTTTGCATCGGTGAGCCGGCCGAGCGCCCGGGAGGCTACGCCGTAGATGTAGTTTGCGCCGGGGTCGTACATGATGAGTTCCAGGGCCCGTCCGGCGTACTCCAGTGCCCGTTCGTATTCGGCCCGGCGGCAGTGGAGTTCGGCGATACGGGTGAGGGCCCGGACATGCTGGGGTTCGCGTGCCAGGCAGGCCAGGTACTTCTGCCTGGCCCGGTTGTACTGCCGGCGCTTCTCATGGTACTCACCGGCCTGGTAGAACCCCTCGGCGGTGCTCTCATCGGGCATGCGGAAGACGATCGGCCGGCTCAGCCGGACCGCGGCCGGGTCGGCGTCGTGCTCGAGCTTGTCCGCGATCTCGACCCGGATGAACCCTTCCGCTCCCCCGGTTTCGACCTCCCGGTGCACGACCTGCATCGGCCGGGCCGTGAGGTGCTCGCGGTGAATCTCCCGGGTACCGAGCGAAACGATGAGGTCGTCATCCAGAGGCTGCAGGGGACAGAGGTGGAGGACGATCCGCTCACCCTCGCGCTCCACGTTCAGGGCGGCGAAGGGGGAAGCCTTGACCAGCCCGCCGGTGCCGGCGAAGGGAAAGAGCATCTCGGTCCAGGCATCGGCAGAACCGGGGGCGAAGAACTCATGATCGTCCTGGGAGAAGTAGCGCCCCGCCTGCGGTTCGCTGTACTGGCCGTGGGTATCGGTCAGCAGGTCCTCCCAGATGGCCCCCTGCCGCGAGAGGGCCCAGATCCACATCTTCTTGCCCGGCATGTCGTCATAGAGCGCCCAGTGCCCGAAGCCGAACCCGGTGTCGTGCCAGTACCCGCCGTAGAAATCGTGGTACTCGCCCAGCACGAAGTGCGATTGGCTGCCGCCGAAGTTGTTGTTGCGGTACCAGGAGAGATCCCGACCCTGCGCATTCACCGGCCAGGTGCCCGGGGTGGCGGTATAGCCGTGGGGCATGACCCGGTCCCCGGGGTAGAAATACTGCAGTTCGTCGCCGGCCCGTACCGCGTTGTTGGTCCAGACGTAGTACGACTGATGCAGGGGGGTGGGATTGGTCCAGCGCGAACGTAGTTCGACCAGGGCACCCTCGGCGGGTACCCTGAGTTCGATCGTCCAGCGGGTTCGTGAGGGCAGATCGAGGGTGCCGACAAAGCAGCTCACACTGCCGTCGGGGTTCTCGCGCAACAGGTAGTCGACCGGACTAGCCGTTGACGGGGCGTGCCCCACCAGGCCGAAGTTGAATTCGCTCCCGCCCGAGGTCCACGGTCCCCGCATGGCGATCTGGCGAAACTTGAGCACGTCGTTGAGGTAGACGAATTCCTCGCCGGTCCCCTTCTCGATCGCCCCGAAGATCTTGCCGCCGACCTCGGGCAGGATCTGCAGCTCGACGAACTCGTTCTCCAGGGTAACGACCGTCCACTCCTGCTCCTCCGATTCGTGGCTGAAACCGTTGAAGGCGTAGTAGGGGTAGATGTCGGGCCGGCGCACCAGGATCGGGACCGGATCGGGGTCATCGAAGGAATAGGTCGTGATGGTCCGCACCTGCTCGGTGATCCGGGCCTGCTGGGCGGTGACGGGTGAGAGCACGACAAGCAAGGTGAGTACAACGGCAGTAAGGGATCGGATCCATGTCATGATCGCCTCTTTTCACCGTTCGGACAGAATCAGCAGCCAGCCCCGACCCGGTTCGACCGGGATCGCC